>NZ_JAQOSP010000037.1 GCF_030068475.1 Roseofilum acuticapitatum BLCC-M154 | reverse complement strand
GCGCTTTGCGCTGTATCGGTGGACAGTAGGAAAAGATCCCCCCTTGCCCCCCTTAAAAAGGGGGGAATAGGAAAGTCCCCCTTTTTAAGGGGGATTTAGGGGGATCAAGATGTCCCACATAACAGCGAAAACTGCTGTATTACTGGAGTGGGAGCATCTTGCTCCCTACATTTGACTAAAATTCAATTTCGTCATCCTCATCTGCTGATTCTAAATAGGAAGCATCAGTCTCAAAATTTTCAGGTTGAGGCAAGGATATTTTATCCGGTATATCAATCAGTTCTCCCCGAAAAAAGTGGGCGAATTGTTGGGCAGCTTGTCTTACTTTCTGCTGTTCTCGCTGTTTTTCTTGTTCTACACTGGGTGCAGGTGGAGGTGCTGGCGATCTCCGGGTAACTGGTGTTTGCTCAACTGGTGGGTTTTGGACTGGAGGCGGCTGAGTCAGGGGCGTTTTTTTTTCTGTGCCATCGAGTAACTCAAACTTTAAATTAAAGGGATGATTAAAGCTTTTTTTGAAGGCTTCTTGCAGTTGAGGTTGAACGCCTTTAACTAAATTTTGCGCTCCTTTTTTATTGATGCCAATCTGAGCCGTATGGTCTTGTAATTTCAATAAAACACAGTAATTGGAAATTAAAACTTTAGTGCCCTGCAATTCTAAGTTATCAATCACCCTTTGCCAAAGTTGTTCTAAATTGTCAGAATTAACCGAAGTAACCGGTTGAGGGGGTTGAGTCTGTTGTGTGGGTTGGGCATGAGATGGGGGGGGTTCAACGGGTTTGGGTGCTGGAGAAATGGCGGGTTTGGGTGCAGGGTTAGGAGCAGGAGTGCTAACCACGGGTGCAGGAGTGGCTTGAACAGGGGGTTGGTTGGCTGAAAGTAAGCCTAATAATGTGACTTCTAACCACAGTCGCGGTTGGGTGGTATTTTTCAGTTGGCTTTCGCTCTCTTGAAGATGAGTTTGAGCAGCTAAAATTTGGGGGACGCTAAAGTGTTGGGATAAGTCGATCAATTGCTGCCAAGTGGAAGCGGTGAGGGCGACTAAATCTTGCCGTTTGGGTGCAGTTTTTGCAATCAGTAAATCGCGGTAAAAAGTGGTTAAATTATGCAGGAGGGTTAAGGGTTCTCGACCTCGATCTAGGATGCTTTTGGCTAAGTCGAGAATGTCGGGGGGATTTTGTTGGCTAATGGCGGCTAATAATTGTAATAAATCGCGCTCTGGAACTGAACCTACTAAGTCCCAAACCTGTTCCGATCCGACTTCGGTTAAGTCATCGGAACCGACTAATAAGCTGAGTTGATCGAGTAAACTTTCGGCATCCCGGAGTCCTCCTTGGGAAATTTGCGCCACTAGGGTGATGGCTTCGTCGGTAATGGCGATCGCCTCTTTTCTGGCAATATGTTTTAAGTGAGCCACCATAGACTCTAAAGGAATGCGTCGAAAATCGAACCGTTGACACCGGGAAATAATCGTAGGTAACACCCGTTGCGGATCGGTGGTGGCGAGGACAAAAACAACGCGATCGGGCGGTTCTTCCAAGGTTTTCAGCAACGAATTAAAGGCCGCCGTACTGAGCATATGACACTCATCAATTACATAGACTTTATACCGACATTGCACCGGGGCAAACTGCGATCGCTCAATAATTTCCCGAATATTATCCACCCCGGTATGACTGGCTGCATCGAGTTCCATCACATCCAAGGATGAACCCTTCGTAATTGAAACACAAATATCACATTGACCGCAGGGAGTCGCCGTCGGCCCCTGAGCCTGAATACAATTGAGAGACTTAGCCAAAATCCGCGCACTAGAGGTTTTCCCCGTTCCCCTTGGCCCGGTAAACAGGTATGCGGGGGCGATCTTATTCCGGTTTAGCGCATTCGAGAGCGTTTGCGCGATCGCCTCCTGTCCCACTAACTGGGAAAACATTTGGGGTCGATATTTATGATGGAGCGGTTCGTAAGTCACGGCCAATCATCGATAATGAACTTTTCTTCATTGAGCGTCAAATAACATCATCAAGAATTACGACTGAAGATAATCCTGAAAAATGTTCAAATGCACGGTCATTGGTTAAAAACAAATCACAACGAGCTGACATAGCAGTTGCTGCGTGAATTGCATCCGGTGTTTTCAAGCCGGTAGTTGCTCTCAATTGACTAGCATTGAGGATAATTTTTTTATCAATAGCAATCAATTGAATTCCCGTCCCTTCTAGGAAAGTTCTATAATTACCAACTAACGTCTGATTATTTTCTTTGATCGGTTTCACTAAAGTTTCCATTAATGTCAGTTGACTGGTAACTAATTCAATATCGCCAGCTTGAAACTTGTGCCAAAGGGGTTGTAGGCGAGCAGAATAAGAAACATGAGACTCAACAACATAAATGACAATTGCTGTATCTAGGTAAACTCGTTGGTAAATATCCAGATTTAACTGTCCCATGAGTTCCTTTCCATCATCAAATCATGATTAATCTCTTCCACCGAACGCTTAGGATGCTGATTCTGTAATTGTTCGATAAACGCCACAAATGAAGACCGGTTGATAGAAGCGGGAGGAGGAAACACGACAAAAACTTCCACCTCTTGACCTTCAGAACCAGAGGGAACTTGAATTTCCACTTTATCGCCCGGCAAAACCTTAGTGGTGATCCGAAGTGCAGATTGCATTATGGGAGGATTCATGGTTGGGTACACCATAGAGCGTCAAAACCACTCTATCGTAATCCTCCCGCGATCGGCCGGTCACCCTGAGTTTTCCCCTGCTCTTCAAAACCGTGCCCTTTTCAGGGAAGATAAGTAGGGGGGTTTATGCCCTCCTGATGCGATCCAATGAACCTAATAGACTAAGTAACCCTATGAATTCAGTCCTCGCCCCTGAGCAGAACTCAACCCCTGAAACTCCCTTATCTCCTGTGCAGCAGAGTCGTCCCGTGTTTCCCTTTACGGCAATTGTGGGACAGGAAGAGATGAAACTCGCCCTGCTGCTGAATGTGATTGACCCGAAAATTGGGGGAGTGATGATTATGGGCGATCGCGGTACAGGTAAATCGACCACTATCCGCGCCTTAGCAGATTTATTACCCGAAATTGAAATCGTTGCCGATGATCCCTTTAACAGCGATCCCCACGATCAAGAACTGATGAGTGATGAAGTCAGACAACGGGTGAACTACCAAGAAAACCTCCCCATTGCCCGCCGCAAAGTGATGATGGTGGATCTGCCCCTGGGAGCAACAGAAGACCGGGTATGTGGAACCATTGATATTGAAAAGGCACTCTCTGAAGGGGTAAAAGCCTTTGAACCGGGACTTCTAGCAAAAGCCAACCGAGGAATTCTCTATGTAGATGAAGTTAACCTTCTCGACGATCATTTAGTCGATGTTTTGCTCGACTCTGCTGCTAGTGGTTGGAATACGGTAGAACGGGAAGGCATTTCCATCCGTCACCCCGCTCGGTTTGTCCTCGTGGGTTCCGGCAACCCAGAAGAAGGGGAACTCAGACCCCAGTTATTAGACCGGTTTGGAATGCACGCCGAAATTCGCACCGTCAAAGATCCAGCCCTACGGGTGAAAATTGTGGAAGAGCGCTCTGACTTTGATGGGAATCCTAGGGAGTTTTTACAACGCTGTCAAACGGAACAGGAAGCTCTGCAAGAAAGATTGGTACAAGCTAGAGAGCGTCTTTCTTCGGTCACCATTGATTATGAATTGCGGGTGCAAATTTCCCAAGTTTGTTCGGAATTAGATGTGGATGGTTTGCGCGGCGATATTGTTACTAACCGTGCGGCTAAAGCCTTGGCGGCTTTTGAGGGACGCACGGAAGTTACCCTAGAGGATATTCAACAAGTGGTTACCCTCTGTTTGCGCCACCGTCTGCGGAAAGATCCCCTAGAGTCTATTGATTCGGGATATAAGGTGCAGAAGGTCTTTTGCCGGGTGTTTGGGTTAGCCGAACCGGAAGCATAAAGCGCTTCATGCAGCAGAAGGGTGATATCAAGTCCGGTTTCCGCAAGCGGACATGAAAATGGGAAAAGCGGGCAAGATGCCCGCATTCCTCTAATCCCTTGATGTTATATCAAGTCCGGATAAAGGGTGAAGAAGCGGGCAAGATGCCCGCACTCCTCTAATCCCTTGATGTTACTGGAGTGGGAGCGTCTCGCTCCCTGGATTTTTAATCAGGATACCCCTATCTCCCCATCTCCCCATCTCCCCATCTCCCCATCCTATTCCCTCTCCTCAATCCAACTCGATCGCCAGGCAGACTCTGCTTGGGCGATCGCATATTCCTTTTGTTTACGCTGATACTCTTGTCCCCTAGAGCGCAAGCGATCTTGTAAATGTCTAATTTGATTGCGGTAGCTCGTTACCCTAGCATCACTAAACTCGATATCCGAGAGGCGCAGGTTAATGAGCATGATCTTGAGAGGCAGAGAAAAGGGTAGAATGGCGATCGGATCGCGATCGTCATCCTCATCCTCATCCTCATCCTCGTCTTCATCAAAATCTCCCTTCTGCAAGCCAATAATCACCGGCGTAATTGCATCTTGATGTTGTTTGAGTAACCGTTCAGGCAGTTCAATTTGACCCTTAAAGTCTCCTTTTCTCCTCGGATTGAGAAAGGTTTCGGCCTCAATCGCTATGTTTAAAATATTCGGTAAACTCGGCGCGATCATCTCTTGAGTGCCCATCACCTGTTTAGCCAATTCGATTAAGGGTTCCGGTACATCTTCAGTAAAAATCCTCGCTTTTCTCAAGAGTTGATTCACTTCATGGGAGAAGGATTCTAACCACTTGAAAATCTGTTTTTCTAGCTTGTGCTGCCATTCGGCTAAAGCTTCCGGGTTCTTAATCAACGGCTGCTCTTCCTCAGATTCATCAACCCCTGAGTTTAAAGAGAAGTCTTCACTCTCTTGGGAATCATCTTCCTCTTCTTCGTTCTCGTCCTCCTCTGCTTCTGAAGGCAGAGCCAAAGTAGCTTCTAGGGGGCGAGTGACCATTTCCCGAATGTCTCGTTCTGCTCGTTGAGCGACATCTTTAATCCTTTCCTGTAACTGCTGTCTTCCAGTTAACGAAAGCTCCAGAAATTCGTGAGGATATCCTTGGGTACAAATTTGATAACTGGCTAAAATCAACTGTTGCCGCACTGCCGGCCCCAAATGTCGGGTATATTTGCCATAGATTTGATAAAATTCTTCTGCTAAAGCGGCGATCGCACTTTCCAACTCCTCGATCTCTCCTTCGATTCGCTGTAGGGGTCTAGCCATAATTCCACATTTACTCTAGGGTTTTCGATAGATTAAACCTTGAGATAGTAAAGGAGCGCAATAATCCTACGCCCCTCCCTCAGCCAGCATTCACCACTAGCCAATGGGGTAGGGAGGACTTAGCCCCCCCTTAAACCCCTTATTTACCAGCCACCTGTGCAGCCACTTCCTCAGCAAAGTTGCTTTCTTCCTTCTCAATCCCTTCACCCAAAACAAATCGAGCGAAGCGACGAATCTGAATATTCTCGCCTAACTGAGCGATCTTTTCTTTCACCAATTCGGCGACCGTCTTCGTCTGATCCTTAATATACACTTGATCGAGTAAAGTTAACTCCTTCAAGCGCTTTTCAATCCGTCCAGCCACGATTTTTTCCTTGATGTTATCGGGTTTATTACCTAAATCATCCCGTCCCATCTCAATCGCTTTTTCTTTCTCGACCATCTCCACCGGAATTTGGTCTACACTGATATACTCAACATTCGGACAAGCAGCAATTTGCATAGCAATATCGCGAACCAAGCCTTGGAAAGCTTCCCCACGAGCCACAAAATCCGTTTCACAGTTGACTTCTACCAGAACCCCAATTCGACCTCCGGTATGGATATAACTATCCACCAAACCCTCAGCAGCTACACGAGAGGACTTTTTACCTGCCGAGGCAATACCCTTTTGACGCAGCCATTCTGAGGCTTTTTCAATATCGCCATCGGTTTCTTTGAGCGCTTTTTTGCAATCCATCATGCCAGCGCCCGTTTTTTCCCGTAGCTCTTTAACCAGTTTTGCTGAAATTTCTGCCATGTTAATTCAGATTCTTGATTACACCAAAGTGCTTACGCACAGATGATTACTCTTTACATGATAAGGCTTGAAACAGATCTCTAGTTTTCGCTCTCTTCCTCATCTTCATCCTCGTCAAAGTCTTCATCATCGAAGTCTTCTTCCGCATCCGGATAATCATCGGAGTCGTCTACATACACTTCACCATGATGACCTTCATAAATCGCGTCTGCCAGTTTACCGACAATCAGCTTAATGGAACGAATGGCATCATCATTGGCTGGAATGGGATAATCCACCGTATCCGGATCGCAATTGGTATCCAGCAGAGCCACAATCGGAATATTGAGCTTAAGACACTCCTGAACCGCATTATACTCTCGCCGTTGGTCAATCACCACGACGATATCGGGAACTTTACGCATGGTTTTAATGCCGCCGAGGTATTTTTGCAGTTTACCCATTTCCCGACGCAATACCGAAGCTTCTTTTTTCGGGCGTAAGTCCAACGCTCCGCTATTTTCTAAGCGTTCGAGTTCTTTTAAGCGTTCTACCCGATTTTTGATCGTTGCCCAGTTGGTAAGCATTCCCCCCAACCAGCGCTGATTGATATAGTATGCACCACAGCGAGAGGCTTCTTGGGCAATAATGCCAGCCGCTTGCCGTTTGGTTCCTACAAATAAGACTTTTCTACCTTGCTCAGACATGGTACGCATGTACTGATAGGCTTCTTCAATTTTCTGGGCAGTTTGCACCAGGTCAATGATATGTACCCCGTTGCGGGAGGTGTAGATGTACTGCGACATCTTGGGATTCCAGCGACGGGTTTGGTGTCCGAAATGAACGCCAGATTCTAATAACTGAGCGAGTGAAACAACGGGCATAGATTTTTCTTCTCCTTTCGGGTTTATCCTCCATCTAGGTGGATTGATTTCCACGAGGGAAACACCCGAACCGCCTAGATGTGCGTGTTTAGACAACCTTACTATTAAAGCACAATTGGCGTGTTTTTGCTAGGAAAAGAGCTAAATTTTAGGGACAGGGGAAGAGGTGAGTAAAAATACTGCTCTTTCCCTGTCCCAGATTCAAATTCTTACGGATTATTCTCCGTAAGATTCTGTGGTGATTTTCCCTCGAAAGACCACGTAGTTGTAAAGGTTGTAGGCTAAGAGAATGGGAATCAGGAAGCCCACAAAGATGATCATGAATACCAGAGAGCTGGTATCTGATGCTGCTTGATAAATGGTGATGCTAGGGGGGATGATGTAGGGAAAAATCAAGAAACCTAAGCCGAGAAAAGAGGTAAAGAAGAGTAAAACTGTCCATAAAAATGGGGTAAAGTCTTCTTTGTTGCTCAGGCTACGGTAAAGCAAGAACACCAGCAGAACACAAGCTAATGGAATTAGGGAGAACAGGTAAATTTGAGGTGCTTCAAAGAGCCGAGAGCGCACAGAATTATAGAATATGGGAGTGCTAATGGTGATAAAGAGTGCGCCGACAAAGGTGGTTAGGGTGGCAATTTTAGCGGTTTTGAAGTGGGTTTGTTGGAGTTCTCCTGTGGTTTTCATGATTAGGTAGGTGGAGCCAATTAAAACATAGGCTTGAATGAGGGTTAAGGCGACTAAGATGGATCGCCAGGTTAACCAGTCAAAAGGGCCGCCGATAAAATGGCCGGCTTCATCCACAGCAATGCCTTCAAACACGGTTCCGAGGGCAAATCCTTGGCCGAGAGCAGCGAGGAAACTACCGATACCAAAGGCGTAATTCCAGAACCATTTGCTTTCTGAATTTTCCCGAAATTCAAAGGAAACGGCCCGGAAGAGCAAGCCGACAACCATGATGACTGCGGGGAGATAGAGGGCGTTTAAGACGGTTCCATAGGCGAGGGGAAAGGCCCCAAAGAGGGAGCCACCCATGAGAACTAACCAGGTTTCGTTGGCATCCCAGACATTCCCTAGACTGGTCATTAGGAACGATCGCTTTTCTTCGGAAGATGAGGTGATCGAAAGAATACCGACACCGAGATCGAAGCCGTCTAATAGAACATAGAGGAACAGAAACAGTCCCAGAATGAAAAACCACAGTTGAGGCAAAAAATATTCTAGAGATTCCATAGTGGGTAAGGGGTAATGGGCTAATAGCTAACTGGTGGCGGTTAACTGGTCATCCTTAACCTGAACATTGCTGGGTAAAGCAATTTCTAAATTGGGGCCTTTGCGAATAATGCGACTGCCAAAATAGAGTGCAGATCCGAGGAAAAAGATGTAAATACTGGTAATGCCCACTAGAGAAGTCAAAATTTCTCCGGGAGGGAGGTTAGAGGCAGCGTCTACGGTGCGAATTTGGCCATAAACAGTCCAGGGTTGTCGTCCCACACAACGCACTATCCAGCCGGTTTCTACGGCTAGATAGCCCAAGGGAGCGGCAAAAATCCAGGCTCGTAGGAGCCATTTTTGGGCGACAATTTTTGCTTCTGAAAGTTGCCCTCGGAGCCATTGTAGGAGGGTGACTGCGGCTAAAGCGGCTAGAAATAAGCCGATCGCAATCATAATGCGGAAAGAGTAATACACTAATCCCACCATATGGGGACGGTCTTCATAGGGCCATTCTTTGAGTCCATACACGGGTTCAGAGAGCTTAGGTTTTAGCTCTAGGAGATAACCGAGAGCATAGGGAACTTTGATTTCCCAATCATTGGTTTCGGTTTCTCCATTGGGAAGCGCTACCATGCTCCATCCGGCTGTTTCTCCTGCGGGGACAGTTTCCCATTGACCTTCCATGGCAGCGAGTTTGGTGGGCTGATGGTGATACACTTGTTCGGCGCTCAGGTGACCGATGAAGATTTGTAGGGGAGCAACGGCGATCGCCACTGCTAAAATAATTTTCAGGGATTTGCTAAAAAAGCCCACATTACGGCCATTAATCAGATACCAAGCACTAATCCCCCCAATCACAAATAGGGAAGTTTCTAACGTAGCAAAAAACATATGCAGGAAACTATTCACCATAAACGGGTTAGCAATCGCTGCAAAAAAGTCATGTACCACAAACTTGCCATCAATAAACTCGCCACCTGCGGGAGTTTGCAGCCAAGAATTAGCCGATAAAATCCAGAACGTGGATAAGTTCGCCCCAAAGGCCACCAAAATCGTAGCAATATAGTGAATCACTGGGGGGACTCTATCCCAACCAAACAGCATGATACCCAAGAAACTGGCTTCAAGCATAAAAGCCATCGTTGCCTCAAAACCGAGAACTGTACCAAAAAAGTCCCCCACCGCTTCCGAAAAGGGGGCCCAGTTCATGCCAAACTGAAAGGCCATCGGCAGTCCAGAAGCGACACCAATACCAAAATTGAGGACATAAATCCTGGCCCAGAATCGGCAATGACGATAATAGTCTGGGTTGCCCGTTTTCAGCCAGAGTCCTTCCAGAATGACTAAGAAAATGCCCATTCCTGTAGTGAGAACGGGCCAAAGCATGTGAAAAATTGCCGTTAAAGCAAATTGAATGCGCGAGAGCGTTACCGGGTCTGAAAGCCAATCCATGGACTGTTCTGCATACGATATAAGTTTTTGCTCTTTTGGTTTAACGGATAGTTCGTAATTTAGGCAAGGGTTGAGTAGGATACTTTAAGAAAGTTTACAGATTTTGGCGGTAATGAGTAATCGGAGCCACTCGAACAGATCCGAAGAAACAACAAGCGAGCAAGATGCTCGCACTCCTTAAAATCTAACAACTTCAGTTAAGATCCGAGAATAGCTGCCATCTGCTCTACAGGTGCTTTTTCCAACCGGGGCCCTTGAATCTGCACGATCGCCGATCCCAGATAATTCCCCCACCGAGCCGCTTGCGGCGCACTATAGCCATGGGTGAGTCCATACAATGCACCACCGGCAAAAGCATCCCCTGCACCCACCGTATCTAAAGGCTTAACCGGAAAACCTTCTACGGTAATCACTTCCTTGTTTTGTACTACTAAACACCCTTTACTACTATCCGTAATAAAGGCAAGATCGACCATTTCTCCGACTTTTTGGGCACAAGCATCTAGGTCTTCGAGGTCTAAAAATTGACGCACTTCATCCGCATTACAAAACAGCACATCACAATAATCTGTCACCACTTGGCGAAAATCATCGCGGAAACTGTGCAACAAAAACGGGTCAGAAAGAGTAAAGGAAACCTTCACCCCATGGCGCTTAGACTGCTCCATAGTCTCAATACTCGCTTTGCGGGTATCATCCCCTGTCCAAAGATAGCCTTCCACATAGCTATATTGACAACGTTTCAGCTTCTCCACATCAATATCACTGGGGGAAAGAGTTGTGGAAGCCCCTAAATTGGTACACATAGTGCGTTCTGCATCTGGGGTAGTCAATACCACACAAGTCCCCGTGGGGCCGTTTTCTAGAGGCGCAGGAGCCACTTCAAACTTAATTCCGGCAGCGTTCATATCCTGAGCATAAAACTGGCCATTGGTATCGGCGGCCACTTTACCGGTATAAAATCCTGTACCGCCACTTTGGGCGATCGCAATCATCGTATTAGCCGCAGAACCTCCAGACCTTAATTTCAGGTCATCTCGCTGGAGTCCCCCCAAAATTTTACCCTGAGCTTGGGCATCTACCAGAGTCATCACCCCACGTTCCAAAGACCGCTCCACAATAAAGGAGTCATCCACAAAGGCCAACACATCGACCAACGCATTACCCACACCAAAAACATCCACTTGATTACTCATACTAATTCTCAATCCTCCTGATATTCAAAAACGGAACAGCGCAAAAAAAAAGGGCGAACCGAAATCCGCCCCCAAAAGGGTAGTGTAAGAAAAACCTCTCTAATCTTTAGTCTCTTCTTCTGCCATTTTCCGGGTCACCCTAGAAGCCAATACCGTAACCACCAGTTGTTTCGGTTCGGCCATAATTTTCACTCCTTCGGGGATATTCAAATCTTTGACAGCCAAAGAACCGCCAACGGGCAGATCGCTGACATCCACATCAATAGCTTCTGGAATTCGATCGGGAGGGCATTGCACTCGAACTTCACTCAGGGGAGAATCGAGTAAGCCACCAGATTGTTTCACGCCGATCGCCTCTCCGACAAAGTTTAAGCGCACATCCACTTCCACGCTCTTTTGAGAAGCAATAGAAAAGAAACTCAGGTGATAAGGGAAACCTTTCCAGGGGTGGCGTTGCACTTCCCGCAAAAGAGCTTTACCGCTCCAAGAGAGTTCCGGGATATTGACATTAATCAGGGTATTGTTGACCACAGCACTTTTGAGCAGATTCTGTACCGTTTTATCATCCACGGTCAAAGAAATCGATTCATTGCCCTTGTGTCCATACAAATTAGCTGGGATAAATCCAGAACGGCGTAAGGCTCTGGGTTTAGTTCCCGCTTCTCTTTGGTGACACTCAATAGTAAGTTCCATAATCTCTGTTTCAGTGTTGATTTTAACTCAGTTAGCTATAGATTAGGAAAAGCCGTCCTAGAAGGACATTGCTCTAAACCCAATCTTTTGGTAAGGCCCGTTTGGGCCCGTGGATGGGGTCTTCAACGATGATCGTGCGATCGCGACTTGCCCCTAGAGAGACAATGGCGATCGGCACATCCATCAGTTCTGCTAGAAATTTAAGATAATCTAAGGCAGCTTTCGGTAAATCCTCCAAGGTGCGACATTCAGCCGTAGATTGTTTCCACCCTGGAAGCGTTTCATAGATCGGTTTACACTTGGCAAAAATCCGGGAGCTGGTGGGGAAATTTTCGCACCGTTGGCCCTCAATATCATAAGCCACACAGACCTTAATTTCATCCAGATTATCCAGGACATCCAGTTTGGTAATTGCCAAACAATCGAGTCCATTAATCCGCACTGCATAGCGACCAATCACCGCATCAAACCAACCACAGCGCCGGGGGCGACCTGTAGTTGTGCCAAATTCAGCTCCCACATCTCCTAATTCTTGGCCAACTGCATCTTTAAGTTCTGTGGGGAAGGGGCCCTCTCCCACACGGGTAGTATAAGCTTTGGCCACCCCAATCACCCGGTCAATCATCGTCGGGCCCACTCCCGCCCCCACACAAGCCCCCCCGGCAATGGGGTTAGAGGAAGTCACATAGGGATAGGTTCCATGGTCTAAGTCGAGGAGAGTCCCTTGGGCCCCTTCAAAGAGGATATTGTGGCGTTTTTTAATCGCTTCATAGATTTTCAGGGAACTATCCACCACATAGGGTCGTAACCGTTCGGCGTATTCTAAGTATTCCTCAATGACAGCTTTAGGGTCGAGGGGAGGTAAATTATAGAGTTTTTCGATCAGGGCATTTTTGTATTCAACCGTCCATTGCAGTTGTTTGCGGAGAATATCCGGTTGCATCAAGTCAACAATCCGAATACCGGTGCGTTCCGACTTATCGCTGTAGGTGGGGCCGATACCGCGTTTAGTCGTTCCAATTTTGTGTTCTCCCCGTTTTTCTTCTGAAGCTTCATCAATGAGCCTATGGTAAGGCATGGTGATGTGAGCCGTTTCAGAAATCATCAACTGATTGGTGGAGACATTGAGCTGATGGAGTTGATCGATTTCTCCGATGAGTACCTTGGGATCAATTACCGTTCCCCCACCGATGATACAAGCGGTATCAGGGTAGAGTATCCCAGAGGGAATCAGGTGCAGCTTGAAGGTTTGTCCCTGGACGACCACTGTGTGTCCAGCATTGACTCCGCCTTGATAGCGGACAACAACATCTGCTGATTTACTCAGTAGATCTGTGATTTTTCCTTTTCCTTCATCGCCCCACTGGGCACCTATTACGATAACGTTAGCCAAGGGTCTTTCTCTCAAGCGATCGCACAATCTACTATTATTGTGGATTTCATTTTTTTATGTCAAGCCCTTGGAGGGGTTTTGGTCAGTTTCGATCGCCTGCACAAACTCGCGAATGGCCTGGGCCACTGCATCCGAATGGCTGCGCGGCCAATCGGGATCGCCTGTCGGTAAGGTTTGTTCTTTTAGATTAGGCACTCGCTCGCTATACACCTGGTTAAGCCGGTCAATTTCTGGGCGATCGCTATGGCTGGATAAACCCGATAGCAGTAAACTCGGAACCTTGAGAGTAGGCAACTCATCCTGCACATATTCCGCCTGAATTTCCCTAGCCCTGCGTAAAAACAGCATCTGACAAGCCGGGAAAAATTGCAGAAAATGCGATCGCCTCTCCAACAGCGCCTCGATCGGTTTCCCCTTGCCCATCCATCGAGCCACAGGTAACACCACCTTCAGCAATTGCACCCAAAACGATTTCGGCCCCACCAACCAAGATGCTGATTTCCATCGGTCTTTTAACTCCGGTACATCCACCCCTTCCGGAGCCAATAAAATCAAGCCTTTCACCTGCTCTGGATGAGCCAAACCATAGCGCGTCGCAATCCATCCCCCCAGAGAATGGCCCACCAGATAAACCCCATCTAATTTCAGAGCCTGGAAATATTCCTGCAAACACTCGACCTGTAAATTCAAGGAATAATGGACATTCGGCCGATCCGACTCAGAAAATCCCAGTAAATCAGGAGCAAAACACTGATAATCTGCCCCCAACCGCTCCATCACCCCCACCCATTGCCCCCCCTCATCCCAGGAGCCATGTAAAAAAATAATTGGGGTTCCCTGACCCACTTCTCGCCAAAACAGCATTCCAGCAGAGAGCTTAATTCGCGAATTCCGAAAGAGAATTGTCATATTCAGTAAAAATTAAAAGCGGACATGCAAGGGAGAACTGCCCCTTAGAGCATCATTTTCAACAACCCTTGTTGGCCAATCAGCAATTCTCGGATCAAAGAGCAAATCCCCACCCAAATAATAGGAGTAATATCAACACCGCCTAGGGGAGGAATTACTTTGCGTAAGGGACTTAAAAAGGGTTCCGTGGGCCAAGCGACAACATTAAACGGAAAACTATTAAGATTAACTTGAGGATACCAGGTCAGGACAATCCGGAAAATGAACAAAAAGGTCATGATTGCCAAGGTAATTCCTAAGATTAAACTGATTAGGCTCAGGGTAGTCATCGGCTTTGCTTTATCTCTTATGGTGTGACATCTAATTGAATTGTACAACTGTGGTGTTGCGCTAGACTGAAGAACAAGGTAAGCCATCCTTCCGACCCAGTAACCGTTTCGTGGAAGATAATGATGTTTCCCATCGATCGCAATCGAGAATGTCCTACCCTCACAAAAGCCTGCAATTTTCTTGCCGTCGGATCGGCGATCGCCTTTTTAGGAGTCATGGGGTGTACGACGCAAGTTCAATCAGAACCTGCAACTGAGATCCCCCTTGAAGAATCCGCCACAGATGCCCCAGCTCCATCAGAAATGGCATCGGCTGGCAATCCAAACCTTAAGAGCATCACCGTAGTCGAAAACCTAGAACATCCATGGGGTTTCACCTGGCTGCCAGAAGGTTCCATTCTGATTACCGAGCGATCGGGACGCTTGCGTATTGTCCGAGAAGGTATCCTCGATCCCACTCCAATTCCTGGAGTCCCCGAAGTTTTTGCCCAGAGCCAAGGGGGACTTCTAGATATTGTCCTGCATCCAGACTTTGCAGACAACCGCCTGATTTATTTCACCTACGCTCATGGAACCTCTTCAGAGAACCGCACGCGCATTGCGCGAGCCACCTTTGATGGCAGTTCCCTGAGCAATTGGCAAGTCATTTTTGAAGTCTCCCAAACCAAACCCAGAGGACAGCACTTCGGCTCCCGTCTTTTATGGCTGCCCGACGGCACGCTGTTAGCCTCCATTGGCGATGGGGGCAATCCTCCCGTAGAACTTGAGGGGCAATTCATCCGCCAACAAGCCCAGAATCTTGGCAGTCATCTGGGAAAAATTATCCGCATCAATGACGATGGTTCAATTCCAGCAGATAACCCTTTTCTCAACAATGCCGAGGCAGCACCAGAAGTTTGGAGCTATGGCCATCGTAATATTCAAGGATTGGCCTTCGATGCCTCTGCCAACCGGGTTTGGGCGACTGAGCATGGGGCTAGGGGAGGAGATGAAGTCAATTGGGTAGAAGCCGGTAAAAACTATGGCTGGCCCGTAGCCACCCACAGTCGAGAATATTCGGGCGGCATGATTGCTCCAGAAACTTCCCTGCCGGGGATGGTAGACCCTAAACTAATCTGGACTCCCTCCATTGCTCCCTCTGGCTTGGCGGTTTATTCGGGAACCCTCTTTCCCCAATGGCAAGGTAATCTCTTTGCTGGGGGTTTAGTGTCTCAAGATGTTCGCCGTATCGAGCTAGACGAGTCGGGCAAGGTGTTAAATGAAGAGTCGATCGCGATCGGTCAGCGAGTACGGGATGTTCGACAAGGGCCAGATGGGATGCTCTATGTGCTGACCGATGCATCGAACGGCCAGCTCATCCGCTTTGAGCCAGTTAACCGCTAGAGCCGCTTCTGTTTTCTGTCGAATGTAAACTCATTGCTGTTAGAATTAAACGAAATGTAAATCTTTTAGTAATCTTGCGTGAGGATCTATGACTCCTTCTTTAGCCAATTTTTTGTGGAGCTTAGTCTGGGGTGGCGCAATTGTCGTCATTCCGGCAACCGTTGCTTTAATCTTTATTAGTCAACGGGACAAAATCCAGCGCTCTTAAGGAATTCGAGCCAATTGGGAGCCGCAAATCCTTGGGAGAGTTGGCATACAGCCCTGGGCAATCCTACGAGATACGTTACCATCCTTCCCTTTCTAAGACTGGCCCTGAGTGCAGTCGAAGAGGAGATTTAGGGGGATAAAAACGTATTTTGATCGCAATAGAAAGTGCTGTCACTGACGCTCAAGGATTTGCGGTAAAATTTTTGAAGTAAGTACATCAGAAATCCTGATTCAGCAAGGGTCAAAAGTGGATTGATGTAATCTACAATTGCATAAGCCGTGGACAAGTAGGGGCGGGTTAACCACTCCTCTGGTCTTCCCCACGAAGCTCAGGCTTAACTGCCCCTACCGTTTACCGATTAGTGTGAATGATGATCCATTACCAGCGCACAGCGCTATCGTTCAGTTTCGTGGAGTAGGCAAGTCATGGTCAATATTGGACTCAACCCAGGGGCAATGTTGGGCGTTGTCCTGTTTGGGGCCGGCGCTGGGTTGTATTTTCTCCGGTCTGTTCGCCCAGAATTGGCGCGGGATCATGATATTTTTTTCATGGCGGTGGCCGTTCTCAGTGGTGGTATTCTATTTTTTCAAGGATGGCGACTCGATCCGATTTTAACGTTTGGTCAGTTTCTGTTGACGGGATCGGCGATTTTTTTTGCCGTGGAAAGTATTCGCTTAAGGGGTTTGGCGACCTCGCGGGCGAAGCAAAATACGCCGATTGTGGATGACGATCGCCCAGTCAGCCGGGCATATACTTATGATGGGTATGATAATTACGATCCTCGCTTAGATCGGTTGGAGCCGGAGGAAGAACCGCGCCCCCGACGGATGATTGGCACGAAGGAAGACCGCTATCCTCAAGGCGATCGCTATGAGGAGGATTATCCCCGACGCTCTTCATCGAGCCGCCGACGCAGTAGTTCCCGCCCTTCAGCCCCTGCTTCTAGCTCAGGAAGCAGACCCCCGCGCCGTCCTTCACCAACAACCAGTCGAGGGTCTGAGGATTGGGAAACGTCGAGTTATCGGTCAACGGGGTATGAAGACCCCTATGGCCCGATGGATGATGACGATCGCTCCTATGGTCGTCCTCCAGAGTCGCGAGAGTCCCGTCCCCCATCTGAAAGCCGTCGTCCGCGACCTCCAGAGAGTGATAATGGTGGGTATCGCGATCGCCGAGAACCGGAACCGCCAAGGGAAGATTATGTGGATTTTGAGCCACTTGATGATTTAAGTAGCGATCGCCCCAACGATCGACCGGGGAATTTTGACTATTAGGGAGTGAGTTAACTATGCGGAGTGACTCTCGGTTAAGCCAAGTCATCCTGCTGAGTTTAGGAGTCTGGGTCGTTCTTCTGGGGGGATGTAACCGGGTAGAGGTTCCCCTCGGCCCCCAGGCAATTAATAGTCGCTATCGGGATGAGCAACCGGCGGTTAGTGGCAGTGGTCAATATGTGGCGTTTGTGTCTAACCGCGATCGCCGTCAGCAAATTTATCTCTATCATCTCAGTCAACGTCAATTTATCCCACTGCCTCGTCTCAATCAACCCAACGCCATCATCGAATCTCCTAGTATTAGCCATAATGCCCGCTACATTGTCTATCTCAGTAGTATTCGCGGCAAACCAGAAATTATTCTTTACGATCGGGTCACTAAACGACAGGAAGCCTTAACCTTGGCATATCCGGGTTGGGTACGCAATCCGAGTATTAGCCCAGATGGTCGTTATGTGGTCTTTGAAACAGACCGTCGGGGTCAATGGGATATTGAAGTGATCGATCGCGGCCCCAATATTGAACTTGATATTCCCGATGGGCCGGTATAATTAAGTCATGAGTAATGAGTAATGGGTAAGAAGAAAGGGCCGAGTGTTGTTTGGTTCTCTATGCTGGTGGTTTTAACTCAATTGATAGGGTGTAGCTATCCGCAAGTGCTGGCCGAACCCTACGATCCGAATGGTAAAAGCCTCAATAGCGCCTATAGTGAATCTGACCCCCATGTAGCCGGTCGCTATCTCGTCTTTTCCTCCGATCGCGGCTTCAGTCAAGATATTTATCTGTATGATTTAGTCGAGCGCCGCCTCATCGATCTACCCGGTCTTAATGCCTTAGATATGATTGCTTCCCATCCCGATGTTTCTATAGATGGTCGCTATATTGTTTTTGCGGGTAACCGTCAGGGCGAAACCGATATTTATCTCTACGATCGATCCCTGCGACAATTACGCAACATTACCGGTAATTTAAATACTCAAGTTCAGAATCCGATGTTAAATGCCGATGGTTCTCGAATTGTGTTTGAAGCCAATGCCAAGGGGCAATGGGATATTTTCGTCTATAACCGTCTGGGAGAGAGGATTGAGTAGGGAATGGGGGAATGGGGGAATGGGGAGAAACCGAGTTTCTAGTCACCCTATCTCCCTATCACCCTACTCCCCTATCCCTCCACGTTACTGCCAACCAATCCACTCAAAGAAGGTTTGCTGACTGACGAATTCTAGAATTAACAGGAGAATAATACCGATCATGGCAAAGCGGCCGTTGAGTTGTTCGGCATAGGTTGTCCAGCCAAAGGAAGGTTCAGAAAGTTCGGAGGGGTTAGACTCTGGTGTAGGAGATTCTGGGGTTGGAGTCGGTTCGGGGGTAGATTCAAAGTCGAATTCAGGAGTAGATTCAAACGGGAATTCAGGGGTAGATTCGGGCATTTCATCAGAATTCATAAGGGATCTCCAAAAGGGGTTAATCTGTTGAGGATTCTAGGTTTTGAACGGCTTCAATGAGCGATCGCACTTCAGATGTACCTTCTGAAGGCTCAAAGGTAAAGGGAAATTTACTGCGTGCTAACAATCGTAAGCCTACGGGGGCAAGGCTCAACAGGCCTTTAATATCTCGAAAAGCATTACCAACTACTTTGAGAGCAAATTGCCGCTCATCGACCCAACCGCCATCTTTAACCATATCCACCAAAACCTTACGATGGCGAATGGGGCGGCTAGATTGGGCGGTATGGCGATCGAGAATTTCCCCTTTAATTTTACTAATTTGCTCTAAAGGATTCACCTCCATGGGGCAAACGGTATCGCAATAGAGACAACGGGTGCAGGCCCAAACGCCACTGGTGGCATCATTATACTGATCTAATCGCTCTGAAGTTTGACTATCGCGGGTATCGGCTACCATACGATAGGCCTTTGCCAGGGCATGGGGGCCAACAAAATCGGGGTTGACTTCTGCTGCATTGCATTCAGAATAGCAAGCGCCACAGAGAATACAGTTACCGGTTTTCTCCAGTTGCGATCGCACTTCAGGGGATTGGAGAAACTCCCGTTCTGGAAGGGATCTTGAGGCCGTACTCACATAGGGATCGACCTTTTCTAAGTTATCCCAAAACGATTGCATGTCCACCACCAAATCCTTAATTACCGGGAAATTCCCCAAAGGAGCAATAGTGATGGTTGCAGAACCCTCTCCTTGAGCTTGGAGTTCACCCGCCACATTTTCTTTACAAGCGAGTGCCGAACGGCCATTAATTCGCATTCCACAGCTTCCACAGATGGTATTGCGGCAATTTTTGCGGAAGGCGAGAGTACCATCGAGTTCCCACTTAATGCGGTTGAGGCAACTTAAGATCGTTTCACTCGGATCGACATCCAAAGTGTAGCGCTCAACTCTGGGTGCTATCTTTTGATCTTGGCGAATAATCTGAAAAACAACTTCCATGACTTTAGAGGTTTGATTGAGGATGTCAAGGCGACCCTATCATTCTACCGTTCGTCACCGATTCTGATTCACCTACAGATTGAGAGGGCAATTTAGGACTACCCTGGCGATCAACTCCTCTTGATTGGCCGCGAATCCCTTTAATCCGACTGCGGTTTTACTCAATCTTCTTATAATTGAACCCGGCTTTTTCCTCCTTGTCCAACGGGGCTAGGCCCCCCGATCCTAAAAGGTTCAAGAAAGAGTAAACGGATTCTTTACCAAGACCCTGAAAAAAAAACGAAAAAACTTCAAAAATTGACTAAAATTGTGTAAGATACTTGTTAAGTCTGTCAGGAAAAACCTGACCCAGACCAACTCAAGAGTGAATCTCAGCAACTCTGAAGGAATTTTCTTCAGGGTGGTACGGTTATAGCTCTGAATTTTTGTCTGTGTTGTTCAAACCCACCTAAAATTAAGGTATTCAAATGAGCGAAAAGGATTTACAACTTCCAGAAGCACCCTTAACGGGGAAAGCTCTGCTTCAAAAAGTGAATGAACTCTCCCGTCTATCCCGTCGAGAAAGGGCAAAATATTGTGGCTACTATAATGCCCCTAAAAAAGAGGGAGACGATATCCGGGTCAATTTAGCTGAATTCTATGATGCCGTATTAGCAGCGAAAGGTATCGATCTCGATCCGGGTAAATCGAAGGATGGCCGGGGACGGGAACCCACCTACCGTGTGAGTGTCCATAAAAATGGCCAAATTGTGATTGGTTCTACCTATACTGAAGCCATGGGGCTAAAGAAAGGGGATGAATTTGAGATTAAATTGGGCTATAAACACATTCACTTGATTCAAGTGGATGATGAAAAAAATGGATCTGAACCGGATTAAGCCTAGCCAAAGTCCAGACGAAAGACTAAGTATGAGAAAATCTGCGTCTGGATCGGGGGTTCTGTTTTCTCTATCTCTTTCTAGGTGGTCATTTCAGGTTCACCCCAGTTCAGGAATTCTCAACAGTCTTGCTTTTTTTATCCTGTGGGTCATCCTGTGGTTACCGATCGCCATTCCTGTGGCTCGTCATCTGCAATGGCATCCTCCCCAACCCTTAACCCCGCAACAAAAACTGTCCTTACTGATGCCCCTATACCTTTTGGTTCCCCTACTATTAGGGGCAGTGGTTTGGATTGAAGAGCGACCCATTTCTGATTATGGTCTGAGTCTGGATCTGCCTATTTTCTTGTCGTTAATGGCAGGTCTGGCTTTAGGGATTTTCACCTTATCGATCGCCTATGGCTTACAAGTCATTTGGGGAAGCTTGGTGTGGAAAACCGAAGGGATGACCTCCTCTTTTCTGCTGGTTGTCGGTTCAATTTTAGCCCTGAGTTTGTGGATCGGTGGCATTGAAGAAGTTGTATTTCGGGGATTTTTACTCACTGAACTACAAGGGGATATGGGTGGGGTGTGGGCAGCGATCCTTTCGAGTTTAATTTTTGCCCTCTCCCATCTGATTTGGGATTTTAAGGGCGGTTTAATCCAATTGCCGGGACTGGCGTTGATGGGCCTAATTTTAGTGCTGGCTCGCTGGGTGGATGGGGGAAGTTTGGGATTAGCTTGGGGACTTCATGCTGGTTGGATCTGGGGGTTAATCAGTTTAGATACGACCCAAATTTTAGAGCCAAAATCCGATCGCTCGTGGCCTGAATGGGTAACGGGTATGAACGGACAACCCTTAAGCGGTCTGGTGGGGGTTTTGATTTTGGGGATGACCGGTTTAATTCTAGGATTAATAGGCTCTTTTGGCCCTTGAGTCAAAGGGTTCAATGGTCAAGAGAGTCACCGGATTTAAGGGGGCAAAACGGGTAAATCGACCCACGGGAAGGGAGCGAGAGACCTGAATTTGTAGCACCCGATAGGTTAATTGATGGCGATCGATCCAGGCGATCGCCTGTTGCCAATGTTCTAATGTGGCCAGAGCCATAACTATTTTACCCCCTGGTAACAAGGTTGCTAAACAACAGGCTAAAATTCCCTGCAAATCCTCCCCAGTGCCGCCAATAAATACCCGATGGGGGGCAGGAATTTGACGGAGAATATCGGGTGCTTTGCCTTGAATGGAGACTACGTTGGCAACCCCAAAGCGCCGTGCATTCTTTTGAATCAGTTGAATTCCAGCCGCCGTTTTTTCGATGGCATAAATGTGGGCAGTGGGGACTAACCGGCCGATTTCCATCGAGACGGAACCGGTTCCCGCGCCGATATCCCAGATGGTTTGCTTGGGTTGTAGGGCTAGTTCTCCTAGGATGAGAAGGCGAATTTCCCGCTTGGTGATTAAACCGGGACGATCGCCGAAACTGTGGAAGTGGCGATCGGGGATACCGAGAGCGGGTAAATCTTCGAGATCCACTGAGTCATTTTCAGTTTTCTGTACCAAGATCACAATATTCAGGGGCGCAAATGTCCGCATCAAGGCTTCTTGGGGGGATAAGTTTTGGATCTGTTCATCGGTTCCCCCTAGGTTTTCACACACCCAGAATTGATAAGAGGTAGGTAAATCTAAATTTAAGAGTAAACGGGCGATCGCGCCGGGAGCATGGAGGGGATCGGTTAATACAGCAATAGGAGATGCGCCTTTTTGTAGGGCAGTCACTAATTCATCGAAATCTCGACCATGGATACTAACCATGGTCGCCCCTTGCCAAGGGACTTTCACCCGACTAAAGGCGAGTTGTACCGAACTCACATGGGGATGAAAGCATAATTGCTCTGGGGGAAAATAGCTCAGGAGGAGTCGCCCTAGACCAAAAAATAGGGGGTCACCTGATACCAAAATCACAATGATTTCTGAACTGAGACGCTCTTTTACCTGACGTAGGGTTTGAGAAATATCGGTTAAGGTGAGACGCTGGGCGGGGTGTTGGAGAAAATAGGCTAAGTGGCGATCGCTTCCTACCAATAGTGTGGCGCGATCGACGATCTCTTGCACAGCCGCCGATAGTCCAGCCGCACCCTCTAAGCCAATACCCACCACATGAATTGGATTCATCACTGCTCCTAAGCCAGATGGATCAAAGCATTGACAATCGCTGCCGCAACGGGCGATCCGCCCTTGCGCCCCTTGACGATAATTTGGGGAACCGCCAATTGAGCTAATCGGGATTTAGATTCCACCACCGACACAAAGCCCACAGGAGCGCCAATGACTAGGCTAGGCTGCACCCTCCCCTGTTCGATCTCCTCACACAGGGCTAAAAGAGCCGTGGGGGCGTTTCCGATCGCAAAAATGCCATTTGGCAACTGATGCGCTAACTGGATCATTCCGGTCTCTGTGCGGGTTTTTCCCGGTTCTGCTTGGGGGGCTGCTTCTACGGCTACAAACAGAGGATTATTAAAGGTTTGAGCGACTAAATTGCGAATTCCCATATTGACCATGGAGACATCGGTAATAATGGGATATTGTTGGCGCAGGGCATCGATACCGGATTGAATAGCTGTGGAACTAAAGGAGAGTAAGTCTTTGAAGTCAAAGTCGGCGGTGCTATGGATAATGCGACGGGCGATCGCATATTCTTCGGTGTTTAAATTATGGGAGCCAATTTCGCGATCGATCAGGGCAAAGCTTTCCAGGGCGATCGGATGTTCAGACTTCTTCATCGTTGCTTCAAAACCACCAAAGTAATATCATCAAACACTTTTTGCTCCCCAATAAACTCTTGCACATCCGCGATCGCCCTCTCCCGAATCTCATCGGCTGACTTTTCCCGGTATTCCTGCACCACCGTACACAAACGCTCTAACCCATATTGACAATTCTCCCGATTTTCCGCTTCCGTAATCCCATCCGTATACAGTATCATCACATCTCCAGGATTTAAATGTATATCCTGTTGGCCAATAAAATCAGTAATTGGGTCATCTAACCCAATCGGAAAACCCAAATCCATAGTATCAATTAACTCGATTTCCCCATGAGAACGCACCACAATCGCCTCCTCATGTTGACCGCTCAGTTGCACCCTTCCCTGGTGATAATCCAAAATTGCCAATGTCATATTTTTATCACTATTCATCCGTTGCAAATTATCATAGAGGGTCTGATTGAGGATATCTAAAAACCGAACCGGATCGGTTTCGTCTACTTTTTGCAGGGTGCGAATTGCCGTTTGAGCCATCAGCATCAGCACCCCACTTTCTAAGCCATGGCCCGTCACATCCCCAATCCCAATCTTCAGCCGTTCTCCTTGCTTGAGAACGTCATAGTAATCTCCCCCTACTTCATCGGCCGGTTCCATATATCCAGCAATGTCCAAACCGATGATATCTTCTAACTCCTCCGCTTTGGGAAGCACCATCTGCTGGAGCTTTTTGGCTACATCTAATTCTGAGCTTAACCGTAGGTTTTCTGCTTGTAGTTTCTCGTTTAAGATGCCAATTTCCTGATTCGCTAATGCGAGTTCTGCGGTGCGCTGTTGTACTTTTTGTTCCAAGTTTTGGTAGAGATACGCATTTTCTAGGGCGATCGCCGCTTGTCCCGACAATAGCTTAATCATCTCCACTCGATCCTCTGTAAACGCACCTGTTGTCAGATTATTTTCCAGATAAACAATACTCACCAACTTTCCTTGATTAATCAGAGGAACACAAAGAATAGATTTGGGTTGACATTGTTTAATATAAGGATCATTAACAAAATTGCCACTATTTGTCGCATCATTCAGCACCACACTCTCTTGAGTGCGACGCACATAATTAATTAGACTCTGGGCAATACAACTATTGTCTTCCACAGGAACAGATTGTAAGACTTCAATTTCTTCAGAATCTAAAGTTTGGCACGCTTCAATCATTAATTTATCTTGATAAGCCATCAGCAAATAGCCACTCTGCGCTCCCGCATTTTGCATAATGATATTCATCAATGAAATCAACAGCTTCTCCAATACAATTTCACCAGAAATCGCTTGGTTTGCTTTAATCGCCGTTGATAGATCTAAAGCCACGGTAGAGTTTTTGCTCGTCGAGATTTTAGTAATAGAAATATTCCTTTGCTTCGGATTAGCCGATCGACCTAATAACTGTGGATAGAGTTTTTCCAACTGCTCTGTTTTAGCCATTGCTCCCCAAACTCTATATCCATAATAAGCCTGTTGTATATAAATTTTAG
The DNA here is from genome assembly GCF_030068475.1 of Roseofilum acuticapitatum BLCC-M154. GTDB lineage: Bacteria > Cyanobacteriota > Cyanobacteriia > Cyanobacteriales > Desertifilaceae > Roseofilum > Roseofilum acuticapitatum. The sequence continues at coordinate 30,674 of NZ_JAQOSP010000037.1, read as the reverse complement.
CAAACTTCGGCTTTTGGAATTTCAAATAAAACTCAGCAGCCAGTTCATTGGCTAAACTTTCTTCCTGAACATAATCATTTTCATGGGCCGCTTCAATCGCACGGTCATATAAATCCATGGCTTCTAAAGTATTTCCTAAAACCCGAGCCAATTCTGCTTCCACTAATAAATACTTATGTAAAAAGTTTTCGGGACAATTATCCACCCACTTTTTCATTCTCACTTGGTTATTTCGGACTTTTTCTATGGATTGTTGTTGACTTTCCAGATCGGAATTAGGATACAAACGCAAAAGAGTTAAAGACGAATAGAAGTTGTGTTGGGCAACTGGAATGCTAATGGAGATAAAAGGGAGTAATTTTTCCGCTTCTGACAAACAATCCAGGGCTTCATCCAGTTTACAATACAGATAATAGGCTTTAGATTTGATAATGTAATAATAACAAAGCACCATGAAATTCTGACATTCTATCCAATTATTTAGATAAATTTCTTCGGCTTTTTCTCCATCATCAAAGGAATCAATATCTGAAGTTAAACCTCTTAAGTTCAGAATGACCAAATGAGCTGCCCATAACAAATCAGTTCCCAATTGATGACTGTTCTGCTCTGTATACAAGAGATATTTTTCGATTTGCTCTGTCATCTCTTCAAGCGGTTTACCTTGATAAAACAAGTTATAGCAACCCACCATTATCGTATATCCCGCATAGTGAATATCGCCAAACTCTAAGGCTAATGCAAACCCTTCATTATTCATGGGATCGGCATATTTCAAGTGTTTATTCCACCCATTAATATAAGTGGCAAATACATGAAGAACTTGACATTTTGATCCCCCATTATTAAATCGTTCAGCAAGATTGATCGCTAAGGTTCCAAATTCATAAGCAAGGGCATATTCTTCTTGTATATTTGCCAAAAACATGCCATAGGCAGAAAATCCAAAAATTGAGTCAATGACCAACCCATACTTCAAGGACATTTGAACCAAATTGATAACAACAATCCACCACATAGTTGGGTTGGTCAAAAACATCGAAGATGTCCCACAGTGCAGCAATTTCATTGCCATTTGTTTTTCTAGATCAGTACATTCTTCAGCCTGTTCTAGCTCGGAAAACTTGCGATCTTCTAAGTCATTTTTAAGATTTTTTACTTCAACCTCAAGATAAGCTTGTAGTTCAGTTTGATCTGCTGTTGGACTGGGAAAATCAATTTCCAATAATTCCAAACCAATTATTACACTAGCAAAAGCTTTTTCATACTTATTTGATAGAGTATTTTGCAAGCATAGAAGCCTGTGAATTTCACATTTATCTAACGTTGATTGAGCTTTTTGTAATGTCAGATCAGCCCATCTTTCAGATTCATCAAAATTGTAATTCAAGTATTCAACTTCACAACGCTCCTTATGGAATTCAAAGGTTAACTTATAATGCTTTTCCCAACTGTCATCACTCAATTGCTCCATTCCCGCTTTCAGATATTCTAATGAACCCATATAAGCGGCTGATGATTTCGCCTTTTTACCTGCTTCAAGATTTAACTGACTAATTTTATTTTTTTCTTCAGCATTCGTCAGTCTATCAAAACCAATATTCAAATGACCGACAATCTCAAATAATTTTTCTGATTGCTCTTCTTCAGAACTACTCTTGAGCAAGAGTTGTCCAATTTTTAGGTGAATTGATGGTTTATCCTCTTCAGCAATTAAAGCATACGCAGCTTGTTGTACTCGGTCATGTACAAACCTGTAATCTTGAATCAAAAGTTCTGGATCTAATTCTGATAAAGATAAAACTAACCCCGATTGAATTGCCGGAATGATGTGATCGAATAGGTCAGACGCAGGCTCTTCTGATACAATAGATAACGTGGTCAAATCAAAGTTTGCTCCAATACAAGCTGCCAGCTTTAAAACTTCCTGGGTACTCAAGGGCAGTTTTCTTAACTTACCAATCATCAACTCAACCACATTGTCTGTTATGTTTTGAGACTTGATTTTGTACAAATCCCATTCCCATACTTGGTTTTTATAATTAAACTCAATCAGGTTTTCAGAGTATAAGTTGCTTAAAAACTGGTTCACAAAGAATGGGTTCCCTTGTGTTTTCTTAAAGATAATCTTGGACAGTTCTTGTACGTTTTCACTCTCTTGCGTCACTGTGTCTTCGATTAGATGTCTAACGTCATTTATAACTAGATTTTTTAAGGTCAACTCATGAATACCAATTTGATTTTCTTTGAGCTTATTAACCAACATGATAAAAGGATGGTTCACATTTACTTCATTGTCTCTATATGCTCCTATCAACAATAAGTTTTTTAGGTTTTTATCCATCACAATTAGTTCGATTAACTTTAACGTTGCTCTATCTGTCCATTGGAGATCGTCTAGAAAGATCGCTAGGGGATGTTTCGGACTACAACAGCAGTGAACAAAGTTTTGAAACACTAAGTTAAACCGGTTCTGGGATTCCATTGGTTCCAGTTCACCTACGGGCAATTGGGGGCCAATAATCAGTTCCATTTCTGGGATCACATCAACGATTACTTGTCCATTTACACCCAGAGCATCTAAGAACTTACTTTTCCATTGTTCTAATTTTTCTGGGCTTTCTGTTAGCAGTTGTTGCACAAATCCTTTGAAGGCTGATACGATTGCTGAATAGGGCACGTTGCGCTGGAATTGGTCGAATTTTCCAGAGATAAAGTAGCCTTTTCTTTGGGTGATGGGTTTGTAAATTTCTTGGACTAGGGCCGATTTACCGATGCCTGAGTAACCGGCAACTAGTACCATTTGACTGTGCTGGTCTACTTGCTCAAAGGTGTTTAACAGTTGCTCGATTTCGTTTTGTCTGCCGTAGAGTTTTTGGGGAATTTGGAATTTATCGGATAGGTCTTGGCTGGCTAAGGGGAATGGGTCAATTTTTCCCTCTTGTTCCAGTTGAGCTAAACAGGTCTCTAAGTCAGCTTTTAATCCCCAGGCACTTTGATACCGGTCTTCGGCATTTTTAGCCATCAGTTTGCTGATGATGTCGGAGAGAATGGGGGGAATTTGGGGATTAATTTCTGTGGCCGATCGCGGTTCTCTGGCAATATGACAGTGGACTAATTCTAGCTCGTCTTGGGTGGTGAAGGGGAGTTGGTGGGTGAGCAGTTCGTAAAAGGTTACACCGAGAGAATAAAAGTCAGTGCGATAGTCTAGGGAGCGGTTCATTCTCCCGGTTTGTTCCGGGGAGATGTAGGGAAGGGTTCCTTCTAGGGTGGTGGGGTTTTTGAGGGTGGGATTTTCTTTGCTTAGTTGAGTAGAAATGCCGAGGTCAATGATTTTCAGTTCTTGGGTTTGGGGGTTGAAGACAATATTGGCAGGATTAATGTCTTTGTGGATAATATTTGCTGAGTGGAGTTGTCCTAGGCAGTCGGCTATTTTTATGAATAGGGATAGGTATTGATTGAGGTTAAAGGTTTGCTGAATGTTAAGAGTTTTAAGAGATTCTCCCCCGAAGTCTTCGAGGATCATCACTAGGGTGTTTTTGTAGGGTTGCAAGTCGCAGGCTTTTACCACTCCGATTAATTCATTAGAGTGGGTGAGTTTATATTCTTGTTTGTAGCGTCTGAGTTCTGAGGGGGTGGGATAGTCTTCTTTCAGGAGTTTGAGAATTACCCTTTGTTGGTCGCTTTCTCGGATAGCGCGATAAACTTCCGAGTTACTGCTTTCATAAATGAGATGGAGAGTTTGATAACCGGAGATGGAGGGCATGGTTTGGAGTTCTCAGAAATTTTAGCCCATTTTATCACTGTTATTCTGAAAGTTAATCAAGAGGAATGGAGAGTCCTTGGCGTTCGGATGGGGGTAGGGTTTTCCACACCGATCGCCCCCTGATGGGAAGCACTTATACTCCCTAGAAGGGATAGCCTGTCTGGATTCTTGTGCAGATCGTTCACAGTTTCGTAATATTAGTTAATATAAGATTAATAATCAAAGGCAAAACCGTCCTAATAGCCTAGAACACCATAGGAGGATCAAACCGGCGTGAACAAACGATGGAGAAATGCGGGACTGTATGCTTTACTGGCGATCGTCGTCATTGCTTTAGGGACTGCGCTGTTTGACCAACAGCCCCAACCCACCCAAACCTGGCCTTACAGTCAACTGATTGACGAAGTAGAAACGGGACAGGTAGAGCGGGTAAATCTGAGTGCTGACCGCACCAGAGCGCTAGTGACCGCAGAAAATGGCGATAAAATTCTGGTCAATCTCCCCAACGATCCAGACTTACTCAACATTCTCACCCAAAATAATGTTGATATCTCAGTTTTACCCCCCAGTGATGATGGGGCTTGGGTGCGGGCCTTAAGTAGTCTGTTCATCCCCATTTTGCTGGTGGTTGGGGTATTTTTCCTCCTGAGACGGGCCCAAAATGGCCCTGGATCTCAGGCCATGAACTTTGGCAAGTCTAAAGCTAGAGTGCAAATGGAACCGCAAACCCAAGTGACTTTTGGCGATGTGGCTGGGATTGAACAAGCCAAATTAGAGTTAACTGAGGTAGTAGACTTCCTGAAAAATGCCGATCGCTTCACGGCAGTGGGCGCTAAAATCCCTAAAGGTGTGCTATTAGTTGGCCCTCCTGGAACGGGTAAAACCTTACTGGCTAAAGCGGTTGCGGGTGAAGCCGGTGTTCCCTTTTTCTCCATCTCCGGCTCTGAGTTTGTAGAAATGTTTGTGGGGGTTGGTGCTTCCCGCGTCCGCGACTTGTTTGAACAAGCCAAAGCTAATGCTCCTTGTATCGTGTTCATCGATGAAATTGATGCCGTAGGTCGTCAACGGGGTGCAGGTCTCGGTGGTGGCAATGATGAGCGGGAACAAACCCTAAACCAATTGCTGACCGAAATGGATGGGTTTGAAGGCAATACGGGCATTATCATTATTGCTGCGACTAACCGTCCTGATGTCCTAGATGCTGCCTTGATGCGTCCCGGTCGCTTTGACCGTCAAGTGGTGGTAGACCGTCCCGACTATGCAGGGCGCTTGGAAATTCTCAATGTTCACTCCCGTGGCAAAACCCTATCCCCGGATGTGGATTTGGAAAAAATTGCTCGTCGGACTCCTGGATTTACCGGTGCAGATTTGTCTAATTTGTTGAATGAAGCAGCTATTCTGGCGGCTCGTCGCAATCTGACTGAGATTTCTATGGATGAAGTTAATGATGCCATTGACCGGGTTCTGGCTGGGCCGGAGAAGAAAGACCGGGTGATGAGCGAAAAACGCAAGCAGTTGGTGGCTTATCATGAGGCGGGCCATGCTTTGGTGGGCGCTCTGATGCCGGATTATGACCCGGTGCAAAAGATCAGTATTATTCCTCGTGGCCGTGCGGGAGGTTTGACTTGGTTTACACCGAGTGAAGACCGCATGGATTCGGGATTATACAGCCGTTCTTATCTACAAAATCAGATGGCGGTGGCTCTGGGGGGTCGTTTGGCTGAGGAGATTATCTTTGGCGAGGAAGAAGTGACTACGGGTGCGTCTAATGATTTGCAACAGGTGGCACGGGTGGCTCGGCAAATGGTGACTCGCTTCGGAATGAGCGATCGCCTCGGCCCTGTGGCATTAGGTCGTCAGCAAGGGAATATGTTCCTGGGTCGCGATATTGCCGCCGAGCGGGATTTCTCGGAAGAAACCGCAGCAGCAATTGATGATGAGGTGCGGAATCTGGTAGACCAAGCCTATCGCCGAGCTAAGGCAGTTTTAGTCAATAATCGCGCTGTCCTTGACCAGTTGGCTCAAATGCTGGTGGAACGGGAAACCGTGGATTCTGAGGAGCTGCAAGAGTTATTAGCTAATAATGAAGTGAAAATGGCGGCGATCGCCTAACCTTCACTCGACTGGCCCGATTGATAGCACAGAATAGAGTAGGGGCGAAAAATTTTTCGCCCCTACTTTTTGCGATCGTTTAACTATTCTGTCCATTTTTCTTGGGCTTGCTGTTGCCACTGGATTAACCGATCGGGAAACTGGGGAGATTGTAAATGATTGAGCCATAAAACAAGGGCATCTTCTCCCGTTTCTTGATAATAATTGCGTCGTCTTCCAGCCGTGAGAAAACCCAATTTTTGATAGAGTCCTAGGGCACTGTGGTTAGAGGCTTTCACTTCTAGGGTGGCTCGTTCTAAGCCCCGTTTGCGGGCAGAGTCTAATAAAGCACAGAGCAGAAATTGCCCTAAGCCTTGATTTTGATACTGGGGATGAATCGCTAAAATAGTCAGATGAGCTTCTTCAACGATCGCCCAATAACAGCCCAATCCCACCAGTTCCTGATTCCAACTGATCCCCAACAACTCACTATTCGGGCTATCGAGTTCCCGTTGATAAGCGTCTAAACTCCATAATTGTCCAAAACAGAGGCGATCGAGGGTGAGAACGGCGCTTAGGTGTTCAGGGGCGATCGCATGGAGAACAAAGGGTACAGAAACAGATAGGTTCATAGGGAGGTATTGAGCCGATTGACAGATAACTATTGGTGATTTGCAGTTCACCATGGACAATAGAGTATAGAACCCATTAATAATGAATAACGAACTTGCTTTCCTGAGATTATGGTATCCACACCCTCCCGCATTACTCCACCCCGTGGCACAGATTATCTTTCCTCTGGAGCAGATCCAGTCAGCGATCGCTCTCCCAATCAATACTTACTGCCCCTAACCGCTCAAGTCAACAGCGACGATCAATTAACTATCGGGGGTGTAGCCGTTTCTGAATTAGTCAAAACCTATGGATCTCCCCTCTACATCCTCGATGAAGAGGGCTTACGGGCTGCCTGTCGCCAATACCGAGAAGCCTTTAAGCGCTACTATCCAGGAGAAGCTACGGTTCTGTATGCCTCCAAAGCATGGAATTGTTTAGCCATTTGTGCGATCGCCGCTTCAGAAGGATTAGGCATTGATGTCGCCTCCGGTGGAGAACTCTACACTGCCCTACAAGCCGGAGTTCCCGCCAATCGGATTTACTTCCATGGCAACAATAAATCCGCAACCGAATTGGCAGAAGCCTTACAAGTCGGCTGTAATGTAGTCGTGGATAACCGCCTAGAACTGCAAACCCTAGCCCAGCTTACACAAGATCGAGGCAAAACCATCTCTATCCTGATTCGGATTACCCCTGGTATCGAATGTCATACCCATGAATATATTCGCACCGGACATATTGACAGTAAATTTGGCTTCGATCCCAATCAAATAGAAGCAGTTCTGGCAGAGATTGCCCAACAACCGAGTCTTAATTTCCAAGGATTCCATGCCCATATTGGCTCGCAAATCTTTGAACTTGAACCCCACCAAGATCTCCCCGGTGTCATGGTGCAATGGTTCCTGAAAGCGAAGAATATGGGCTTATCTCCCTCTGTCTTAAATGTAGGAGGTGGCTTAGGCATTCGCTATACTGAAAGCGACGATCCCCCCTCCATCGAAGCTTGGGTAAAACAAGTCTGTAGCGCCATGGTAACCGCTTGCGATCGCGCCCAAATTACTCCCCCCCATATCATCTGTGAACCCGGACGCTCCCTCGTCGGTTCATCCTGTATCACCGCTTACACCGTCGGCTCCCGTAAAGCCATTCCCGACATGCGAACCTATATCGCCGTTGATGGGGGCATGTCCGACAATGCTCGCCCCATCACCTATCAAGCCCTCTATCGGGCGGTTGCTGTCGATCGTATGACCCAACCCTGTACGGAAACCGTAACCCTTGCTGGTAAACATTGCGAATCCGGTGATATCCTGATCCAACAAGCCCAATTTCCCCCCTTGCAACCCGGAGAGGCGATCGCCATTTTAGCCACCGGAGCATACAACTATAGTATGGCTTCCAACTATAACCGCATCACCCGACCGGCCGCCGTCTTAGTTAAAGACGGTCAAGGAGAAGTGATTATCGAACGGGAAACCTATCAAGACTTGGTAAAAGGCGATCGGCTTCCCGATCGCCTCAAAACCACCTCTTAGCAGCGACACCCAACTTGAAACTGGGGTCAGATTGCACTCTGTCCCTAGGCTCAAGTGCCCAAGGTAGGATAGAGCAGTATTCCCTATTCCCTATTCCCTATTCCCCATTCCCTGTTCCCTATTCCCTATTCCCTAGCTATGGGAGATTTTTTAACACAATGGTTATCCAACTTAACTGATACTCAAAAAACCCTACTGCATACCGTTGACTTCATCTTTGTTCTCATCTTGACCTACATGGTCTTGATGATTATTGGTGAACGTCGAACCTTGTGGATGGTGCGAGGATTCATTATTCTCATGCTGGCCACCGCCATTAGTTCAGTAATAAACTTAACCCTACTGAGTTTTGTGTTAAACAAGTTAGTCATCGGTTCTGCCGTAGCCATGGCTGTCATTTTGCAGTCTGAATTCCGTCGCTTTCTAGAACAATTGGGCCAAGGACAAATCATTGATTTATTTCTTCCCCCATCAGAACCTCCCCCCAAAGCCGATAGCGTGATTGATGAAATAGTGGATGCCGTTAAAGACCTCTCTCAAAATCGGACAGGGGCCCTACTCATCTTAGAAACCACCGGGCCCATTGATGAACGCGATTTTTCAGTTCCTGGTGTAAGGTTAAATGCAGAAGTCTCGAAGGAGTTATTACAAACTATTTTCCAAACCAGTACCCTGTTACATGATGGAGCCGTTTGGATTCGCATGTCTCGTATTATTGCTGCCGGAGTAATTTTACCCCTATCAGACCGCACCGCCTCCCGTAAACTCGGCACTCGCCATCGAGCAGCCATGGGCATCACTGACCGGGTAGAAAACTGTCTGTGCGTCGTCGTTTCTGAGGAAACCGGCTCTATTTCTCTGGCCGAGCGGGGTCTCCTGAATCGTCCCTTAACCAGCAGTAAACTAAAGGAACTCCTGGAAGCCAAATTCTCTCAATCAGTAGAACGGGAGGCTGTAGCCCCCGATTTGCGAAATTTGGGCCGCCAAATCAATACTCAAGGTGCAGCCATGGTTGCACGCCTACTCCGTTTACCTTCTTCTGATTCTGACAAGAAAAAATGACTGCAAAGCAAATTATTGACAATACTTTGAAGACTCTCCCTAGTGACCTCGATCCCCAAAAGCTTCCTCGTCATGTTGCAGTAATTATGGATGGTAATGGTCGGTGGGCCCAGAGGCGAGGACTCCCTAGAATTATGGGGCACAATCGTGGAGGGGATACAGTTAGGGAGTTGGTGCGCTGTTGTGATGATTGGGGTATCCAAGCCCTCACCCTTTATTCATTTTCTACTGAAAATTGGAAGCGTCCTGCCCAAGAAGTTAAGGTGATTATGACCTTACTAGAGTATCTCCTGCAACGAGAATTACCTGAACTGATGGAGCGGAAAATTCGCTTAGATTTTATGGGTGGACTGCAAGATCTCCCCCCCTCCGTCCAACAACAGATCGATCGCTCTAGAGCAGCAACGGCTGAGAATCAAGGAATGCGGTTGACCGTAGCGACCAATTATGGGGGACGGCAGGAAATTGTAGAAGCCTGTCAAGCTTTAGCCGTACAGGTGCAGCAGGGAAATTTAAACCCTGAAGATATCGATCAAGCTTTGTTTGAGCGCCATCTATATACGGTGAATATTGGCGATCCAGATCTGTTGATTCGCACCAGTGGAGAGATGCGAATTAGTAATTTTTTGTTGTGGCAGTTGGCTTACTCAGAGATTTATATTACCGATACGCTCTGGCCAGATTTTGACCGAGCGGAGATGCATCGAGCGCTGTGGGAGTTCCAAAAGCGCGATCGCCGCTTTGGTAAAGTTAAGTCCTAATTTCCTTCTTTCTGTTCTCCTATACTGAAAAATACGGGTATATTTCTAGTCCTATCCTTATGAACAAAATCTTGTCCATTGAGCCTCTCAAAATGCTAGGAGCAATCCTGCTGAGTGTATGTCTGAGCGTTTATGTCTTGGGGGTACAACCGGCGATCGCCTTAATCCAAGATTCGAGCGAGTTTTCCATTCAACCTTATTTAGACAAAGTTGAAAAAGAAGTTAAAACCTTTACGCTTGATAATGGCATCAAATTCATTGTCCTCGAACGCCATCAAGCTCCTGTAGTCTCCTTTATGCTCTATGCAGATGTTGGCGGAGCCAATGAACCCGTAGGCAAAACCGGTGTAGCCCATTACTTGGAACACTTAGCATTCAAGGGGACAACCCAGATTGGCACAACCAATTATGCTGCCGAAAAACCCCTGATGGATCAACTCGATCGCCTCTTCGATCAAATTCAAGCCGCTAAAGCCAATGGAGAAGAGGAAAAAGCCGAACAACTCCAAGCCGAATTCGAGGGAGTCAACAAACAAGCCTCCCAATACATCAAACAAAATGAATTTGGCAAAATTGTCGAACAGTTTGGGGGAGTTGGACTAAATGCCACTACTTCCACAGATGAAACTCGTTACTTTTTTAGCTTGCCATCCAACAAACTAGAGTTGTGGATGTCCCTAGAGTCCGATCGCTTCCTTAACCCTGTATTTCGGGAATTTTACCAAGAAAAAGAAGTCATCCTCGAAGAGCGACGGATGCGTACCGATAACTCCCCCATCGGCAAAATGATTGAAGCCTTCCAAGATGCCGCCTTCAAAGTCCATCCCTATCGGCAACCGGTAATTGGCTATGAAGAAGACTTACGCAACCTGAGACGGCAAGATGTCAAAGACTTCTTCGAGAGCTATTATGTCCCCCATAATCTGATTGTGGCGATCGTCGGGGATGTCAACACCCCAGAAGTCAAAAAACTAGCCCAAACCTATTTTGGTCGCTTTCGCAATCGCCCCATTCCCAAGGTGAATATGCCCGTGGAACCGCCACAAACCGAAACGCGGGAAGTCACCCTAGAATTACCCGCCCAACCCATGTACCTCGAAGGCTACCACCGGCCAGCCGGAAATCATCCCGATCATGCTGTCTATGATTTAATGGGGTCTATTCTCAGTGATGGACGCACCGCTCGCTTGTATAAATCCTTAGTCGAAGAGAAACAAGTCTCTCTCTCTGCGGCCGGATTTAGCGGTTTTCCTGGCGATAAATACCCCAATTTAATGCTCTTCTACAGTTTAACTGCTCCGGGGAGTACAGTCGATCGGGTAGCAGAAGCTTTAGCTGTGGAAATTGAACGCATGAAAACTGAACCGGTAAGCGAAGCCGAATTAAATCGGGTGAAAACCCAAGCCAAAGCCAGTTTACTCGGTACATTAGACTCCAATTCGGGTTTAGCCAATTTGTTAGCAGACTATGAAGCCAAAACCGGATCTTGGCGCAATTTATTTGCAGAAATTGAAGCCATTGAAGCAGTGACTCCCCAAGATATCCAACGGGTGGCAAAGGCGACCTTTACCCCAGAAAATCGCACCATTGGGCGATTATTAACCGCGAGTAATTAACATTGATTACTGACAGCGCTTCACTTTCTTCAAAAATTACAGTTAGGCAAAGATCCCCCCAACCCCCCTTAGATAAAGGGGGGCAGTGAAAGTCCCCCTTTTTAAGGGGGATTTAGGGGGATCGAGATCTACTGTAGAACGCAAGCAATACCTATTACCCATTACCTAAAACAATGATGCAAGTAAGACGAGTGACAAAAAAGATGGTTCGGGGGCTGTGGCTGGCTTTGATGGTGCTAAGTTTAGCCCTAACCCTGCAATGGCATGAATCGGCAGTTGCTGCTGAGGCTAAACCCTATAACCAGCTAACCTTTCCGCCTCTTCCAGAGGTGACAGTTCCAGAGTATACCCAATTTACGATGGACAATGGCATTGAGGTCTTTTTGATGGAAGACCGGGATTTACCGCTAGTGACGGGAATTGCCATGTTTCACACGGGCGATCGCCTGGAACCCAAGGAAAAAGTCGGGTTGGCTGGTTTGGTGGGGACAGTGATGCGTAGCGGTGGAACCCAAACCTATTCCCCCGATGAACTGAACCGATCGCTTGAAGATCGAGCCGCTTCTATTGAAACGTCGATTGGTAGTGCTTCGGCTACGGCCCAGTTTAGCGCCCTCACCCCGGATACGGATGAAGTGTTAAGACTCTTTGCCCAAGTCTTGCGCCAACCGGCTTTTGATGAGCAGCAATTACAGTTAGCCAAAACCCAAGTGCAAGGGAGTATTGCCCGGCGTAATGATAGCCCGGATGCGATCGCTCGTCGGGAATTTCAAAAGTTGATATATGGCCAAGAAAGTCCCTATGCTCGGACGGTCGAATATGAGACATTAGACGGGATTGAACGGCAGGATTTAATTGACTTCTATCAACAGTATTTTGTCCCCAATAATATGATGTTGGGTTTGGTGGGAGATTTCGATCCGGCCCAGATGCGAGAAAAACTAGAAGCCACATTTGGAGATTGGCAAAGCGATCCTAATTTTAAGTTGCCTTCTTTACCCAAGGTTTCCCAATCTCAAACGGGGGGGATTTTTGTGGTTAATCAACCCCAACTGACTCAGAGTAATATACTGATGGGTCATTTAGGAGGACAGTTGGATAATCCTGACTTTTTTACCCTGTCCGTCATGAATGAAGTTTTGAATGGGTTGGGAGGGCGCTTATTTAATGAGGTGCGATCGCGTCAAGGATTGGCTTATTCGGTTTATGGCGTTTGGAGTCCCCGTTATGATTATCCAGGGATGTTAATTGCTGGGGGTTCAACTCGTTCAGAAGCGACTGTCCCCTTTATTACCGCTCTGCGCCAAGAGTTCGATCGCATCATCCAAAACCCAATTACGGCCCAAGAATTAACGGCTGCTAAGGATGGGGTACTTAATTCTTTTGTATTTAATTTCCAAAAGCCCTCCCAAACCCTTTCTCGCTTGATGCGCTATACCTATTATGGGTATCCAAAAGATTTTATTTTCCAGTATCAACGGGGTGTGGAAGAAACAACCATTGAGGATGTGCAACGGGTGGCTCAGGAGTATCTGAAACCGGAACAGATGGTAACTCTGGTGGTGGGAAATCAAGAGCAGATCGATCCACCTTTGAGCGCCTTAAGTGAGGATGGTACGGTAACGGCGATCGATATTACAATTCCGGGACAAAGTTAAGACAGAAGTTTAGGCTTAATATCAAGTTCGCTTATTGATGTCCGCGAAGCGGAAATACCCTAATTAAAAATCCAGGGAGCAAGATGCTCCCACTCCAGTCATACAGCATTTTCCTCTGCTATGCGATACATCTCGATCCCCCTAAATCCCCCTTAAAAAGGGGGACTTTCCTCGTTCCCCCCTTTCTAAGCAGGGGGGATCGCACTGTACCTCATGAGAGCGCCAAGTGCTGTATCAAAGAATTCGAGGAGTGCGGGCATCTTGCCCGCTTCTTAACAAATTTTCATGTCCGCTTGCGGAAACCGGACTAGATATAACCCACCATTTTAGGATTGTCACGGCCCTAGGGAGCAAGATGCTCCCACTCCAGTCAGATCAAAGAATTCCAGTCACGGCCCTAGGGAGCAAGATGCTCCCACTCCAGTCAGATCAAAGAATTCGAGGAGTGCGGGCATCTTGCCCGTTTCTTAACAAATTTTCATGTCCGCTTGCGGAAACCGGACTGGATATGACAGACTAAGCGGCTAGGGGTTGTCGGGTGCTGACAACAGCTTGATAATAGCGGCGCAGTTGTTGAGTCGCCGCACTCCAACCCCAGCGTTCCGCTTCTTGACGGGCATTTTGGCGCAGGGTTTCGCGCTCAGATTGGTTATCGAGGAGTTTTTGGGTGGCGGTAATTGCACCCTGGGGATCGCTGGGATCGAAGAGGTAGCCGTTTACGCCATCGGTGACAATATCGATGATGCCGCCGGTTCCCGCAGCGACGACGGGACAACCCGCAGCCATGGCTTCGAGGAGAACAAGTCCTAGGGTTTCGGTGCTGGAGGGGAAGACAAAGGCATCGGCGGAAGCGAAGGCGGAGGCTAGGGTTTGACCGCGCAGATAGCCGACGAAATGGGTGGGAGTTCCAGCAAAATGTTCTTCTAAAACGGCGCGGTTGGGGCCATCTCCCACGAGTGCCAATCTCGCACCGGGGATGCTTTCGAGGACGGGTTTGATGCGATCGATTTCTTTTTCTGCACCTAAGCGTCCGACGTAGAGGAGCAGGGGACTGTCGGGATGTCCTTGGGAGAGGCGATCGCGCATTTCTCTAGAGGCTAAACTGGGGTGGAATAATTCCGTATCGACTCCACGCTGCCATAAATCCACTCGTTCAATCTCATGGTTGATGAGTTCTTGTACCATCACACTAGAGGTACAGAGGTTGAGATCGGCTTGGTTATGGGCCCCTTTAAGCAACTCCCATAACACCGGTTCCAACACCCCTAACCCGTAATGTTGTAGGTATTGGGGCAGATGGGTATGATAGGAAGCCACTAGGGGAATATCAAACTTCTTGCCATAATAGAGTCCAGCTAAACCCAGGATCGCAGGGTTTGCCACATGGATGAGATCGGGATCGAAATCGGCGATCGCCTCCCCAATGGCTGGTCGCGGAAACGCCATTTTTAGCTCAGGATACCAGGGTAGGGGCATTCCCGATACCCCATAGATTTTAGCTCCCTTATATTCTGTCAGTCCCCCTTCCGGACAAACAATTAACACGCGATCGCCCAATCGTTGCAGATGATCGACGGTCTGGGTTAGACGAGTAACAATCCCGTCAATCTTGGGTAGAAATGTTTCTGTAAACAGAGCAATTCTCATAAAAAAGCGCAATCCTAAAGTAATTAAATAAAGAACAGTCACCCGTTATATAGCATTTTCATGGAATTCTTGCCCTCTCCCTCAATCCCTCTCCCAGGGGAGAGGGATTTGATCTCAACCGGACATCGAAAAACTATCAATCGGGTAACTGGTGACTGAAATAATGGGTCAAAAAACTAATTCCGCCGCCAAGACACTTTGGGAAGAATCTGACTTTCGTCCACCCGCCCTTTGTATTGTTGGGCTACATTAATCAAAGAATCGAGCAGGGATTCTTCCAAGTTGTGAGGTTCTAAACCCAGGTCTTTGAGTTTGGTATTTTTAGCATTAAAATAATGCTCTTCCAATTCCACACGAGGATTATCTAAATGGTTAATTTCCACATTTAATCCCAAATGGCGACCGGCTTTTTCTACCATTACCGCTAAATCACTGATGCTAAACATTTCAGTGAACTGGTTAAAGACTCTGAATTCACCGGAATTGGCGGGATTATTCACGGCAATTTCTATACAGCGCACCGTATCGCGGATATCTAAAAATCCTCTGGTTTGTCCACCTTTACCATAAACGGTGAGGGGGTGACCGATCGCCGCTTGAATACAGAAGCGGTTGAGCGCTGTTCCAAATACCCCATCATAATCTAGGCGGTTGATCAGCATTTCATCTCGTCGGGTTTGGTCTGTATGCACGCCATACACTACCCCTTGGTTTAGATCCGTGGCTCGCAAACCCCAAATCTTGCAGGCAAAATGGATATTGTGGCTATCATGAACCTTAGAAAGATGATAGAAACTTCCCGGTTGTTTCGGATAGGGAAGTAGATCTTTACGGCCATTGTGGTTAATCTCGATATATCCTTCTTCAATATCGATATTGGGGGTTCCATATTCACCCATGGTTCCCAATTTCACCAAATGGGTGTTTGGGAACTCTTCTTTCATGGCAAATAAAAGATTCAGGTTTCCAACCACATTATTGGTTTGAGTCATGACCGCATGTTCGCGATCGATCATGGAGAACGGAGCAGAGCGCTGTTCTCCGAAATGGACGATCGCCTCTGGTTCAAATTGACGCAAGGAGCGAATCAAGAAGTCATAATCATTGATATCGCCAATAAACAGATCGATCTTTTTGCCAGTTAATTCATGCCATTTGCGTAACCGTTGCTGAATAGGTGCGATCGGTGTCAGAGTCTCAACACAGAGTTGTTGATCCCAATGACGGCGCACGAGATTATCCAGAATCCCTACTTCATAACCATGGTCAGACAGATAGAGTGCGGTAGCCCACCCACAATAGCCGTCACCACCAATAACCAGGACTTTCATAACGTAACTCGATTCAAAATCATTTACCGATACTCGGTCAATGTATCAGGTTTGTGTCCCCTGTGACACATTTCTTAAAGAAATATTGCTATTGGTAGTTTCTCGATCATCATAGACAGTGCCTGGGATGTCAAGGAGAGGCGATCGGGGAGGCGATCGGGTAATTGGGGTCAAAGGGCTTTTGGGACTTCAACAAGTGGTAGGTGCGCCCAAAATCTGGGCAAATGGGGGGTGTTGGTTGTGATTGAAGGGGATTTACAAGAAGCAATGGGGGTTGATTGGGGTGGTTAGGGGCGATCGCTCTGAAAATGGCTCTACGGATATCGCCACACGAGTAATTTAGTTTACCCTATCATTGTATAATTTTGTATAATACAGATATAAACAAAGTTAATTGCGTTTAGTCGAAATTGGGGATAAACAACGATGAACCTCCGTGAGCAAGCGATTAATAATATTGAAAATCTACCAGAAGAATTAGTACATGAAGTTAATAACTTTATTGAGTTTTTGATAATCAAGTCTCAAGATAAAGAGATGAAAATGTTGTCTTATGAGTATTGTTATTTCTGATGAAATCCTGCAAGCTTCTCGACTGACTCCTGATGAGTTTCGTCAGGAAATTGCGTTGCATTTGTTTGAAAGCGGACGCTTAACTGTAGGTTATGCAGCTCAGTTGGCTAATTTGTCACTGCATCAGTTCCGTCAGCTTCTAGAGCAGCGCCAGATCCCGCTTTATTCCTATGATGTGGAGGATTTTGAGTTGGATGTCAGAAACCTGCGGGAGTTGGGGCGCTTGTGATTGTTGTTAGCGATACTTCAGTGATAACGAATTTGGCAGCGATCGCCCATTTACACCTGTTACCTCAACTCTACAGTCCCATCATTATTCCAGAAGCCGTATATCGGGAACTGGCAGATATCGATCCCCCGGTTCCCGGAACCCTTGAAGTTCAAACGGTTTCTTGGTTTCAGGTTCGCTCTGTTGTGAACCGGGAGCAAGTTAACCATCTGCAATATGAGGTTAGGCTAGATGCTGGGGAATCTGAGGCGATCGCCACAAAGAGAGGGCAAAGGGAAAGGGCGATCGCGCGATCGCCCTTATAAGCGTTATTCTTAAAACCGACAATGGTATTGAAGTGAGTCCTCCTCTAACGTTGGGTGGGCGGGTAGTTCGTGGGAACTAAGCCACCGTCATCTTCTTTGTCTTTGGTATCGCTGATCCAAGTCGGACTCATCTGTTGAGTTTCTTGGACTTGGGGAGCAGGATTAACCCGGATGCTCATGATCGTTACCATGATTACCAATCCGAAAAACCACAAGGGATAAATGGCTTGTTGGTTTTTAACTTGTGGACAACACTGGGTTTGATGGGGACAACGGCAGCAGCAAGCTTGATTGTGATTAGACATGATTGATTGTTTCCTTGCTCATGGATAGGGTAAAACTTGGGGAAACCCCTCTTCTGGTAAGGCTTTGAGAAGAGGGATTAGGCACTAGATTAGCTAGAAGCGATCAGGACAATAAAAACATCCCCATTCACTTCTAGATAAATGGCTTCCTGCCGTGCTTTATTTCCGTAGTCTTGTAAGAGTTGATAGAGCAGGTCTAAAATCTCTTCATTGGAGGAAAACAGATTGTTCATTAATAGTAGACCTCCACAACCCAATTGAGATCCCAAACCAGGAGACCGTCGGGATTTTGCCATCCTCCAAGGGAGAGGTAAAGAGTAAATCCCCCAAAAGTTTGGCCAATTTGCCGCAGTACAGGTAAAGCGTGCGGAAGCGTCCAGAAAGGAATCTGAAGCTTCAAATACCGATCCTTCTTGATATGTGTCATAGTTGGAGACCATCATGCTATGATGGTCGATAAGTAATAAAAATTTAAGGCCTGAGACAATAACCCAATTGTCTTGGGCTTTTTTGTTGTCTAGTCTTATTTCAAGACTATCGTACTGGCTTACGCATGTCAAGAGATTGACGACGCACTTCATTTTATAAGCTACGCATCTTACATTATGATATAATCCGCGTATGGACAAAAGCCAATTTGACAAACTACTCCAGCAGCTAGAGGACTCAGCGCCAGAACGGTATGAGATCCTTCGGAGCTTTTTAGCCGGACAGTCAGCCAAAGACATCGCTCAAGCCAAGCATCTCGCTGGTGGAACAGTGAGAAAGCACTTATCAGAGGTGTACAAATATTTCCAGATCCTAGGTAAGGGAAACAAGCAACCCAAGCTACTGAATCTCTTTCTTCAACATTGCCCCGATATGGTGGCGGAGAATCATCCGTTGAGGGCGAAGATACAGCAAGAGCTAACTATCCCTTTGTTAACTGGGGTTGTTACTGTTGATTCTCCTCGTTATGTACAGCGAAACATACAAAGTAGAATTGAGCTGGAGTTTAGAAATCTTCCAGAGGATCAGCGATTATTATTACGGATCAAGGGCGCACAGGGTTTAGGAAAGTCAAGTTTATTACTGCGAATAGAAGAATGGTTATCAACTGAGTGTAAACATCAAGTTGCCCGTATTGATTTATCGAATCTTGAGGATACAGTTTTTGAAGATTTGGAGACATTCTTATATAATTTTACTTATATAGTCACTCAAGCATTTAGATGTAAGTCCGATGGTTTAGATGAATTTTGGCAAAAGAAAATCGCTGTAGGCATTCGTTGCACGGACTACTTAGAAGCTTTTGTTTTTTCTAAAGTGCCCGATCCTAAAACCCTAATTATTGACGGACTTGATAAAGTCATTGGTTTGAAACTAATTCAATCTCCATTTCTTCAACTTCTCCGCTCATGGCATGAACAGCACATGAAGAAAAATAGTCGCGATCAGCAGTTAGTCTTCCCTAATCTATTGCTGGCTTATAGCACAGAACCCTATGCCCAATATGAGTTATCTGGCAGTCCTTTGGACAATGTAGGCTTGCCTTTAGAGCTTCATGAATTCACAGATAATCAAATTGAAACTCTAGCTCAAAAGTACGATCTGAGGTGGAGAAAACAGGAAGTCCTTCAACTCAAAGACTGGCTAGGAGGATATCCAGAGTTACTCAATCATGCTTTTTATCATATTAAACGAGAAGGACTGAACCTTAATGATTTTTTAGCCAAAGTAAAACAACCGGATAGCCCTTTAATTGGGCATTTGCAAAAGAAACTTAAATTACTGCAAGACCACCCCAACCTCGCTCAATGCTTTGAACAAATTCTGCAAAAGCAACCCTGTGTGAATCAATTTGCTAAGTTTCAACTGGAAAAAGCTGGGTTAATTAAACTGGAAAATGGTCAATATCAGGTGCGTTGCAGGCTGTATCAGGAATATTTCCAAGAACATCCACTGGTTAATCATGAGGGTTAAGGAAATGAGACAATACTATCAAGGTGTCAAAGGAGGAGCATTATCCTTAGAAGCATCAACCTATATTAAGCGTCTTGCTGACTGGGCACTCTATAAATTTTTAACCCAAGAGACGACGCAACAATGTTGTTATATTCTCGCCGCACGACAATCGGGTAAAACTTCCTTAATGATTCGCATTGCTGACCAATTACAAGATGCTGGTTATCATTGCGTGACGATGAATTTACAAGGGTTTGGCTCAACAGTTAATGAAGCCTCACTTTGCCAAAGTTTACTCTGGGAGATTGCGGCTACATTTCCCGCACCTGAAGCTCGAATGCTGACTCAGAATATCGAGCAGCGTTCGCAAGAGATGGCTAATTATCCTTCCGCTTTACAATTTCGAGAATCCCTGAAATACCTGATGGAGTATCTGCGGGACAAAGGGACGGAAAAACTGATTGTTTTCTTGGATGAAATCCAGAACTTGATCTCTTGGAAGCTGCAAAATAGTTTTCTGGGTTTGCTCAGAGCTTTAGGGCAAGAGGAAACCTTGAAGTCGGTTAAGTTTGTGCTTTTGGGGGTGGCCAAACCTACAGATATTCTAACCGATCCGGCCGTGGCGTTCAACACAGCTAAAGGAATTGAATTAGGACGGTTAGATGAGGGGGACTGTAGCGCCTTAATTCAAGGATTAGCCGGATTAAATTGCGATCCTGAACAGCTATTTCAAGAAATTCTCATCTGGACAGGTGGTAAGCCATTTTTAACTCAATTTGTCTGTAATCTCTGTATTGAAGAACTTAACATTACTGGAGATGACAATATTTCTACAGCCGTGCAAGAGCTGCTTGAACAGAAACTGATTAATAATTGGCGCAGTCATGACACCCTCTCGCATTTCCAAGAAGTGGAACGATGGTATAGAATCGGGTATACTACGGTTGAGGAGCGAATCCGCGCTCTAGAGCTATATAAACAATTGTTAAAACAAGTCAATAAAATTTACTTTGATGGAGGTCGTGAAGAGCAAATCAACTTGATTGTATCAGGTTTAGCAGCCAAATCTGAAGATTATATTAACGTTTCCAACCGGCTGTATCAAAAGGTGTTTAATCAGAGATGGATAGAGGAAACCCTGAGCTTTCTTATCTCAGAACCCATGTCTGAGCCAGAAATCCCAGAGGATCTCGATCCTATATTGTTCAAGGGCTTAAAGTCAAGATATATTGATGGGATGGTTGTTGCTCTGTGTTCTGAATCGGAGGGAATTGACAACCTCAAAGTCAAGAAACAGCTATTTAAAGAGGACATCAATGAGACTGAGAAAATTATAGATAGAGTTTTGAAAACAGTCGCAGATATATGGAGTGATTGGCATAAGTCATGGCTTCGTTATTTTGATATACAGTTAGATCGAAAAACGACTATTGAACAATTAACTTTTTATGTTTTCGATCTGAACCAGCATAAAGTTTTAATTATTTTTTGGTCTAACCTACCGGAAAAAGATGGCAATGATAGTCAACACGCCCTTTATTTCAGCTACAAGAATCAACTCTATCAACAAATTTCAAGTTTGTTTTCTCATAGGTGAATTCAATTGCTGTTTTTTGTGTGAAGATGTAAAAGTTAACCCAAAGATTATTGACAAAAATTTGTTACAAATATTACAATACAAGCGTCTTATTTTAAGTACATAGATGAGGATGGGATCATGGCTAATGAATACAAAGATCTTGATGATGTCAAAGCCGCACTGAAAAAAGTATTCAATAAGTGTTCCAAAAATCGGAATAATATTGATAGTGTGGGTTTGATTTATAATAGAGGAGTGGTGCTGACATCAGACCAGAAAATCGATCAAAGGATTGCTGCTACATTGGCGAATAATTTTTTTCAAACAGCAAAAAATAGCTTTGGTGATAGTTCAAATTTGAAGGATATCACTTGCATGATTGAAGAAGAGGGCAAGTTAATTGCTTGGACTGTCGTGCATGTGGTAGACAATACTGCCCTAATTTTTTCAGGGGATCTTGAGGACGATGAGATGAACTTAAACCTACATCGCTCTTGTATTAGTGGATATAAGGATGAATTGATTGAATTAGCTAAAAAGTTTATTGAGTTTACATAAGTTATTGATGTTGTAGCGGCGGGTTATACCAACATTTAGGAAACCCATAAATCAATGTCCTAAACCCGCCCTCACCATTTCGGTAGGGGTGGGGCAGGTTTACAGAAGTTATGGATGGGAAATGGGGGATATCGTTAAACCTGCCCCTACAAGAATGGGGAATTATCGATGTTGTAGGGGCGGGTTATACCAACATTTAGGAAACCCATAAATTAAGGTCCTGAACCCGCCCTCACCATTTTGGTAGGGGTGGGGCAGGTTTACAGAAGTTATGGATGGGATATGGGGAATATGGTTAAACCTGCCCCTACAAGAATTGGGAATCATTCTTTTGATGTTATGTCCATCGGTTTTCTCTCTTTACAATCCCAGTGTATGCCTCAATGCTATATCAATTTCTGATGTCGGAATCGCACCAATAATGCGATAAACCGCAGCCAGAGATATGGTTGCTAAATTATCCGTCATAATCACCGAATCAGTCAGTAAACCCGACTGCCCTCCTACAGGAGAATTGAGTAAAACAGTCACCCGACTCGGATGACCCGCTCGAAACATTTGGCTAGTCACCATAGCCACAATAATCTGTGATAACCCCGTTTGTAAATGATCCGCTTGCACGATTAAAGCCGGTCTAGTTTTAGCAGAAGTCAGATTAGAATTTGGGAAAAGCACTAAGGCCATATCACCCCGACTAACCGTTGGTTTTGGCTGCGTCATAGTTGTCATAAACACTCATTTCTGGACTCTCCCAATCTTCTGCAAATGAGGCTAGACTTCCTCGTAAACGTCCCGCTTCCTCCTGAGTGATTCCCTGAGCCTCTAGGTTAATGTCATTGGAGCCTACAAACGTCACGACAACTGAACTCCCTTCCACCCAATCATCAGGCAGTTCAATCAGTTCTATCCATCCCTGGTGATAAATCCCTTTAACCTGAGTAACCATTGCCTCTTCTCAAAACTGCAAATGTTAGGAAAAGTATACCCATCCAACTGCTCAATTAAAAATAAAAAGTTTTGTAGGGGCGGGTTTTACCCATATCTAGGATACCAACCCATCAATGTCCTGAACCTGCCCTCACCCGGTCATCTCACTGTTGACTTTCACTCACCCAAACAACAATGGCATCAGCGAGAGTGTTGGCGAGTTCTTGTTGAGATTGGGGATCGACGATCCACTCGAATTCTAGGGGATTAATCATAAAGCCTAATTCTAACAGAACGGAAGGGGCGATCGCCGGACGAGCCAGAGCTAAGTTATTCCAAAATACCCCATAGGAGGGCCGGTTTAGCTCATCCACCAAATACTGATGTAAAAATACCGCCAAACTATGAGCTTGGGGATGATACCAAAACATGCCCACCCCCGCCGTATTCTCCGCATCTCCGGCATCAGGTAAGGCATTATAATGGATACTCAGAGCGAGATCCGGTTCTTGCGCTTCAATGATCTCTACCCGGTCATGGGGCCAGAGGTCATCATCCCCTTCGCGGGTCATTAATACCGTGGCTCCCCGCTTCCGTAGCTCGTCCCGCAACAGCTTAGAGACTACCAAATTCACATCTTTTTCTGGATAGCCGTTTGGCCCCCTTGCGCCCAAATCATTCTCGCTCCCATGGCCCGGATCGAGCAAAATTCTCATCCCTTGCAAGGGTTGCGAGGATGAGCCAGAAGCCTGGGGAGGATGGCGTAACGACAAAATTAAGGTTGTGCCCTCATAACGGAGCTTGTAGCCCCACTGTTGCTCGGTTTTGAGGGCAAATGTATAGTCGATGCGGGTCGGTGAAACTTGTTCCCAATCTAGGCGCTTAATCAGGGGGTCATCATTGAGATAGATGGTATCGGTTTGGGCGGTCGTATTATACAAACTCAGGGTGATACTATTTTGGCGCTGCTGAATGCTGACGGGAACCGCTACTTGCAGGGGAAAGACAATTTCCGTCCATCCAGGAATTTGACGAGCGCGAATACTGCGAATCAGGGAAACAGGAGGGGCGGCACTGGAAAAGATCCGTGTTTCTTCGCGCTTGATCCAGGCTCCATAGTCTAATCTGAGCCATTCCCCTTCTTCGGCGGTAATTTGGGCGCGGGTTCCTTTGGGAAGGGGGGTTAACCGGGAATAGTTGGTACTGGGGCCGGTACGAGCGACTCCATTTTCGGCGGTGACTTCGGCAATTTGAAATTCGACAGGGGAAAGGATAGAAATTTGTCCTGGGGCGCTTTGGCTCAGGGTTTGGCCGTTCAGAGTCAGGGTAAATTGGGGTTTGCCCAGGTTTTGACTCTCTGAGATGAGGGGAAGGGTGGCACAGCCTTTATAGGTGGTGCTTTCGAGGGTGGTGGGTTGGTTTTCTCCGGTGAGGACAGCAGAGTTGGGGGGCAGTTCGGTTAGGGAGGAGAGGGGGGTTAGGGGTAGGGTTTGTTGCCCTAGGGTAACGGTGACGGTGGCTTGGTTAGGAGCAATGGCGGAAAAACAAACTTGTTCTCCGGGGGGTTTGGCGATGTTCACTTGGGGAGTGAGCGATCGCTCGGCAAAGTTGAGACCAACGGGAGCAGGTGGAAGGGCAGAGTTGCGGATAATGGTAATCTGCTTTTCCTGGTTCCCATGGCGCAGGGTGAAGGTATTCTCGCCCATGTCCAGGGGGAAACTGGGGGCAAAATGGCCTCCAGGGGAGCGGGAAATGACCTCACCATTGACCCGAACTTCGCCGCCAATGGGAGCTGTGCCAATGAGGAAGATGCGATCGGCGGTGGTTTGATGGCGATCGCCAGGATAGGCAATAAAGATATCAGAATTGGCAACAGCAGGAGCGGCGATCGCCACCGTACTCAGAA
Source organism: Roseofilum acuticapitatum BLCC-M154 (assembly GCF_030068475.1). Taxonomy (GTDB): domain Bacteria; phylum Cyanobacteriota; class Cyanobacteriia; order Cyanobacteriales; family Desertifilaceae; genus Roseofilum; species Roseofilum acuticapitatum. Next base: position 6,266 of record NZ_JAQOSP010000037.1, on the reverse strand, counting down.
CCAGAATAGAAGATAAAATAAATTTCACAGGATTATCAATATTATTCATTAATTTCAATGCCAGCAGCTCGCAATTGGGCGGCTAGGCGATCGGCTCGTTGCCGCTCTTGCTCGACTTTCTCTTTACCCCACAGCAAAAGATTACCCTCTTCATCCCACCAGCGTAGCCAATAGCTCTCTAGGTTTTCTCGACACCCTTGCCACACTCCCAGATATAAACCCATTTCTGGTATCCAAAATCGCCCGTCTGGATTCGGAGACTGGCGATCGTAGCGTTGCTGGTTGCCTAAACGATAGAGTTCTAATTCTCCCGTTTTCGGGTCAAAAATGCCGTAATTTGGCACTTGCAGGATTTGTTCGTAATAGAAATACTTGCCTGGGGGATAGGTGGCTTTTGTCGAATATTCCCCCCCGTCAGTATCCGATAAAAATTCTAGGACAATAACCGGCAGATCTCCTTGTAGGTTTGGCGTATAACTGCGGATGACCTCTGGACGCTCAACGCTGATCTGGGGGATATAAGCCCAATCGGGAGCTTTAACGACCATTTTGCCATTGACTGTGGCACAGATGCCATAGTTAGTAGGCGTTAGGGCCTTTTCGGGTAATTTTCCAGCTTGGTCTAAGCTTTCAGTGAGGGCAGCAGCTAGAGCGGGTTGATGAATATTATCCACGGGATCGTCGGGGAGTATAAAGTCCTCCGGTAGTTTTTCCCAAGTAATTTTATAGGCTGAGGAGGTGGCTATCATGGTTTATGGTTCATTATTCATTGATTTCAATACCGGCGGCTCGCAATTGGGCGGCTAGGCGATCGGCTCGTTGTCGTTCAGTTTCGGCTCGTTGTCGTTCAGTTTCAGCTTGCTGCCGTTCAGCATCGGCTCGCGATCGCTCTTGCTCGACTTTCTCTTTACCCCACAGCAAGAGATTACCCTGTTCATCCCACCAGCGTAGCCAATAGCTCTCTAGATTTTCTCGACTCCCTTGCCACACTCCCAGATATAAACCCATTTCTGGTATCCAAAATCGTCCGTCTGGATTCGGAGATTGCAGAGTATAGCGTTGCTGGTTGCCTAAACGATAGAGTTCTAATTCTCCCGTTTTCGGGTCAAAAATGCCGTAATTTGGCACGCACAAGATTTGTTCGTAATAGAAATACTTGCCTGGGGGATAGGTAGCTTTTGTCGAATATTCCCCCCCGTCAGTATCCGATAAAAATTCTAGGACAATAACCGGCAGATCTCCTTGTAGGTTTGGCGTATAACTGCGGATTACTTCTGGACGCTCAACGCTGATCTGGGGGATATAAGCCCAATCGGGAGCTTTAACGACCATTTTGCCATTGACGGTGGCACAGATGCCATAGTTGGTGGGCGTTAGGGCCTTTTCGGGTAATTTTCCAGCTTGGTCTAAGCTTTCAGTGAGGGCAGCAGCTAGGGCGGGTTGATGAATATTATCCACGGGATCGTCGGGGAGTATAAAGTCCTCCGGTAGTTTTTCCCAAGTAATTTTATAGGCTGAGGAGGTGGCTATCATGGTTTCAGGTACTGGGAAGGGTCGTTGATTATTATATCAAGTTTGGATGGGGGGATGGGGGGAACTAGGGAGTGCGAGCCTCTTGCTCGCTGTTCCAGGGAGCGCCCAGGTTCCCTTACTCCCCTGTCATGATAGAGCCTTTAGTAGCGCTTCTCCCATTTCCCGACATCCCACTAACTTCTGTCCTTCAGACATAATATCGCCTGTGCGATAACCTTGATTCAAAACGGTTTGTACTGCATCTTCGATCGCCTGCGCTGCTTGGGGCTGATTCAATGCATAGCGCAACATCATCGCTCCACTGAGAACCTGAGCCAGGGGGTTAGCCTTATCTTGTCCGGCAATATCGGGGGCTGATCCATGGACGGGTTCAAAGACTCCAGGGCCCGATGCGCCTAAACTGGCTGAGGGTAACATGCCAATACTGCCGGTTAACATGGCGGCAGCATCGGAGAGAATATCCCCAAACAAGTTACCGGTGACGATGGTATCAAATTGTTTGGGCGCTCTCACCAGTTGCATGGCGGCATTATCCACATAGAGATGGGACAGTTGCACATCAGGATAATCATCGGCCATGGCGGTGACGCGATCGCGCCAAAGTTGCGATACTTCCAGTACATTGGCCTTATCCACCGAACAGAGTTGACTGTTGCGCTTTTGGGCAATTTCAAACGCAACTTTGGCGATGCGATCGATTTCCCCTTCCGTATAGGCCATGGTATTCACGCCCCGTTTTTGCCCAGTTTCGGTCTCAAAAATGCCTTTCGGTTCGCCAAAATAGACCCCACCGGTCAATTCTCGCACCACCATAATATCAACGCCTTCCACCACTTCCCGTTTCAGGGTAGAAGCATCAATCAGTTGGGGTAAAATGGTTGCCGGTCGCAAATTGGCAAATAATCCTAACCCCGATCGCAACCCCAATAAACCTGTTTCCGGTCGTTGCTGACGAGGCAAATTATCCCATTTATAGCCCCCAATGGCTGCCAGCAAAACCGCATCACTTTGACGACAGGTATTGAGGGTTTCTTCCGGGAGGGGGCTACCGGTAGCATCGATCGCCGCTCCACCGATCAGGGCTTCTTGAAAGCTAAACTCTAAATCAAACTTGGGGGCGATCGTCTTTAAGACATCCACCATCACCGCCATAATTTCCGGCCCAATGCCATCTCCTGGAAGGAGTGTAATCCGATAATGCTCAGTCATAACCTTATGGGTTTATTTGTTGCAGAAGGTTTGCAAGGTTTAAATATAGCGCTAATCTCGACTCTAATTAGCCGTAAGCACAAAAGAAAGTCAAGTTATACTGTCTAAATATCACCAATCGTGAATTAACCCAAACCCTAATGAATATTAAACGTCGTGAACTGCTGCGTTGGGGAGCTGGAATTGCCCTAGGATGGGTAATCGGGAAAAAAATTGTATTGAATCGCTCTCAACCTCCCTTAGAAATAGCGATCGCCCAAAATAACTTACCCCCTAATACTCCGGATCAAACTCCCCTGTTGCGATTTTTCTCTGTTGCCGATACGGGAACCGGGGCCCGGGGTCAATATGCAGTGGCCTCAGCGATGACTGAGTATGGCCAGAATTTTCCCTGCGAATTAGTGGTTTTAGCTGGTGATAATATTTACAATAATGGCGAAATTGAGAAAATCAAAGCAGTTTTTGAAGACCCCTATAGCCCTCTCTTGCAACAAGGAATTCCCTTTTATGCCTGTTTGGGAAACCATGATATTCGCACGGATAATGGTGTGCCTCAAACCCAATATCCTCTCTTCAATATGGGAGGAAAGCGTTACTATAGCTTCCGTCGGGGTAAGGTGCAATTCTGGGCTTTAGATACGAATGGTAATGCAGATTGGGTGAATCAACTGGCTTGGTTAGAGGAAGGCTTAAAACAATCAGATGCCCTCTGGAAAATCGTGTTTGGCCATCACCAAATCTATTCTTCTGCCCACTATGGCTTAAATAGGAAGTTGATTACCACCCTCACGCCTTTGTTTCAAAAATATGGGGTGCAATTGTATATCAATGGCCACGATCATGTCTATGAACGCACCTATGCGATTAATGGTACAACTTACCTGATTTGTGGAGCAGGGGCAGGCTTGCGGGATGTGGGACATTCAGAATGGACGGCCTATTCTGCTTCTCGTCTGAGTTTTGCGGCCCATACTGTGTATGACGATCGCCTGGTTATCCAGGGTATCGGAACCGATGGTCAAGTGTTCGATCGAGGTGCGGTTTCGGTTTCCTAGGAAGAAGGGATGGTGAGTGTTCCCTGTCAACGGTAGAATAGCCAGAGACCTGTTCAATTTTGGCAATTTAACTAATCCCATGGGAGATTTCTTTCAGAACGTATCACGGTATCCTCGGTATTTGATTACCTTTACCCTTGGCATTTTCTTCTTTCTGTTCAAAGCCATTCAACCCCTGTTTAAGAATCCGGTAACGGCGATCGCCACTTTGGGACTGTTAGTTTCTGGCTTTGTTTTCCTAACCCTGACATTACGGGCTATGCTAGGATTATCTCCGGTGTGAACTAGAGAAGATAACCCCTAATTACCCTAAAGTGTGGAGGAAGTCTTATGGCTAACAGTCGTCGTGTGTCTCGCGTGTCCTCCCAAATTAAACGCGAAGTCGGCCAAATGTTGCTTCATGACATTAAAGATGACCGAGTAGGGGCGGGTATGGTCAGTGTTACGGATGTGGATGTCTCTGGAGATCTGCAACATGCGAAAATTTTCGTCAGTATTTACGGGACGGAAGAAGCCAAAGCGGAAACCATGGAAGGCTTACAGTCTGCAACTTCCTTTGTTCGATATGAACTGGGCCATCGGATGCAGTTACGGCGGACTCCAGAGGTGGTGTTTTTGGAAGATAAATCTTTGGAAAGAGGCGATCGCCTGTTGCATCTGATTAACCAGATTTCCCACGAGCATCCCCCCCAGGAAGACTCGGAAAATAGGGTCGCTGAAGACAATGAGTAACACTGTGGTGTAGAGCTATGTCAGATCCAACCCCTGCTTCTCCTCTGCCCGATCCAGCTTCTCTGTCCTTAGAACAACAGGTTGCCCAAATGGTGGTGATTCGAGCGAGTGGTTATTTGTTCGATTATCAAATTCGTTATCCGGACTGGGAACCGCCGAATGAGACGCTGAAACGTTGGATCGCCCAGTGGGGGGTGGGGGGAGTCATCCTCGTGGGTGGGAGTGCGGCAGAACTCCACGATCGCATTAACAGTTTGCAAAGTTGGGCAACCTTTCCCCTGTTGGTGGGGGCAGATGTGGAGGAAGGGGTAGGACAACGCTTTAGTGGAGCTACCCATTTCCCGCCCCCCATGGCTTTGGGGGCGATCGCCGAAAAATCCCCCCAAGCGGCTCGCCATTATGCTCAACAGATGGGGGAAATGACGGCGAAAGAAGCGGTGGCGATCGGTTTGAATTGGCTCTATGCACCGGTGGTTGATGTCAATAATAATGCTCAAAATCCCGTGATTAATGTGCGGGCATTTGGGGAGACACCGCAACGGGTGAGTCAGTTAACGGCTGCTTATATTGAGGGGGCTAAACCCTATCCGATTTTAACCACGGCCAAACATTTTCCCGGCCATGGGGATACAGCCGTAGATTCCCATCTGGAGTTGCCGGTGCTTCCCCATTCAGCAGCGAGGTTAGGGGAAATTGAGCTACCGCCGTTTCAGGGGGCGATCGCCTCTGGAGTCGATAGCATTATGAGCGCCCATCTGCTGATTCCGGCTTGGGATGAGCAGTACCCAGCCACATTATCGGCCAAAATCCTCACCCAGAAATTGCGGCAAGAGTTGGGATTTATGGGCTTAATTGTTACCGATGCTCTGGTGATGGGAGCGATCGCCAAACATTATGGCAGCAACGAAGCCGCCGTTTTAGCGGTGCAAGCGGGTGCAGATATCCTCTTGATGCCCCAAGATCCTCCAGGGGCGATCGCCGCCGTTTGTGCCGCCGTCAGAGCGGGAACCATCCCCCCAGAGAGCATTCAAGCTTCTGTAGAACGCATTTTTCAAGCGAAACAAAAAGTTAAACCGAGACCCAATTCTCCGCAATTTCCCCAGGCTTTGGCAACCCCAGAAACTCGCCAAGTGGTGCAATCTATTCTTCGGGATGCCCAGGAAACGGGCGGTAATCTCCCCCTTAATCCTCTAGGGGGCTGTAATTTAATTGTAGTCGATGATGCTTTGGATTGTTCCGTATTGGCTAAACCAGCGCCCGCAATTACGATCCCCGAATCTCAGGGATATCAGTTTAAGCTAGTAGACCGTCATACCCCCAGTTCAGCCAGCCCAGGTCAAGAGCCAACTTTGTTACAATTGTTCGTTCGGGGTCATCCCTTTCGGGGCAGTTCCACGTTGAATGAAACGGCGATCGCCTGGTTTGAAGCCTTACTCAAAGCCGATCGTTTGCAAGCCTTGGTGATTTATGGCAGTCCCTATATCCTGGAAATGCTACGTCCCCAACTGCCGAAGGATGTGCCTTATGTGTTTAGTTACGGACAAATGCCGGATGCTCAGGCGATCGCCCTGAAAACCCTAGGGTTTTGAACGTTCCTGTTATATCAAGTTCGCTTATTCATGTCCGCGAAGCGGAAATACCCTAATTAAAAATCCAGGGAGCAAGATGCTCCCACTCCAGTCAGATCAAAGAATTCGAGGAGTGCGGGCATCTTGCCCGCTTCTTAACAAATTTTCA
>NZ_JAQOSP010000036.1 GCF_030068475.1 Roseofilum acuticapitatum BLCC-M154 | reverse complement strand
TCCCACTCCAGTAATATCAAGGGATTAGAGGAGTGCGGGCATCTGGCCCCCTTCTTCACCCTTTATCCGGACTTGATATGATATCAAGTTCGCTTATTCATGTCCGCGAAGCGGAAATACCCTAATTAAAAATCCAGGGAGTAAGATGCTCCCACTCCAGTAATATCAAGGGATTAGAGGAGTGCGGGCATCTGGCCCCCTTCTTCACCCTTTATCCGGACTTGATATGATAGATTAGCTCCCACGGGAGAGGGGGCGATAGTAGGAGGATCGTGGCAAAAGTCGATACAATAAACAGTGTGGCGTTAAATCGATAAAATACGAGTGATCCAAGACGAAACCCTAGAGCTGTTAGAATGGTCGCGGTTATGCGAGCATTTATCGACGTTTGCAGCGACGAAAATGGGGGCGATCGCCGCCCAAAACTTGCCGATCCCCGAAACTCAGGCAGAAAGTATCACCCTATTGGCACAAACTCAGGAAGTGTATACCCTTGAGCAAACCCTAACTACAGAGCTACCGTTTGGGGGTATTCGGGATATTCGCACCATTGTTAAACGGGCGACACTCAAAGGGGTACTGTATGGGGATGAACTGCTGGATGTGGCGAGTACATTGGCGGGGATGCGACGACTGCGCCGGTTTATTGAGGAACAGGATGATGTGCCGATTTTACTGGATTTGATTAGCACTATCCGGACTTATCCGGAATTGGAACAGGAGATTAATCACTGTATTGATGAACAGGGGAGAGTTGCCGATCGCGCTAGTGTGAAGCTCGGTAATCTACGCCGTCAATTGAAAAATCAGCGCGATCGCATTACGCAAACCCTGCAAAACCTGCTGCAACGGAAATCTCACGCCATTCAGGAGAATTTGATTACCCAACGGGGCGATCGCTACGTGCTGCCGGTGAAAGCGAATCACAAGGAAACGATCCCCGGTATCGTTCATGACTCCTCTGCGAGCGGCGCAACTCTGTATATCGAACCCCATGCGATCGTCTCCTTGGGGAATGATTTGCGACAGTTGCAAAAAGAGGAAAGTAAGGAAGAAGAAGCCATTTGTCGCGCTCTCACGGAGAAGGTGGCGGAGGTTTACGACGATTTAGAACATTTGGTCGAGATTGCTACCATTCTGGATTTAGCTACAGCGAAAGCCAGATATAGTTATTGGTTACAAGCTAATCCACCTCGTTTCATTGAATCCACGGAAATGATTACCCTACGGCAATTGCGCCATCCCCTGCTGGTGTGGCAACAGCGTCACGAACAGGGGCAAGAGGTGGTTCCGGTGACGGTGTGTATTGAACCGCCGATCCGAGTAGTGGCAATTACGGGGCCGAATACGGGAGGAAAGACGGTTACTTTGAAGACCTTGGCTCTGGCGGCACTGATGGCGAAGGTGGGCTTATTTGTGCCAGCGCGGGAACCGGTGGAACTGCCTTGGTTTAGCCAGATTTTAGCCGATATTGGCGATGAACAGTCCTTGGAGCAAAGTTTATCGACGTTTTCGGGACATATTCGCCGCATTTGTCGGATTTTGGACAGTGTTGCCGCTTGTAGGGGCGAACGGCCGTTCGCCCCTACATTGGTACTATTAGATGAGGTGGGTGCGGGAACCGATCCCTCCGAGGGCACTGGGTTGGCGATCGCCCTCTTGAAACATCTCGCCACCAACGCCCAACTTACCATTGCCACCACCCACTTCGGGGAACTCAAAGCCCTCAAGTATGAGGATGAGCGGTTTGAGAATGCCTCGGTGGAGTTTGACGAGGTATCCTTGCAACCCACCTATCGCCTACTCTGGGGCATTCCGGGGCGCTCCAATGCTCTAGCTATTGCCCGCCGTTTGGGGTTAAATGTGGAGGTGATCGAAGAGGCGCAACAGTGGATAGGCACGGGTTCTGAAGACGTGAATCAGGCGATCGCCGGTTTAGAAGCCGAGCGTCGTCGTCAGGAAACCCAAGTCAAGGAAACCTCCAGCCTACTTTCGGAAACTGAACGACTCCACCAAGAAGTCGCACTCAAAGCGCAACAACTCAAAGAGCGGGAACAACAGTTACGCCAACAACAGGAAATCGAGATCCAAAAGGCAATTTCGCAAGCCAAAAAAGAAGTCGCCCAAGCCATCAAACGCCTACAACAAGGCACTGCCCAAGACACCCACAAAGCCACCCAAGAACTCGATCGCATTGCCGAGCAATATCTGCCCTCTAAAGTCAATCCCCCCAAACCCAAACCCGGTTATAAACCGCAAGTCGGGGAACGGGTACGCATTCCCAGTTTAGGACAAACCGGAGAAGTGCTACAAATCGACGAAGACGGGCAAGAATTAACCGTGCGCTTTGGGTTAATGAAAATGACCGTAGGACTGGCAGAAATCGAATCCTTAGACGGCAAAAAAGCGGAAGTTCCCACTAAGGAAACGAGCAAAAAAACAGTTACGGAAAAAGAGAAAACGCCCCCTCCAAAACCCACTGCCCCAGTTATCCAAACCTCTCACAATACCTTAGATATCCGAGGCTTGCGCGTGGTAACGGCTGAAGCAGAACTCGATCAAGGGATTACCAAAGCCTATAATGCTAATTGTACCAATGTCTGGATTATTCACGGCAAAGGCACGGGTAAATTAAGGGAAGGAGTCCATGAATTTCTCCGGAGTCATCCCCAAGTAGAGCGCTTTGAATTAGCGGATCAAAAAAACGGCGGCACAGGGGTAACCATTGCCTATTTAATCGGATAATTCCATCACCGTAGGGGCGGGTTATACCAAACTCTAGGACACCCACAAATCAACCTTGTAAACCCGCCCCCACCCCACCAACAAATCCACCATAAATGATGATATCGACATCGAGTTGGGCGGGTTCACCGTAGGGGCGGGTTATACCCAAATCTAGGACACCCACAAATCAATCTTGTAAACCCGCCCCCACCCCACCAACAAACCCACCGGAAATGATGATATCGACATCGGGTTGGGCAGGTTCACCGTAGGGGCGGGTTATACCCAAATCTAGGACACCCATAAATCAATGACGTAAACCCGCCCCCACCCCACCAAAAAACCACCGGAAATGATGATATCGACATCGTGTTGGGCGGGTTTACGAATGTTATTGGTGGGATTCCAAAATGGTTGAAAAACCCGCCCCTACGGATTGATTTATATCGTGTGATGGATACAATTCATCCGTTTCCCATTTTAACGGATTATCCATAATATATTGTTGAATTGTGGCTAATGAACCTTCATCGCGGATAATGTGTTCGTAATATCCCCTTTGCCATACCGGAATTCCTTTCATTGACCGGATTTGATTGATCCGACGCGCTGAAAAGGTTTTAAATGTTCTAATAATTTTGGCTAGGTCGTGTTTTTTATCCTGTTCTTTAATCTCGATAATACCATGGAAATGATTGGGCATAATCACAAATATATTTAAGGCAATATGGGAATAAATTTTCGTTAAATTGAACCAATTGTCTTCAACAACTTGACCGTAACGGCTGAATTTCATCATTCCATCTTCAATCTTGCCCAACAAACATTCGCGCTGGTAAATACAAATCGTAACAAAATAGAAACCCGGTTGACTGTAATCATATTCCGGCAGGCGAATGGAACGACGATGATGAATTTTGGGATTATATTTCATGTTCATAGCACCAAAACAACAATCCGTAGGGGCGGGTTATACCCAAATCTAGGACACCCACAAATCAATGACGTAAACTCGCCCCCACCCCACCAACAAACCACAGGAAATGATGATATCGACATCGTGTTGGGCGGGTTCACAAAGGTTATTGGTGGGATTCCCAAATGGTTGCAGAACCCGCCCCTACAAATTTTCTCGCTATTATTCTCTGTAAAAAACCTATTATTCATATTCACCTAGAAAATGGCCCATTCTGGGGATTAAATGGCGAACAGCGAGTATCGTTTGGAGGACAGGAAACACAACAGTCCCATCGTTTTTCTCTATTTCTGTTCCAATGAGACATAGAAACTTGGACAAAGGCAGAACTAGCAACTTGCCTAATTCCAGGATCTTGATGTTGAGAGAACCTTTCTCTACAATATTGTGCGCCATCTGCAATATCAAAGTTAATTTCAATTCGTGGAGCTAATTCTCTACCCATCGGTTTCGTTACCGTACATAGGCCTTGAGTTAAATTATCAGTCTTTGGATACTCATTATAATAGTAGCCTTCTGGCTTTTTCCTATCGCAGAGTTGCGTAAAATTTATCGTGCCTACATACAACACATCACCACTTGGCTGCCCTGGTAATTCTGCTAGTCGATTATTAGGTTGGGCAGTCGGATTCTCTTCAGCTAGAGTCGGAGTTGATGTAGCAAAAAGTGCAGCTATAGCAATAAGAGAAGCTCGCATTCCAACTCCTAAACCAGCAGCTGCGAGAAATGCTAGTATTTGAGGAGCTGCTGCGACTAATACTATTACTACTCCAACTATCGCAACTGCCCAAAGAAACGTGGTAATTTCTTCTACTGGAATAGAAAATTGGTTAAAGTTTTGGGGGTCAACGTCGAAGTTTGGGACTTTAGGAATCTCTTGAACTGGCCCAAATGATTCTGATTGACCCGTTCCTTGATTATCTTCAGGAGGATCATCATCATCATTTGTATAGGGATTTGGAGGAGGTTCTCCATGATAGCGGTCTCCAGTTGGTTTAGGATCTTGTGTTTCTCTAATAGGTTGTACACGATTTTGACTAGGTTGATTTTGACTAGATGGATGGTCACTCAGCCCATTTGTATCACCAAAATGCACGCCCTGAGTATACTGCTGAAGTAGGACAAATGTCGGTAGCATTTGGTGTCATTGAGTTTAAATTTTTATTAAATTTCTGCTGCCGATACGCACTTCCCAGGAGAAACCGGGTTTCTGGACGGCTAATTTCCTTCATCCCTCAGATCTCCATTTTCCGAATCCGAATTGTGGTAGGGGCAATTACAGTAAAAGCACCCGGTAGTTGATCGGCGTATTGAGCGATCGCATTAGCAATGATTGTTACCTTTTTCTCGTTGGATAACCCTATTAACAGGCGATCCACAATCAGTTGATTAATATTTTCATCTGCCAACAAGTTCACGAAGCTACATCTAACACTGGATACACCACATCCGCCTTTAACGCTTCAGCAGCAAAGGCAAGGGCGGCGAGGATAGACTGGCGATCGAGTCTAGGATAAGCTTGTAAGAGTTGTTCCTCAGTTTCTCCAGCCGCAAGACTTTCTAGAATCAATTCAACGGTAATTCGAGTTCCCCGAATCGTTGGTTTTCCCATCATAATTTGGGGATCGGAAATAATCAGTTGTTGGTACTCCGGCATCATGTACAAGAACTCCTGTATCAATCAGAAACATTTCGGTTTGACCGTAATGCCTTATAGAAATTTCTTTGGGACAGAGAAAATCTGAAGTTAATGTCCCCCTATTAAATACTCCACATATAGCGTAAAATTAAAAAAATGTCAATTTATTTCACCAGATGTGGAAAATGGAGTACATTAAGATCTCATCACTTCATTTTATGTGACCGTAGTATCTCCATTCCTTATGATGCAACCTTCATGTCCGATCGCGGAAACCCTCTCCATAACAGCCCATGCCCCCCACACAACCCCTATCTATGTGGTTAAGCGAGATGGCACTCATGCTGCCCTAGATGTCACCAAGATTCGTGCTGTTGTGGAGTGGGCATGTCTGGGAACCCAGACGAGTCCTATTCCTCTAGAGGCAGGGCTAACGACTCGTCTACGCAATGGGGTAACCACCAGAGAAATCCAGGAAAACTTGATTAACTGTAGCTTAGAGTTGTGTAGCCCGACAGAACCGGATTGGCGCTATGTGGCTGGAAGGCTCCATATATGGAGCTTGTGGAAAGATACTCTAGTCAACCGTGGCTACCAATATAGCAATTATCCGAAAACGGTGGCTCGCAAGGTGGCAGCCAATGAGTATGACGAACGGATTTTAACCTATTCTCCGGATGAATTGGAACGGGCAGGCAGTTGGATTAACCCCGATTGGGATACGGATTATGATTATGCTGGAGCCACTCTGTTGACGAAGCGGTATTTGCTCAAAGATGAATTACCGCAAGAGGCTTATCTGACTTGTGCGCTGTTGCTTGCGTCGGTGGAGGAGCCGCAGAATCGGTTGAAGTGGGCGAAAAAGTTTTATGAGGCGATCGCCCAACGGAAAATTTCCTTAGCGACTCCCATCCTCGCCAACCTCCGCATTCCTGGGGGTTCTCTGTCGAGTTGCTTCATTACCGCCATGGATGACAACCTAGAGAGCATTTACGAAACCCTAACCGATACAGCTCGCATTTCCAAAAATGGCGGCGGTGTGGGGGTAAATGTGAGCCGCATTCGGGCGACAGGATCTTGGGTGATGGGTAAACCCAATGCTTCTGGGGGAGTTGTGCCCTGGATTAAACTGCTCAATGATACGGCGATCGCCGTGAACCAAGGCGGAAGACGCGCAGGAGCAGTCACCGTCAGCCTCGATATCTGGCATTTAGATATCCTCGAATTCCTGGAAATGCAAACCGAGAATGGGGATCAACGGCGTAAAGCTTATGATATTTTCCCCCAATTGGTGATTGCCGATGAATTCATGAGACGGGTTATTGCCCAACAAAACTGGACATTAGTCGATCCCTATGAAGTAAAAACCAAACTGGGCATTGACTTACCGACGCTTTGGGGCAAAGACTTCGAGCAAGCTTATGAAAAAATTGAAGCTGAAGTGGGTCATACTCTAGCCTTGTATAACCGGATTAATGCCAGGGAACTGTTTAAAACCATCATGCGTACCCAGGTAGAAACGGGTATGCCCTATCTGGCTTTCAAAGATACGATTAACCGGGCTAATCCCAACTCTCATAAAGGCTATATTCCCGGCGTTAATCTCTGTTGTGAATCCTTCAGTAATGTTAGTCCTGGAGAAGAAGCCCATTGTTGCAACTTAAATAGCCTCAATTTTGCCAACCTAGAAGCCGAGGAATTGGCCGACATTTGCCAAACGGCAGTCCGCATGTTGGACAATACCATTGAAGTCACCCATCCTCCTTTCGCAGCCAGTAAAACCCATAACGACAGATATCGCACGATTGGGGTAGGAGCTATGGGATTAGCGGATTGGTTAGCCAAACGCCAACTATCTTATGAAGACTTGCCTCAAATGAGTCATTTATTTGAGGAAATGGGCTATTGGTGTACCCATGCTTCTATGGAACTGGCGAAAGAGCGCGGTGCTTATGAATACTTTGCGGGCAGTCAGTGGAGTAAGGGGCATTTAATTGGATCTAAACCGGTAGAGTGGTTTCGGGAACATTCCCAGGAGCCAGAACGCTGGGAACAATTGTCACAGGATATCCAGAAATATGGTATTCGTAATAGTCATATTACGGCGATCGCCCCTAACACCTCCTCCTCCCTCGTCCAAGGCTGCACCGCCAGCATTCTCCCCACCTACAGCCGTTTCTTCTACGATAAATGGGCAAAAGGCAGCGTACCCATTGCCCCCCCATTTATCACCGATTTCTTCTGGTACTACCAAGAAAGCAAAAACTTAGAACAGAAAAAAGTCGTCGCTGCTGTTGCTACCATTCAACAGTGGATTGATACCGGCATTTCTATGGAATTGCTCTTTAACTTAAACTCCGGTGTCTATTTTCAGGATGAACCAGAGCGCACCCTCAAAGCTAAAGATATTTTTGAAACTTTAGTCATGGCTTGGCAACAAGAATGTAAAGCCGTATACTATGTCCGCACCGTTCAACGGGACGACTTTAAGGAAGGGTTAACCGATTGTAGTTCTTGCGCCAATTAACCGAATATTTGCTAAATTCGGGAAATGGAAGTAGATTATAAGCTGCTTCCATTTTTTGGTCATTAACTCCTAATTGGACTACAAAAATCATGAATCATACACACATCATCGATCGGCAAAAAATGACGATGAACCCCATCTTTAACCCTGGGGGAAATGACGATACCGAACATCGCACCATTTGGTTTGGGGAAACCACCAACCTCATGCAACTCAATGATGTCCGCTATCCTTGGGCAGTCAGTCTCTATAAAATGATGCGTGAGAACTTCTGGATTCCCGAAAAATTGGACATTACTCAAGATGTGGTAGATTATTGGAATTTGACCCCAGAAGAAAGACAAGCATTTGATGGAATTTTGTCCTATTTAACCTTTTTGGATTCCGTTCAAACCTGCAATATTCCCCACTTAAAAAGCACGGTAACTGCTCCAGAAGTGAGTCTCTGTATGGCAGAACAAATTGCCCAAGAGGGAATGCACAATCAATCTTATCAATATATGATTGAGACGATTATTCCTTCAGAAAAAAGGAATCAAGTTTATGATTTCTGGCGCACGGATAAAGTTCTCAAAGACCGATGTCGGTTTGTAGCGACACTTTATCAGCAGTATATCGACGATCCGACTCCAGAAAAATACTTTGTTTCTTTGGTGGCAGATTATATTTTAGAAGGGCTATACTTTTACAATGGCTTTTGCTTTTTCTATAATCTAGCTTCCCGGATGTTGATGCCAGGGAGTGCGGATATTTTCAAGTTGATTAATCGAGATGAATTATCCCATGTCCGGCTCTATCAAAAAATCCTGCCGGAGGCAATGACGGTGTTTCCCAATTCGATGGATCAAGTTTATGAAATGTTCGATCAAGCTGTGCAGCATGAATGCCAGTGGACAAACCATATTATTGGCAATCAAATTCTGGGAATTACGGAGGGGAGTACGGAGCAGTACACCAAATACTTGGCTAATATTCGCTTAGGTGCGATCGGTTTGCCGCCGATGTATCCGGATGATAAATATAAGAAGAGTCCCTATGCTCATCTAGAGCGTTTTTCGGATACGAAGAAAGAAGGCCATACGAAGGCAAATTTCTTTGAAGCGGGAGTCACCAGTTATGTGATGTCTTCCGGGGTAACCGGTTGGGACGAAATTTAGTAATCATAGGGAGCAGGAGATTTGATGGGTTTTTAGCGAGCAGGAGATTTGATGGGTCTTTAGCGAGCAGGAGATTTAATGGGTCTTTAGCGAGCAGGAGATTTAATGGGTCTTTAGCGAGCAGGATGCTCGCACTCCATAATATAATGATGAAATTTCAGGAGTGTGAGCGTCTCGCTCACTAAGGATAGTAAGAGCGAGCAGGAGATTTGATGGGTCTTTAGCAAGTAGGAGATTTAATGGGTCTTTAGCGAGCAAGATGCTCGCACTCCATAATATAATGATGAAATTTCAGGAGTGTGAGGGTCCCGCTCACTAAGGATAGTAAGAGCGAGCAGGAGATTTCATTATTATGACTTATAAAAAGCCCTTGCCTAAATTAGAAATTCAAGGAGGGATTTACTTTATTACTTTTACCACTTATGAAAGATTAGAGCTGAATGATGAAGCGCGAAAAATAGTCTTAGATGCTTGTCTATATTTTCATGAAAAACGCTATTTTTTGTATAGTACTGTTGTGATGTCAGATCATGTTCATTTGTTAATCAAACCCTATCGAAAATCGGAACAAGAATATTGGTCAATGGGTAGTATTATGCATAGCATAAAAAGTTATAGCTCTAACCAAGTTCCTAAAGTGATGAAACATATGGGCAAGGTTTGGCAAGATGGATGCTATGATGTATTGATCAAAAATCGCGAACATTTTCTGAATATTTTGGACTATATCAGAGAAAACCCAGTTAAAGCAAAATATGCTGATGCTCCAGAAGATTATCCTTTCTTGTGGGAAAGTTTTTAATTCTTTTTGTAGAGGACAATACAGGAATGCGAGTATCTTGCTCGCTAGTTGATTCCGAGAGGAGTGCGAGCATCTTGCTCGCTAGTTAATCCCGATGAGGAGTGCGAGCATCTTGCTCGCTAGTTGATTCCGAGAGGAGTGCGAGCATCTTGCTCGCTAGTTGATTCCGAGAGGAGTGCGAGCATCTTGCTCGCTCGTTAATCCCGATGAGGAGTGCGAGCATCTTGCTCGCTAGTTGATTCCGAGAGGAGTGCGAGCATCTTGCTGGCTGTTGATCTCTAGAGGAGTGCGAGCATCTTGCTCGCTCGTTAATTCCGAGAGGAGTGCGAGTATCTTGCTCGCTCGTTAATCCCGATGAGGAGTGCGAGCATCTTGCTCGCTCGTTGATTCCGAGAGGAGTGCGAGCATCTTGCTCGCTCGTTAATTTGTAGCGAGCGAGACGCTCGCATTCCCTACTTTTAGGATTTGTATCAAAAAACTTCTGAAGCCATGTAGGTGAGGAGAGGGAAGGGTAGGCGAAGGGGAAAAGGAATTGTTAGACTGAAATGATCCATTGGCCTAGGTTCCTCGGTACAATGAACAACGACTTCATCGTTGATAAACACTCCATGCGATCGCAGTATTCCCCCCGTCGAACCAAGATTGTTGCTACCATTGGCCCAGCTACTAGCAGTGCAGAGGTGCTTCGTGAGCTAATCCTAGCCGGAGCAACGACCCTCAGACTGAATTTTTCCCACGGCAGCCATGAAGATCATCAGCGCAATATCCGTCTGATTCGCCAAGTGTCCTTTGAGCTGAATCAGCCGGTGGGTATTTTACAGGACTTACAGGGGCCGAAAATTCGGTTGGGGAAATTCGAGCAGGGATCGGTGGTACTGAAAAAGGGCGATCGCTTCACGCTAACGAGCGATCGCATGTTGGGAACACAAGAAATTAGTTTTGTCAGCTACGATCGCCTCGCAGAAGAAGTCCCTGTAGACTCCACCATTCTCCTCGATGATGGTCGAGTCGAAATGAAAGTGGAAGAGATCGATCGCAGCACCCAACAACTCCACTGTCGCGTCACAGTTCCCGGAACCCTCTCCAACAACAAAGGGGTCAACTTTCCGGGGGTTTATCTCTCCGTTAAAGCCTTAACCGATAAAGACCGGGTGGATCTAGCCTTTGGCTTAGATCAAGGGGTAGACTGGATAGCCCTCTCCTTTGTCCGCAACCCCCAGGATGTTCTGGAGATTAAGGAAATTATCTCCAATGCAGGCAAACAAGTGCCGGTGATCGTCAAAATCGAAAAACATGAGGCGATCGAGCAAATGGACGCTATTCTGAGCTTATCCGATGGGGTCATGGTCGCTCGCGGAGATCTGGGAGTAGAAGTGCCCGCCGAAGACGTACCCATGTTGCAAAAACGCCTAATTTCTACCGCCAACCGTCTCGGTATTCCCGTAATCACGGCGACCCAAATGCTTGATAGCATGGTCAGCTCCCCCCGTGCCACCCGTGCAGAAATTTCCGATGTTGCCAATGCCATCCTCGATGGAACCGATGCGGTAATGCTCTCCAACGAAACCGCCGTCGGTAAATTCCCCGTAGAAGCCGTTGCTACTATGGCCCGCATTGCCCAACGGATCGAAAAAGAACCCCATACCCGCAACGCAGAGACCAATGGTCGCCAGTCCATTCCCAGTGCCATCTCCCAAGGGGTAAGCCGCATTGCCGAACAGCTCAATGCCGCCGCCATCATGACCTTGACGAAAACCGGTTCAACAGCTCGCAATGTGTCTAAATTCCGTCCCATCGCTCCCATTTTAGCCATTACCCCCCAAGTCTCGGTGGCACGGCGGTTGCAATTGGTGTGGGGAGTAGACACCCTCTTGGTTCTCGATTTACCCTCCATGAATCAGACGTTTGAAGCGGCAATTAATACAGCCCAAGAGCAGCATTTACTCCAGGAAGGGGATTTAGTGGTGATGACGGCAGGGACTTTAACTGGAGTGCCCGGTTCAACGGATTTGATTAAAGTACAAATTGTCACGGCGGTTCTAGGCAAAGGAACGGGAATTGGCCAAGGCTTAGTCAGTGGTCGAGCCAGAATTGCCCACAATGGGTTAGAAGCCACCCATTTTCATCCCGGTGATATCTTGGTTGCGCCAGAAACGGGAGCCGATTTTATTGAAGCGATTCGCAAAGCCGGGGGAATTATTGTGGAAATAGACAGCACCACCTCCCATGCAGCTATTATTGGTTTGCGCTTAGGAATTCCGGTGCTTGTAGGCGTTCAGCGAGCGACAGAAGTTATCCGTGATGGGGAGTTTGTCACCTTAGATATGGCGCGGGGTTTGGTCTATTCTGGCTCATCGAGAATGTAATTAACCTGAGATGGCAAAGGATACTTTTCACGAACAAGTTAAGAGGGGATTGGAAAAAGAAGGCTGGGCGGTGACTGACGACCCGTTATTTTTGAAGTGGGGAAATACAACGACCTATATCGATCTGGGAGCAGAAAAATTATTGATGGCCACAAAAGAAGAGAAAAAAATAGCAGTTGAAATCAAAACCTTTTCTGATATTTCTCCCATGTTTGCTTTTCATGTGGCTGTTGGACAATTTGTGAACTATAAAGTTATGCTTGAGAAACTAGAACCCGATCGCCGCCTTTATCTTGCTGTTCCAGATGTTATTTATGAAACTTTATTTCGGTCGGAATTTGCCCAAGCTGTAATCGCTAAACAGGAAATTAGTTTAATCATCTACAATCCAGAGGAGGAGATCATTGAACAATGGCTACCTTAGAACATTTACGCAGTGCAGTCATTCAAGTCTTGGAAGAGTTATACTGTTATAATACTTCCCGTCAAGAAAAGGATGTTTTTTCAGAGATTATTTTGGATAAGGAACGAGATCATTATCTTTTGTTAGATGTAGGTTGGAAAGGAAAGCAGTATATTTATGATCCTTTTATTCATATTGACATTAAGGATAGTAAAATCTGGGTGCAACGCAATTTTACGGATGTGGATTTGGGAGAGAAGTTAACGGCAATAGGGGTAAAGAAGGAGGATATTATTTTGGGTTTGCATTCGCCTTTCATGCGCCAGTTTTCAGGTTATGGAGCAGTTACGGTAGAATAAGTTTGCGATCGCCCTTATCAATACCCATGTCCACTCAAACCCCTCTCAGTTCCCAGCCTTCTCTGTCCCTCAAAGAAGCGATTAAAAACAGTCAAACCTATCTGCTCTCGCAACAATATCCCCAGGGGTACTGGTGGGCGGAACTCGAATCGAATGTTACCATCACGGCAGAGATGGTGATGTTGCATAAGATTTGGGGAACGGACAAAACTCGACCCCTGGATAAAACAGAAGCTTATCTGCGATCGCAACAACGAGACCATGGCGGCTGGGAACTGTATTATGGGGATGGGGGTGACCTGAGTACCTCTATCGAAGCCTACATGGCCCTCAGATTGCTGGGTGTGCCTGCCTCTGACCCCGCATTGCAAAAAGCCAAAACCCTGATTCTGCAAAAGGGAGGCATCAGCAAAAGCCGCATTTTTACCAAAATTCATCTCGCCCTTTTGGGGTGCTATGAGTGGCGCGGTGTGCCCTCTATTCCCCCTTGGGTGATGCTCTTACCCAATGACTTTGGGTTTAATATCTATGAACTCTCCAGTTGGGCCAGAAGTAGCACCGTACCTCTGATTATTGTATGCGATCGCCGCCCCATTTATCGCCCCACCCCCAACTTCAACCTCAACGAACTCTACAGCGAAGGCATCCACAACGTCCGCTACGAACTGCCCCAAAACCAAGATTGGACAGATATCTTCGTCTGGTTTGACCAAGGCTTCAAACTCGCAGAAAACCTTAATTGGATTCCCTTTCGTCAAGAAGGACTGCAAGCAGCAGAGCGCTGGATATTAGAGCGCCAAGAACCGAGCGGAGACTGGGGTGGCATCATTCCCGCCATGCTCAACTCCCTTCTAGCTCTTCGTTGTTTAGAATACAGTATCCGCGACCCCTTCGTACAACGGGGATTAGCCGCCGTAGACCGCTTTTGCATCGAAACCGAAGACACCTATCGCACCCAAGCCTGTGTTTCCCCCGTTTGGGATACCATTTGGGTATTACGCGCCCTAGTCGAATCTGGATTAGCCCCCAACCATCCCGCCCTCGTCAAAGGGGGAGAATGGCTACTCGATAAACAAGTTTTAGCCTATGGAGATTGGGCCATTAAGAATAAAGTCGGTAAACCCGGCGGTTGGTCATTCGAGTTTGACAACCAATTTTATCCCGATATCGACGATGCGGCCGCTGCCGTCATGAGTTTAATCGAGTTAGAGCTACCCGACGCAGAAAAAAAATGGGATGCGATCGCCCGTTGTGTAGACTGGATCATGACCATGCAATGTCAGGCCGGAGGATGGGCAGCCTTTGACCTCGACAACAATCAAGATTGGTTAAACAGTCTCCCCTACGCAGACCTCAAAGCCATGATTGACCCCAACACCGCCGACGTTACCGCCAGAGTCCTCGAAATGCTCGGCGAACTCAAACCCCATACTCACCAACTCAACCCCCCCGCGCTCACCGAGCAGAGTCGCAATGAGCGCACCCAAAGAGCATTAACCTACCTCCAACAACAACAAGAACCCGAAGGCCCTTGGTTTGGCCGTTGGGGCGTAAACTACATCTATGGAACCAGTGGCGTACTCTCCGCCCTCGCCCTCATCGCTCCAGATAGCCATAAAACCCAAATCGAAAAAGCCGCCAACTGGCTCATTTCTTGCCAAAACGCCGATGGTGGATGGGGCGAAACCTGCCACAGTTATCATGACCCCAGCTTAAAAGGCATCGGAGTTAGCACCCCCTCCCAAACCGCTTGGGCCTTAATCGGATTATTAGCCGCCGGAGAAGCCACCGGAATCTTTCCCTGGCAGAATTTAGAATGGGGAATCAACTATTTACTCTCCTGCCAACTGCCTAATGGAGAATGGGAAGAAGCCGAATTTACCGGAACCGGTTTCCCCTGCCACTTCTATATCAAATACCACTTTTATGCCCAATACTTTCCCCTCATTGCCCTCAGCAGATATCACCAATTAATCACTAACCCTTAACAATGAGTAAGTATGAATATTCAATTCATTTCCGGAAACCAATCCATTTGAATCTGTTCAATAGAATAGGGGCATGTTTCTGGAAACTCCCAATCCAAAATACCCGTTTCATTCGCAGCATCCGCTCTAGCATCTTCATAAACCTTCGATAGATTTTGCCAATATCGCTTTAAGCTAGGTGTATCTCTGAGATAACGTTTCAGATTATTTCGTTCTCGTTTAATGGTAATTTCCCAAGAGCGAGAACGTTTTTCGGGTTGGTATTCCCATTTCAAAAGATGCTGAATAATTAAGCGAATAGACGATAAAAAGCGATCGCGCTCTCGTTTACTCAAGTCTTCAATCTCTGGTAACAGATTCTCCCAATCCACTTCACCATAGCGCTCTTGCCGAATCAGAGCGACCTGTTGTTCAACCCATTGGATGATATCAGTTTCGTAGAGCATAGTCTGAAAAGGGCGATCGTAACTCATTCTATCCTAAAAATAACCTTTTCTAGCCCCTCCATTAAGTAATTGTTGTTCTAATTTATCAGATATCCCTGGATTATTAATAAATTTTGCATCCTTTGCTTGTGGGACTTCATCAAGCGTAACATCTGTCAAGTTAGTACCTATAAGAGTTGCATTAGTTAAGTCCGTTTTCGGTATCCTTCGATTTCGATATTTCTGGATATTCTTTTTGAATTGTTCTACTGCCATTTTTTGTGCTTCCAATGGATTCTTTGAGTTGTCGAATTGCTTGACACGCTCTCGAAGCTCTTCGAGTTCTTGCTTAAAATTCACATCTTGATTCACCTTATCTATTGTCTCTTGGTTAAATGACAAAGAATGGTTTTTAGGATTATCTAAATATTTATCAATACTCTCCTCTAAATCATCAATTAAGTTATCGTAGCTTTTCAAATTAGCACCGGTTAAATCAGCACTGGTTAAATCAGCACCGGTTAAATCAGCACCGGTTAAATTAGCACCTGCTAAATTAGCATCGGTTAAATTAGCACCGGTTAAATTAGCACCTCTTAACTCAGCCCTCGTTAAGTTAGCACCCGTTAAGTTAGCATTAGTTAAGTTTGCCCTATTTAAATAAGCATCCGTTAAGTTAGCATTAGTTAAGTTTGCCCTATTTAAATAAGCATTACTCAAGTTCGCAAAAGCTAGATTCAAACAATTTGGCTTAGGGCATTGAGTAATTTCTAAATAAGCATCGTTTAAAAGAGCGCCTTTTAATGTAGCATAACTTAAGTTAACACCAGTTAAGTTAGCGCCTGTTAAGTCAGTCATAGTTAAATTAGCTCCTTTTTCAATTAAGATATTACCACTTGATTTATCACTAGCAGTTACACTTAAGTCAGCACCACTTAAGTTAGCGCCTATTAATTCAGCGCCTCTTAAGTCAGCACCCATTAATTTAGCGCCCCTTAAGTCAGTACATTTTTGTTTTGCTGTTTGGTTTAAGTTGAAGACTCTGAACAATTCAAGAATAGGAAATTCAGACAAAATATCAGCCTCTTGAAGCATCTCACATTTAAGGTCTGACCCTATAAGCTTTGCTTCAAGTAATTGTGTGTTCAAAAAGCTTGCTCCTCTTAAATCTGCGTAGGATAAATTGATATTATTTAAGTTGTATCCCGTAAAATGAACAAACTTCAGATTTCCTCCCTTGTAAAATTGACATTGGTCAGGATGACTGGCTGAATTGCTTATATCACAAGGATCATTTGGATTTTTTTCAGGAATACCTAATTGGTGGAGAAAAAGCACAAGTCTAGCTTTTCTATCATTTCCTTCAGTTAACTCCCGCAAAGTAACTACAGTTAAATTTTGAATAAAACTTTCTCTTTCTTTTTTCGATTCTTCAGAATAATCCCTAGAAAGCTCTATTTCCTTAATCGTATTCATATACCCTTCAAGAATTCTTTGATTATTGAGTTCATTAGTTGTTTTACGTTCCCTTAAATCAGCTTTATAATTTGAGTAAACACCAAATATTCCAGCACATAAACCAACAACAATCGCTGTGGGGAATATGGTTTTGAAATCTTCAAGCCACTCTAATCGAGATTTGAGTCTTTGAATGACATTTTTAGGTTGAATTAATTCTTGATACTTTTTGTCTTCTAATAATGCTTTTAAATCTTCAAAAGCATGGTCGTTTTTGTCCAAGAAAAAGTCACGCAATTTTTGCTCACTTAAATGCTCTGAGTAGTTCTCTGCTATTTTGCGGGCAATATCTTCAAGTATTTTCTCCTTAATCAAATTTAAATCAGGATCGAGTTGTTGAAATTCCCTCTGGGGATTCTTTGACCCTGTTGTTTCAGGAGATGAAGCAGCTTGGGTTTCATCAAGATTTCTTTCTTCACTGGTTGGATGAGCTTGTTCCTGGGGGTTTGGTGTTGGATCAGTCATGATAATTGAGTGAGAAGTCAAAAAAATAACCGATAATTCAGAGGTATACTTTAGTTTAACTTCCTTAAAAAGACTATATTGTAAACAATTATAACTTTATACTCATTTTTGAATCTTATTTTTGCGAATTAGCTGAACTAGAAGTAAAATTTTGTAAAGCGATGGAATTTACGGTTCGGATTTAGGTTATTTTTCTCCATATTTAGGATGCAAAAAATCATAAATATCACCCCTAAATGAATGACATTGCCACAAGAAAGGCAAACTCAGATC
The DNA here is from genome assembly GCF_030068475.1 of Roseofilum acuticapitatum BLCC-M154. Lineage (GTDB taxonomy): Bacteria > Cyanobacteriota > Cyanobacteriia > Cyanobacteriales > Desertifilaceae > Roseofilum > Roseofilum acuticapitatum. Next base: position 42,186 of record NZ_JAQOSP010000036.1, on the reverse strand, counting down.
AACCCCCAATTATCTCTGGATCGGATTTATTAGCACCTCTAGTACCACAGCAGAGAAAATCGCTGAATTCTGTCAAAAGTGTTAGCTTGTCGAGTTTGCTCTGTTTGGCTCAATATTCGTCAAGAAAATATTTTAGGTTCGGCAAGGATAATTTATGCGACGAAATAAGGAATTGCAGCTATGAATCACTCCTCACTCCCCCTGTTTGGTAAAACCCAATTCATCGAAAATCAACTCAATGAATTTTTCGATCGCCTCTCAGAAGGGGGAATGTACTTTGAGATGGGTATGGTACTATACCTAGAGACCGAAGCCCTAACCCCAGGCTGTGAAGAAAAAATGCAACAAATCAACCAAGTTAAACATCGCTGTAATACCTTGCGCCGGGAAATTGAATCCGAACTCTACACCGAAATGCTCATTCCCGATGCACGGGGAGATGTATTAAGCTTGCTCGAAGCCTTATATTATCTCATTGGCTTAATTGGGGATAATTTCCAAAACTTAATGATCGAAGAACCGATTATTCCCACTCCCTATCATAGTGATTTTAAGCAGTTAGTTTCCATGGCTGTTCAATGTTTAGAAACGATTGTCCTCACCTCTCGCGCCTTTTTCCGCGACTCCAGAACCGTGCGCGACTATGCTTATAAAGTGCGAGTTTATGAAGCAGAAGCCGATCAAATTTCCTTTCGCCTCAAACGGGAAATTTTTCGCTCCGTTTTACCCCTGGCACACAAAACTCAATTGCGAGATGTGATTGATGTGATTGATGAATTAGCCGATGCATCCGAAGATGTGGCCGATAAATTATCGATTTATGCCATTAAACGAGCATTATAGTATTTCACGCGACAGAAGAGTAATGGGAAAACTATTCCCCCATTCCCCCCATCCCCCCATCCCCCTATTACCATCATGGATGTTATTACCGCTTTAATCTTCCTCTCCAGTGGACTATTTTTAGGATGGTCTCTCGGTGCTAATGATGCTGCTAATGTGTTTGGTACTGCGGTGGGTAGTCGGATGATTCGCTTTTCCACAGCCGCCTTTTTATGCAGCGTCTTTGTGATTTTAGGGGCAGTTATTGGGGGCGCAGGGGCTGCCGGAGGACTGGGAGAACTGGGATCGTTAAATGCCTTGCCGGGAGCCTTTACAGTGGCATTATCAGCCGCTATCACCGTGTTTTGGATGACTAAGTTAGGTCTACCCGTATCTACCTCTCAAGCGGTGGTGGGGGCGATTATGGGTTGGAATCTATTTAGTGGAGCAATTACCGATTTAGCGGTGTTATCAAAAATTGCCCTGACTTGGGTGGCTTGTCCGGTTTTGGGGGGCATATTTGCGGCAATTTTATATCGCTTGATTGTCAGTATTATTAATCAAGTTAAACCCCATTTGTTGCAATTGGATTTATATACCCGTTGGGGGTTGATTTTAGCGGGAGTTTTTGGTTCCTATGCCTTGGGCGCGAATAATATTGGTAATGTGATGGGGGTGTTTATTCCCTCTTCTCCGTTTACGGAGTTTAGTCTAGGGGAGACCGTGCGGGTTAGTTCTGTGCAGCAATTATTTTTACTCGGAGGAATTGCCATTGCCATTGGAGTCTATACTTATTCTAAGAAAGTGATGATGACGGTGGGCGGGAGTTTAATGAAGTTATCGCCCATTGCTGCTTTTGTGGTGGTGGTTGCCCATTCTTTAGTGTTATTTGTGTTTTCTTCGAGGGAATTACAACAAACGTTGATTAACTGGGGACTGCCTCCGATTCCCCTAATTCCGGTGTCGAGTTCCCAAGCGGTAATTGGTGCAGTGATTGGTATTGGGCTATTACAGGGAATGCGAGGCGTAAGACAAATTCGCTGGCGGGTTTTAGGGGAAATTGGATCGGGTTGGGTGGCGACTCCGGCGATCGCCACTTTAATCAGTATTATCCTCCTCTTTATTGTACAAAATGTCTTTAACCAACCGGTGTATGAGGAAATCCACTTTCGCCTCTCCCAACCCGTATTAATGTATCTACAAAAGCAAGGTGTGCCCACTGCCGAAATTGCCCCCCTAGAAGGTCAAACCCTGACTAAACCCATTAATTTTCGCACAGCCTTAAGACGAGTCGCTACCTTAACCCCAGAACAAGAATCCCAGGTGATAGCAGCAGCAGAACTCTATCCCCTACACATTACTCCAGAAGCGATTAACAAGATTGATGCTCAAGCCTTAACTCCAGAGCAACTTTTAGCCCTTCAGCGCTTAACCGGTCAATCCTTTGATTATAAATGGGAATTTCAGCAAGCGTTAGGCGTACAAACTACTGCCTGGCAAAAACAACCGGGAGAAGAGCAGTTAGACGACCAATTCCTTTATCTAGAAAAACTCTTTTATGATCCAAAAAATGAGTAGGGGTTAACGGCCGTTAACCCCTACAGTTAAAAATGAGGATTAAATCAATTTTCAAATGTCGTAGCTAAGGGTTTCGGAGACAATTGAGCCACCAAAGAGGCGATCGCCTGGGTATAATGAGGATCGGAAGACGTAGCTCGTAAACGAGCATTTTGCACCAAGCGTCGTTGATCTTGTTGACTCAACTCTATCGCTACATCGGGCGTAATCCCGGTTTTGCTAATATCCGTTCCCTTCGGCGTGTAATAATGGGCGATCGTCACCGCTAATCCGGAGCCATCAGAGAGAGAATGAACCGCTTGCACCAAAGCTTTACCAAAGGTTTTCGTCCCTACAATCTTAGCTCGATGATTATCTTGCAGAGCGCCCGTCAGGATTTCGCTCGAACTCGCCGATCTTTGATCGACTAAAACCGCTAAAGGACGTTGAGTTAAGGCAGTACGATTCGCTCGCACAGACTCCCGATGACCATTACGGTCAATGGTACTCACAATCGCTCCATTTTCCAGCCACATGCGGGCAATTTCAATACTCGATTCTAATAATCCCCCTGGATTACCGCGCAAATCTAAGACAAATGCATCTACCTTTTGATGCTCTAAATCCTTAATCGAGCGCTCCATTTGTTCGGCTGCATGGGAACTAAACTCATCTAAACGAATATACCCCACTCGCAAAGAACCCTCTTGTTTCACTTCAGCATTTACAGAAGGAACTTCTACCGTTGCTCGCACTAACTCTAACTCAAAGGGGCCCCATCCCGGTCGGGTGACTTGCAGTTGAACTTTGCTTCCTACATCTCCTCGAATCAGTTGAGTAGCCGCTTGTATGGACATTCCCTCTGTAGAGCGACCATCAATGGCTAAAATGATATCTCCAGCAATAATCCCCGCTTTGAAGGCTGGAGAGTGGTCATAGGGTTTAATCACGGTCAATTGGCGGGTTTGGGGATGGATTTCTAAGGAAATACCGACTCCGGATAACTCTCCAGAGGTTTGCTCGGTGAGTTGCTGAAACTGGTTGGGGTCAAGAAAACGGGTATAGGGGTCATTGAGCTGTTGCAAGGCAACACGAATGGCTTTGTAGGCTTGGTCTGGACTGGTATATTGGCGATCTAAGAGTTCCTGTCGCACGTTTAACCAGTCTACTTGATTAAAATTGGGGTCAACATACTCACGGTTTACGATTTGCCAGGCTTCATCCACAATGGCTTTGGGACTATCCTGTAGGGCTGCACGGACTGATTGACACCAGGCTGTACCAAGTAAAGATAAGGTTGCTGTCGTGGTAACTGTGCCCGTAAGCAACGCAATCTGAAGCGGTTTTAAACAATTTTTATACCAGTTCATTGGGATTAGCCGCGATCGAGGTTAGAGAGTGAGCTGTCCTAGTCTATCTTGATCTTCCGTTTTACCCATCAACCGATCCAGTGGACAGGGATACTCAGTTGATCGAAGAATGCAAAATGCTTAAGGAGAGCGCTTTGATTCTACTTCAAGATAAATCACTCACTTTCCCTATTGTGTGACACTTTTCCCGAATTGCCACCAGGGAACATAACATAACTTTACATCGGCTAAGGAAAATGGCGATCGCCTATACTCAAATCGCATCCCCCTAGCCAATCCTATGGAGATAGTGATGAAGATTTGGGCACAACTAGGCTCTCCTGTACTGCGTCGTTGGCGGCGGTTGGGCACTTGGGTACTCCTTAGCCTGATTGTAGTGGTTGTCAGTGGGTGGGCGATCGCCACCTCCCAAAAACTTTCTGCGGCTTCCCAATCCCCCCTCGATGCCTATTTAATGTTAGGGGGCAGTATTCGCCGGGAAGTACATATCACCCAAGTCGCTAAGGATCATCCCAACATTCCCATTTTAATCTCCCAAGGGGCCGACGATCCTTGTATTTTACGCCTCTTTGAAGTGAATGCTTCCCCTCAAGATCGAATCTGGTTAGAACGTTGTGCCAATTCTACCTTTGAGAATTTTTACTATACTTTACCCATTCTTAAACAATGGGGCGTTCATCATGTGCAAATGATTACCTCTGCCCGTCACCTCCCCCGCGCCCAATGGTTAGGACAAATCATCCTCGGCAGTCATGGCATTTGGATGGAAACTTATACCGTCAAAGAAAAAGGAATTCCCGGTAATACTGAATCGGGTTTAAAAACCACATTAGATGTCATTCGTAGCCTCATTTGGGCAGGAATTAGCCAATTTTATCAACCCACCTGTAACCAATTCTATCCTCTAGTCGATGCTAATTTACAAGAGTGGATAGACAAAGGATATGACTGTGAAGATCAATGGGATTTACGCCCTATTTTCAAGGATATGCCTTAAGTCCCGATAGGCAAAGTTAGAATTAGGATAAACCCTCAGCGCTATGATGACTGAAACCTTATCCGCACAAACCATCACCCTCAGAGACCTGATCGATCGCTTTGGCTTAACTTTAACTGAAGATGAAAACTTTTTCCCCGAATGGCAAGAAAATTTACCCGATATTTCTCCGAGCGATCGCCAACTCCTCGATAAAGTCAAAGCGGGTTACATTAACCTCCTCAACCATCCCCCCTTACTCGAAAATGTCGTTAGAATGGCGATATTAGACCCCATCCTATTCATCGGCAACTTCTATATCTCCCCCTTCTATATCAAAAGCGAAGAACCCATAGAGATTAGCGCCGAAGACGATGGCGTAATCATCAAGGGTCGAATTGATACCTTGATTTTGAAAGAACAATTTTGGATCGTGGCGATCGAATCCAAAAAAGCTGCCTTTTCCATCGAAGAAGCCCTCCCCCAGATCCTCGTCTACATGCTCGCCAGTCCTCACCCCGAACGCCCCTGTTTTGGTATGATTGCTACAGGAGGCAGCTTTATTTTTATCAAGCTCGTCCGGGGCGAAATCAACCGCTATGCTTTATCAGATGTTTTCAGTCTTCGCAATCGCGGTAATCAACTCTACGAAGTGCTACGAATCTTAAAACACCTCAGCCAGTTATAGCCCCATCCCCCCATCTCCCCATCTCCCCATCTCCCAACCTGACAATTCTGCCCATTGTTCTGTATTCTGAAAAGAACCAACGTTATTATAATTTTTGTAAACAAACTTGAATTGAGCATCCTTCCATGAGTAACAGCCCACTCCATGCCTTCTTTGTCGGTCGCGCCCTATCCGAGGCGATCGCCGAAGAAGTCGAATACACCCTAACCCATGCCCTCAGTAACTTTGGCAAAGCAGACGCAGAACAACAAGAGAGGCTGAAAAACTTCCCACAAATGGTCTTAGACCGGGCAACAGCAGCAGAATCCGCCGCCCGCAACGGCAACCCTTCCCCCACTCCTGGACAACCCAATACCCCTACCCGTGACCTGCAAGAAACCCTAGATGATTTGCGGGCCGAAATTGCCCAACTGCGTTCTGAACTGCAAAAATATCGCTCCCGTTCCACCTAAAAACCAACCCATCAATCGCCCACTGATGACCTCTGTATCTGCGCTCTCTAACCTATCCGACAACCCATCAGCCCTTTCCCCCTCCAGTGTTATGGAACAAGGCTATAGCAGCAAATCCTATCGCTGGAATCGCCCCAAATATTCCCGAAACCGTCGTTTTCTTGATATTTGGAGTTTCTTCTGGCTGTTTTTAGGCTCTCTATGGCTCAATGGTAAAGCCTGGAGTTACCAAGGCGGTATGACCGAGGAAAAAATCCAAAAAAGACGGCGACAGCAAGCCATTTGGATTCGGGATACCTTCCTCGATCTAGGGCCCACGTTTATTAAACTCGGCCAACTCTTCTCCACCCGTGCGGACTTATTCCCCCTTGAATATGTAGAAGAACTCTCCAAACTCCAAGACCGCGTACCGGCTTTTAGCTATGAAAAAGCCGAAAGCATTATCAAAGAAGACCTAGGCAAGTCTGTTCAAGACCTCTACCGCAGTTTTGACCCTATCCCTATGGCTGCTGCCAGTTTAGGCCAGGTTCATCGTGCCCAACTCCATAGTGGCGAAGAAGTGGTCGTTAAAGTCCAGCGGCCCGGTTTGCGACAACTCTTTACCATCGATTTAGCAATTCTCAAAGGGATTGCCCGCTATTTCCAAAATCATCCCGACTGGGGCAAGGGACGAGACTGGCTCGGCATTTATGACGAATGTTGCCGCATTTTGTGGGAAGAAATTGACTATCTCAATGAAGGTCGTAATGCAGATACCTTTCGGCGCAACTTCCGCCAAGAAAATTGGGTGAAAGTGCCCAGAGTCTATTGGCGCTATACTTCTCCCCGTGTCTTAACCCTTGAATATGCTCCGGGGATTAAAATTAGTCAGTATGAAGCCTTAGAAGCAGCCGGCCTAGACCGGAAACAGTTGGCTCAGTTGGGAGCAAAAGCCTACTTAATGCAAATTCTCTATAGTGGGTTTTTCCATGCTGACCCCCATCCGGGTAATATTGCCGTGAGTCCAGATGGATCGCTGATTTTTTATGATTTTGGCATGATGGGCCAAATTCAGGCGGTTACCCGTGAAAAACTGTTAGATACGTTTTTTGGCATTGCCCAGAAAGATGGGAATCGGGTGATGAATTCTTTGATTGCTTTGGGGGCACTGGCCCCAACTGGGGATACGGGGCCGGTGAGGCGATCGATCCAATATATGTTGGATCATTTTATGGATCAGCCTTTTGAAACCCAGTCCGTGAGTCAAATTAGTGACGATCTCTATGAGATTGCCTACGATCAACCCTTCCGGTTCCCAGCAACCTTTACGTTCGTGATGCGAGCGTTTTCAACCTTGGAAGGAGTGGGTAAAGGTCTTGACCCAGAGTTTAATTTTATGGAAGTAGCTAGACCCTTTGCAACAGAGCTTATGAATAGTGGAAATGGATCGCCAGGAAATGATTTGTTGGGCGAACTCAGTCGCCAAGCGACTCAGATGAGTAATACGGCTTTGGGGTTGCCCCGGCGTTTAGAGGATGCTTTGGATAAGTTGGAGCAGGGGGATATTCGCCTGCGGGTGAGAGCAACGGAGAGCGATCGCATCCTCAGACGCATTAGTAGTATGAGTTTGGTGAATACCTATGGTATTTTGATTAGTGGCTTGACCATTGCGGCGGCGATTTTACTGAGTGCCGATAAACTCGGACTGGCTGTAGTGGTGGCTGTGTTGGCGATCGCCTTAGCAATCATGTTATTCCGTCTCCTGCGGCGCATTAATCGTTTTGATCGAATGCCTTAATCCAAAATCCCCCACCAGGGGTTACAATCAGAGGGGAGAAATCTCTTCATACCCATCCCTTACTTACTGTTGTGGTCAGCAAACTTATGAAACGCATCTTCACGGGTCTAACTGATACGGGGCGAGTCCGTTCTGTTAACCAAGATGACTTCTATAATGACCCGGAAGGTCGATTTTTTATTGTTGCCGATGGTATGGGCGGCCATGCTGGTGGCGAAGAAGCGAGTAAGTTGGCCACCAAAACCATTAAGGAGTATCTTTTAGCCCATTGGGACTCCGATAAGTCTTCCGATCGCTTGTTGAAGGCAGCCCTCTTAAAAGCCAATGATGCCATTATTGAAGACCAGCGCCAACATCCCGAACGCTCGGATATGGGAACGACAGCCGTAGTCCTGCTCTTCCGCAAATCCCCAGAGCAGGAGAGGGAAGAACCTTGGGTGGCTCATATTGGTGACTCCCGTCTTTATAGACTCAGGGGCCATACTCTACAACAGATAACCCTCGATCATACTTGGGTGGCTAAAGCCATGGCTTCGGGAGTCCTCGACCCCGAACAAGGGCGCACCCATCCCTGGAGGCATGTGTTATCCCAGTGTTTGGGACGGGAAGATACCCAAGATGAAGATATTGATGTAGACCCCATCGAGTTACAAGGGGGCGATCGCCTCCTCCTCTGTAGCGACGGCTTAACCGAAGAACTCCCCGACGGAACCATCGCCTCTACCCTCAAATCGATTCGTGCCTGTGACATGGCCGGACAGAAATTAATTGAACAGGCCAAAGAAAAAGGCGGACGCGATAATATCACCGTCACTATTGTTGTTCTAGAAAGTGAATAGGACTTAATCCCTCCATCCCTTCCATCCCCCCATCCCCAGATGAAAAACTAGGGATTTGTTCATCGTGAGCATTTTTACTTCTGTGAACTTGCTACAACATCACTCAAGGCAGGAAACTAAGGTGGCCAATCTGTCAAATATTTGTTATATTTCGTAACATGAAGCAGAAGTAAAACACTTCTCGCTCTTCTTAGTCCCACTGAATCTAAATTGAGGAGTCTTCAATGAACGAACCCATGCAACTCTCCCTAGAACAACAATTTAGCCTTCGGTCTTTCCAAACCCAAGTGGAGAAGATGAGTCGCGAGCAAGCTCAGGAATTCCTGGTGAAGCTCTATGAACAGATGATGCTGCGAGAAAGCATGTATCAGGAAGTTCTCAAACACGAGTGGGGTTTAGATTAGATTCAGGATAACTTATCGTATCTATTCAGAAGGTGAAGCTCAAGATTTGTTCAATCCTGCGTCTAACTCCCTCTTGAGAGTGCTAGGGTAAGGGTAGATTAACACTTCGGTATTACACTTACCCCTTATGTTCAAGCGTGCTTTAATCTCAACGGATTTATCGGATGGATTATATCGTCTGGTTAACTCAGTTCCCGCTCTTGCTCAAAGTGGTTTAGAGCAAATTGTATTTACCCATTGTGTGGCTTTAGAAGGAATCATTCCTAAAGCAGATAATGAAAAGATTGAATGGGCAAAATCTCAATTATCTGTGCTGCGTCCGAATATTCCTGATAGTCTAGAAATCAAGGGTGAAGTTGTTCCTTCAGTCAAACCCCATGAAACAATTCTGGATGTCGCCAAAAAACACAATTCTGATGTGATTATCATGGGAGCGAATATCCATACTCTCATGGATGAAAAAATCTTTGGCAGTACCAGTCGGAGTTTAGCCGAACATACGGATATCCCGATTATGGTTTTGCGTCCCCAACTGATTTCGACCTATACCTCTGAAGAATTAGATCTGCGGTGTCGTTATCTATTTCGGTATTTAATGCTCACCTATGATGGCAGTCCGAGTGCCCAATACTTGTTAAAGCGAGTTAAGGACTATGCCCAAAGCCGGCCAGAAAACTCCCTAGAAAAATTGCTACTTGTCTGGGTAGTTGAAGAAGGGAGCCGGAGAGAATATAAAGATGTGAATTATGAGTTGGAGAAAGCGCACACTGAGCTGGAAAAAGCCAAGGAAGACTTGTCGAGTCTGAATTTAGAAGTAGAGCTTGAAGTTCGCCAAGGGGAAATCATTCCTCAGATTTTTGAGTCAGCTTTAATGCATGATATTAGTGCGATCGCCGTTTCGTCAAGTCGCAGAAACAAAATTCTGGAATGGTCATCCCCCAGTGTGAGCAGTCAAATCTTGCGTCGGAGTTGGCATCCAATTATTTACTTCTCTCCTAAACACTAACTGGCAAACCCTAAAAGGAAGAATCTGGAACTCCAGCTTCCAACTTCATCATAATTTGGGGTTGGAGTTTCTCAAATTCTTTTTGCAATAGTTCTTTACTGCGTGTCGGTTGACCGCCAGCCAGAGAATCACTGGCGCTTGCCCAATCTTGTAGCCTTTGCCGTTGGGAATAGTTAACATCTATATTAATCACATCAGCACAACGGCCGGGTTCTTCTAAGGCAAAAAATAACAAGCAGTAACGCCCTGTATGGGCTAATAGATTAGCTAAACGCTTACCTTTATTACTTTTGAGATCCATATAATATCTCAACCATCTGGGCCCCTGTTTGGGATCGTATAAAACGGTGAGCCACAAAATCATGGGATGGGGAGAAACAGAATACAAGAAATTTTTATAGGTTTTATTGTATAGTCGGCTGATTTGTCGCTGTTCGATTTCCTTTTTTTTCAGCATTGCCCACAGGGTGACTACAGATTGTTCTGTTTGAGTTTGCAAAACTTGCGGAAAGACAATTTGAGCCAGGGGTTTGCCTTTCGGCCAAGTTTGTTCCCAACAGATCATATCAATGGCCGGTGTGGTCTCAATCACTTGCAATTTTCCGGTGTCTTTTCCAAGACTACGGTTAGGAGAAACTTGGGTTGAAGAAGTGGGTTTAACGGCGGGAGAAGGATCGACAGGGGTAGAGGGAGTTTTTTGAGCGGGTGGGGAAGTAGAGGAGGGTTGCTTACCATTTTCGGTAGGTTTTGGGGAGCTGTGGAGATTTTTGTGATCTTTTTCTAGTTGTTCTAGAGTTTGGACGATTTCTCGCGCACTCTGGGGCCGTTCTTTGGGTTTTTTGGCTAAACATCGAAAGACTAAGCTTTTCAGTTCTGAAGGCAGTTTGAGATAAGGGGCAACGGATTCAAAGGAGCGGGGGGTTTGGAAGTGATGAGTTTTATACCATGCGCCAAAGGTATGGGTTTCTGCGGTCAGGGGCATATGACCGGTGAGCATTTGGAACATCATCACCCCTAAGCTGTAGAGGTCGGAGCTGCTGGTGAGTTCTTTGCCTTCCATTTGTTCGGGGGAGGAATAGGCTAAAGTCCCCATAAAACAGTTGGTTTGTCCGGCTGTTTCTTCTTGGAGTAGTTTGGCAATGCCAAAATCGAGAATTTTCACCATTTCCCCAAAACTAGAATCTTGGGTGACGAGGATATTGCTGGGTTTGATGTCTCGATGGACGATGGGGACGGTTTTGCCGTCTTTTTGAATGCCTTCGTGGGCGCATTGTAAGCCGAGGGCAATTTGTCGGGCTAGACTTAAGAAGCGTTCTAGTTTGATGTTGTCTTCGCGGATGACATCGCTGAGGCTGTCTCCTTGGAGGTATTCCATGACGTAGAAGGGGATTTCGTCGGTTACGCCATAGTCCATGACGCGGACAATGTGGAGGCTATGTTGTCCGAGGAGGGCGCAGGTGGTGGCTTCTCGCTCGAAGCGATCGCGCATTTTTTTATTGAGAAGGGCTTGGGAGAGAAATTTAACGGCAACCAATACTCCGCCGACTCTGGCATCTTTGGCTAGGTAGACTTTCCCCATTGCTCCCTTACCGAGGAGTTCAACAAGCTCATAGCGATTAAATAAAACACGGCCAATATTGGGGTCACTCATTAGACGTTACACCGGGATACTCGAATGAAATCGAATTATTTAGTATAGTTGAGGACGGTATCGGTAAGGAGAGCAAATGCACCTCATCCAAATTCTGCTGATCCTATCGGATTTTACCGTCTACTCTAAATTCATGAACTGATTTAGAGTGTTGGTTGGATAGTTAAGGGTTTCTAGGATTTCCACCTTTACTTTCAATTGTAGCTTGAGTTCGTAAAGGTTCACTGAGATTAGCTTTGAGATTAGCTTTCGGTTTGCCTTTCGAGTCGAGCTTCCATGGCACTGGTTAAGTAATGTCCTGCCATGACTGCACTGGAGAGATGATAGGTGTCGTAGTCGATGCGATAGAGGGTTTCAAAGCTGCTGCGCCGTTCTTTGTCTCCGAGAACCCAATAGCGCTGAATGATGGAGTCGGGAGCTACCCAACCTTCTCCTTCGACTTTTCCGAGGACGCTGTGTTGAAGGACGAAGGTATATTGGCGTTCGCCACTGTCGAGACGGCCTTTGTACTGAAAGGAGATGGGGGAGCGATCGCTGTCGGTAAAGGTGAGTTTCATGACCATGGTAAACCAGTTATCCTGAGACCACCGTACTAGGGTTGCGCCTCGGATGGCGATCGGCAGGCCATCTTTTTCTAGCCAGTTTCCTTCGAGTGTCCAGCGTCCGGGTTCCATTAAGAATGTATGAGCCACTTCGATCGCCTCTAAATTCTTGTCTCAGATCGTTTCTAGTTTTAAGCAACACTGCTTATGAGCCTGTGAGGGATCATAACATTGTTGTCCGATCGCTTCCAACGGGGTGCAACTGTCCCAAAATTTGCCCAGAGTTGGCTCCGGTGACTTGGGGCAGATTACCGGGTAGACCGAGATGATGCCAATAGCCGAGGACGGCAAAGGCGATCGCTTCTTTAAATTCGGCATTTAAGCCCATTTCTTCAGTTGTGAGGACTGGAATGGGGTTCAGATGGTGTTGAATGCGGTCTTTGAGGTAGAGATTACGACTGCCTCCTCCACACAGTAGCACGCGATCGGGCATCTGGGGCAGAAATTGGCGATAGTTTTGCACCACAGAAATGGCTGTAAATTCTGTCAGGGTGGCTAGGCGATCGGCATCGCAGAGATCGTAAGCTTGGCTCTGTTGCCAACAGCGCTGCCAGAAGTCTAGCCCAAAATATTCGCGGCCGGTGGATTTGGGGGGCGGTTGCTGAAAATAGGGGTCTTGCATCCACTGGTCTACCAAGGGTTGGCAGGGGGTTCCACTGGCGGCCCAAGCGCCCTGATTATCATAGTGTTGAGCGCCGTTGGTGAGCTGCTCTACGGCGAGATCTAGGAGGCTATTACCGGGGCCGGTATCCCATCCCCGCACTTGGTCGAGGTGTTGATGACTATTGGCGGGTAGATAGGTTAGATTGCCGATGCCGCCTAGATTCTGGATGCATTGGCTGTGGGTGGGATGGCTGAGGAGGCAGGCATCTACGGGGGGGACGAGGGGGGCCCCATGGCCACCGGCGGCGATATCGGCTTGGCGAAAATTACTAATGGTGGGAATACGGGTATTGTAGGCGATCGCCTCTCCGCGTCCGAGTTGCAGACTGTAGCCGAGTCCTCCATGGGGGGGACGATGGAAGACGGTTTGCCCGTGGGAGGCGATCCGTTGGGCGGGGGGATGCCCTTGCTGTATGTTAAGCGCAGCTTGGCTAAAGGCGTGGGCAATACGGTCATCGAGGGTGGCGAGTTGGGGAAGGGAGAGAGCTGTGCCAGAGGCGATCGCCAAAATCTCCCGTTGCAATTCCTCCCCATAAGCATAGGTTTCCCCTGCCACTAAATCCACCTTTAAATCATATCCCTCTCCAGAAATATCCACCAGCGCCGCATCAATTCCATCTGCCGATGTACCACTAATCAAACCAATAATATACATGATTTTTACTGCCTTTAAAATTCCTAAATTGGCAACCGATTAATCGATTTATTATGGCCAATTAACACCATTGAATCACCCTTTTCCATCCGTTGATTCGCTTGAGGATTTACCTCCAACTTATTCCCCTGATGATTAATCGCAATCACCGTCAATCCATACTCATTTCTTAAATCCAACTCTAAAAGAGTTTTGCCAGCAAACTCTTCCGGAACTAACAATTCCACCATACTATTATCTGGATCGAGTTCTACCCGCTCCAAGATATTCGGTTTCGTCAAAGAAATCGCTAAATTACAGCCCATCTCATATTCCGGGAAAACCACCCAATCCGCTCCCACCTTATTGAGCAATTTATCATGAATTTTAGAAGACGCTTTCGCTACCACAAACTTCACCCCAGCCTCTTTCAAATTCAATGTCGTAATCACACTTTCTTCCACATAATTACCAATACTGACAATCACCGTATCAAACTCAAAAACACCCGCCTGTTTCAGGGCCATCGGATCGGTAGAATCCAAAGTCAATACATGGGTAGCAATTTGACTATTGATCGCCTGATTCACTTGCTGTTCGCTCGAATCAATTCCCATAACTTCATAACCCATATTATATAGGGTTCCACAAACCGCTCGCCCAAACCGTCCCAACCCAATAACGGCAAACTGTTGATTATTTTGACGCAGGCGACGAAACCACCCGAAAGACTCTTTTTTCACTGTACGATCTCCCCTGAGTTGATATGGGTACTCCAAATTTCAAGTTTAATGTATAGCAAACCTAAATGAGTTGTGTAATGGCTGCCCCTCATCTCCCTACCCCCTTCTCCCGCAGGAGAAGGGGGAAAAAGTCCCTCTCCCGTGGGATTCCTGATTTTCCGCAAAGCGGACATGAAAGGGAGAGGGCATTTCCCGTTGTACAACTCATTTAGACTAGCTATATAATCCTAAAAACTGTAAATCAACAGTGTACCTCATAGCAGTGTGTTTCATGTCCGCGACGATCCAAAGCCCTATAAAATCATACTCGTCACAAAAGGGCACCAAAAGTTAACAGCCCTTAGTGCTATTCTAGAGTAACGGTCAAATTTCACAGCTTAACTCATGATTAAAGACATAGAAAAACAATCTATAGACTTGCCAATATCCAGTTCCACTAAAATGTATTCGCCTGAAAATCAATTACTGTTGTGCTGTATTCGTTACCAACTCAATTCAGCCAAGGCTTCTGAGGTTCAAGATTTGCTAAGAACTGATTTAGATTGGGATATTCTGGTTCAAAATGCAGTGAGGCAGAATGTATTTATGCTGCTCTATCGAACCCTAAAACAAAATCAGTCAGAGGGTGTGCCTTTATCTGTATTTGAGAGAATAGAAAACGAAGCTCAAAAACGGATGACGTATAATTTATTTTTGACCAATAAATTGTTACAAGTGCTTAAATTATTTGCAGAACATAGTATCCAAGCTATTCCTTTTAAGGGGCCAATCTGGGCACACTTAGCCTATGGCAATATGGGACTTCGAGAGTTTTCTGATTTGGATGTTTTAGTGCGTCCTGAAGATTATTCTAAAGCTAAAGATGTACTGATCGAGCAAGGGTATTATGACAAACACTTTGGTGGACTTGAAGAGAGTATTGGAGAAGCTCAGATGGTGTTACCCGATGGCCGAGTCAACATCGACCTGCATTATAAGTTAACGCCACAAAACTTTTATCTACAGATCGAGACGGAATCGTTTTTCGATAACTTGCAAACTTTATCTCTTTCGGGTAAAGAAGTCGCCACATTCTCTCCAGAAAATTGTCTCGCTCTTGGTTATCTCCAGGGAGCAAAAGACAGTTGGAATTCATTAAAAAGAATCTGTGATTTTGGAGCCTTAATTCAGACTTATCCAGAAGCAAATTGGCAGGAAGTCATCGCTCAATGTGGAACGGATGAGAACGATCGCGTATTTTTGCTAGGAATTGCGATCGCCCAAACCTATCTACAAATTTCCCTTCCTGAAAGATTTTCAGAAAAGCTGAAGCAGTTTCCAGAAGTGGTGAAAGTTGCCCGGCAACATGAAGAGTATATGTATCATAAAAACATGGAATATGGCTATATCTTCTTGATTATCAGTTTGTGGGAGAGAAGAGAAAACACTTTATGGAGTAGGTTGCAATATTTGCTAAAGATTATTTTTCATGTGAATGCAAGAGATCGAGAATTATTTCCCCTGCCCGATCTTTTGTTTTTTCTCTATTATCCCCTGAGAATTGTCAGGTTAATCGGAAAACATAAAATCAGCAAAGAAAAAATATCGTCTCTCTGGAGTTTATTCAAAGGTTAATTTTATTGATAATACTTGGATTGAATAGAAAATAAACGGGCATAAGTTCCACCGAGCTGTAATAACTCTTCGTGGCAACCCGTTTCTACAATTCTACCTTTTTCTAAAACAAAGATGCGATCGACCATCCGAACCGTAGACAAGCGATGGCTGATCAGAATAGCTGTTTTTCCTTCAATCAGTTGACGAAATTTTTCAAACACTTCATATTCTGCTTCAGGATCGAGTGCGCTGGTAGGTTCGTCGAGAATTAGCAGTTGAGCATGACGCAAAAAGGCGCGAGCGATCGCTACTTTTTGCCATTCCCCAATGCTCAATTCTTCTCCTTCCTCAAATTGGGTTCCTAACATGGTATCATAGCCTTTAGGAAGTCCATAAATTGCCTTCTCTGCTCCTGATTTTTGGGCGGCTTCGATAATCTCAGCATCATTGTCCATGTGGGCAATATTTCCCAAACCAATATTTTCTCGAACGGTTAAACTGTAGCGGACATAATCTTGAAATACCACACTAATTTGTCGTCGCCAATCTACAACATTGAATTCCTGTAAGTCAATGCCATCAATGGTAATTCGTCCGTAAGTCGGATCGTAGAGGCGACATAATAATTTAATTAAGGTGGTTTTTCCGGCTCCATTTTCTCCGACTAAGGCAACTGTTTCTCCTGCGGGAATGGTGAGATTAATGTTTTGGAGTAAGGGACGACTGCTATGGGGATATTGAAAAGAAACATTTTCAAATTTCAAGCTCTGTTTGATGGGTTGGGGAACCCATTGGGGATAGATCGGATTAGCAATCGTGGGTTTTAAGTCCAGGAATTCGTAAAGATGGGAGAGAAATAAACTATTTTCGTATAAACCGGCAAAACTAGACAGAAGTTGGCCTAAAAATGCCTGTCCCCGTTGAAAACCTTGATAATACATCACCAAACTTCCTAGGGTGATCTGTCCTTGAATGGTTTGATAGGCAATAAGGCTAAATACGGCAAAAAGAGCGAGAATTCCACTGAGTTGAGTTAAAAAATCGGCGATCGCCCGTTTTCGAGCTAGAGCTAACTTTTCTTGACGAATGTCCTGTCTTAGGTTATGGTAGCGTTTTCGGAATAAAGCTCCGAGATCGAATAGCCGTACTTCCTTGGCATAACTTTCGATGGTCAGCATCCAGTGAAAGTACCAGGCCATACGTTCTTTTGCTGTCCAAGTTTTTTGCTGTCGATAGAGTATTTTACTCTGCTGTAAGCGAACGAATAAGACTGGAAGTGCTGCGGCTAATAAGACGATACTAATCGACCAATGGAGGGAAAGCAGTAATCCGGCGATCGCCACCAGAGAAATCGCATTTTGAGCCAAATGTAGCAAATTATTCAGTAAATTTTGCGGTCGATAGCTGGCTTCTTGTTGAGCGCGGTGCAGGGAATTATAGAAATTAGCGTTTTCGTAATATTCTAAGTCAAGTTCAACGGATTTACTGTGTAAAATATCATTGACAAAATCAGTAACAATCTGGGATTGAGCTTGGGTCGCATATCCCGATAAAGACCGTAAAAGATTGGTGATGAGTGCCGTTATTCCCACCAGAAGAACGATCTTCAGGACATCATACAAGGCAGACATGCCATTGCCAATACCCGCAGTCACGGTATCGATGAGTAACTTCATTAAATACAGGGAGGCTAAGGGTAATACACCTTGTAAAAACACGAGAATAATCGTACAAGATGTCCAAAATGGTGTACTTCGCCAAACTAGACCGATCGCTCTTTTCAGATTTTTGAGCAGTTGTAATTGAAATTGCATCCGTGTTATTCTTCTCCCAAGAACCAACTGACAATCGTAAACCTCTCACCGGCTGTCACTGGCTTCACTTCATGCATCAGTATAAAGACACCTAAGCGCTCAAACAGGGTTAATTGATCGAACATGGTACAAATTTTGGTTTAATTGAATAGCAAGTCAAACGTAGTATATGACTTTATGAGTGGTATTGTCGGTATTGTCAATGGGGACGGTCAACCCATTGATGCCAATCTTTTACAGCAAATGACCGATTTGATGAGACCTCAAGCTCCTGATGCTCAGAATATCTGGAGTGAGGGTTATGTGGGTTTGGGTCATGCTCTCTTGCGGACGACTTGGGAATCGGAACATGAACAGCAACCTCTCGGTTTAAATGGAAAAGTTTGGATTACTGGGGATATCCGTTTGGATCGCCGTCAGGAGCTAATTGACCGCTTGCGTGCTTGTGGACGCAATCTAGAGAACGATGCACCTGATGTTGATCTGGTGTTGCATGGCTACTGGGTTTGGGGAGATGCTTGTTTAGAACAACTCAGTGGAGATTTTGCGTTTGCCATTTGGGATAGTCAGCAGCAGCGCTTGTTCTGTGCTAGAGACCAGTTTGGGATTGTTCCGTTTTATTATGCACAAATGGGTCAAACTCTGGTGTTTAGCAATCATCTGAATACCGTGCGCTTTCATCCTAGAGTATCGGATAAGCTCAATGAGAGCGCGATCGCCGATTACCTCCTCTTTAGCATGAATATGGATCGGGCGACCACCACGTTTGCCGATATCCACAAGCTGCCTCCCGCTCACACCCTGACTTACTCCAAAGGTCAAGTTCGCATTCAGCGTTACTGGCAATTACCTGAAGAGGTGGAATACCTCAATTATCAGCGTCCAGAGGACTATATCGAACACTTTCGGGAGTTATTCGAGCGCTCAGTGGCAGACCGACTGCGGACTAACAGTGCGGGAACCCATTTAAGTGGAGGAATGGACTCCACCAGTATTGCAGCCACGGCTTATAAATTAATGACCGAAACGGGTGCGCCTGTTGACTTTCGCGGATATGCCATTGTTTACCAACATCTGATTCCCGACGATGAAGGAGACTATGCCACCCAAGTTGCCGAAATGGCCGGCTTCCCCATAGAGTACGTCGTGGCTGAAGACTATATTCAGCAAGCTCCGGAGGACAATTCCGAATATCTCTGTCCCGAACCCCTACTCATTGCTAACCAAACTGCTGAACTGGAAACGATGCGCCGCGTAGCCGGGTACAGTCGGGTACTGCTGGCTGGGTTTGGTGGCGATCCAGCATTTCATCCGCCACCTTCTTCCCAGGGTAAGTCGCTACAGAATCCGCATACTATCCGGGACTATATCCGTTTGCTTCGTGCGCGGGTGCGGTTGCGGACTCGATTACGTCAGTGGCGGCAAAGTGGGCAACAACCACAGTCGAACGTTACTGGCCGCAAGCCGCCACAGAAGGAGTTTCCCGACTGGTTGAACCCAGAGTTTGCTGAACGAATGCAAATGCAGGCACGACTGCAAGAGAGATTAACCGCTTCACCGGAACTCGAACGCTATGGGATGGAAACGGCTCCTTTATGGTCGAATATTTTTGCTTGGGGAGATCCGGGGTTTAGTGGGTTTCCGGTTAAAGTTCGCTATCCCTTTTTTGATGTATCTCTGGTACTCTACCTACTCTCAGTTCCACCAGAACCTTGGTTTAAGAATAAATTCTTGCTGCGGGAAGCGATGCGAGGTCTGTTGCCAGATTCCGTGCGAGAGCGACCCAAAACACCCCTGAGAGGATTTCCCCATTACAACCTCATGCAGCAGCGAGGGATTCAACCCTGGATAGTGGAATTGGCAACTTTGCCCACTCTGACTCCCTACATTAATCCAGAAGCTCTGTTATTCAGATGGAAGACTTTAGCCGAACTCACCCCTACGAACTACAACCAGACGATTCCAGCCCTGCAATTAGCCTATTGGCTGCACCACCAAAACCTTGATTAATGTCCATTGTGGAGTATCATCAACTATAATTGCTGGTGAAAACTCTTGCGTTAACCCCATCTGAAGTAAACTACCATGTCTGCAACCGATTCTAATCAAGCAAATCTTGCCAACAACCGTCCATACCATACTCCCAAACTGAAGAAGTTTGGGAGTGTCAGCGATCTGACGCTAACCTCGCCTTTTGCTGGCAATAGCAGTTTTGATGGCGGTGCATTTCCGAATAGCTATGTTGCTGCTGGATCGTAAAGAATCCAGGAAAATGAGATCAGTTAGTCTCATCGACCCAATATTTCAAGCTTAGGGGTTGAGCGATCGCCAAAAACGAAGCTCTAGGAGCCAGGCGATCGCGATCGACCCCGAACCCAAAGTCGAATCTCTTCTCAATCTCCTATGAGCATTCCCCGTAACGGTGGTCAAATCTTCACCTACCAAGTTTACGGCTTAACCCTGGCGAGCAATCAATCCTTGCCGGGGCTATTGGCTTGCGATAATGATATGTCTGTCGATATCTGGGTGGATTTGAAAGATGCTCCCGAATCCGATTCCGCCATTGGCAGGGTTCCCTTCCATCCACAGGGGCCTGCTAATTTTGACTCTCAGATTGAAAAACGCTCTCGTGCAGATGGAAGCAGCTATTTCAACTTTTGGTATCGCGGTAACGAATACATGGAGCCAATCGATCTCCAGCTCGAAGCCGATGGCAGTCGCATTAGTTCGCCCAATTGGACGAATTCGATTATAGAAGATGTGACGGTGTTGTTGCTGGGGTCAGTGTTGAAGTTGGCCCTGCGGTTGCAGGGAAAGGTTTGTCTGCATGGTTGCGTGTTGGCAGTGGGTGAGCAGGCGATCGCGATTTTGGGCGATTCAGGAGCGGGTAAATCGACAACAGCAGCCGCTCTTGCCGGACAAGGATACCCCATTCTTTCCGATGATGTCGCTCTTCTGACCGAATCATCGGATCATTTCCTCGTCCACCCCGGCTATCCCCGTCTGCGACTGTGGCCGGAGTCGGTTAACGCCCTCTACGGCTCGGAAGAAGGCTTGGCGCGCGTGCTGCGCTTATCCGAAAAGCGCTTTATCGATCTGACTTATAGCAGTGATGAACCTGTAGCCAATCAAAGCCCGTGGCAATTTCAGAAGGAACCCCTTCCTTTAGCTGCTATCTACGTTCTGGGAGAACGGCAACCGGGATTGGCAGCACCGGTCATTGAGTCTATTCCTCCAGCCATGGCAGTGGTAACCTTGATGAAGCAGCGATCGGCAACCTTCTTAAAATTAGATACAGATAAGCAAGCCCAAGAGTTTGTGGCTCTGAGCCAAGTCGCGAAGAGAGTGCCCCTGCGAAACGTGACTCGTCGCGATAGTTTGGACGCATTGCCTCAATTGTGCGACGCGATTACAGCAGATGCGGCTCGTATAACGAAGTCAGAGAAATGTACTCATGAATAGCCAACCCCAAATCCCCGATCCGGAGACAAGAACAAGGTCTATTGCTCGCTGGCGAGAGATCTGTCTAATGTTTGATGATGTGAATATGCTGCTCGATGAAGCGATCGCCCTTGCCGAAGCTGATATTCGCAATAGTCCGATTAATGTTGAGCGACGACAGCGAGCCAGAAATTTACTAGAAACTAAATGAGGTCATTCCATCTGAAACCTGGAGTGCAATTATTGGAGATATCGATGAATCCTAAAAATCCAACTCTTTCTCCCCTACATCAGAAAATTGATGCTGGCGTGAAACAAGCTATTGCCGAGGCGATCGAGAAACATCGGAAACTGGGCGAATCCATTAGTATTTGGCAAGATGGAAGAGTTATCACCATTGAGAGCGATAAAATCCCACCTCTAGAAAAAGATGTCTAGTTTTTGCCCAACATTAGAGACAATTGGAATCTGTCATGAATAGCAAACTGAAAATACCTGATTCAGAGACGAGAGCGCAACGAAAACTCATTCTAACTCTAGATGACGCGATCGACAGAAATTATGACGCTGATTGATACTTTAAAATTTCCCTACAGGTACATCCGTTATCAAATGGCTGGGGATATAAGGAGGCGTTATCGTTGGGTAATGTGTAAATTCTTTCCTCAATTGGGTTTTCCCAAGTTGGGGTTACTAGTCAACGAGCGCGAGCTGCTTCCGCAATACAAGGCAGCGATTAAATATTTACAAGAAGCACTAGGGGCTGAAAATATTGGCGACTATTTAGAATTTGGAGTTTGTCAGGGAACTTCGTTCTCTTTGATGTACAGTGCATTACTGAAGGCGAAGCTGAATCACGTTCGCCTTTTTGGATTTGATTCTTTTGAAGGCTTACCCTATGACGAAGAAGGAATATGGCCGCAAGGTTTTTTTGCCATTGATTATAATTATGTTGTAGAGTCTCTGAGTGCTAAGAACATTGATTGGTCGCGATGTAGTTTAATCAAAGGGTTATACTCTGACACGCTAAATTCTGACCTCATCCAGAAACATAAGTTACGCAAGGCAAGTTTGATCATGATTGATGTCGATTTATATGCATCAGCAAAGGAGGCTCTCAATTTTTGTAAGCCTCTCATCCTTGATAAAACTATTATCTTTTTCGATGAATGGAATTTTCAAGGGTTAGCAGATCGAGGTAAAGGCGAGAAACGTGCTTTTGATGAATTTCTGCAAGAGAATCGCGAGTTTACTGCGACTGAAATGGGCAGTTATAGTTACTTTCCCGGTGATAACTATGGCAAGGTATTCTTGGTTCGTCGCACTGAGTAATTTTGATTTTTTATGGGTGAGCTGGCTGCTCCTAAGAACAATAGATTGAGGAAGATAAGATGACCGCGATAGCTCCAGAAATTGCCAAGTTCAGCGTGGAAGAGTACCATCAAATGGTCGCGATCGGTCTATTTAAAGAACGCCGAGTAGAATTAATTAACGGAGCGATCGTAGAAATGTCTCCTCAAGGCACGGAACATGCTTATTTTGAAGAAAACTTAGCGAAAATACTGGAGAGGCTAACCGCAGGACGAGGCTATGTTCGAGAAGCTAAACCGATTACATTATCTCAATCGGAGCCAGAACCAGATATCGTAGTGGCTAAACTGCCGCGATCGCAATACATCGACCATCACCCCTTTCCTGAGAATATCGAGCTAGTTGTTGAAGTCTCTAAAGCAACTCGAAATTATGATATTTCAGCGAAAAAAGAACTCTATGCCCGCGAAACTATACCCGAATATTGGATTGTAGATATTCAGAATAAAACCTTAATTGTTTATCGCGCTCCTCAAGATAGTGACTATCAAGAAAGGCAAGAATTTTCAGTAACAGAAGTTGTTTCTCCCTTCGCATTTCCGGATATTGTAATTTCTGTATCGGACGTTTTTGCGGTTTGATATTACTACCCCAAAGAAAACCATGCACTCACCTCTAACAGAGTCTATCGATATACTATTGCCCCATCTCGTGCCAAAATTAGTTGCACCCGATGCAATCTGGGGATTAAAAGCATTAACGGATAATCTGGCTCCGATTCTCCGAGGGGGGTTTGAATGTCGCCTGAGTTCCGATACTTCCCAGGTGGATTTTCAACAATGTATTATCCGGGATGAGAGTCAGTTAAAATCGCTGCAACAGGCAATGGCTATTGCTACAGGCCAGAGCATACCGACGGATGCTAGATGGTCGCAATTACAGAATTTTCTGGCACAATGGGAATTATCTCTTCATGAAATTCCAGAAATTTGGTTGGAATACGATCGCGACAACTCATCAGATTTTCTACCTCTCCCCGCCATTTTTGTCGGCTTTCCCCAAGAAAAGAATCCAACTGTCGATACCTATGCCATTGCCACAAAATCCCTAAACTTACTCCTAGATTGTTCGGTTTGGCACAAGTGGCAAGATAATCTGGAACGGTGCTTTAGAGCTTGTCCCCATGGGGTATTTGTCAGCCATATTGGTGTAATGCTCTCTCGAAACTCGCCTGCTTTACGAGTGAATGTCAAACATTTGCAACCCGATGCACTCGTAGACTACTTACAAGAGATTGGCTGGCAACAGGACACCCAGGAACTGCAAGCTTTGATGAAACAGTTGTTAGAGTTTGTCGATCTCCTCACCGTCTGTCTTGATGTCGGTCAGCTCATTTATCCCCAAATTGGATTAGAATGTATTTTGCACGGACAGCCTCCTCATGAATCTCGCTGGGCTATGCTTTTAGATTTTTTAGTCAAACGAGGGTTATGCTTGCCTGAAAAGCAAGAGGCATTGTTAACCTGGCCAGGTCAAACCACTCCCGTCAATGCTCAAGCATCTTGGCCCAGTCAGTTGATTGTTGCTTCTCTTTTACAGTCGAAAGAGTGCTTTACTCTCTTCGATCGCCGATTAAGCCACCTAAAACTTGTTTACCGTCCCCAATCTCCCCTAGAAGCTAAAGCCTATCTTTGGTTTGAACATAAGTTTGTCTCTGGATAACATCATGAACATCAATCTCGAAGAATACCTCGATCTAAATGATTTTTATGGCAGCGTACCCGTTGCCGAATGGCAAAAGGTGATTGGTGAGGAATTACTGTACCATTGTGGTTTTTTTCGTGGTTCTGAAGATTTAGAAACCGGTTTGAAACAAACGATTCGGAATTTTTATCCCTACATTACGACCGGTTCCCATGTATTAGATATTGGCTGCGGTTGGGGAGGAGTCACCAAGATGTTAATTACCGAATGTCATTGCTCTGTAGAAGGTATCTCTTTCAGCGAAACCCAGGCAGACTATTGCCGCAGTCAGGGTTTCAATGCATCCTACAAAAACTTGGAACGAGATGAGTTGGGGGGCAAGTATGACCTGATTTTTGGCATTGAAATCCTCTCCCATATTCGCGACAAGCTGAAACTGCTGCGACAACTGCGCTCCTTAGCTCCCCGTATGATTATCTCAGTCCACTGCGTTGGAGACCACTACTTGGGAGAGAGGGAAACGTTTGGGGGGTCGATGCTGATGTGTTCGGTTTCGGAATTACTGCAATACGTGGAGGAAGCAGGCTGGAAAATTCAATTTACCCAAAGCAGGCGATTTCAAGCACTGCGAACGTTTGTCCTCTGGAAGGAAAATTTAGATCGGGTCTATGGGGAAAATAAGCCTCCTGGACAGCTTAACTACTTTCTCGGTTATGTCAATGCTGCCCTTGCATCGCCAGTAACCTGGTCTCTGTCATTTCCCCTTATCGATATTGTTGCAGATTGAGGAATAAAAGATGAGTGAAAACATGCCTTTACCCTTCAATCCGCGATCGCCAGAATTTCGCGCCAACCCCTATCCCACCTATGATTACCTGCGAACTCACCATCCTATCTACTACCGAACGGAAGGAAGAGATTGGGTGCTGACCCGCTACGCTGATATGGTGGAAGTCCTGCACAATCGAAGTTTTGGTCATCCAGAGTCATTGCCACCCCATCCCATTCAAGGACACAACCTTCTGGATCGATTCTTATCTTTGCGATTCTCAAGCCAAAGACTGATGAGGTTATGGGTAATCCTCAGTAATCCTCCTACCCATACTAGAATTCGCCAACTGTTCCAGAATTCCTTCACAATTGGGCAAGTGCAAACATGGCGCAGCCAAATTCAGACCGAGGCCGATCGCTTAATTGCGGGGTTTGAAGGCTTAGAGCGGATAGACATTATGAGCGATCTGGCTTATCCTCTCACCATGTACGGGATTTGCCAGATATTGGGAATCTTGCCAGAAGAACGGCATCCTCAGTTCCCCCAGTGGTCTCACGATTTGTCTTCGATTATTGACCTTGATGTGAGTGCGCTAGACAATGAGCGAGGTCTGTTGGCGATCGCCAATTTTGCCGAATACTTCCGCAATTGGATTTCTAAAGATCGTAACCCTTCTCAACCCCACAACCACCTGATTAGTACGCTGATTAAAGCACAAGCTGAGGGGCAATTAAGTGAAGAAGAACTCTTAGGAAACCTAATTCTCATGTTTTTTGCCGGACATTCCACCACCAAATATTTAATTGGCAACAGCGTCCTGGCACTCCTCAATCACCCAGAGCAGCTCCATCTACTACAAGCTAATCCGGACTCGATCCAAATGGCGATCGCTGAAGTTCTGCGCTATGACAATCCGGTTCAGTTTATCTCCCGTACAGCCTTCTCGGATATCCAACTCTCAAATCAAACCATTGCTCAGGGTCAAGTCGTTCATTGTATTCTAGCTGCTGGCAATCGAGACCCCGCCCAGTTCCCCAACCCGAACACCTTTGATATTAGGCGCAAACCCAATCCCCATCTTTCTTTTGGTCAAGGCATTCATATTTGTCTCGGAAAGCACTTAGCCCAATTAGTAGCAGAAATTTCCGTAAGTACGCTAGTGTGCCATTTCCCTAAATTATCCTTAGCAACCGAATCCCTCGAATGGGAGGAAACTTTCCTCGTGCGGGGTTTGAAATCATTGCCAGTTGTCTTGTGAATAGAGCAACCCACGCATTGCCCAGTCATGTTTGTGCGCCTGTTCCAGTTCGGCAACTGTGAAATGGAGTCCAAGGTTAGAACCCAGGTTAACAAAGCTTTCTAAGTCCGGACTTTTACAGGTGGCTAAAAGTAGCGTTTTGAGCTGTTTATCTGCACGAAACTGTTGTATAAATTGTAAAGCATTTTGGACAGACATGAACTTCCTTTCGGTATGGTAAAAGTCCTGGAGAACCCAAGAAAATGGAGAGGTAGGTAAAAATGGATAGCGCAGATATTGCCGGAGCAAGAAACCCGGTTTTTTCAAAAAACCGGGTTTCTCAGCCATCACATTCAACAAGCGGATTGCTATCAAAGAATTTAACACTCTCTATCGATATACGGCTTGTGGTTTGAATATTGCTTCTGAGTTAGTCTGTCCTGAGTTGCGCCCCTACTCTGGCAATGACTCCGATTTTGATGTCCGCATTTCTGTCGGCCCTGTGAGCGATCGCCTCATAGAACCGGTCTATGAGGACTGGTTCAGTCAAATCAAACCAGGAGCTTATCTGCTAAAAGTGGATGAGATTGCCAAATATTTAGTGCTTGATGGCAAAGAGATTATCATCGATCCTGCTGCCGGTTGTCCCGAAGAACTCATACGTCTCTATCTTTTCTCCCAAGGTTTCGGCTCCTTGCTGCACCAACGGGGTCGTTTAATCCTCCATGCCAGCGCTGTTGAGAGCGATCGCGGTGCTATGTATATTTCTGGGTCGTTCGGGTGCAGGCAAATCCACCTTAGCGGCTGGATTCCTAAAAGCCGGTTATCGGATTTTAGCCGATGACTTATGCGTAATTGACTGTTCTCCAGATCAAGGGCCGCAAGTTTGTCCTGCCTTAGCTCAAATTCGCTTGTGGAATGACACCTTGCAACAGCTAAACTACGATCGCCAGACCCTGCAACGAGTGTGGCACAAAGAAGACAAATATACGAAATATTTGCCAGAGTTGCTGGCCAGCCATCCCAGCAAATTGTATGGCATCTATTGGCTAGACCCTGGCGATGTGCCCGGTGTTTCAGTGATATCTTTAACCAAAGTGGAACAGTTTGAGGCATTGATGAAGAATGTATTCCGAGTAGAATTTATTAAAGCTTTGGGCGTGAGAGAAAACGTTTTCCAACAAATTTCTCAAGTCCTCGGCACTATCCAGGTCAAACGGCTGGTTCGACCGCAAAGTTATTTTTCGCTCGGCCAAGTGATCGAATGTCTGGAAGAAGATATGGCCCTTTGCGCTGTATTGATGGACAGTAGGTTTTGATCCCCCTAAATCCCCCTTGAAAAGGGGGACTTTTGCTGCCCCCTTTTTTAAGGGGGGTTGGGGGGATCGAAATGTCCCTCACTCATAGCGCAAACTGCTGTATGGCTATGCTAGAAACCGGGTTTCTTTAGAGTTTGAATAAAAATAAGGTGTTTTTTATGGGATTAAATCAAACCATTACTCTGACTCAAAAAATTGTTCGCAACCCAGATATTTTGGCCTCCAATCTGGAGGACGAACTGGTGATGATGAACATAGAGAGCGATAGCTACTACGGTACGAACCCAGTCGGCACGCGCATCTGGGAGCTACTGGATCAACCTTTGAGTGTGGCCGAACTCTGCGGCCTCCTACAAGAGGAGTTTGACGTAGACGCTCAAACCTGTCAGCAAGATGTATTGCCTTTTATCCAGAAGATCATCGATGAAAAACTGGTTCGCATTATTGAAGAATAAAGCCGCTCTATTTTGGCAACAACCGAGCCACAGAAAAATAGCTTTCCTAGAGGCGTTTCTCTGGCTCGGTTTAGCGCGGGGCTGTGTGCTACTTTTTCCCTTTCGGTGGATCGCCCCCTATTTGGGGGGTCTAAACCAAGAAACCTCAGAAGACGGCATTCAGCCAGCAGAACAGGCAGTAGTTGGGCAGATCGCTTGGGCGATCGCCACCAGCAGCCGCTATACCCCTTGGCGCAGCAACTGTTTGGCACAGGCGATCGCCGGTAAAATAATGTTGCGGCGGCGCAAAATTGCCAGTACCCTCTATCTGGGGCTGAAAAAAAATGCCGACCAACTCGAAGCCCATGCCTGGCTCAGAGTCGGCCAGGAAATCATCACTGGCGGCACAATTGAATCTCAATTTAAAGTCATTTCTTTTTTTGGTGCTTAAAGAATTCTCTAGGGAGATTGCCAACATTGAGCGGAATCTACGGCATTTTTTATAAAGACGGTACGCCAGTTACCTCAGAGACTATCGAGCCGATGCGAAGATCTATGGCAGCTTGGGGTAAAGATGGTCAAGGCTCTTGGTGTGAAAATTCCGTGGGATTGGGTCACTTGATGTTACACTCCACTCCCGAATCCCTGCACGAAAAATTGCCCATTGCCCATCCCAAGAATCCCAATTGGGTGATCACTGCTGATGCCCGCATCGATAATCGGCAGGAACTCTGGGCAGCCCTAAATGTGGCATCTGCCGAGGCTCGAACCCTACCCGACAGTATTCTGATTTTATTGGCTTACGAAAAATGGGGGCGAGACTGTGTAAGTCGGCTAATCGGCGAATTTGCTTTTGTCCTCTGGGATCGAAAGCAGCAGATCCTCTTTTGCGGTCGAGACCATATGGGCTTCAAGCCCTTTTATTACTACGAAGATAACCGCAGCTTTATCTTTGCTTCCGATATCGAGGGGGTGCTGGCTCGCTCGGAGGTTCCGCACCGCCCCAACGAACCTTTACTAGCCGCTTATTTGCAGGAAGACACCTATTTTCCAGAAAAGCGCCAGACCTTTTTGGCCGATATTGTCAAATTGCCGCCAGCTCATCAATTGACGGTGACTGCAAAGACTAGCCAACTGACTCAATACTGGTCTCTCAATAATGTAAGAGAAGTACGTCTACCCTCGGATGAAGCTTATGCAGAGCAGTTACGCGAGCTACTTTTTGAGGCAGTGCAGTGCCGAATTCGGACTCCTTTCCCGGTAGGCTGCCACCTCAGTGGTGGGTTAGATTCCTCTAGCGTAACGGCGATCGCCGCCCAATTGCTCCGTCAGCAAGGCAAAACCCCCACCGCCTATTCCTGGTCTCCGCCGCCCCCAGCCACAGGTGAATGCCCCGATGACGAGCGCCGGTTAATCCAGGCCGTTTGTCAACAAGAAGGGATTGAATGCCAATATATCGACTTAAAGGTGGAGGATGTGGTCAGAACTTATATGCGAGACTTCAGCCGCGACCCAACAGAGATGATGTTTCGCGAGCAACTCGTCCAAGAGCAAGCCGCCCAAGACGACGTTCGCATCATGCTTTCGGGCTGGGGTGGAGACGAAGCGATTACGGGTCATGGCTGGGGATTTTGGTCGGAGCTATTTTTGCGGGGACGCTGGGGGAAACTGCATCAAGAAATTCGTTGCTTGTCCCAACAGGAGGGCGCTAATCTATTGTACGCTCTCAGATTAGATGCTCGTGTCGCCTACAAGAAAGTCTTACTGCCCCTGGTTCCCGAAGCGATCTGGTCTTGGCGGTACGGACGGAACAGTAGAAGCAGTTGCTACCCCATAACCTGCATCAATCCCAGCTTTGCCCAGCAACATGAAGAGGCAGTTTTGGCTATGCGCGGGCCATCCTTGCAGGAGAGTCCGGGGGTGCAAGCAAATCAGTGGCGTTGGCTAAATAACGGGCATTTGACCAAACGGATAGAAGCCTGGGCGGTCAATGGCGATCGCCAGGGATTGCTCTATTCTTACCCCCTGCTAGACCGACGCATCCTGGAGTTTGGTCTGGGTACGCCCCCAGAGCAGTTCGTACAGCAGGGATGCGGACGATCCTTGATGCGTAGAGCAGTTGAAGGTATATTGCCAGCCGCAGTACAATGGAATCGCTCTAAACGAGAAGCGGCTGCTTTTGCTGTCCTCGATCGCGTATGGCTACCTGCTCTACCTGTTTTGAGCGATCGGCTTGGCTTGCAGGAGGGCGATCGTCCAGCAGCTAAATATGTAGACTTAAACAAGTTAGAAGAGGTGATATCGCAAACCAAAGAAATGAAACGGGATGTAGAAGTCCTGTTGATTACCCTAGCCTGTGTCAATTGCTTTAGAGTTTAATTAGTTTCGTCACTTTATCTAAGAAAGGAGTGCAATACCATGAATACAAATCCAAACAACCAACCACAACCGGCAAAAAAAATCTGGCTTGCCCCCGAGCTGAATAAAATTGCGGTACGAGAAACAGAAAGCGGTCCGTTGCTACCCAATCCTGAAAGTGGTGCATGCTCCCCTCCCCCGGTTCTGCCTTCTTAATGCACGATTGCCTTGATCGGGTAGCGTTGGATCTATTAGAAACCCGGTTTCTTGAAGAAACCGGGTTTCTAGACCCCAATTGCGATCGTAGAAATTGTTTTTCGAGCGGAGTGAAGGTAAATTAGATGTTAGAAACAAGCGATAGAGTAATTGCACAAAAATGCGATAAGGCAGAACTCAAGATTAGATGTAGCGATCCAGAAGCGCTCAAGATATTTATAGAGAGAACCATGGCAGAACGATTGTGTTCTCTCTCAGATGGGATTCGGCAAACTGAAGACCGCTTGCAGGAATTTGAGGCCAAGTATCGGCAATCTACTGAGGAGTTTCTGCGTCGTTTCAATAACGACGAGCTACAGCATACCTTTGACTTTGATGAGTGGATTGGCGAATCTCGGATGCTAAAGCGCTTGCAAGCAAAGGCAGAGCAATTGAAAGGTATTGAGGCGTAAGGAATTACTAATATTGCTTAACCCCAACCCACCAGCCCAAGCAGCAGAATACAACCGCATAGCGGCTTCCTTTCTTCGGCATCCACCAGACCCCAAACTCAGCGCCTTAGCCGTTGCTTGGTATCGGCGGTCTCTGGAGGTGGAACCGAACTGCATCACAACCCATCTGGCTTTAGCACAAGCCTATCACCAGATCGGTCAATTACCAGAAGCATGGGATTGTTGCAACACAGCAGCAGCAATTGACCCGGAGTCCCTACAGCCCGACTTTTATCGCTGTATGTTGCAATTACCCATTGTCTATCGGCAGCCAGAGGAAGTATGGCACAGTCGCAAACAATACCAGCAACAACTGATATCCTTGAGCGAGAAAATCGACCGAGCTATACCAGAGGCGATCGCCGCCCTAGCAGACGCAGTTGGCCGCATTACGCCTTTTTATTTAGCCTACCAAGGCGAGGACGATCTAGACTTAATGCGCCTTTACGGGCAGCTCATCACCCGAATAATGGCCGCTCGCTATCCCCAGTGGGCGGGGTGTAGTGAAAACCAGCCGATCGTTCATGGACTCTCCCAGTCGTCGGATCCCCCCAAACCCCCCTTAAAAAGGGGGGCTTCCGGAAGCCCCCCCTTTCGTAAGGGGGGGTTTGGGGGGGATCGGAGCCAACTCATTTTGACCACACCCCAGTGGGCGCAGTCTCTGCCAAGCGTTGCCCCCAAACCAAACGAAGCCATCCGAGTCGGCATAGTGTCGGGACATTTTTATCGCCATTCGATCTGGAAAGATGTTATCAAAGGATGGATCGATCAACTCGATCGCCAGAAATTTCACCTCATTGGCTACGCGCTCAACAAAACCGAGGATGAAGAAACCGAATTTGCCCGGAATTGTTTAGCCAAATTTGTCACCGGCTCCCATACAACAGAGGAATGGGGACAGCTCATCCAAGCCGACGAGTCCCATATTTTGCTCTATCCCGAAGTCAGCATGAATACTAAGGCCATTCAGCTTTCCGCCTTGCGACTCGCTCCGGTTCAAGTCACCACTTGGGCGACCTATGTAACCAGTGGTTTGCCCACGATTGATTATTATTTAAGTGGAGCGCTCATCGAACCAGAACGGGCAGAAAAACAGTACACTGAACAACTGGTTAGATTGCCCAATCTCTCCATGTACTACACCCCGCTAGAAGAAACCCTTTCATCGGAGCAACGCCAAGACTTTGGCTTGCGTTCTTCAGCCGTAGCCTACTTTTGTCCCCAGTCCCTGTTTAAATATTTACCACAATATGATGGGTTCTACCCGCGCATTGCCCAAGCGGTGGGCGACTGTCAGTTTATCTTTCTGAAGCACAAAACGTCAGAAGCGCTGACGAAAATCTTTAGCAAACGATTGCAGGATGCGTTTGCGCTTGAAGGTCTGGACATGCAACAATATGTCGTCATGCAGCCAGCCCTATCCCATGCTAGTTACCATCGCCTGAACGATCTAGCCGATATTTTCCTGGATAGCATCGGCGTAGCGGGTGCTACAACTACCCTAGAAGGAATTGCTTATAATCTACCCATCGTCACTCTACCAGGGGAATTTTTGCGCGGGCGCGTGAGCAGTGGTATTTTGCGAAAGATGCAAGTTACCGAAACCATTGCCACCTCCCCAGAAGATTATGTCGAGATTGCGATTCGTCTGGGCAAAGATGCCCCTTTCCGAGAGCGAGTGAGGGCGCGAATGGCGGAAAATAAGCATAAGATTTATGGCGATAGGGCTTGTATTAAGGGCTTAGAAAACTTTCTGGAAAACGTAGGGTCTTTTCATGTCTCGAAACGGTCGTAGGGGCGAACGGCCGTTCGCCCCTACCAGTGCAGAAATGGTATGAGGCATAATTGTAAGGCTAATGACAACGATTAATGGCGATCGCAATTCAAGGTAAGCGCATTCTCATAACCGGAGTAAGCGGTTTTTTAGGACGGGTAGTCTGCCAGCAACTGAGAAAGCATGGCGGATATGTGACGGGTATGGATAGAAATCCACCGGAAGCAAAAGAGCCAGCAGCCGAACCCTTGATGTTGCCCCAGGACTTTATCCAACTGGATCTGACTAGCCCAAATTTGTTGGATCTTTTGGCTCACCAGCACTTTGATGCTGTTTTCCACCTCGCAGGATTCGTTTATTTTGCCGATTCCGTGAAAACTCCGGCTCTGGATTTTAATCAAAATTTGGTAGCAACTTTTAACCTGCTCGAAGCCCTCCGCAGCAGTGGGTTTTCCGGTCGCTTGGTCTATGCTTCAACGGCAGCAGTCTATGGGGAACCCCGACAAGTTCCCATTGACGAAGAGACAGCGACTCGACCGATTTCTCCTTATGGTGTGAGTAAGTTGGCTGCTGAGGAGTACATTCGCGTCTTCTCCCAGTGCTACGGCTTTCAAAGCGCGATCGCCCGTATCTTTTCTCTCTACGGGCCGAGGCAACAGAAACAAGTGATATTTGATATTCTATGTAAAACTTTGCTTTCTGACGAGGCGATCGAGCTGTTTGGCGATGGCTGCGAAATGCGCGATTTCGTTCACGTCAGCGATGCTGCTCGCGCTTTGATATGGCTGGCGAACGAAGCCAAAATCAATGCGCCAATCTTCAATGTTTGCTCTGCTGAAGGAATCACGATCCGCGACCTAGCCACCCTCATCGTTACTTTAGCCGATCGCCATCCCGATCGCATTGTTTTTACCGGCGATCGTAGAAGCGGCGATCCCATCCACTGGATCGGCTGCAATCAAAAATTGCTCGCTACTGGCTTTTCTTTGGAGCGATCGCTCTCAGATGGCTTATCAGAAACGGTAGCATGGTTTCGCCGGGAGTTTTATATCCAGTCCGGTTAAACACCGTTCTAATGAATTAAGCGAACCAGTTGTTGCTGATGCTCAATTTCTCCGACCACGCGACGTATGGGTTGGGGCCAAACCCGGAGTAAGGTGGGGGTGGCTAAAACTTGGTCTTGTTCAGCGCGATCGGGATGTTTGAGAATATCAATGACTTTCAAGGTGTAGGGTTGAGAAAGACTTTGTTCTAGAAACGAATGTACTTTTTGTAATAGTCGCTCTGTACTGTTGTGATTTCCAGAGACAAATAAGCGAAAAATATAACCATGGGGGTTGAATTCTTCTAAGGATAAATCCGGTGGAGTCTCTTCTAGGGAGGGGTTTTGGACTCGCACCACCCAATCATGATCTTCCCACAGTTGGGGAAATTGCTCGTAGTAGGAGGCGATCGCCATCGGATCGCACAATTCAGGAGATACAGAGACCGGTTTCCACTCCACCTCTAAGCCAAATAGGGCATTTAAGAGAGGAGCATAATGAAAGACTAGGGGGTAAGCTTCGGCGACACAATGGAGGTGTTGAGTTTGGGGATCGAGCCACCGATCCAGAGTCGCCGTATAACAAGGTACTAAAAAATGGGGGGTAGCACTAAGATCCAAGAGCGTTTGCAATTTAGCACACAGATCGATATGCCATCGATTCCGTTTACTCGGATCGATGCAGTAAACGATATCCCCCCCAGGTGTAAATAGGGCGATCGCCTTGAATGACTCTGATATAATCATTCCCGTCAGTCTGAATTACATCCGACCTCGGAGGAATTGGGCCATTTCATTTGGCGTTGGCGATTTCTCTAGGGCTGTTTCTTCCGTAATTCGACCCTCTTGATAGAGGTTATAGAGAGCCTTATTCATGGTCGTCATCCCTTCAAACTCTGACCGGAGCATGATTTGGGTAATCGCCTCTAAGTCATTTTTGATCACATATTCCTTGACTGCATCGGTCGCGATCATAATGTCATGGAATGCCGCCCGTTTACCATCCGTGGTTTTACAGAGTCCCTGAGCAATGATGCAGACTAAAGACTCCGCAAGTGAAACCCGCAGGGCTGGCTGTTCTGCCGGGGGAAACATCCCCATAATCCGCTCAATCGTTTTTACCGCACTATTAGTGTGCAGGGTTCCCATCACCAAGTGACCCGTAGATGCCGCTTTCAGGGCAATGCCCATGGTTTCCTTGTCCCGAATTTCCCCCACCAACATCAAATCCGGGTCTTCCCGCAGAGCGGCTTTTAGGGCATTCTTAAATTCGCGGGTATGGCGGCCAACTTCTCGGTGTTTCACCAGAGATTTCTGACTCACATGGACAAATTCCACCGGGTCTTCAATCGTGATGATATGGTGAGCCATGTTCCGATTGATATAGTCAATCAGGGCCGCCATCGTGGTTGATTTCCCGGAACCCGTGGGCCCCGTCACCAGAACCAGTCCCTTGTGATAGTGACAGACATCCTTAAATACTTCTGGGGATTTCAATTGTTCCATCGTCAAAATATTGGATGGAATCAAGCGCAACACCATGGCTGGCCCCGCCAAGGAATCAAAGACATTAATCCGAATTCGCACAAAGCCAAAATCAAACGCACCGTCAAAATCCAGGTGGTCTTGGAATTGGCGAATTTCTTCATCCGTCATACATTCTCGCAACCAGCTCATGAATGTATTCAGATCAGTTTTGGGATATTCCAAACTGGTAATATCACCCCGTTTCCGAAAGCGGGGAAGCTCATTGACCCCTAGGTGAATATCGGAGACCCCTTCTTCGTCTGCGCGTTTGACAATTTCTTCGAGGGTAGGATTACCCGGACTTGGCCCGGATTTGGCAGCTTGTCGCTTGGCTGCTTTGGGGGCTGCTCCGGGAGGGGGAGCGGCCTTAGCCTTCGCTGCCTTTGCTGCCTGCGGATTCATGGGCATGGTGCGGGCCGGCATTTGTTGGGTGGCTCCATCCGGGCTGGCGGTTGTGCGCGGTGGAGGCGCTGGGGGACGAGGGGGAGGAGAGGGAGGAGTTTTCTGGGGAGATTGGGTCATAACCAAGTCCTGTTGAATACATCAAAAGTATAGGAAAATTATAGAGCTTCGGACATCGGCGATCGATACATCAAAATATTAAGGTGTAAGATGACATCCAAAGGGGTGTGGTCTGAAGAACTGTTGAACTCATTGTACTCTTTAATTTTCAGGTTGACCGTCATTGATGGGTCAGCCCATAGGGAGACCAGCCAATTTCTATTGTACCCCCCTTTTTTTGTTGTGTTTGTATAAAATATGTCTAAAATTTGGCGAATTGGGATTATTTTGGGCACTCGTCCAGAGGCGATTAAGTTAGCGCCTGTAATTGGGCAATTTCGCTCGGCCCCAGAGTTTGAGACTCAAGTGGTTTTAACCGGTCAACATCAAGAGATGGTGTCCCAGGTCATGGAATTGTTTGGGCTGAGGGCCGACCATGATTTGGAGATTATGCAGCCGAAGCAAACCCTGACGGATATCACTTGTCGGAGTTTGCAGGGTTTAGAGGCTCTGTTTGCCGAATTGGGGTTAGATTTGGTGATTGTACAGGGAGATACAACGACGGCCTTTGCAGCTACGTTAGCGGCATTTTACCAAAAAATCCCTGTTGCCCATGTGGAGGCTGGATTACGCACAGACCAGCTTTGGAATCCCTATCCAGAGGAGGCTAATCGCCGGTTAATTTCGCAATTGGCGAGTTTACATTTTGCCCCTACGGAGTTAGCGGTGGAGAATTTACGGCGCTCTGGGGTGGTGGGAGAGATTCACCAAACGGGAAATACGGTGATTGATGCGCTTTTGAAGGTGGCTCAATCTCAGAGCGGGTGTGAAATTGGGGGGTTGGACTGGTCTAAATATCGGGTGTTATTGGCGACAGTGCATCGGCGGGAAAATTGGGGAGAGCCGTTAGAGGCGATCGCCACTGGATTTCTGCAAATTTTAGCCCAATTTCCCGATACTGCCCTGGTATTGCCCTTACACCGCAATCCCACAGTGCGCGAACCTTTACAACGAATGCTGGGCAACCGCGATCGCATCTTTTTAACCGAACCTTTAGATTATGCCCAATTAGTCGGGGCGATCGCCGCCTGTCATTTCGTCTTAACCGACTCTGGTGGCCTTCAGGAAGAAGCCCCCTCATTAGGCAAACCGGTATTGGTGCTAAGGGAGACTACAGAGCGTCCAGAGGCGATCGCCGCCGGAACCGCCCGCCTAGTCGGTACAGAGTCCCACTCTATCCTTAACGCTGCCTCCGAACTCCTCTGGCAACCCCACCTCTATCAGCGCATGGCAACCGCCATCAACCCCTTCGGAGACGGCCACGCCTCTGAACGCATCCTAGAGCAAGTCAGGAAATTCCTCAAACCTTAGAAAACCGGATTTCGCCCTAACAACTCCCTCACCGCCTCCTGCTCCAAGGGTTTCGCAAACAGATACCCTTGTCCATAATCACACCCCAATTCCTTCAACTTCTGCTGTTGTTCCACCGTTTCCACCCCCTCCGCCACCACTCGCATCGACAAACTATGGCCCAAATTCACAATCGATTTTACCAACTCCCAATCTTTTTCCACCTGAGAATGCAAAGGAATAAAAGATCGATCGATCTTCAGGGTATCAATCGGAAACAACTGGAGGCGACTTAAACTCGAATGACCCGTCCCAAAATCATCAATACAAAGATTAACGCCTAACTCTTGCAATTGGCATAATTGACGCACCACCGAGTCCAAATTTTCCATCATCAACCCCTCCGTAATTTCCACTTGGAAATAATCAGGGGGCAACTGATGGCGCTGCAAAGATTGCATAATAATCTCCACCAATCCTGCTTGGGCAAACTGGCGACCGGCCACATTCACATTCACATAAATGGGCTGTAATAATAAGCCATCCTCTTGCCATTGCTTAATTTGTCTACAGGCTTCATCAATCACCCATTCTCCTATAGCCACAATCAGTCCTGTTACTTCCGCCAAAGGAATAAACTTACTAGGACTAATTACTTTATTATCCTGATTTTTCCAGCGAATCAAAGATTCAAAACCACTGATTTTTCCCTTATTTAAATCAATAATCGGTTGATAGTATAAACAAAACTCCTGCCGCTCAATTGCCCGGCGTAAATCCATTTCTAATTGAAATTGACATTCATCCACCGAGCGCATAGTGCTATCAAACAGTTGGTGATGATTTTTTCCCTTGCGTTTAGCATGGTAAATAGCCGTATCTGCATCTTTGAGTAAACGTTCTGCATCCTCATAGACCAAACCCGTAGAAGCATGATGAGATAAAACAATCCCTATACTGGCGCTCATAAATACTTCATGACCTTGCACCCAAAACGGTTCATTCGCAAAAGCTTCTTCCATACAATCCGCTAAGTCCATAATTTCTTCATAATTCTGAATTTCTGGAATTAGCACTGCAAAATCATCGCCATTCAAGCGAGAAACAATCCCACAATTAGCAATATAACTTTCTAAGCGTCTGGCCACACTAATCAGGAGTTGATCGCCGACAAAGTGTCCCAAACTATCATTAATAATCTTAAATCGATTGAGATCGATGGTTAAGATCGTAAAAAAACGGCCGGGTTTTTCGCGTACTTCTTTTAAGCATTCTTCAATTTTATCGATGAAGGCAGAGCGGTTCAATAAACCGGTTAAGGGGTCATGAAAAGCATGATATTCTAAAATTTTTTGGGCTTTTTTGCGCTCGGTAATATCTTCAATTGTCCCTTCTAAATATAGCAGATTACCTTCAGAATCTCGGACGGCATGACAATTTTCGGAAATCCAAATTTTGCTTCGATCTAAACGATACACTTGATATTCAAATCCTAAAATTTCCCCCTTTTCTTCAATCAGGGCGATCAACCTGTCTCGCTGTTCTATATCTACATAAACTTGTTCTGCAATATTATCAATACTTGGGATGAGAGTTTGTGGTGAGTTATAGCCTAAAATCTTCGCAAACGCAGGATTAACATTAATAAATTTACCATCCAATCTGCTTTGAAAAATCCCTTCAATGGCATTTTCAAAGATACTATGATATTTTTTTTTCGCTTTTATAAGAGCTTCTTCAGTTTCTTTTAGTTCTGTAATATCTGTGCCTGTTCCCATCAACTGAAACGCTTGATTTAGATCGTTTTTTTGTACTGTTCCTCGCAGCAAAAACCAGCGAATATTTCCATTTGTGTGAAGTAATCGCTGGACAATTTCATAGGTTTTTATTTCTCCCTTAATGACTTTATCGATTTGTCTAAAAAACTTTATTTTGTCTTCATGATAAATTCGTTCTGACCAATCTTTGACATGGGTTTTATTCTCTTCCGTTGAATACCCCAACAACTGCTGTAAACTGGTATCTAACCTAAATTCATTTTCGAGCAAATCCCATTCCCAAATACCGACTCTTCCTGCTTTAGTTGCCATTTCATAGCGCTTTTGACTTTTGGTCAGAGCTTCTAAAATGCTTTGATGCTCCGTAATATCTAAGCTAATTGATTGTGTGCCAATAATCTCGCCATGGGCATTACTTATGGGGGTTTTAATCACATGAAAATACTGGGGGCGATCGCTAGAAGTCAAATACTGAGTATCAACTTGATCTAAGGCTTTTCCTGTGTTCTGAACCCATTGATCTTGATCAATAAATTGTTGTGCTAACTGGGGAGGATAAAGTTGATCTAAGGATTGTCCGATCGCTTCATTCCATTCCCGTCCTATGGTTCTTAAAAAGGCTTGATTCCCAAAGGTCAACTTACCTTCAAGATCTACCCGATAGATGATTTGGGGTAAAAGATCGGCTAGAGATTGATAATATACATGGCTTTCCCGCAGGAGTTCTTGCAGTAAGAGATTATAACTGGTGAGTCTATCTAAACTTTTATCTAAGGAACTTTGAGTAGCTTGCAGCTTACCGAGCAGCAATTTCTTCTGATCTTGGCTATGACCGATGAAAAAGGCGATACTAAGGGCTAGAAATCCAGATAAAGTTAATTCTAGAGGGGTATGGGGAAAAACAGGGAGATCGCCAGGAATCAGAACCTGATAGATCAGGGTTAAATTGACTAAAGCAGCACTGGCTAACCCGACGCGCAATCCTCCCCAATAGGAAAGCATCACCAAGGCGATCAGGAGGAGGATGAAGGGATGAATCTGCTGTAAAATTGGAGTGTTGGTGCTATCTAAAGGGGTGAATACTAACGCAGACAACAACAAGCAACTCCATAAACCCAAAGCTGACAAAGTTACCCTAATCTGATGCAAGTTGTATGGGTGTGTTTTCACCTGAACCTCCTAGCTGAATTGAAAAAGCCGGAGTAAATGGAGGGTTAAGCGCTTAGGTTAGGATTGCCCATTTTCCAGGTGAAACTAGAGACTAGATTCGTGAGAATATGGGCTAAAATCGGAACCAGCAAGTTACCTGTGGCTAAAGCGCTATATCCTAGGGCGAGTCCGACTAAGGTTGCCCAAATCACATAGGGCCATTGATTGCTCCCACTTAAGTGTAAAACCCCAAAACAGAGGCTTGATAAGATCAAACCAGTAATGTTTAATCCTAGGGCAGGGAGCATCACCCCTCGAAAGAGAAATTCTTCACTTAACCCCGGTAGTAAGCCTAGCCAGACGATATCGGGATAGGTTAAGGGTTTGAGGACAAGGCCGAGATAAACATCGGCACTTTGACGATAGGCGGGCCAGATGCCATACACTAGGGCACTAGCGGCAGTAATTCCTAGGCCAAGAACAACACCGATCGCCAGTTTATCGACTTGCCATTGGGCGCGAAGGTGCGTAATCGAACCCAGGGTTAACCACACTTTGGCGACAATCAGTAAAATAATAGCAGTGACTCCCATGGCAATGAGAATTTGCGATCGCGTCATTGGTTCTAAGTCTGGATTTTGTTGGTCAGTCACGGCGTTTTAGGTGCAAAAAGGTCAATTTCGGGGTTGTTTACTCTTTCCCCGATAAAGGGAATAGGTTCGGCCCAAGAGCGTCTAGATTTACGCCAGATCGATGGGCAACTAAAACTCCCAGGGCTTCTAAATAAGAGTTTACTGGCACTACTGGAATTTTGAGTAGCTCTGGAGGCGATCGCATCTCGGTCTTATTCTCATTTACAGCAATAATGCAAGTCTGGGTTTGACTTAACTTTAAGATAGCACTCCCTCCACAAGCCGTTGCGGGAATCACCACTGCATCGACTTGATCCGCCCAAATATCCGTCGGTTGCGGACGATAGGGCGCTAGGGGAGTCAGCAGTTGGGGGGCGCGACTTAAGCCGACTAAAACGCAAGGTAAAAAGGTATAGCCGAGTTCTTCGGCAGCAGAACGGGGGGAGAGCTTGGGGTTAAGGGGTAGGGGTTGCAGGGCAGGAGCATGGGCGCAGGGGATGCCAAAGGTGCGAACCACGAGATGGGAGATGATGGCTTCTAGACCAGCAATCGGATCGACTCCTTGCCCTTGGCGATAGTTTTGCAAGGCTTCGCTCTCGGTGTCGTCGGGAAATCTGGCGACTACGGCGATCGCCTCTGCTCCCTGTTCATCCTTGAGTTTTTCGGCTGCTCTCAGCAGGCTATCGGGGTTGCCCAGGGTTCCCCAACTGGCATGACTACCACCTTGGGTTAAGCTCACTTCTAGGGGCGCGTCGGTGATGACATAGCCGGTAATATTTAAGCCCAGGGTTGCCCGCGCTGCATCAGCGACTTGTAGATGGCGAGTGCGTAAGTCTGGCTCGATCGCCCGATCCAAAAGTAAGCCAATCCGGTTACTTTTGACTGGGCGCAGTCCCCAGTGTTGACTGGCAAACCGGTCTAGGGCATAGCCTTCTACATAAAAGCTGTTGGCAATATTCCAGTAGAGGGATGCACCATTGAGGACATTGGGATGGGAAATGAGGCGATCGCTAATGGAGGCGATCGCCTTCGCCACGGGCAAGGCATCC
This sequence comes from Roseofilum acuticapitatum BLCC-M154, assembly GCF_030068475.1. GTDB lineage: Bacteria > Cyanobacteriota > Cyanobacteriia > Cyanobacteriales > Desertifilaceae > Roseofilum > Roseofilum acuticapitatum. The sequence continues at coordinate 507 of NZ_JAQOSP010000036.1, read as the reverse complement.
CCCGCATAGCCCCCAATGGCTGCACCAATACCTGTGGGGATGATTAAAACTACGGTATAAGGGCGGTTCACGCTTGTTCGATCACCACTGCTTCCACCGTCGCCTTCTGCTGCTCTTCATCTACGGCAGTCACTGCCCAACGCAAGGGTTCGCCCCGCTTTTCCAATTCCGCTTCAATGGCTTGATGCAGTTGGTTGGGCGTAGCTTGTAAATCAATTTCGGCTGTAATAAAGTGAGTTGTCATTTATTTATGCTCTGGGTAAACAGACCTGATTTTGCCCTCATCCCCCAACCCCTTCTCCCACGGGAGAAGGGGGAAAAGTCCCTCTCGGAGGGGGAGAGGGATATAGCGCAAAGCGCCGTATCGGTGGACAGTAGGAAAAGATCCCCCCTTGCCCCCCTTAAAAAGGGGGGAATAGGAAAGTCCCCCTTTTTAAGGGGGATTTTCCGCAAGCGGACATGAAAGGGGGATCAAGATGTCCCACATAAAGCGCGAAAACTGCTGTA
>NZ_JAQOSP010000035.1 GCF_030068475.1 Roseofilum acuticapitatum BLCC-M154 | reverse complement strand
GTCTATAGATTAAAGAAAAAGTTGGGGTTCAGGAGATTCTTGGCTGACAGAGAATTGAACCGGGCCAAAAAAACGGTTTTGAGAAGCAAAGATTTTGCTTTTGTTGTGGTATAATTTGTGAAAATGAAAACCCCCTGCTTTTTAAGGGGGATTTAGGGGGATCAAGATGTCCCACATAACAGCGAAAACTGCTGTAATATCAAGTCCGGTTAAATGTGTAAGGTGGGCACTGCCAGCCCTACTTGTGAGTGTCTCAACCTTAATTGAATCAACTATAAATTAGATTCGGCACTGTCTGCTCGCTCTCGCTGCAACTCCTTGTTCATTATTCATTGTTAATTGTTCATTTGATCTTTCAAATCCTGCAACTCCTGATCCGCTTCCCAACGGCGAAACTCTTCTTCTAGGGGATCGGGACTACTGCTAATGCGAGTATAGCTCTTATTCCAACCCGGAGGAGAATAGGTAGATTTTTCACTTGCACTCGCTTCAGCTTCCATTTTCATTACCCTAGCATGAACCTCTTCCTTCCGTTTTTTAATCTCTTGATATAACTCTTTCGCCTTGACAATTCTCTGTTTACAGCCTTGCATTTTTCCCCATAACTGGTTCCCCTTGTGCAATAAGGTATTTTCTCGTTCTTGGGCAGCTTGGGCTAAATCCATCCGCCCTTTTGCCGTTGCCTTTTGTACCCAAGTATGCCAACGCTGAATCTCTTGAGCCGTTGCCATAATTTCCTCTTGGGCTTGTTTTTCCTGACGCTGTAAATCGACAATTAAGCGTAGAGTATCTTCCTGTTGTTCATGAAGTTGATCTTCTAAAATTGATAGCTCCAACTGGGGATGATTTTTGAGAAATTCATCCAACCGATCTTCTAAAAAGCGACTTACATCATCAAAAATACCCACAGTTTTCGATCCTCCTCCATTGAGGCTAAGGGTTAAAACTTCTGACCGACAAATACCGATCGCACCTCACCATTGCGGCGAATGATGGCCTCTTGGTTGACAATATCCACCAACATCCATCCACTCGAACCGATTGTTTCTCCTACCTGAAACCGGCGAGACATGCCCTCAATTTCAAATAAAGCAGCCGAGCGATCGCCCAATTCCAATATTCCCGTCAACATCAAACTGATTTGGGGAGTATTGGCTACACTCTGTGGGGTGGGAGACGGAAGGGGAGAAGGTACAACCTCATCCTCCATCGCACTCGGTGAGGCAGCCGGTACTTCTGGGGAAGCGACAGGTGCAGGAGTCGGTTGATAAACAGGAATATAAACCCGCTCCAAAACCTGCGTCGGAGTAGATGGAGGGCTTTCGGGTAAGGGAGTTTCCGAGGCATCTTGCGGTTGATCCTCCTGATTTTCGCTTAACTCATCCTTCAACTTCAACGCCCGTTGCATATAATTGGCAAACTCTTCATCCGCTAAAGCTGTGGAGGACACATCAACGGGAGCCATGGGTTCTGGACTGGGTTGACTAGAGGGTAAAAACTGGGCAAACTGTTGGCGTATTCCTTGCCCAGTCTGGGTGCTGGATATCCACCAACCTAGGGGAAGGGCGATCGCCGCACCCACCCCCACTAACAGCAATCGATCCCACCAAGGTTGAACCCTGGGCGCAGGAGCCGTCACCGGAAACAGTTCTTCTTCTGGTAATACTGTGGGCTGTAAATCTACTCCAAATCCTGCTGATTCTATCTCTGAGGTTTCTGAAGTTGGGGCAGCCATCTGGCTCTGCTCCACTGTTTTCAGCGTATTCATCTCACGATTCGTCTGAGCGATACCCGTTAAACTAGCCAATTCTGGAGAGATCTGAGCCAGATTTTCGGCGATCGCCTGGGGCAACTTCATCGAAGGAATATCGAGGGGTTTGAGAGAAATTGATTCCGGTTGCACGGGTTCCTTGGGCAAAGCGCCCCCCCGATCTAACACCCGGTCAATATCGTCAAACAAATCATCCATCAACCCATTGACTTCTTGTTCCATTGACCAAGAAGCCATATGGATAGAATCTGTATGTAAATCAGACTCTCGATCGGGTTTGTAAACATCCTGATCCATAACAGGGGGTTCGTTCAATATCTGGGCTAGATGGGTTAGTAATGATTTTATATGCCATCACTCTAACATGATGCCAATCTCAATTAGAAATGACAAATCCAAACCTCCCAGTTTTCTCCCCTTCCGGGCAAAAAAAAACCCTTAGCGGGGAAGCCAAGGGGAATCATCAGGGTGCATCTACCATACCAATATCCCTATGTGGGGGTTCTGAATCCGGAAGAATGGGAAAATTTTTTTGATCCTCTTCTAGGTTTTGGCAGGTGATGGAGAATTCTCCTGCACTTGGTCGAGGATTTTCAGCACTTCTTGCTCAAAGGTGACTTGAGCGCGGTTAGTTTTCCCCCCTAGATAAAAGCGATCGCCGTTTTGCAACGCCCAGATTTGAGAGTGGGAAAAATAACTCATCACAACGGCGATCATCAATAGCCCAAATCCGGTATAAACCACGGGAATACCCGGATCGGCTTTGATCTGTAATCCCGTGCTACCCATGACTTCTAGGACTTTTAAGGTCACGCCATTTACTTCGATGTCCATGCCTTGGCGTACTGTTCCGATCAGTTGTCCCTGATTATCGTAAACCACTAAAGTACCCTGTAAATCCTTGGTGACTAGGGCAACTCCTGCGCTCATATCGGGTGTGGTGGGTATCCAGGTTCCCCAGATTCTGCCCTCGGTTTCTATGGGCAATTGAGCCATGGGAATCTTGAAGATGGGAGAGTTATTCACTCTAACTTTAACGGCTGCGATCGCCCAATCCGCCTGATACAAGGTTACCCCCCGATAGCGCAAAGGCTGATTCACATGGATTTGTTCGTGTTTGACTTCTTCTCCCTGATTATCTAAGACGGATAAATCGGAATAAAATTGTTCAATTCTGCCTTCTGGACTATAGTCAATCCAAAAGCGATTCACGCGCACCGACCAATCTTGGGGGACTTGGGATTGGGCAAAGGGCCCGGCTTCGATGATATTTTTAATCTGGAAGGTGTCGCCACTGGGAATCATTTCTTGGGCCATGAATCCGGTGAGGGAGCCTAAGATGGAGCCAGCGAGGATAATCAGCATACTGGCATGAACGATAATGGGGCCAATTCTGCCAATGATGCCTTTGCGAGCGTATAGGGTTTCGCCTTCCCGAAAGACGCGATACCCATATTGTTTTAGGATCGGTTCTAGGCGATCGTTCGAGCCTTGATTGAGCTGGGTACTGAGGGCGAGTCTTTCAAATTGTTGTGGGGTTTTGTAATAGCTCCACCGGTTGGCGGCTTTGAGGGTGGGCAGTTGGCGGGTAAACGTGCAAGCGGTTAAACTCGATCCGAACCAGACGAGCAGCGCTAAAAACCACCAGGTGCTATAGACATGATCTAAGCCAATGGTTAAGAGGACTTTCCAGGAGAGGAAGCCGAATAGGGCGGGGTCTTCGGGGTAGTTGGCTTGGTAAAATTCGAGAGATTGCCCCTGTTCTATGACTGTACCGGAAATGCTGAAGAGGGCGATCGCCAGCAGCAGGATAATCGCTAATCGTAAATCGGCTAAGGTGGGTAGCACTTGTTTTTTCCACCATTGCAGAGGATGGAAGGGGAGGGGAGCAGAAGCATTTTGATTGGAAGTCATCAGAAAATCAGGTTATCGGTACAAGACGAGACAGGAGCGAAATTACCCCAAATCCTACTAATAACACGCCACTGGTCGGAGCGATCCATCCCGACCATTGCCGCAGGGCTAAAAGTTTTTTAATCGAAGCGGTGAAGGTTCCCGCGAGTACCAGGGGAGACACATAACCCGCAGTGTAGGCGAGGAGTAAACCGCTACCGAGGATGGGGTTTTGGGTGGTGGAGATCCAAGCCAGCAACGTGGCGAGTACGGGGGTGCTACAGGGGGAGGCGACTAAGCCGAAGGTTAAGCCGATCAGGTAGGAGCGCACACTGTTGGGGAAGTTGGGCGAAATCCAATCCATGCCTCCGGAAGCGGGCAGTTGTAGGGGTAAGGCTTCCAGGAGATTGAGTCCCATCAGGATAGCGAGAATACTGACGATAATGGGTAAGCCGATACCAATTTGCCCATAGACTTGACCGACGAGGGCGGCGACGACTCCGAGGAGGGCGAGGGTTGTGGCTAAACCTGCTGCAAACCATAGGGATTGAATGGCTGATTGCAGGCGGTTTTCGGTTTCGTAGCCGCCGATGTAGGCAACGGTGAGGGGCAACATGGAGAGCATACAGGGGGTAAGGCTGGTGAGCAATCCCGCGATAAAAATAATACTGATACTAATAGGATTGAGATCTGCCAGTTGGGTATCAACGAGGCGATCGGCAAACTGTTGCAGGTGATAGAGCTGGGTTTCTAGGGTTTCGATCGTATTCATTAAAATTAAGTGTAAAATTAAACGTTAAAAAGGGTCATCTTTTTACCCTATTGTACAGGATGGGGCATGGGCGCGATAAAACTCCGTTTCCCTAATGCGATCGCCCTAACCCCACACCCGACGTAGCTCTAAAACGAAACCCGGTAAAACTGACTCACCGGATAACTCAGTTGGATTTGACAAGATTTCTACATCTAAACCGACTCGATACACTTCTACTTTTCTGGTTTTCGGATTGATTAGCCAACCCAATCTGGCTCCATTATCCATATACTCTTGCATTTTTTCTCCCAGGGATTTTATGGTATCTGAGTGCGATCTTAATTCCACCACAAAATCAGGACAAATCTCGGCAAACCTTCTCTTTTGTTCCTCATTGAGTGTATCCCAACGCTCTTGACTCACCCAAGATGCATCAGGAGAGAGATTCGCGCCATTGGGTAAAATAAATCCAGTCGATGAGTCAAATACTTTCCCCGGTTCGCTTGCATTGCGCCACCATAGATACAACTCGCCAGAAATACTGCTATTTTGTTCTCCAGTTTCCCAACCCGTTGGTGGATTCACGATTAATTCTCCGTTTGCTGTTCTTTCTAGTTGTAATTCTCGATTACTGGCGGCTAGAATTTCAAACTGTTCTTGGGTAACATAGAGCTTTAGAGTTTTGGGTAACTCTAGTAATAGGGTTTCCGTTTCCGGTACGGTTGGGGTCTGTACCATCTTGACCTCTTAGTATCATAGAAATGGGCTAGAAATTGATCTATTTTAGCCGATCGCCAATTTTTCCCTAACTTCAACGAAAGAATCCGGGTTTGAATATCCGCCACAGAGAGCGCAAAGTGCTGTAGGTCAATCTTACTCAACCCTAGACTGAATATAAAAATTGCTATAATTCCATTCTCGGAATTCTTTAATTATCTTATAGTTTAGGCGCTCCAAAAAGTTGAAAAAACTCGGTTGATTTTTTTTAGTGACTTCAATGAGTCCATCGGGTTGAAATTGCTGAAATAGCCCTTCAGCTCCTTCTAAAACTTCGATTTCTAAGCCTTGGACATCCATTTTCAGGAAATCAACCCTAGAAGTGATGAGCTGATCGAGGGGCAAAACTTCTAAGGTTCCCCTGGGATCGGGTTTGAGTTCAGTCAAACAGAGATCGCCTGTGGGATGGTTTTGCAGTTGGGCGCGACTGCGAATTTTACCGACAGCATAGCCTAATTTAGAGAGGTCTATATTAGTAATTTGATTCAGAGCAATATTGGTTTTGAGGGCGGCAATAATATCGGGTTGAAATTCAATGGGAATGACGATTTCTGCTCCTAAGATTTTGGCAAAGTAAACTAGGTGGTTACCGGAATTTGCGCCGACATCGACAATAACCGATCGCCGCTTAAGCGTCTGATGGATAAAATTAAGTTCTGGCTGCTCGTAAAACTGGCGATCGTTCACCTGGGTTAATTCCACATCTAGATTTTTACCCGTAATCTGGAATTGGATCGTTTGATTGTGGCTGATAAACTCAACTTGAGGGCGATCGCCACAGACAACATTGACAAAATTGAGCCATCGCTGAGTTTTACGCAAATGGGGTGAAAGACTCAGAGCCTGTTCTAGATAGGGTTTCGCTGCTTCCCACTGCTCTTGTTTAGCGAAAGTGATGCCTAAAGATTGGATGTAATTGGGATCTTGGGGAGAGAGGGCGATCGCCTGCTGAAACGCCTTTATCGATGCCGTATAATTCCCAATCTGGTTATAAATGCCACCGAGCATAGCATAGAGTCCCGGTCGGTCAGGATATTGCTCGATCGCCGCCTCCAAAAGGGCGATCGCCACCTCTAGACACTCCTGCTGACGCAGAAACTCAATCAACTCCCGAAAAGAAGACAGACTCAGAGAAACCTGATGTAGCGCTTGCTCATATAAGGGGCGATCGCTCTGAAAAGAGCCTACAGCCACTAAGACCTTCTGAAGACGTTCCCGTAAATTTTCATCCATCGGCTGAAATAACAACCCATGGCTATAATGACGCACCGCCTCCGAGAGCTGTCCCTGTAGCTCATAGATCAACGCTAAATTATAATGTGCAATCACATGATTCGGTTTTTGTTGCAACACCTGGTGATACAACCGCGCCGCCTGTTGATACTCGCCCTGTTTCTTATACAAAACCCCCAAATTCACCAAGCTACTAATATGCTGGGGATTAAGTTCTAAAACCCGTTCATATCCCCTACGAGCAGCCTCTAAATTCCCTTCTCGCTGGTACTGATAAGCCTGTTGAAATTGTTGATTAATATTCACCATACTGAAACCCAAACACATCCTATTCTCAAAATCGCCAGAGAGAACAACCTTTCAGCTAAAATTGTAAGCTATGATCGAATGCTCTAGGAAAACCTTCAAAACATAGGTATAGCAAAACCAGGGAATTGGCTTGGCCTGAACCCCAGCCAACCCATCACCCATCCATTGAGAGATTGGGGGTGCATCAAAATTAGCCAAGGTAGCCTATACCTGGGAACCTAGCTCAATGTAAACTATCGAGACACCGATTAAACCTTCCCTTACGGAAATGGCGATCGGAAAGCCTAAAACCATGAATCAGGGATCTCAGCCAAAACTATCTGCTCGCACCAACTCAACCTCCTCAGAAGATTTGAAAATAACTGGGGAAAGACACTCGCGCATTGAACCTGAATGGCGAAAATTCCTTATTTTATCTCGTCTTCAGCCAACTATTTGGATGACCCTTGGTGGAGTATTTGCCTTAGCCTTATTTGAAGCTATCCTGTATGGCGAACAATTTGCCAGTCAACTGCTTGGCGCTCGCATTACCACCCTATTTGCTCTTTTAGGCTGCTGGGGATTACAAAAAACCCAATTCGGTCGCCGCCATCCCAGTCTTCTATTTCTAGGACTATCCTGGTCGGTCACCCTATTACCCCAAATCCTGGGAACGGCAGCCGGAACGTCTGAATTTAAACCAGAACTTTGGCTAGTCATGTTTGCAATGCAAGCTACCGCTATTCCTGTATTTTGGCGGATTCATGTTATTTCTCAAAGTGTGGTTATTGCCTATTTTTGCCTCAATCATTGGATCTTGGGTTTGCCCCTCAGTGATTTATCCCATGCGATCGCGGTAGAATCTTTTCTGTTCTTAGCCATGATTGGCATGGTTTGTTATTTCATCATTTATCAATATGAACGGCTTTCTTTGTTAGAGTGGTCTACTCGTCAAGAACTGGAAACCGTTAATAAGCAAGTTAAAAATCTTACTCTTTTCGATCGCCTTACCCAACTCCCCAACCGCCGCCGCTTTAATGAATATATCGAGCAAGAATGGCGACGGATGAAACGGGACTTAAAACCCCTTTCCCTGATTGTCTGTCGGGTGGATTATTTTAAGCCCTATGTTTATAGCTATGGCTCCCAAACCAGTAATGAATGCTTAAAAACGATTGCCGAAGCCATTGGCTCTGTGGTCAAACGGCCAGCCGATATGGTGGCTCGGTATCGGGGGGAAATGTTTGCTATTTTATTGCCCCAAACCAATGTGGAAGGAGCCATGCAAGTGGCCACTTATATTCATTCAGAAGTGAGTAGCCTAAAGTTAGTCCATCCCAATTCTCCCATCAGTCCCTATATTACGGTCAGTTTAGGGGTCAGTAGTGTGGTTCCTCGCAATGATGATTCTGAAGTGACGTTAATTGTGACTGCGGGAGAAGCCCTAGCAGAAGCCCAAGCCTTGGGAGGCGATAATATTATTGTTAAAACTCCCCAAGGATTGAAGCTCGATACGAAGATGGATTTAGATGATTACCCATCCGGGCCGTTTGATAATAGTTCTTCTGAAGCCTAGGGAATGGGGAATACAGCGCTTTGCACCCTCTATGGGGTAATGGGGGAGCGAGACGGTAATTAGACATCTAGGGAGCAAGATGCTCCCACTCCAGGAATATCAAAGGATTTAGGGAGTGCGGGCATCTTGCCCGCTTCTTCACCCTTTATCCGGACTTGATATTACCTATTGCTCAGATTATAGGGTTTTTAGGGCTTCTTTGATGCGATCGCCATCTTGTCCGTTCTGATTCCAGAGTAACCAAGATTGGATCAAGTCAGGGCCATGCACTTCACCGGTTAAAGCTGCCCGTAAACTCCGCATGACTAAGCCTTTTTTCACCTTTTTCTCTTTGGTAACAGTTTTGATCGCGTCTTTCAGGCTATCTTCTGTCACAGTAGCGCCCTCAACCGCAGTTAAAAGGGATTCTAGGATCTCTTTGACCCCTTCTTTTTGCAGTTGCTCCCGTGCTTCTTCAGAAAAGCTCGTTTCTGAGGTAAAGAACATTTTGCCTAATTCCACGGCTTCGGGCAAACGGGTTAAACTGGGCCCAATTAAGGCAACGAGTTGTTCTAACCAGGATCGTTCTTTTGAGTCTACGTCATAACCCGCTTCTTTCCAGAGGGGAAGAATCAAATCGGTTAATGGTTCGACGGGCAGATGATGGAGATATTGGCTGTTAATCCAGTTGAGTTTATCCCAATCAAATTTAGCACCGGCTTGATTGACGCGATCGAAGCTAAAGGTTTTGGCGGCTTCTGAGAGGGTAAAGAGTTCCTGAGTCGCATCAGGAGCCGTCCAACCCAACAGGGTCATATAATTGGCTAATGCTGGAGCAATATAGCCCATCTGACGGAACTCGGAGATCGAGGTTACGCCATCGCGCTTGGAGAGTTTGCGCCCTTCTTGATTGAGAATGAGGGGGGTGTGGGCAAATTCGGGAACCTGTCCCCCCAAGGCTTCATAGAGTAAGATTTGTTTGGCCGTGTTAGCGATATGGTCTTCGCCGCGAATGACATGGGTGATGGCCATGTCCATATCATCGACGACTACGGCTAAGTTATAGAGGGGTTGCCCGACTCCTCCGGCTTCAGCAGCACGGGCCACTACCATATCACCGCCTAAGTCGCCAGCTTTCCAACTGACGGTTCCTCGGACTAAATCTTTCCAGACAATGGTGCGATCGTCGTCTATCTTAAACCGAATCACGGGTTTGCGCCCTTGGGCTTCAAAGGCGGCTTGTTCTTCTGCCGTCAAATTACGATGGCGATTATCATAGCGGGGAGCAAGGCCGGCTGCTTTTTGCTTGGCTCGCATGTCGTCGAGTTCTTCGGTTGTGCAATAGCAGCGATAGGCTAATCCTCGATCAAGTAGGGTTTGTACGGCTTGCTTATACAGATCGAGCCGTTGGGACTGATAAAAGGGGCCTTCATCCCAGGTTAAGCCGAGCCAGGTCAGACCTTCGAGGATATTATCGGTGTATTCGGGGCGCGATCGCTCTAAATCGGTATCTTCGATCCTAATAATAAACTGCCCTCCCAGATGGCGGGCGAATAACCAGTTAAATACAGCCGTCCGTGCTGTACCAATATGGAGGTTTCCCGTGGGACTCGGTGCGATTCTAACTCTGACGCTCACAAAAGTTTTCTCTTTCGATACAAGGCATGTTTGATTCTAACCTTTTGCGGTAATGGGCATGGGTCAAGGAGGAAGCAAGAGGTTAAGCAACAGTTAATCTGTCTTCTCCACATTTCCCCCTTTCACCCAGGCATCTTGAGAGCCAACCCGGACTTTTTGCCATACTTTATCGTCGCTCTCTCCAATCACATACAAGGTTTCGTTATAACCCACTCCACCAATGGAATTGGCTTCATAGGTGGGCGCATCCCGCAGCATGAGACCATCCGGCCAAGTGACTCTGGCTTTGTAGGCTCCTTCGGGAAGTTTGGGTTCTTCGGGCTTTTGAGGTTGAGCCTCAGTTGAAAGGGGGGCAGAAGTAGCCGGTTGTGGCTCTTCTACCTCTGGAAATTCCGGTTTAGGAGGGGCTGCGGTCATTCTGCCCATAAAATACCGGGCGGTGGCTAATCCACCGACTAACATCAGGGCAATCGCCAACGTCACCCCAAAGATGACTTGAAATAATCCAGCAACTAATCGGCCAACCATAAGGATAAAGAATTATAAGGGAGGTTTTAAACTACTTGAACGAGACGCTAGTCGAGCTTTGCCTGATGCTGCCCAAGATTGTAAAAATTCAATTTGCTCTTGGGCGGTGCGAGCTAAGGGCACAATTTGACTGGCTGCCTCTAGGATATCATCGGTGGTAAAATCCCGGTTTTGACTAAAGCCAATGTGCATGGCTTCGACGATCATTTGTTCGATTTCTGCGCCGGAAAAATCGGGGGTTTCATAGGCGAGGCGTTTTAAGTCGTAGTTTCTCAGACTTTGGGGACGCAACCGCTCAAGATGGACTTCAAAAATGGCTTGTCGTTCTTCTTGACTGGGCAAGCCAACGAAAAAGATTTCGTCAAATCGCCCTTTGCGTAAGAGTTCTGGGGGTAAGCTTTGGATATTGTTGGCGGTGGCAACGACAAAAACGGGTGATGTTTTTTCGGCTAACCAGGTGACAAAGGTTCCGAATACGCGGTTGGTTGTGCCTGCATCGCCCCGCGATCCCATGCCGCTAAAGGCTTTGTCGATTTCGTCAATCCATAAAATACAAGGGGCGAGGGCTTCAGCCAGTTGAATCATTTGCCGGGTTCTGGATTCGGATTCGCCCACGAGTCCGGCAAACAGTCGCCCGACATCGAGCCGTAGGAGGGGTAGATGCCAATGGTGGGCGATCGCCTTGGCGGTGAGGGATTTTCCGGTTCCCTGAATGCCCACCAGCAGCAGTCCACGGGGGTGGGGCAGTCCATAGGCTCTGGCTCGATCGGAAAAGGCTCCACCGCGCCGCAAGAGCCAATCTTTGAGGTTTTCTAAGCCGCCAATGTCGGAGATTTGTTCTTGAGCGGGATAAAAGTCTAGGATTTGGGTTTGGCGAATGGTTTGCCGTTTTTCTTCTAAGATCAGTTCTACGTCTTCGGGGCGTAGTTGGCTATGGGTGGCGATCGCTTTTCCCAAGACGCGGCGAATGCGCTCTAGGGATAAACCTTGGGAACACCGGACTATTTCTTCTAAGGTTTCGCGATCGATGGCTTGTCCTAACCCGGTTAATAAGCGGGTGACTTCTTCCCGGATGTCTCCACTCTGGGGTAAGGGAAACTCTAAAATGGTAATCACTTCCGTTAAGTCGGTGGGAATGGTAATTTCGGGAGCCAGAATGACTAGGTTTTTGGCTTCCGATTTTAGGCTCCGGGCGAGGTTTCTCAGTTTGCGCGAGATGGAAATATCGTCTAAAAAGCGCTGAAAATCTCGGAGAATAAAGATTCCGGCGGCGGTGGGAGGGACTTTCTGGACGAATTCTAAGGCTTGTAGAGGATTGCGACGACCCATACCGCTATCATTGGGATTGCCCTGATACCCATCGACGAAATCCCAGGTATAGACTCCTCGATTACCGAGATCTTGGGCGGATTCGGCGATCGCCTTCTCTACCCGTTCTTCTTCGGCAGTCGGGATGTAGATGATCGGATAGCGCGATCGCAGCAGTAGTTCAAATTCTTCCTTAAAACTCATGGACTAAACGTTGGCAGGTATAGGAGACTCAGTTTTAATATCGTAACTTTATAGTATAGACTCTCCTTGCCAGACGAACCCCCCCAGCCGACTGGGTTAAGTCGGATTAGTTGGAAAGCGGCTAGAAACCCGGTTTCTTCAAGAAACCGGGTTTCTAAACACCCAACCGCTTGCGTTAAATTAGAATAGTTAAAAACCCGGTAGGGGCGAAAAATTTTTCGCCCCTACCCATTGTTAATTGTTAATTGATACATGACTCAACGCACTCCCCAAACCCTGAACATTAGACCTCTTGCGCCCTATGAAGACCGCTTATTAAACGCTTTGGCCTTTTTCCGTACCCAACGCCAACCGGAAAATCAGGCCCATCATTGTCTGAGTATGTACTTACGCCAGTCCGAAGCCAGAATTATGGGTGAAGTCGGATTTTATGCCCGGTTAGTGGGGATGGAACCTTGGCAGTTTTTGGAGTTACTCTATCAAGATGGCGATCGCGCCGAAGCCTTAATTCAAGAAGCCACCGGTTCAGGAGTCAAAGATACCTTTGAGGAATGAGTAATTAGATTGAGTCTGTTATTCGCTCCCCCCATTCCCCCACAGAGGGGGCAAAGCGCTATATGCTATCCTCAAAACAGCAGTACGAACATGATTCAGTATTGAGGTAGAAAACGATGGTACAAGAATTGCTGTCTCAATCACAAGTTGACGCTCGACTCTACCCAGACAGTGATGGCAAGCCGATGGCGGATAATACGATTCAATTTCGCTTAATTACAACTATTGTCGGAGGATTATCCGCTCTGTTTAAAGAGCGAGAAGATGTGTTTGTAGCGGGTGATTTGTTGTGGTATCCCAGAGAAGCGGGAAGGTTAACGATACAAGAAGAAAGTTTGAATTTTAGACAAGCACCAGATGTGATGGTGGTTTTTGGAGTGGAGAAAAAAGATAGAGGCTCCTATAAACAATGGGAAGAAGGAAATATAGTGCCTCAAGTGGTGTTTGAGATTCTTTCACCGAGTAATAGTAAAGGAGAAATGGAGGATAAGTTTGAGTTCTACGACTATTATGGTGTGGAAGAATACTATGTATACAATCCGAAAAAGAATCAACTGCAAGGATGGTTGAGAAGTGGGGGTAGACTAACAGAAATTGCTCAAATGGAGGGTTGGAGAAGTCCGTTATTGCAGGTGAGTTTTAGTACCAGCTCGCAGGATTTGCAGTTATTTACGCCGAGTGGGGAAGCGTTTGGCACTTATGAGGATGTGGTGCAAGAGCGCGATCGCCAACAACAAAGAGCTAATAGTGCTGAGTTAGAGCGCGATCGCGCCACAGAGCGAGCTGAAAGTGCTGAATCCGATTTACAACAGCTACGGGAGAAACTGCGACAGTTGAATATCGATCCTGATTCTTTGTAGTCAGGACTTACACATCATATCAAGTTCGCTTATTCATGTCCGCGAAGCGGAAATACCCTAATTAAAAATCCAGGGAGCAAGATGCTCCCACTCCAGTCATATCAAAGAATTCGAGGAGTGCGGGCATCTTGCCCGCTTCTTAACAAATTTTCATG
>NZ_JAQOSP010000034.1 GCF_030068475.1 Roseofilum acuticapitatum BLCC-M154 | reverse complement strand
CTACATAGAGGCGGTTTTCGGTTGAGGTTACCCACTGGCAGAACCGCTCCCAAGCGCTCGCGTTGGAGCTTTGTTGAAGAGTTGTGGTCATGGTTATATGATTGCTATGTATTTTTCTAGGTTCTATGTTTGTGGCGGTTTGTTTCCGTCCACATTTATAAGTTAACCCATTCTTTGAGTTTTGTAAAGGGTTTTCAGAAAAATTTTTTTTCTGAGGTTCTCTGAAGGGCTTCCCAAGCTTGGAGTACAGTCTATGATTTGCCTACACTAGAGTCAGACTTAGGAACCCAACAAATGTTAAGAACTGTAACGTATAGCCCCGCCTATACCCTAGTGCCGACCTATGAGTGCTTTAATCGGTGTACATACTGCAACTTCCGAGTGAGTCCCGGTGAAGAGAGCTGGTTAAGCCTGGGGGAAGCGCAACATATCTTAGAGTCGTTATCAGAATTGGGGATTAGCGAGATATTAATCCTCAGTGGTGAAGTCCATCCGGATCATCCTAGACGCAGATCTTGGTTAGATCGGATCGCTGCATTGGGTGAGTTGGCACTCTCCTACGGTTTTTTGCCCCATACTAATGTAGGGCCGTTGAGCTTTGAGGAGATGGCGCGCTTAAAAGAAGTTAATGTTTCCATGGGATTAATGGTAGAACAGGTGTCTGGGCGATTTTTGGAAACGGTTCATGTTCATGCACCAAGTAAGGAGCCGAGATTAAGACTAGAGCAGTTAAGATGGGCGGGAGAACTGAGGATTCCCTTTACGACGGGGATTTTGGTGGGAATTGGGGAAACGCAAGCAGAGACAGTGGAGAGTTTGGAGGCGATCGCCCAAATTCATCAGAGCTATCATCATATTCAGGAAGTCATCCTTCAACCCTACAGTCCTGGAAGCCAACAAACCAGCACCTTACCGGGATTTGACTTAACTCAACTGCCCCCTCTCGTTACCCTCGCTCGTCGCATCCTTCCCCCAGAAATCACCCTACAAATTCCCCCCAACCTAGTCAATCACCCCCACATTCTCTTATCTTGTTTAGACGCAGGGGCAACCGATTTAGGCGGACTTAGCCCCAAAGATGAAGTCAATCCCGACTATCCCCATCCCTCTCCCCCCTATTTACAAACCCTTCTAGAACCTCACGGATGGCATCTGCAACCGCGCTTACCCCTTTATCCCCAATTTGACTCCTGGTTATCCCCAAAGTTGAAACGAGCAGTTCAGAGCTGGCGAGAAAAAATTCCCCTTAAGGTCTAGCCAAAGTTAACTGGATTCTGTTACTCTAGAAAGAGTGGGCAAACACGGCGACATAGCCAAGCGGTAAGGCCGAGGTCTGCAAAACCTCTATCCCCCGGTTCGAATCCGGGTGTCGCCTTTAGAATGAGACATAAATAGCAAGAGCAGGCGATCGCATAACTAGGGTTATAATGACAACCATTTAACCGGACTTGAGATCGCCTGCATTTTCACCAACAGAAAAGATATCATCAAAACGGTTGGGCTAAACCAGAGCCAACCCAACCTACAAAAGCACAGAATTTCTCTCAATCAAATCGTCACCACACCATTCACATCACCCGCAACCAAAGCAGTTGTTCTAGCTAAATCACTAAAGTTACCTGTCGCAGTAAGCGGATTACCACTTAAGTTAGTAATGGCCAAGCTTCCTGCATTAGCGACTAAAGCATTATTAGTAACTGTGACATTAGCCAAGCTACCTGTACCCGCTCGAATAGCCAAACCATTGAAGCTAGTGCTGACATTGTTATTTGTAACATTGATGGCTGCACCAAAAGCTCCATCTCGTAAACGAATTCCACCATTGTTAACATTACTAGAAGTATTGGCATTAGTAATTGTGTTGTCAGAAATCGTTACATTTTGAGTCGTAAATCCAGCAGTAAGATTAGCAAGTTGAATTGCCTCTTCTGTTGTATTGGTAATACTATTGTTAGAAATTGTCCCGCCCACAATGCCACTGACCTGAATACCTCGGCTTGTAGTTCCAGTAATATCCTGAATTTCGTTATTCTGAATAGCCAGATTTGTAACACCTACCAAGAATATCCCATCCTTATCTGAATTTCCGCCAGTGGTCGTTACATTGCGAATCAAGTTATTCGATATGCTCAAGTTTTCGGTATTGTTTAACGCTGGATTGGTTTGGACAGGATTGAAAATCGCTTGTTCGTTCGTCACATTTTCAATGATATTGTTGGTAATGATGGTGTTATTTCCAGCATTTAAGGTATTAATCCCAGTAATGTTATCCGGGGGGTCAATGAGAAAACCATCAATTTCGACGAGACCTGTGCCTGGCCCTAGAGCGTCAAAGGCAATAGAACCTACCGGTGTTCCTGTAATATTTGCTTCTGGATTACGAGCTGCATTTCCAGCCACCCCTGCGTTGGGGCCTTGCAAACGGATAGGACGGTTAATCGATACAATCTCCGGATAATTTCCTGCCCTTACCACGACAATTCCGGGGTTAGCATTGGTGGCTGGGGGAGGTGCATTATCACCACCTGCCGCTTGAATGCCATTGTTAATTTGGTCAAAGGCGTTTATCCCAACTACCGCTTGACCCCCTTCCACTGTTGAATTTGCAGTTGTATAGGCATCATCAACATAAACCGTTTCGTTATCATAAATGGTGGCTTGACCAGTATTGGGTGTACCGAGAACATACGCACCACTGGCAGCTAGAGTTACATCAACTGTTGTTGCACCATCAAATAACAAATCATCAATGGGAGTAACGGTAATGACTGCTTGGGTTTGACCCGCAGGAATGGTAACGCTACCACTGAGGGATTGATAATCTGTACCATTAACTGCTGTGCCACCCAATGTATAGTTCACGCTAAGATTGGTTGCTATATTCCCTCCTGTTCGAGTTACGGTAAATGTAGCAACATTAGAACTATTATTTTCTGCGGCTACACCATCAATCAGCTCTAAGGTAACTGTTGGTTGAGGAATGGGAGTACCTAAAAAATTAGCGCTTGATAGACTATTAGGAGTAACACCAACAAGGGTCATTAAGGCAATATCTTCATTGGTAAAACCAGCAACTCCATTTCGCTCAATGTAAATCAAAGAATCGCTAGTTCCGGTAATGTAAGTTGCACCGACAGTCGAGCCAACACCACTGCCAATATTAACCGGAAGACCTCCAAAGATTAAAGACACTGGACTGGGTGGATCTTGAGTATTATCTAGATCGACATTTGGAACAACAGTAGTTCCTATTTCAATTTGGTCTTGATTGACATCAAACGCAAGAATATAATCAGCTTCAGATTGAGAAACTGCGGGAGGAACATTGCTAATATTTCCTACAGTTGTGGGTGAGAGATCTAAAATAGAATTCAGATTATAGACAAAGCGATCTGTTCCATCTCCTCCACTGGAGCCATTAAAACCACTGAGAGTGTCACTACCAACGCCTCCTTCAATGGTATCTTGGTCATTTCCACCAACGATACTATCATTACCCGCACCCCCAAGAAGCGTATCATTTTGGTCTCCACCTAAGACCGTATCATTATCATTTCCACCATCGATGAAATCGTGACCAATACCACCAAGAACACTATCATTTCCTGCCTCACCTTGGATACTATCTTCACCATTACCACCGTCAATGGTATCGCCACCTGAACCCTCTGCACCACCTGCAATGCTGTCATTTCCATTACCACCAACGATGGAATCTCGACCAGAATCATCGGTTCCACCACGGATAGTATCATTGCCATCTCCTCCGATAAGAGTATCTCCAATAGCATTGGAACCTTGGTTTCCACCTTGGATGCTGTCGTTACCCTCCCTACCATCGTAGTAGTCTACTCCAGTAGCTCCTACTGAAGCACCCAAACGACCGATAGTATCATTACCAAATCCACCGTTTATGGTGTCATTGCCTTGAACAGCGTCATCACTTGAAGGAATGATGGAATTGACTAGACTCGCGTCAACGTCCAGGTAGTCATCGCCATTACCTCCCCAAATACTGTCATTATCGCGACCACCAGCAACGGTATCGCTACCACCAACAGTAGTACCCGTATTAGAGTCAACCCCTGCGAAGATAGTGTCATTTCCGTCTCCACCTTGAATGGTATCGCGACCCAATACTCCTCCAATGAGAAGATCATTACCTGCTAGTCCATCAAGATTGAGGTCAAAGTTTAAGATGACTTTTGCTGAATTAGAGGTCTGGTTTGTGGTCGCGTTTCTGGCCGTATAGTCAAATCCTCCTGGGTTTAAGATATTGGGGATAAATGAGATCGTATTACCAGCTAAATCAACTGAATTACCGAATGGATTGCTGACACTATCAACCACCAGATTATTATTCGGTAAATCATTGGCTAAGATATCAGCCGTATCAATGGTAATGGGAACAGTATTACTAGCGTTAGCCTGTTGAGGAAGAGAGTCATTACCGGATGTCCCGGTTACGGTTGTCGAAAAACCACTTAAGGTATCTGGATTAGCCTGTAACGGGATAGAAGAGGGCAACTGTACAATTGCCTCAGCCAAGGCAAACATATTAGCCCGTTTATACCAAGTATCAGTATTGGTAACATTATCATCTTCATCATCCCCATCAAAAATGGGATCGCCAGTCTCTTTGAGCATTTGTTCAAACTCAGCAGGGGTCAATTTCCGACCTAGAGTTTGCATCGCCAACTGTTGCGCCAAAACTGCCATTCCTGCCACATGAGGAGCCGCTTGTGATGTACCACCATAACTAGGAAAAGAGGTTCCCATTGGACTTGCTCCAGCAATAAATGCTCCTGGTGCAAAAACAGTAATTAAATTGGGATGACGTTGAGAAAATGGTGTAATTTGATTAGGAGCAGTAGAATTAGAAACTGCTCCACCAAAATGCGGAAACTCGTATGGGCCAACATTTTCATCATAAACTGCTCCAATGGAAAGGCTATTAGGATCGGCAGCAGGATAACCTACACCAGGCTGGCTATTATTAATTTTAAAGTCATTCCCTGAAGAGGAAATAACAAGCACATTTTTTTCTGCTAGTTTTTGTAGTTCATCAGAAATGGGGCCATTAGGAATGAGTTGGTTATAGTTGCCTCCACCTAATGACATATTTACACTAGCAATATTGTACTTCTCTACATTTTTCCAAACCCATTGTAGTCCTTGTTGAATAGCACCCCATACATCATTGTTCTCGGTATCACTAAAAACCTTGAAGTTGATTATATTTGCCCCTGGTGCTACACCAGGGTATTGGCTGTCTGAAGAGGCAATAATACTGGCAACATTAGTCCCATGACCATCATAATCTGAAGCGTCTGGATCGCTGTCAGCATAATTCTTTTCATAAACAACTCGACCTCCAAATGCAGGATGATTTTTGTCAATACCGGTGTCTAGTACAACAGTGCTAAAGTTTGTACCATTGACACTATTAAAACGTGGATCTGATGTGAGGTTATTTAAACCAATAAGGGGGCCAGAAAGATCAGTATCTAAGTCAACTGGCAAATTGGAAATAGTTGTAGTTACTCCAGGAATTTGTGGGGTGATGCGAGTGTTCAGGAGATAGTTGGTGGGAGCGTCGCTGGTTATGCGAAGGCGATAGAGTCCATCAGGGAGTTCTCCGGAGATGACGGAGGTGTTGTTGGCTAGTTGTCCGTTGAGGACGATGTTACCTTCTTCATCTAGAACATCAACGGTGGCTAAGGCGGTGAGTCCGGTTAGGGATAACTCGAAGGTGTTGGTTGCGCCGAGGCTGAATTTGTAGTAGTCGGCAACATCGCTTCCGCCGACGCTTTGGGAGAAGGTGCGGGTGGTAGAAGCGAGGGAGATGCTGCTGGCGGTTTCTAGGGTGTTTCCGGGATCGGTTTCTATGGGGGTGACTTCAGCCGCAGGTGGGAGGATGGAAAGGCTCGGTGCGGGAGAGGGAGAGGATGGGGGAATATCGGGTACGGAAGGCGGGGGTGAGGGAGCGGGGATGTTGAGGAGGAGGTTGGTGAATTGGGATGCCTCAAGGCTGGTTGCGTTGATGCCTTGGAAGATGCCGATAATGGCTCCGGTGGTGCGATCGCTCACCACACTATCTTCTCCCCGTTGACTCACCTGTAAACTATCAAACGTGACTCCAGGAGCCAAGCCAATCTTATCCTGTCCTGGAGTAAAGTCTAGGATGACATCTTCTCCACTACCTAAGACAAAGATATCTTCGCCAGGGCCGCCTACTAGGGTATCGTCGCCTAAGTCGCCGTAGAGGATGTCGTTGCCGCGATCGCCAGAAACCCAATCATTTCCCTGTCCGCCACGCACACAGTCATCCCCCTGACCGCCATGTACCGTATCATTGCCCAAATTCCCATTCACATAGTCCGCATCTGGATTGCCGACGATCAAATCATCATCCTGTCCTCCCCAGATGCTATCTGCACCCCTTCCGCCTAAAAGGACATCATTTCCCTGATTACCATAGAGTTGATCATTGCCCGTATTACTAGCAATAATATCTGCGCCTTCTAATCCCCAAACGATATCATTTTCTTGGGTTGTTACAATTAAGTCATTGTCTGGTGTTCCGAGGCGAATCATGGTTCTGGTCTCCTGTATGGGTAGATGTTAGACCTTGTAGGCTAAGGCTTTGAGGAGAAAAAGAGGAGAAATCAGAACCGTTCTGATTTCTGCACCTCTTGCGTTTATGTCTTCGTGTCTCCACACTAACTAATTTAGTTCATCTAATAGCAAAAGACTTAAAAATTAAGATAAATTACTATTTTTAATAGACTTTTTTTGGCCAAATTAATAATAATATCAGATTGAAGCGCAAAAACTGACTCACTTTGACTCATTTTTTGGAGACCCTGCCCCGATCGCCGAGGGGTAAATGTAAATTTATGTAACAATTTCGTCCAAAGCGCATAAAAACCGAGGCTAAAAACTGAGAACCCTATGGAGGGGTAATGCACTTCTCCAGTTGTTGCGATCGCAAGATAGGGTTATGACAGATACGCTAAAAGCCTCGAAAGCAGGACTAGACCTCGTTTCTAAAGCCATTCGCCAAAAAGAATGGACAAAAACTCAAACCGCTCTCTGGTGGACAGATGCCCAAACCTCCCAAGCCACCCTACGCAGATTTTGGCGTAGAATTCCGATTAATCGACAAACCTTTCAAAGTATCTGCCAGGTGGCGGGAGTAGACTGGGAGAAAGTGGCAGAAATTGAAGATTTACCCAATGAAGATAATCCTCAAAGTTCCCTGATGAAGTTGAGTCTGATGGACTGTCTCCTCATTCTCCTGCTGCTGAAAACCTAACTCTGGAGATGGTAATACAATAGAATATCTGGATTGAGTTCCTCGGAGGTTTTTCTCGTTTTGACAGATGCTTGTTCTCAAGATCCCGGCTCTTCTTACCGTGTTTCCCCTCCCGGACAACCCAACAAATCGCCGAATTTTGGCGATCGCCTTAAAGCCATTTCCTCCAAAGTTTCCCAGGCAATGGGCTTTGAATGGATGTACTTTCATCTCAATTACTCGGACTGTGTAGAACTCTATGCACCCGAACCCGTGGTTGCTGCTTATATCAACGATCACCCCAGTTGGTTTACCCGATGTGCCCTCCCTATGAAAGCCATCCCCATTGGGGAGAGGGGCTATGATTTACTCATTGGTCGTTATGGAGCCTTGCAATTTGAAGTCGAAGTCAGAATTGGACTCGAACTCATTCCCCGTGACGAAGCCGGAGTTTATCGCATCTCTAGTATCGATCTGCCCGACTATACCCCCCCAGGCTATCAAGTCAACTTTCATGGGCAATTTTACCTGGCGGAAGTGGCCTGTTGTCCTACTCCCGAATATCTTCAGGAATTACAAACCTATCTGATCTTACCTTCTCCCCTACCGGAAGTGATGACGCGCTGGGAATGGAGTCTAGACTTAACCGTAGGCGTGAAATTTCCCCAGTTTATCCATCGCTTACCCCAATCATTGATCCAAAGTACCAGCGATCGCCTCCTCCAGCAAATTGTCCGCGAAGTTTCCCGCCGTTTGGGTAAAAAAGTACAACAGGACTTTCATCAAACTCTGTCAATGAGGCAATAGGGAACAGGCAATTTCCCCGCGTCCCCCACTCCCCCATTCCCCCACTCCCCCATTCCCCCACTCCCCCATTCCCCATTCCCCTACCCCAACCCTGCCATCCTCTGTCAGAATAGAATAAACTGCGACTATTGTTTGCTCTTCCGGCCATGGCCTACTGCTTAAACCCCAATTGTACCCACCCCGAAAATCCACAGAATGCAGAGGTCTGTCAAACCTGTGGAAAACCCTTAACTGAACTACTTAGGGGTCGATATCGAGTCCTCAAACCCCTGGGACGGGGGGGGATGGGTCGTACTTACCTGGCTGTGGATGAAGACAAACTTCGTAGCTTCTGCGTCATTAAACAATTTTCTCCCCAAATTCGAGCGACAGGAGAGCGACGGGAAAAATCAGTACAAAAATCTACGGATTTGTTTTACCAAGAAGCCATGCGCTTGCATGAGTTAGGGGAACATACTCAAATTCCTACCCTATTAGCCTATTTTGAACATCAGGAACAGTTATATTTAGTTCAACAACTGATTCGCGGCCCTACCCTATGGCAAGAACTCAAGCATCAAGGCGCTTTTAGCGAAAAACAAATCTGGGATCTACTCGAACAACTATTGCCCGTTTTACAGTATATTCACGATTATAAGGTGGTGCATCGAGACATCAAACCCACCAATATTATTCGCCGTAAACAAGACCAAAAACTGGTGTTAATTGATTTTGGTATTGCTAAACAGTTGACGGCAACAGGAATGGCTAGGGTAGGGACAAAAATAGGGACAGAAGGCTATGCTCCCATGGAACAAATTCGTAGTGGTCGTGCCTATCCAGCCAGCGATTTGTATAGTTTAGGGGTGACTTGTATTCATTTGTTAACGGGGTTATCTCCTGATGAATTATTCGATCCCTTAACGGGGAATTGGTTATGGCGAGAAACGCTGAAAGAACAGGGGACGGTGATTAGCGATCGCCTGGGGCAAATTTTAGATAAACTACTCAAAGATATTGTCAGCGATCGCTATCAGTCAGCCCAGTCCGTGATTGCGGATATGAACCCCGTACCCAGCCCTCCCCATGTGATCTTACCCCAAGGGTATGTCCTGCCTCCTCTATCACTTCAAGATTGGCATTGTGTTCATACCCTGCATCACCACAATGGCAAAATTCAGGATCTGGCCATCCATCCCCAAAGCAATCTAGTCGTCAGTTCCAGTGATGATAAAACCCTCTGTTTGTGGCGGTTGAGTGGATCGAAATTAGAGAAAGTTTCTCTCCTGTCTACCTTAACCGGCCATGAAGCTTCTGTAGGAGCTGTTGCCATTCATCCAGAAGGTGAATTATTGGTCAGTGGCAGTCATGATAAGCGGATTTTGTTCTGGCGTTTACCCCAGTCAATTGATCGAGACATGATGCACACAGAACCCATTTTGGTTTTAAACGATCATCGCGATTGGGTGAATACTCTTGCTTTTAGTCCCAGTGGCAGTTTATTAGCCAGTGGGTCAAACGATAAAACGGTGCGAGTACGCCAGTTAGCGGTTACTCCCGATGGTGAATGGGAGCAGTTACCCCTGTTAACTTTAACGGGACATACGGATGGTATTAATGCTTTAGCTTTTAGTGCTGATGGTCACTGGTTAGCCAGTGGGGGAGAAGATCGAGTGGTGAAGGTTTGGGATGTAGAAAATGGAACTCTGCATCTGAGTTTACCCCGCCATGCCCAACGGATTAATGCTTTAGCTTTTAATCCCCAGAATCAGATGTTGGCTAGTGGGAGTGATGATGGTACGATTCGCATCTGGGATGCCCTTAAAGGCCATCAAATCCGCACGTTAACGGAACATGGGGATTCGATTTTTGGCTTAGTCTTTAGTCCAGATGGTCAGGTGTTGTTTAGCAGTAGTCGCGATCGCACCATTAAAGTCTGGAATGTAGAGAAATGGAAAGTCATTTCTACCTTAGACGATCACTCCTGGTGGGTCAAGGCGATCGCCCTCAGTCAAGAGGGTTTAACCTTAGTCACCGGTAGCGGGGATGCTACGATCAAGATTTGGCGAAAGGGGTAATATCAAGTCCGATTGTTCATGTCCGCGAAGCGGAAATACCATGATTAAAAACTTAGGGAGCAAGAGATTAAAAACTTAGGGAGCAAGATGCTCCCACTCCAG
>NZ_JAQOSP010000033.1 GCF_030068475.1 Roseofilum acuticapitatum BLCC-M154 | reverse complement strand
TCCCCCCCCTTGTGATAGCGAGCAAGATGCTCGCACCCCCATCCCCCCATCCCCCCATCTCCCCATCTCCCCATTCCCTTCCTCACGACAGTTTCAGAAAATGGGAGTAGCATGGGTGAGTGTAAACCTGGATTCGATCGCCATGTTGAAAACGAATACGATCATTTCTCTATTGTTGGTCTTTGTACCCATCTCCATTGCCGGTGAATTTCTCGGCTGGGGATCGACTACGATCTTTATTACCTCTGCCTTGGCGATTATTCCCTTAGCCGCTTGGATGGGAACGGCAACGGAAGAAATTGCTGTGGTTCTAGGGCCCAACTTGGGGGGGCTGATGAATGCCACATTCGGTAATGCTACTGAATTGATTATTGGTCTAGTCGCCTTAAATGCGGGCTTGGTTGATGTGGTGAAAGCCAGTATTACCGGCTCCATCATCAGTAACCTGCTCTTGGTGATGGGGTTTGCCATGTTTTTAGGCGGCATTCGCTATACGGAGCAAAATTTTACTTCGGTTGTGGCGCGTCTGAATGCGTCAGCCATGAATTTGGCCGTAATTGCCATTTTGGTTCCCACCGCAGTGGATGTGACTTCTAATGGTATCGCTGAAGAAACCATGCAAACCTTATCGGGAGCAGTATCCATTGTTTTAATTATCGTTTATTTGCTCACCTTGCTCTTTTCCATGAAAACCCATTCCTATCTCTATGATGTGGGATTGGCGGAAAATGAGGAGGAAGGGGAAGAAGCCCATGAAAAGCCCAATATCACTCTGTGGTCTTTGGTGCTACTAGGAGCAACTCTGGTGGTTGCCGTAGAATCGGAGCTATTAGTGGCTTCTTTGGAAGAAGCGACCTCTTATTTAGGCTTAACGGCTCTGTTTACTGGGGTGATTCTAGTTCCCATCATTGGTAATGCGGCTGAACATGCGACTGCTGTTACCGTAGCGATGAAGAATAAGATGGAATTATCGGTTTCTGTGGCTATGGGATCGAGTTTGCAAATTGCTCTATTTGTGGCTCCAGTTTTGGTGTTAGCAGGAGTTATATTCGACCAACCGATGGATCTTGATTTTAATCCGTTTGAATTAGTGGCGGTGATGGTGGCTGTCCTGTTGGCGAATTCGGTGAGTTCTGATGGTCGTTCGGATTGGTTGGAAGGCTCCCTATTATTGGCCACTTATGTGGTGTTAGGGTTGGCGTTCTTCTTCCATCCGGCGATCGAAGGTTTGGGTTAGGCGATCGCCTTGAGAACAAAAGTGGGTAGGGGCTTTCCGGTTTGAAAGCCCCTACTCCTATTTTTACCGGCTATACCAGCACCCAGCACTATATAATGCACTAAAAAGCAATGCCAAGAGTGCGATCGCTCATGCCTGAATCTTCTGTTTCTCCTACTTCCTTAACGTTTGCTGTTAGCTTAGATGACCCAACTCCAGAAGAAACCCCAGATCAGTCGGTTGCTCCGATGCCTTCAGAAGTGCCTGTAGGCCAAGAGGAGTCTCAACCGGAAGGGGATCATCCTCCGGATGCGGAACTCGATAGCCAAGAGATGCCACCGGAAAAGCAACAGTTGAAAGATATTCCGGTGCGCTTGAAGTCCCAAGGCTCCCATTTTTGCTTGATTTTACCGCCAGAGGGAGAATTAAGTTGTACTTGGATGGAGTTGTTGCAACAGGTTCAGGTGTTGCTTAAAGGGAGCGATCGCCAGCGAGAATCGAATGTACCGGTTCATTTAGTCGTTCAAGATCGCCTCTTGGATATGCGCCAACTCCAGGAGATCGCCGATTTGCTTAAAGAATATAAACTACAACTTGAACAGGTGGCAACCCAACGCCGCCAAACTGCCGTGGCTGCTGCCACTTGCGGCTATTCGGTGCAACAGGTGACGCGCACCGATCCCCTCAAATCCGCTCCCTCCCAACCCCTACAACTGCAAGAAGAACCCCTCTATTTACAGACTACGTTGCGATCGGGGGTGGAAATTCGCCATAAAGGAACCGTCATTATTCAAGGGGATGTCAATCCTGGAGCCTCCATTGTTGCTGATGGCGATATCCTGGTTTGGGGAAGACTGCGAGGAGTTGCCCATGCGGGGGCGATCGGGAACCCGGAATGTGTGATCATGGCATTAGATATGGAACCCACCCAAGTGCGGATCGCCGGTCAAGTCGCTAGAGCGCCCCAACATTCCTTACCCAAACCCTATCCAGAAGTCGCCTACGCTACCCCTGAAGGTATTCGCATTGCTGGAGCCATGGATTTTCAAAAAGCCCGTCAGGCTTTAGCCGATGAACAACCCGAAGTTTAACTCGATCTGTTAAAACCCAGAAACATGATAGGCTTTGTCGGGTAAGCTAGGGTTAAACTCCTTCACTTTGGCGTGCAGGTAGTGTGTGAGGACTACTTTGCGATCGCTACTTCGTCGGCGAGGGGATGATCGGGTTACCAAATGAACGAGAGATTTAAGACGAAGCCAGGTAAAACCTCTTCTCCGGATACAGTCGGAGGATCGTCTAAGGTTTGTTTGTCTTGTCCGTGACGATAGATTTCGGCTTGACAATTTTTCGGGTTAATCAGCCAGCCTAACCTCGTGCCATTATCCATGTATTCTTGCATTTTTGCTTGCAGGAGTTTGAGAGAATCGCTTGGCGAACGCAACTCAACCACAAAATCGGGACAGATGGGCGGGAATTTTTCTCGCTCTTTGGGAGTTAACGCTTCCCATTTGGTTAAGGGTATCCACGCTGCATCCGGGGAATAATCTGCTCCATTAGGAAGCTTAAAGCAAGTGGAAGAATCAAAGACAACACCTAATTGAGTTTGTCGATTCCATAAGTTGAGTTCAAAATTAATATCAGAGTTCCGTCTTCCAGTTTCTCCTCCTGTCGGGGGCATAATGATTAAGTCTCCTTTAGCAGTTCGTTCTAATCTTAAGTCACGGTTGGCGGCGCAAATTTGATAAAATTGTTCATCGGTAATTGAGGCCGTTTCTGGATTATTTAAAACGAAGGCTGTCATTGGGTTATCTCCGTGAGGAAAAGAAGTGAATAGGGAATAGGCATTGGTCTATTGTAGAGTTAGGTTTCAAACCCGCCTCTACAACCCTGTCTCGTTCTAAGCTGATTCTACCCTTTCTTGCAATTGCTGGATCAACTGTTGATAGTGTTCCAAAGCCAGCGAGCGGATTAAGGGATGTTGTCCTAACAGTCGTTGATGGTCAAGATTAATGGATTCTTCAAGCAAGAATCGTTGAGAGAGTTCTGCTAAAGCTTGCTCTTGTCGCTCTCTATCACAAACTTTTTTCTCTACTCCTAAGACCAAGTTTCCCAACTGCATCAACCAGCCTTCCACTTGTACGGGAATGCGATAAACGGCGGCTGAACAGAGGAGTCAATAGGCATCTGGAGCTTGGTGTTCTAACCGTTGGAATTAAGAAGGCGCGAGAGGGGGCTGAGGCGTTTCCATTAGTTTCACTCCCGAAGAAGTGTTGAAAGATTTTATTAGAAAGGAATCGGGATATATCCATCTGTTTCCATTAGTTTCACTCCCGAAGAAGTGTTGAAAGGGCGTTTCTATTCTTGTTCGGGTTTTTTGCTGAACTCGAAGTTTCCATTAGTTTCACTCCCGAAGAAGTGTTGAAAGCTCAAAGGCTTATAGCCAGTGCGATCCAGTTCTCCGTTTCCATTAGTTTCACTCCCGAAGAAGTGTTGAAAGGATCTACAGCGATAGCCTCCCCCTCGAAACGGAAGTGTTTCCATTAGTTTCACTCCCGAAGAAGTGTTGAAAGTGATTTACTCAAGGATACGGTCGCCCCTACAAGGGTTGTATATGTTTCCATTAGTTTCACTCCCGAAGAAGTGTTGAAAGCCAAAGCTCTTCCCCGAACTCTTCCACAAATTCTTTGTTTCCATTAGTTTCACTCCCGAAGAAGTGTTGAAAGAGCGCTTTGAATCCCCTTCTCTGGCTTGAATCCGAGTTTCCATTAGTTTCACTCCCGAAGAAGTGTTGAAAGGGCTACCCCTACAAGCCCTTACAGTTCCAGGGTTTGAGCAAGGGTTTCCGACGCACAGCCTCACTATAGCAAAATTCACTAAGCCAAATCGAGTCAAAATCGCCCAAACCCTTGTCCTGTATAGTCCGACGCTAGTTGATTGAGAGCAATCGCTCAAACCTAAGCAGAACAATGAATCTAGCCATTTTCCTCAAAACACTATTTTCCACACCCTCCTAGTGGCGGATGGCGATAATGCTCCGCATCGCTGGTGCGATCGCAAAGCGTTTCATGTCGGCAACATCGCCACACTAGAGTAATTCATTAGGCAGTTGCTACATCAGAAGTTCTTATGGAGCCGTACTCTAGATTTTACTTTGGCGATCGCTAGAAAGATCAAACCTTTGCCCATTAGTTTGACTTCCGAAGAAGTTGAAAGCGTTTACCAACGACGGAGCATTGGATTGGTCAGGAAGGTTTCCATTAGTTTGACTTCCGAAGAAGTTGAAAGTAGGGCTCACTCGCCAGGAATTCATCGAAGCCTTGGTTTCCATTAGTTTGACTTCCGAAGAAGTTGAAAGCCTTCATGAACGGGTATATCCCCCCGTTACTGGAAAAGTTTCCATTAGTTTGACTTCCGAAGAAGTTGAAAGAAATGCACGACAAGCAAAAACCGGGGGAAAAGAGTTGTTTCCATTAGTTTGACTTCCGAAGAAGTTGAAAGAGCTTTAGTGTTGGCCTTGGTGCTAGCGTTATCCTTGTTTCCATTAGTTTGACTTCCGAAGAAGTTGAAAGGGCAGGCTCATGGAAGGCTTGCCACAAGCGGATCGTAGCACCCCAAATATGAGGGGGTCAAGATTACCCTATTTTTATTAGAAGTAATTCTTAATAGTCTCAATCGAAAATCGCTGAAACCTATACAGGATAAGGCATCCGAGGGGGTCAACGAGAGAATAGGACTTACAGGGATTTGCTGACCCCTCCGGATCGAATCTAGGAATCAAAGGACGGATGAAAAATCCTGCCTTCGAGGGACTGAAATCTGCTTACCAAAAGAGTTTGACGACTTCCTTACCCCAGAAAAACATCATGGCTATAAGTGTTGAACGAGGGAGGGTGGTGGTACTTTGGAGAGGGTTTAGGCAAAAACGGCGATAAAACGCCAACATGAAACGCTTCGCGATCGCCACAACCCTTAAACCAAAAGCGAGTCAAAGTGAGTCAAAGTGAGTCAAAAGTTATGTTTCAATAAAAACCTAAAGAAAATTTGTTGATTTTCTTAGTCTGGGTTCACCAGCAACTAATGTATCAACAGACAGTCACGAAAAATAACCAGACGCGATCGCATAAGCAATCTCCATAACTTCCGAGAGGCTTAGGATTGCTTCATTCCACTGCGTTCCATTCACAATGACGGATCATCACTGATTATTCAGACTTAATATGACTCCCGATCAACGGTTTACTCGGAAACTTTATGCCCTATTAGGTGAACAGTCCCTAACTGAGTATTTTGCTCTACTCAGAGACAACGATCAGCAACAATGGTGGCACAGCAATAGGGAAGTGATCGAGGCGATCGCCAGTTCCTCAGATCATATTAACTTCCAGGCAAAGCAGAATTCTTCAGAAGTCCATAGACATCCCATTAGCGGGCAAGAGCAAGCGATCGCCACTCACACTCACCTCAATCAAATCCTTGAGGAACTGCCAGAGAATGTCAGAACTCTAGACAATCCTCAAACCCTATTCTGGTGGTTGTGGCGCTTCCTGCCAGAAATGCAAGCGCAACGGAACCCCCAAGCCTTACTTGACCCCCAACACCCGATCCTTCCTGACTGTCCCAAACATAGTTATCGCAGCACTGTTTCCGCCTTAGCAGGAGCGATCGCCGGAGAAACTCCAGAAAGTTTGAACAACCCCTATCTGCTCCTCTTTACTTTCTCCCCTGTCCAAGAATTTATCAAAGCCTCCCGTAAATTCCTAGATTTTTGGTCAGGCTCTTACATGCTCCACTACCTGAGCGCTAAACTCTGTTGGTTCATTGCCCAAGAGTATGGCCCCGATGCCGTCATTACTCCTTCCCTCTGGGGACAAGAAATCATTGACGCATTGATGGTTAAAGAACTCGATCAAGATTTATTTACTCAAGGTTTTCATGACTACTGCCAGCAAACTCCCGAAGAACGCTTTGAAAACTCTCCCAGTCTCAGCACTGCCGGATTCCCCAACACCATCACCGCTCTGATTCCCGAAGCTGAAGTTGAAGAATTTGGAGGGAGGTTGGTTAAGCAATTACAAGCAGAATGGCATGAAATTGCTGACAAGGTTCGCAATGATATTCGCAGTAAGACCATTGAGTATTTACAAGACCCTAAGAATGAAGAAGAAATAAACAATTTGGTAAGGGCGGGTTCACCAATCTTTTCCTCTTCCCACCAAGATATAAGTGAACCCGCCCCTACGGAATCTGAAGGAATAACGGACAGCAGCAATAATCCCAACGATCACGACATAAATAAACTCAAAGACCCAGCCTGTTGGACATGGCGCAAACTCTGGGAAGCACAAATTAATCATACTTGGGAACCCTATTGGGCAGCTATCCCTTTAGGCGATCCCGATCGCGATCGGCAGTTTGCTATTACCAGCGAAATTAATCAATCCTTTGACGAATCCTGGAAAAATGCCCAAGAAAAGATTGCCCCCTCTCGCTACGACCAACCCACGCCCACTCAAGCAGAAGACTTAGCCTATAGGGAACTGAACATAGGAACCTGGTGGGCAAATACTCAAAGCCGCATTGGACAAGCCATTCAAGCCGTGAAAAATACTCGCACTTGGCGCATTCCTGCTGCACCAGGCGAACGTTCTACCCTCTCTGGTCAATTCACTGCTGTACATCCGTTTTATCGGTATGACCATCAATATAAACTCAAGTACAACGAATATCGAGACTACCGGGAAGGGGGAGGACTTAGTTCCGGTTCCATGCAACTCTTTTGGGAATTAATGGCTTTAGTTTATCCCGGACTCTTCAATGGTTCAGAAAAACTCAATGCTCTGGAGCTAACTAAGCGCATGGCTTGGTCTCGTGGAGGAGTTGCAGAAGCTTTAGGAGGCGATCGCAAAACGGCTCCTACCGATGCCGAACCAGCAGATGATTCAAAGGAAGTTGACTATGAGGGTTTAATTCGTTTCCCTAACGTCAGTTCTATTGCGGCTGCTCGTTTTGCTTTCGAGTATCCAGCACTAATGGCGGGATATTGGGATAGATTACATGACTTAATTAGATCCGAAGGTTTTACTAACAAAGAACGCAAGAAATTTTTTAGTAAAACCCGCCGCTCTTTTCAAGTTCCCAAAGTCGATCGAGTTGTCAACCGACTATACCGTAAGCCTGACAATAAACCTTACAATGGCGTAGCTTTTTCCAGCAAATGGTTAGCCGATGATATGGGGTTAAACGAGCAATCGAGTAAAGAAAAGGTTGCTCTCTTAAGAAAATTAGTGGATCAAGCCCATAAAGACTGTGGATTTAGCGACGGTTCCCCTGCTGATTGGTGGGTAATTATTGCAGCCGATGGAGATGGCATGGGGAAATATGTCAGTGGTCGCAAGTTGAAGAATTATCAGGATTATGTTGAGCGATCGCAAATAGCTCAAGAACCCGACCACTTAGAAGAGTTTCTCACCACTCGCAAGCGCATGGGGCCAGCCACTCATGTGGGACTTAACCGCGCCCTTTTAGACTTCTCCAATCGCATCGTTCCTTACTTAACCGAACAACGGTTTTGTGGTCGCGTCGTCTACAGTGGCGGCGATGATGTGTTAGCCGTTCTTCCCCTCACGGACTTACCCGAATATTTACTTTCCCTAAGAGCCGCTTGGTGTGGCGATAAAGATCCTTATTCTGAACTTGATACCAAGGTAAGGTTTCACAATCATGGTGGATATTGGCAGCCTGAGTTTAAGTTAGGCGATCGCTGTGGACTGCGCGATCGCCCCTTATTCACCATGGGAAAAGAAGCAACCCTTAGCGCCGGAATCATCATTGCTCACAAAAGCGTTCCCTTACCTACAGTCTTAGAATCCCTCTGGGAAGCAGAAGCAGAACGAGCGAAGAAATTACAAGGCGTTGGCGACTATCCCGATAAAGATGGCTGTTGTTTTCGCGTCATTTATGGCGGCGGCAATACCTTAGAAGCCTTAATCAAAGGTCAGTTATTACCCAATTGGTGGCAATGGTTAAACGCAGGACAAGACCGTGATAATTCCTTGTCTCCCGTTCTCTATCGTTTAGCCGAAGAACTGCCTCGTCATGCCGACTTAACCCAAGACTTGCAACTGATTTCTAAAGCAGCCAAGGTAATTATCAATTCTCGCGATACTCCCCTTGCTGAAGAGACTCAAAAGAAAATTTGTGATTGGTTCGATGATTGGGAATGCTGGGCATTTGCCGTTCAAGAGCGGTGGAAAAGTCAAGGGAAACAAGAACCCCCACCCTTGGGAATTACCATGGATGATTTAGCCAAAATCTTACGGTTCAGTGCCTTTTGGCTCGATAAGATGGCGCAGGGCGATCGCTGGAGCAGGAGTGAAGAAAAATGAGCAACGAAACTGAGAACATTCAATGGTACAGTATCACTCCCCTTGATGTGCTGCTCTTTCGGGAATCGAAACCCTTTAGTCCTGGAGATGGGTCTTGGGCAAAGGGCCAGTTTCCCCCACTGCCAAGTACCTTATTCCAGGCATTGCGATCGCTCAACGATCATTATGGTAGTGGCCAGAAGAATAAGAGACGCGACCTGAAATTTATTGGCCCCTTCCTCATGGATGACAAAGATTGTCTATGGGTTGCCACTCCCAGAGATTTAATCGGAGTGAAAACCGCTAACCAGGGAGACAATAACACCAACGAAGATCCAGAAGACATTGAAGGCAATTGGGAGAGGCTAGAGCGGCTGCAACCTCATAACCCTCAAGAGAACTGGACACATCTTAAATATCAGAGCCAATCGTTACCTCCCCTAGTGCCACCTGAGCTAGGAGACCAAGAATTTATTACCGGACTAGGAAAACCTTGGATGAAAGCCAGTAAACTCCCTGCTTATCTAGAGGGAGAATTGATGAGTGGCGATCGCTTTACCCAGAATGACTTTTGCAACGATCCTTGGGATACCCAAGTCTTACCCCACACTGCCATGGAATCTGGCCAACGGCAAGTCAAAGACTCCCAAGGATACTTTACCGAAGTCGCCACTCGCCTGCATCCTGGATGGAAACTTGTTGCTGGGTTTATTGGTAGGAAACTATCATGCACCGAACCTGAAGCCATTCGTTTAGGAGGAGAAGCCCATCGTGCTTTAGTTACCCCCTTAGACAACTTACCCGAATGGAAAGCCCTAGCGCCCTATCGTACTTGGGAAGAAGGGAAACACTTAGCTTACTTGCTCACACCCGGTTTAGCTCGTTATCCAGATGATGCAGACAACGAACCCATTTACGCCGCCTATCCTCGCCACTGGCAGGAGCATTTAGCCGGTTGCGCTACTGGGAAAGCCCTGCTCTGGGGTGGTGTTTCTCATATTCACCGTATATTACACCGTCCATCACCTGAAGAGCAGAACAAGAACAGAACAGATGAGGAGGAGCAAAGCAAGGAATTTGCTCTGCTTCCCCAACGAGCCTTTGTTCCACCAGGAACGGTGTACCGCTTTAAGAGTTTGCCTGAGTCTAAAGAACTAATAACCGGTAAGGGTTCACCTTGGTTAGAAACCTTTTCGGCTCTGCACTATGGACTTTTATTATGGGGATATTAAAAATGACTATTAATCTTGCCTATCTTTATTTACTTTCACCTTTACATACCGGAGCAACGAGCCAAGAAGGAAATGTGGTTGGTATTGCCCGTGAAGCTCACACTGACTTACCCTATATGCCCTCAAGCACAATACGCGGGCGCTTGCGGGCAGCGACTACTCCGAATGAGGAGCGTATGGCTCTTTGGGGGAATACTCTTGAAGATCTCAAGAGCAATGAAGAGCAAAAGACTGAATCAACCGATTCACAAGCAACGAATTTAACTCAAGGTTCGCTGTGGGTAGGAGATGCTTCCCTCTTGTGGTTTCCCGTTCCTTCCCTCAGTCATGGCGTGGTTTGGGTGACTTCACCATTGTTGTTGCGACGGTGGTTGCGGTTGACTTCGATTTCATCTGATGCCCTTCCCAATATTCATGCCTTCAGTGAGGGAAACCAGCAGGATCTATACTTACGAGATGCGGTTTTTCGCGCCAACACTCTCCAGGCTTTTGGCAATTGGCATAACTATATTCCCACAGGCAGTGTGGAAACTCAAGCCATTTCACAGGTATTTGTAGTAGGCGATCGCGATTGTGCCGTACTCATTCAATCTAGCCTCTGGCGACAAGTGAAAATTAAACTAGATGAGCATAAGACGGTTGATGGAGGATTTCGTTATGAAGAAGCGATTCCTCCAGAAACGGTCATGTATTTTCCTTTTGGCAGTACCGTCGCCTCTAAGGACAGTGCTGAAACGTCTAAACAACAACTAGATTCTGTGTTAGAGCAACAAACGTTCTGGCAGTTTGGTGGTCAAGAAAGTCTAGGGCGAGGTTTAGTGAAGCTGTGGAGTAAAACAGGTTAATGACAAGCGATCGCCTAATGACTCGATCTAACCCTAGAAACCATCACACACAGGAACCCTGAAAACTTTGAAGGAGGAATTATAGATGACTCAATACGATCCGCGATCGCTCTCTACTCCCGTTTATCAGGCTTTAAGTCAGCTAAAAACTGATACGCCTGAACTAGCAGCCCAAAAAGAGCAAAAAAATCAAGCCGTTGAACTCTATACCTATCTTTCCACTTGGGGACTCTTGCGGTTAAAGGGTGAAGAAACTGCCCTGCAAAGTCAACCTCAGAAAGAAAAAGTAGTCAGGAAATTTTTCCATGTTCTTGCTGAGGTTATGGAAAAGTCAGAATCAGAAAATGAGTTAAGCATCCAATCTCTCACTCAACTGCCAACATCTGACTATCTGGGAATAACTGGTATAGCTCTGCAACTCGCTCGTGAATTCTCTTTCTGGGCAGAGTCTATCTATCCTAAAGATTAATGTTTAACTGTCTGTCCCGCAATCAGCTTAACCATTAGGTGTACATTATGCCTCCCTCTCCCTGGTTTCAAAACCATCAACCTCAACCCCACAAATCAGCCAGTTGGGTTGAATATTTGCGCTGGTCTCGTGTCACTCCAAGCGACGGAACCGAAAAAAGTGGAACAATCATGGAATTGTTCCAAAAATTTGAGCAAGGAGATTACAGTCATCATTTAGAGCGTTTATGTCAGCGCACTAAAGACCTTGCGGGTGAAAACAACTGGTTTATTACTCAATGTCCTTGGCGTATTCGAGTCGGTGGAGTGCGAGGGCCAGAAGAGATGTTATTGCCTGCCTTTAATCATATCGGCATTCCCTACATTCCTAGCAGTACGCTCAAGGGAATTGCTCGTGCTACAGCAAAACGCGAAATTGATGAAAGAGAACTCAACAAAATTTTTGGTTCTATTGACGGTGATGCAACTCAGATGGGTCAAGTAGTTTTTCTAGATGCTTATCCCAATAGTAAAGGTGATGATCTTGGGGGACTCCAGTTAGATATGGCCAATCAAATTTGGAAATGGGAAGGAGATACCGCACCTACCTATAAAACCAACCCTAATCTCTTCATTTCTCTGGAACAGCCCTCATTTGTCATTGGTTTGCGTCAAGGAACCTCTAGCCATGAGACATTTCAACGGGTAATGGGTTGGCTCAAGAAAGGATTAGCCACAGGTATAGGAGCGCAGGTGAATTCTGGCTATGGTGTTTTAGAAACAGAAGAAATAAAACTACCACGTATCTTACCTCCCATTAAATTTAAGTTAAAAGGGCAATTGATTCATGGTCATCAGGAATTTGTCAGATGGGAAAGAACAAACGATAATAGGGGATGGAAACCTCCTGGTAAAGCAGTTGAAGAAGTCCGTTCTACAGCCTTTCGTTCCATGCTTCGTTACTGGTTTCGCGCTCTAGCATTGGGGGTACTCCCTCAAAGTAACGTTCATAGTTTAGAGCATGAGATTTTTGGAGGAATCGACCCTCAGCAGCAAAAAACTGGGAATTTTCGTTTAGTCGTTAGTGGAAGCATTACCCAATCTCTTAATCGACAATCCCCTGGCATAATGGAAGGTCAACTAAAATTTTATGTTTGTCCTCAAGCCAATCGCCAGATCCCTGAAGACAATCTGAAAACATTTTTACAAACTTTGACTTGGCTAATGGTTCACTTGGGAGGAGTCGGACAAGGAGCAAGACGACCCTGCCACAAACGGAATAATAACCCTTATTGGAGAGGAGCAACTTTAACCATTACAAACAATCATTCCTATTGGCAAGATCCATCTAGTCTTACAAAATTTCAGGCACTATTTGCTAAACGGATGAAAAAGTTTTATTCAATTTTACAGGAATTAAGTGGTGTACACTGCAATTGGAGCAATCCTAGGTCTGTAGAGCCTAATCCCAATAGATTAAGATGGGCTGAAGCGATCGATCGCCAATGTAAAATTGTTTGTGTATCCGGCAGATCTACGAATCATAAACCTTTTGCTTTAGCTAAATTACATGAACTGGCTTACGGAAATAGGGGTTATAATCCAGCCCTGTGTGGTAATAGCAATGACAAGCCATCTCCTATTTGGATTGCTGCGCTAGAACATTATCAAGTTGTTACTGTTTTTGGAGCGACTGAAGCCCCTCGCAAAGGCTATATTGATGAGTTGTGCAAAAAAAAGAATGGCTCAACATTTGTAAAACTTTGGCCACTACACTAAGAATATTTGGGGATTGATTATGACTATTCTAATTGCAAACATTGGGACATCAGATCTAGCCATCAAAGTTGATGAGATTTATCTTCCCATAGAGTTTATGGCAGATACAAATTTGGATAAATCTGGCGTAAGTCCGGAGTGGCTGGAAAAATGGAATAAGCGCAGAGAGATCGTGACTCAAGCAGTCGCTTCTCAGAACTTTCGTAGCATAACTGAGGCAATTTCGGATGATTACGATCGCTGGGTAAAGTGCTTGTCTCCTGTGCGTCTAGGAGACATCGTGGCAACCGCGATCGAGTCATTTGAAGTCAACACAATTTACTTCTTTCTTACCGATCAAAATCCTCCCCATGAGAAGGATACGGTTTACTTGTTTAACATTTTGCAGAGATGGTTTCAGGAGAAATATCCAGGTTTGCACGTTGACGGGATTAATGTGGCTGAGAAAGTTGACGTGCGAAGAGAGGATCAGTTATCGGATTTTTACTACGCTTTTTTCCAAGAGCATCTTCAATCCGATCAAACCCTTTTAGTCAGTGATAAAGGGGGGACTCCTCAAATGGGAACTGCCTTAAGAATGCAGGCGATCGCCTCCGGCATCCAAAGGGTACTCTTTGTTACTCCTGAACTCAATTTAGGTAACATCCTACAGGGGAAACCGTCTTCATGTCAATATGCCTCCCACTGGCGATACTTGAAATTGCAAAAATATCAAACTATTCAACAACTTCTCAGCCGTTGGGATTTTGAAGGAGGACACAAACTGCTAGAAGATTGGCAAGAAACCTTAGAATTCCTCGGAAAGTATCCCATTGCCGATCTTTCGCAAGCTCAAGCGAGCAAGCAGAATATTGAAACTGCCTTAATCGGCTTAAAAATCGCCCTGGCTACTTGGAACTTAGACTTAAAAGGGGCACAGAACCTATCTAACTCTACCCTCAATGACGAGTGGATTCAGTCAGCAACCAATCCAAAGGATTATGACTCTCCCTTGAATTTGTATACTAAATGTTGCCTTTATTGGCAGTTGGGACAAGCTGCCAACTTGCTCTTTTATTTAGGTGTATTCTATGAAGAAACCTTGCACAAAATTTTTATTGCTCTAGGAGATAATGACCTCTTCATTGACGAACATAAACCTAAGTGGCATTTACGAGTTAAAAATCTGAGGCAACAATCACAGTTATGGGATGAATTTGCTCGCAGAGAAAGTAGGATTACTAAGTTTAAGCAAGAGTATTATCGTTTCGATGGACGCTTTACCAAACGGAACTTTGCTGAGGCATTATTCACTTGCAAGGCTCCAGAAAAAGAATCAAATTGGACAGCAATTTTGTCTGCTCTAAAGAAACTTGACTATTGGTTTGACAAGCGTAATGAAGTTACCCACGGCGGGCAAGGTTTGTCTATTGATCGGTTAGAAGAGATTTTGAAAGAAGATCGTCAGAAAAATGAGCCTTTAGCGGGCGGGGCTTGTGAAGGTGAGGAGATCTTATTGACGATCGCCAACATTTACCGTAACCTTGAGCAAATTGTAGGCACTTCCCGCACTAGCACCTATGTCCAAACTCAGCGCTATTATATCTATTCAGATGCGGTGGATTGGGTGAATAAGATTTTGAATCGGGACATAATATCCGGAAATAGTATAGGGCGGGTTTCTGCAAGCGGACATGACTGAACCCCCCCTACAACTAGCTATTTTCTTCTGTCGTTGAATTCTTCCATCATTGCCCACAGGAGACAATTGGTGAGTATGCCTAGGGTGGGATCGCAGGTGACTTGAATCAACGCGCAAAAGGCGATCGCAACTCTCTTTAGCCAACAAGGCTGTTGGTTCAGACATTTGGCTATAGTCTTAGCCTTGTCAATTGCTTGAGCGATCTTCTTTTTACAATTGAATCTCATAGGAGGCTCCTATCGTTGTTTTACCTGCGGCTAACCGGAATACACCGGACTAGCCAACAAAAACGAACAACGTGATTCAATCTTTTTTTACTCTAGCACAAGGCTTGAAGATTGGGTAAAGCAACTCACTTACACAATTAAAACTTCATCGTCGATCGCAAAGTTCGGCTGTACTCCCAGAATGCTCATTCGGGTGCGAGAATGTTCAGAGATGGGATAAAACCGCAGTTGATCGCATTCGAGATACTCCTGCGGAGTCGCTTCGCGAACGAGTAAGCTCTGTAACTTCTGGTGAAGTTTTTGGTATTCATGAGGTTGTAGAACGGCTTCAAACACAGACTTTTGTACCCGCAAGCCATAGGACTCCAACACACGAGCTACTCTTGTGCGACGGCGATCGCATACAATGTCGTAACAAATCAGATAAACCATATCAGTCACCCATTACCAATCATCTGTAGGGGCGGGTTAACCAAGATCTAGAAGATTGACCAAAAATCATCTAAACCCGCCCCCTATCCTGTCGGTTGCGATCCCCCTAAATCCCCCTTAAAAAGGGGGACTTTTTTAGCCCCTCCTTTTTTAAGGGGGGGTTGGGGGGGATCTCTTCCAGCGAAAAATGCTGTATCCCTATGGCATTGATTAGACCAACTCCTTACCTGCGCTCGAACCTGAGTTGGCTTCAGTTTTATCTGAGTTGATGCCTGAGTTCAAAATATTCAACTCAGTGATGAACTCAGTTACCGCTATGAAAAATGAAGAGTAGGGAAAATTCCTACCATACCGATGGTGGCGATCGGGCGGGTTTACAGAACATATCCTTGGGTGTCCTAATTTTTGGGTTAACCCGCCCCTACATTCCCTATTCCCTATTCTCTATTCCCTAACCTATGACTCATCCTCTTCAAGCGGGGGAAATTATTGCGCCGGTAAGGAAAACTCCTCAACCTCGAAGCCAACCCAAGAAGGCTTCAACACCCAATAAGCGACCTTTGGCTTGTTCAGTGGTGCGAGGCAAGTCTGGCCCAAAAACCCGTTTTTTAGATTCTTGGCAGGACACTATGACGACTTTGTATGTAACCGAACAACAGGCTTATGTGCGTGTGAAACATCAACAGTTTCATGTGCTGCACAATAGTGATTTAGTGATCGCCGTGCCGGTCAATCGAGTCAGTCACATGGTTTTGTTTGGCTGCTGTAATCTTTCCCATGGGGCGATTAGTTTGGCGCTGCGCCGACGGATTCCGATTTTGTTCTTGTCGTATCAAGGGCGCTATTTTGGCCGCCTGCAAACCGATGGCACATCTCAAGTGAAGTATTTGCGCCGACAAGTTGAATGTGCAGCAGATCCAGAGTTTGTACTGCGACAGGCGAAGGCGATCGTTGGAGGTAAGTTACACAATTGCCGTATCCTATTGTTGCGTCTTAATCGCCGCTCTAGTCATCAAACTCCGGAAGCAACAGCTTCTATTGAACAGTTAAAGGATTACTTAGAGAAAGTTCCAGGGGCTGAGTCTTTGGAATCGTTGCTCGGATATGAAGGACAGGGGACGCGCATTTATTTTCAAGGGCTGGCTAGTTTAATTTATGAACCCTTTGTGTTTGAGCGTCGCACTCGCCGACCGCCTACTGACCCAGTGAATAGTTTGCTCAGTTTAGGCTATACCCTGGTGCATCAGAATCTTCATTCATTGGTACAAGGCGTGGGGCTACATCCCCATTTTGGTAATCTCCATGTGCCTCGCGATAATCATCCTGCACTTGTAAGCGATTTGATTGAGGAGTTTCGCGCTCCTTTGGTGGATTCCTTGGTGATGTTTTTGCTTAACTCGCAAATCTTTAAGCTGGAAGATTTTACTGCTCCCGATGCTCGTGGAGGGGTTTATTTGTATCCTGACCGGTTGAAGGTGTTTCTCAAACATTGGCAGGAGCGCTTGCAGTCCCAGGTTACTCATCCTCATACTGGATATCAAGTGAGCTATTTTCGCTGCTTGGAGTTGCAGGTTTGGGAGTACATTACTTGTTTGATGGGGGAAGAGGAAGTTTATCGACCGATGTTGTTGCCTGACAAGTGGTAGGGTTTTCTGGAGCTTGAGATGAAATCATTAGCATCCGCAAGGTACCACTTTCCTTTGATTTCCTAGTCTCGATCCGGGGGGGGCAGCGAATCGCTGTAACCCTTATTCTGTCGTTGACCCCTCCGGAAGTCTTGTTCTGTATGAATTGCAGCCATTTTAGAAAGGAGCTATTGAGAATTACTTCTAATAAAATTGAGGAAGTCTTGACCCCTACGGATTTCGGGTGCTACGATCCGCTTGTGGCAAGCCTTCCATGAGCCTGCCCTTTCAACTTCTTCGGAAGTCAAACTAATGGAAACATGAAGGCCGTTTGGGCTGCCGCGCGGTAGTTTGCACTTTCAACTTCTTCGGAAGTCAAACTAATGGAAACTATTGATAGTGCAACTTCCGCAGAATTGACTTTATTTGAACAGTTTGGAGAAACCAACGATACGATCGCTCTGCTAGATGAGTTAAAAAATGTATCCGATCGCGCTTCACCTTGGTTTTCTCGATTGTCTAACTTCCAGTTACGCATCGCTGAAGTTCAACCGACCATTTCGGTCGATATGCTAAACTTAGTCTATGAATCAATTGAACGTCTCCAGATAGAAATCCCGGCTATGGAGCGAAGTATTCAAGAAGTCAAAAATGAGTGGAATTTGCCATGAGTAAGCAACCGTCTATCCCTGAAGCGACAACTAATCAGAGATTGTTGATAAATTTACGTCGCAGTCGTTTGGCAATCGAAGCGGCAACTTTAGAGTTAGAAAATATTACAATGCAGCTAGAAAATACAACAAGACAAGAGCGATTGAAACGTTTGCACTATTCCATGAGAACTTCTGACGTAGAAATAGCCTAATGGGTTATAGCGCTTCGCGATAATACTCCGCCGCCATGCGCTCCTAGGAGGGTGTAGAAAGTGGGGTTAGTCAGAAAATGGCTGGCTTTCAGGTTCTACTTGAGTTGTGGCGATCGCCTTTCAACATGCATCCGCGACTTATACAAGGTAAGGGTTTGGGCTATTTTGAAGACCAACCCAATACACCAACCCACCCTTCCCTTTCCTTCTCCTCCTATGATGGGGCTTGGGTAGGTCGAGAGCAAACCCTACAGCGCTTAAGTCAACTGTTGCAAGAATCAACCCGGTTATTGCTCATCCTGGGATTAACGGGTATCGGTAAAACTGCTTTGGCTGAACGATTAATTCTAGAGAATCAATCGAGCATGGAAGACTTTCAACGGGTCAATTTAGAAGGACTTCCCTCGGCTGATTTTGCCAGTATTGCCCTGCAATGGTTGCAAGCATGGAATGTTTCCTTATCCACCCATGATTATCAACCCGAACAACTGCTACAGCATCTGCTCCAATATCTACAAGAGCATCGAGTTTTCTTGCTCTTTGATTCCTTAGAAGTCTTGCTTGTCCCCGATGAAGACAGCTATGGGGGGCAATTTCAAGACCCCCATTGGAGTGCTTTTTTCCAAGGATTTCTGGCTGCTCCCCAATGCCCCAGTCGGATTATCATTACCTCTCAAGAATTGCCTGAGCAGGTGGTGCAACAGCGATATCACCGGCTGTGGGAATCTCATTTGCTCACGGGATTAACGGAAGCTGAACAATTGGATTTATTAGTGGCGACTGGCTTAAACTTCGAGACATCCACCCCAGAGTTTCAGATTCTCCATCGTTTGGGTAAAGTCTATCGCGGTCATCCCTTAGTTTTGCGCGTCATCATTGGAGAAATCTGGGAAGCATTTCACGGCAATGTTTTAGCCTATTGGCAAGAAGTACAAGCCAAGATAGAAGAAGTCGAACAAGCCCTGGAACAAGCAGAAGCGGATGCCCATCAAGCCATGGGTGCAGATGACCAGTGGAAACTCCACAAGCTTACCCTACAAGTGCGTTTAGAGGTGAACAAACAGCGATTAAAATCGGTATTCCAACGGTTAGAACAGCAAGCTCCAGATGCCTATTGGCTCCTCTGTTCAGCCGCCGTTTACCGCATTCCCGTACAAGTGGAAGGCTGGTTGATGCAGTTGGGAAATTTGGTCTTAGGGGTGGAGAAAAAAGTTTGCGACAGGGAACGACAAGAGCAAGCCTTAGCAGAACTCTCTCAACGATTTTTGCTTGAAGAATCCATTGACCCCAACCATCAACGACTGTTAGGACAACATCCCTTAATCCGCTCTCTGGCTTTGGAACACTATCAACAGTTGATCCAGCAATTGCAAGAAAGGGTAGAATCAGCGTAATGGATTGATGAGGTCATGCGATGACAATGATCGAAATTGAACAAGCTCTTCCTCAAATGAAACAACTCCTAGAAAGGGCAGCCATGGGGGAAGAAGTGGTGATTACTCAAAATCATCTACCCATGGTGAAGTTGGTTTCTGTTCCTGTGAACCAATCCTTGGCTTCTGTTGTGGAAGGAGATACTCCTGCGGAGTCGCTCCGCGATCGCAATTCTCTGGTCAATTTTATCTCACCCAACCCGAATGATGGCGATCGCTTAACCCCAGAAGAAAGAGTCAATAATTGGTTTGATTTTTTGCAATCTCTTCCTTCAACATCTAGAAGTTTGCCAGAGGAAGCCCTTCATCGAGATAGTATGTATGATTAATGTAACTAATGAAGTTATACTTGCTTGA
The DNA here is from genome assembly GCF_030068475.1 of Roseofilum acuticapitatum BLCC-M154. Taxonomy (GTDB): domain Bacteria; phylum Cyanobacteriota; class Cyanobacteriia; order Cyanobacteriales; family Desertifilaceae; genus Roseofilum; species Roseofilum acuticapitatum. The sequence continues at coordinate 8,292 of NZ_JAQOSP010000033.1, read as the reverse complement.
TACGAATATTCTCCTGCGGAGTAGCGATTCCTTATCCCCTCAGTATACTCTGGCACGCTCTGCGATGGCTAAAGTTCTAGCTCAAGGCGATCGCCCTGTACTCACTGCTCAAGTTCTGATTGAATTTTGGGTCGTTGCTACCCGTCCCCTAGAAGTCAATGGATTAGGATGGACTGCACCATTCACTGCTAATGTTGTGCGTCAATGGATCGCTCAGTTTCGCTTATTGGAAGACACGCCAGAAGTCTTCCCACAGTGGTTAGAATTAGTGGAAAACTATAACATTAAAGGCAAACGAACTCATGATATTAGACTACTCGCTGTCATGAGCGTTCATCAGATTCCTTACCTGTTAACCTTTAATCCAAGTGATTTTATTCCCCTGGCTCATATCACCATTGTCCACCCTAAAGATGTTTAATCCATAGAACTAGGCGATCGCAAAACCGGTAAACTGCCGCACGTATGGCGATCGAAATCCTAACACAATATCAGTTTTGGGTACGCCTAACTCTAACAACTGATTAGCCAGCCCTTCCTCAGTGAAGTCGCGCTGAATCCAAATTTTTCCTTCTTTAATGTCGATATGAATTGGACATCCATGCATCCGTTTTTCATCTTGCCATCCCACATACAGCAAAAGATAGCGATCGCGATCGGTATCAAACACAAGTTCTATTGTTTCTAAATCCTCTGGAGATTGTTCTCTTGCGTGTTGCTCAATCAGTTGTTGCACTAACTCTCGGTAATTTAGTCCTTCCATAACACGATCTCCTGTTTCTGCACCTGAAAAACTAATAAACGGATTTCATATCTCTATTAATCTTAAATTGTTCAGTTAGCTTAATAAATAGAGGATCGTGAGTAATCGTCCACCCATCTTTTTCTAAGGCAATTCGTACCGTATCATGAAACACATCTTTGGCTGACATATTTCCATAGCTAAATGCTTTAACTCCTATACAATGTAAGAATAGCACATTGTTTCTTTAAGTTCCCTATTCCCTATTACCCATTACCCATTCCCTATTCCCTAGCGCGAAGCGCTACATCACCCGTGTCTTTTACTCCCCTCTCTGAAACTCAAATCCGTCACCTGTCCACAAGCCAAAGCTTTCAACGGGGGCAACAGTATTATCAGGATGGAGCCATTCGTTACCCCACCCGCCAAGGAAATTGTTTATATGCCGATTGTGTGGGTTCCCAAGTCTATCGAGTGCGGGTTAGGGTTGCTTCTGTTGGGGAAATCAATGGGGCTTGTAGTTGTCCCTATGATTGGGGAGGATTGTGTAAGCATCAAGTGGCATTGCTTCTGGCTTATCTTCATCAACCAGAAATCTTTGCTCTGCGTTCTCCGTTGACTGAGGAATTAAAGTCTTGGTCAAAAAAAGAGTTGATTGAGTTAATTGAATGGATGAGTCAAGGGAGTGCTGAACTTCTGTCCTTGATGACGGCATTCAAGAGTCAGAACACTCCAGTAGAATCTTATCGCCAGACGATCGCCAGTGGTTTTGGGTTGCCTACGGTGCGATCGCTCTTGGAACACTTAGAACCCTGGTTAGAGATGGCACAAGAAGGGATACACCAGAAGCGCTATGGTTGGAGTTGTGAACTGCTGATGGTGTTGCTACAGGAAGTTACCCAGGGATACACCGCCGAATTCCAAGGGTTAGATTATGATGGCCAAGTGTGTGGGTTCTCTCAAGGGTTGATTGCCAGGTTGGGAGAGTGTTTCCGGACAGGAGAACTGGAGGCAACTACAAGAAGGATTTTATTTGAGACTTTATTAAGTGCGATCGGCTTAGACTTAGACGCTGGGGGAATTTCTTATGCTGATGGAGCGGCTGAGATTTTGTTAACTGCTGCTGAGGAGGAATGGCAGGAGATTGAAGGGCAACTTCAGCAAGCGGTTCCCAGAGGAAACGACTGGGCTAAAAAACGAGTAGAGAAGTGGGTGGCACAGCGAAAAGAACAAGAGCGCTTTGACTCTAAACAAGTGACTTGTCCCTATTGTCAGTCTACAGAGATTAGCAAATATGGTCGTAGACGGGGGAAACAAAACTATCGGTGTGGAGAGTGCAACCGTCAGTTTGTGGAGTCAGCACAACCTAAACAGTATCCTCCAGAAGTCAAAGAGCGATGTTTACAGTTAGCCGCTTCAGGTTATGGAGTTCGAGAAATTGGTCGAATTACAGGCGTTCACTTTTCAACGGTGAGTAAATGGCTCAAATCCTAACCCAAGTGTGGGCTATTAATCAACGTTTCCCCTCCTTCATTCAACACTGGACGTGATGATATGACTGCGGATGCCCCCTCATTCAACACCCCATTGACTACAACTGCTATCTACTTCTTCGTGAAACCAGGGAGAGTTTTATCTGCCTTAACGCCCTGGGCAACAGGATTTCAGGCACTAACGAGTTGGATGTTTGATCGCTCCTTTGATTTCCTAGTCCCAATCCGGAGGGGTCAGGCGATCGCTGTAACCCCCATTCTCTCGTTGACCCCCTCGGATGCCTTGTCCTGTCTACATTTCAGCGATTTTGAACTGGCTCTATTGAGAATTACTTCTAATAAAAATGGGGAGATCTTGACCCCCTCATATTTCGGGTGCTACGATCCGCTTGTGGCAAGCACTCCATGAGCCTGCCCTTTACACTTCCTCTGAAGTGAAACTAATGGAAACTCCCTTTCTGCAACGAAGCCGTTGCAGTCGATTTCCTCCTTTACACTTCCTCTGAAGTGAAACTAATGGAAACCTTACCATCGGTGCCGAAGATGGCACCGAAGAGGACACTTTACACTTCCTCTGAAGTGAAACTAATGGAAACAACATTTTTTACCTCCGTAAAACTTTTTTGTTCCTCTTTACACTTCCTCTGAAGTGAAACTAATGGAAACACATTTTTTACCTCCTAAAGAATGTTAATGTTCCTCTTTACACTTCCTCTGAAGTGAAACTAATGGAAACTTGACAAAAGTTCGGTTTGAGTCAATAGATTTCTCTGATCTTTACACTTCCTCTGAAGTGAAACTAATGGAAACTTGACCTCCCGGAAGATCCGAAGCATAGAGCAACGCTTTACACTTCCTCTGAAGTGAAACTAATGGAAACAATTGGATCCGGTGGGGGGGCGGGCTCAACAAACCCGAACTTCCCACTTCCTCTGAAGTGAAACTAATGGAAACATCGTCGATCGTCGTAGACTCCTCAGAAGAGGACTCCTTCCCACTTCCTCTGAAGTGAAACTAATGGAAACAGAAAGGAAAAGGAAACATTTTTACCTCCTAAGAATTTCTTCCCACTTCCTCTGAAGTGAAACTAATGGAAACATTAGGGTCATTGTTGCCCAGTCCACTGACATCTCTTTCTTCCCACTTCCTCTGAAGTGAAACTAATGGAAACCCTGCGACGATGGCTTTTGAGGAATTATAGATTCCAAAAACTTCCCACTTCCTCTGAAGTGAAACTAATGGAAACAATTTGTTTGTTGAACTCTTGAAATTCATCCGAAGAGTACAGACACTTCCCACTTCCTCTGAAGTGAAACTAATGGAAACAGAAAGATACGTCCCCATAACAGGCGGAAAAAGCGGAAACCTTCCCACTTCCTCTGAAGTGAAACTAATGGAAACAAAAGTTAGGGAGATGTTGTGTCAGCCAATGACAGACTCTCTCTAACTTTGGTAATTTAATAGCTGTAAATCAGGATTAAAGAATAGAAATAATTTCTGCTCTTAACTCCTCATAAGCGTCGAGTAAATCGGGGACGAAAGAAGACGCTAACTGCCAACCTTGTTGAAAATAAACCATCATCTCTTGTACTCGCCCTAGCTCTAAACAAGTCGTTGCCAAGTTTAAGTAAGTAACCGCTAGTGTAGAAGCAGAAGCATGATGAATTTGCCACTCTAATGCTGCTTCCAAATGTTCTAGAGCTAAAGGATAGTCTTCGCTGTTCAAATATCCATAACCCAGATAAGCATGGGACTTAGCTTCACTTTCGCGATCGCCTAAACTCTCCGCTAGAGCCAGACAGCACTTTTCCCAGAAAAAAGCCATCTCCCAATTTTCTAAAGCATTTTCAGCGTAACTCAACCCTTGCATAGCCGCCAACATGCCTCGTTTATCTTTCAGCCGACTAACAATGAGCAAGTATTCATTAAACTGAACTTTAGCTTGCTCATATTCCTTGCATTGAGTGTAGGTGATGCCTAATGCTCGAAAAGCTTGGGCAATAAGCTTCGGTTCGCCCAGTTCTTGAGCCAGTTCTAAACTTTTATGCTGCCATTGCAAAGCCGTGTCGAATTGACCCAGGGTTTGATAGTCTGTTCCTAAACTGCGTTGAGAATAGCAGATTTGTTCGCGATCGCCATATTTTTCCCCCAAAGCTAAACTTTCTTGATGCAGAGATAAAGCAGCCGTTGGGTTTCCCTGCTTGGTATACAGGATTTTTCGCTGCTATGCGGTACATTTCGATCCCCCCAACCCCCCTTAAAAAGGGGGGCAGTAAAAGTCCCCCTTAGCAAGGGGGATTTTCCGCAAGCGGACATGAAAGGGGGATCTTTTCCGACTGTACCTCATTACCGCGCGAAGCGCTGTAAACATCACCAAGAAGCGGATTTTTCTGAACTATAGTGAGGGCAACTGAGGAAATATTGCACAGCCGTATAATGGCTAACAGCAGCAATAGGAAGTTTGGTGAAATCAATGGCTAGTTCAGCTAAAAGGCTAGGGTTCATTACCTCAAAAATACCTCAAGAATGAGACATAGCTGTAGGGGTGGGTTTGAAACATCTCTCGCCACTTAGAATAACAGCGATGATGATTATCTTGTTGCATCACTTGCAGGAAATACCCCCGCGCTGTGAACAGTAGAAGTTGATCGCCTCTTCCTCCGGACTTCCCTCACCTACCAACTCACTGAACTCATTAGCCTTTCCTAGGGCATTGCCAGCTAAACCTTTCACGCTGCGAAGAGTAGAATTCTTGATATCAACTTGAACCCCTTGCTATAATCAACTGCCGTGACCCTGCCAAAGAAATCGCCATCATGAGCCGTATTATTGTCGTGACATCAGGAAAGGGAGGAGTGGGTAAAACCACTTGCACCGCTAATTTGGGAATGGCTCTGGCTCAACGGGGACGACGAGTCGTCCTGGTTGATGCCGATTTTGGCTTGAGAAATTTGGATCTCCTCTTAGGTTTGGAAAACCGCATCGTCTATACAGCAGTCGAGGTGATTGCCGGAGAGTGCCGCTTAGAGCAAGCTTTAGTGCGAGATAAGCGTCAGTCGAAGTTGGTGCTGTTACCGGCTGCTCAAAACCGGACTAAAGATGCCATTACTCCGGATCAGATGGCGAAGTTGATTCATCGCTTAAGTCCCAGTTTTGATTATGCGATTGTGGATTGTCCGGCTGGGATTGAAATGGGATTCCAAAATGCGATCGCCGCAGCCGAAGAAGCTATCATTGTCACTACCCCTGAAATTGCGGCGGTGCGGGATGCTGACCGGGTAATCGGTCTTTTGGAAGCCAACAGTATTCGTAAAATTCGCCTAATTGTCAATCGCATTCGCCCAAACATGGTGGAAGCCAATGATATGATGTCGGTGCAGGATGTTCAGGAAATTTTAGCCATTCCCCTGTTGGGGATCATTCCCGATGATGAACGGGTGATTGTCTCTACAAACCGAGGTGAACCCCTCGTTCTTTCTGCTGCTGGAGAGTCTTCTTTACCCGGAATGGCCTATGGTAATATTGCTCGCCGTCTGGAAGGGGAAAAAGTGCCATTCTTGGATCTGGTTCCTCCCCAAGGAAATTTCTTCAGCCGCCTGTTTCAGATGTTCCGCAAGGGATGATCCGGGTGAATTTCTTTTTCTCGCTCTAAAATTGATGAATTTACCCATTAGCGATCTATGTTAAACGATCTTCTAGAACGCCTTTTTCCTTGGAAAGCTCGCCCCTCTAGTCGTGAGGCTGTCAAAGAGCGGTTGAAGTTCGTCTTGGCTTATGACCGAGCGGGGATTAGCCCAGGAATGTTGAATGCTATGCGTGATGATATTGTAGCGGTGCTGTCTCGCTATGTGGAGATTGATGACGAACAACTGGAGTTTTCGATCGAAAATAGCGATCGCACTACGGCATTGATTGCTAATTTTCCCATTCGCCGGATTAAAAACACCACTGACCCCGAACCGGATAATTCTTCCTCGGAGGAACAAAGCGCCCTTATCTTTTCTTCTGAAGAAGAAGCGGCTGAACTAGAGGATTGGTTTGTCGAAGATGCTCCCTTAGAATCTCCCCCATCCCCACTACCCGAAAACAAGCAGGAAGAGGAAGCACCGTCTTCAGCTCCCTCTGAACCCAGAGAATCTGCGCAAAAATCCGATTTATCATCAAAATCTAACCAAAAATCACGAAAATCGCCCAAATCTGAGTAAGATAAAGTCAATCGTGTTACTTTGTCTTACGAATGAACTTGGAATCTGATGCACAAAAACCCACTGGTGACTCCTTAAGTGTTTGTGTGAAAGCACTGGGTCTCGATCGCATTGAGCGCCATGTCTTTATTTGCGCCGATCAGAGCGTTCCTAAATGTTGCGATCGCCAACAGAGTCTTGAATCCTGGAATTATCTCAAAACTCGCTTGCAAGAATTGAAGCTGGATCGCCCCACTCCAGAACGCACCGGCAGTATTTTTCGCTCTAAGAGTCATTGCCTACGAGTTTGCCAGAACGGGCCCATTCTCGTTGTTTATCCTGACGGAGTTTGGTATCATAGCTGTACTCCAGACGTGATAGAGCGGATTATTACGGAGCATCTCCTAGGCAATCAAGTCGTTGAAGACTATGCTTTCCTCATCCACCCCTTGCCCAATCCTTCCGTAATTTCATCATAAATTTCCCGTAAATCCGGAGATATCCTCCAAAAAGTCCGTAAATTCCGCAGAAAATCTAAGGATAATCCCAATTTCTTCAGCAAAAGTACGCTATAATCAATAAAATCCAGCTAGTTCAGTTCAGTATATTCACGAAATGTATTCTAGGAAACAGTCAGTCCGAGATTCTGGGAAAACTCCAAGATATTTTCGGACAAGGGGGAAGTTGAAGCATCCTCCCTATTGATTTTCCGCACTTCAATGAATATACTGATGTAGCAGTAGTTAATTATGAACCTAACGAGAGGATACGGGTATGACCACTGACCAAAAGCAATTACTCTTAATTGATGACGATCCCAACCTAATTCTGTTGGTACAAGATTACTTAGAATTCCGGGGATACGAAGTCACCACGGCTGAAAATGGACAAATTGCCCTCAATCTCTTAGAGCAGACAACCCCAGACATGATCATTTGTGATGTAATGATGCCGGAAATGGATGGTTATCAGTTTGTGGAACAAGTGCGGGTTAATGAAAAAACCGCCTGGATTCCCGTTCTCTTCCTATCCGCAAAAGGCCAAAGTCAAGACCGGGTGAAAGGATTAAATAAAGGTGCTGATGTTTATATGGTCAAACCCTTTGAACCCGAAGAACTCGTAGCCCAAGTCGAATCATCTCTCAAGCAAGCTTCCCGGATGATGCATCATCCCTACAAAGGGGGTAATAGCGAAGTTAATTTCCCTAAAGTCCCTGAAGACGTGACCTTAACCCCCACAGAGCGTAAAGTCGTTCAAAAAGTGGCCCAAGGAAGTTCTAATCGAGAAATTGCAGAGATCTTAAATGTCAGCCAGCGCACGGTAGAAAGCCATGTGTCCAATATGTTGGGTAAAACCAATTTGCATAACCGCACCGAGTTAGCGCGTTGGGCGATGGAAAATAACCTTGCTTAAGAAGTGATGGGATTAGCCTAATTGATTCTAGAGGGTTGCATCTTTATTTTTAGGTATCCCAATCCATTTACTTACTCCTCAAAACCACCAGCGAACCATTCCCGATTCCGACTGTCTTTCTTTTCTTTGTGAGGGCGTGACAACCAGATATCATTTCTGATATACTACTTTAAGCGTATGTCTGCTGGTGTAACTCAGTTGGTAGAGTAGCTGATTTGTAATCAGCCTGTCAGGAGTTCGAGTCTCCTCACCAGCTTTCCCTCCAAATTTTGCTAGGACGGGACTTTCACTCCTGACAGGCTGAAAATCAGCAAGGGGTTCACACATATTTCACACAAACTCACCATAACACCCCCCAAAGTGGATAGGTTTCAATGGGCTAAAAATGGGCAATTCTCTTGCCCATTTGTCGGGTTAGCTACAGCAGCCACTATTGGCGTGCTTAAATAACTTTTGCTCT
>NZ_JAQOSP010000032.1 GCF_030068475.1 Roseofilum acuticapitatum BLCC-M154 | reverse complement strand
GACATGAAAATTGGTTAAGAAGCGGGCAAGATGCCCGCACTCCTCGAATTCTTTGATATGACTGGAGTGGGAGCATCTTGCTCCCTGGATTTTTAATTAGGGTATTTCCGCTTCGCGGACATGAATAAGCGAACTTGATATGATTGGGTGTTTTAGGAGTGCGTAGCGAGCGAGACGTTTGTCCTGCGGACACGCTACGCTACGCACTCCTATTTTGGCGGTCTCTCGAAAAAGGGGGTTGACTTAAAATTCAATCCTGGTTATAGTGATGATGTTGATGAAAATATCAAGTCTGTGAGGACTACGGTAATGACTCCCACATCATCGAGTAAAAGTCAGTTAATGCAAGCGTTTGAGAAGATTGTCAATGAAAGAAAATCCCCCAATGTGCGGGTGGAGACGAAGGAACAAGAGGCGCAACGGGAACAGAATCAGCAGGTTGTGGCAAAGGTTTCGGGTTATAGTCGCGATCGCCTAGTTACGGGATTAGCCACCCTGCACTTAGACTTAGGGGATACCATTGAGCAGTTAACCGAGAAGCTCTCTACAGAAACGGATAAGCTCAAGGAAATCAATCAGGCTATTTCAGTTAAACAGGAGCAATTACAAGACCTGAAAAATCTCCGTGTCGTCGCTGATGCTCTGCATCTTTTGACTCAAGAGCATAACGCCAAAGTGAATACCTTTGAGGCTCAAATCACCAGTCAGGAAGAAGATTTAGCCAAGCAACAGGACTCTGTGCGTAAAATCTGGTCAAAAGAGCAACAAGGATATGAGAGTGCCCTAGCGGATAAAACGGAACAGATTAACCGCGATCGCCAGCTTCAAGAAACCAATCATCAATACGAACTAGAGCGCGTGCGTCAAATGGACTCAGACGACTACGAAGAGCGCAAACGGCAACTCGAACACGAACTTCACCAACGTCAACAACACCTCGAAAAAGACTGGCAACAGCGCGAAAAAGTCCTCAGCGCTCAAGAAGCTGAATACACCGAATCTTGCCAAAAAATTTCCGGTTACGAAGAAGAACTCAAACAAGCTTATATTAAAGCCAAAGAAGAAGCCATTCAAGACGCTAACCGCGAAGGCAAAGTTAAATCTGACTTGTTAGAAAAAGAATGGACAGGTATTCAACAGGGATACGAATTGCAAGTTCAATCCTTAGAAAAAAACATTGAACGGCAAACCGAAGAAATCACCGCCCTTTCTGAACAACTGCAAGCTGCTGTTAATCAGGCGAAAGAATTGGCAATGCGAGCTTTTTCCAGTTCTAGCAATAAATAATTTTCCCCTCATCCCCCAACCCCTTCTCCCACGGGAGAAGGGGGGAAAAAGTCCCTCTCCTGTGGGAGAGGGATATAGGGAGAGGGCACAATTTCCCCTCATCCCCCAACCCCTTCTCCCACGGGAGAAGGGGGGAAGAAGTCCCTCTCCTGTGGGAGAGGGATATAGGGAGAGGGCACAATTTCCACCCACTATTGATAAATGTTCACTATGGCTAAAAAACCCACCGATCGCAATACCAAAGCCGAAATTCTCGCGGCTTATCAAGAACTCCTGCAAGAGAAAAAAGAGCTAGAAAACAAAGTTTCCCAAACCCCACCCCCCAAACAACCCCTCGTGAAACCTACTCCTGTGATTGAACATCCTAGCGCCCAGAACTCAGTCAATCGAGTTTCTGAACCGATGAAAAAAGTTTTGCAAGACTTGGAAAAAATCCAAGCAACCTTTGGCGGAGCCTTAAACGAACTCTCCGAGAAACTGTTAAAAGAAGCTAGTCAACTGGAAGATGTTGAAGAACAGGTAAATCTTGAACAAGCGCAATTGCAACAGTTATATGATTTAGAGGTTTCTGAGACGACTTTAGATGAGTTGATCGAGCAATATCAAACCCAGGCAAAAACCTTTGAGCGGGAATGGGAGGAACAGCGAGAAACCCTAGAGCAGCGTTTAGCCGAAGCGCGGCAAGCTTGGCAAAAAGAGCAGCAAACCCATCAACGGGAAATTCAAGAGCGCAACCAAGCCACTCAGACGCAACAAACTAGGGATGCAGAGACTTATAACTATAACTTGCAACTGCAACGCAAATTGGATGAAGAAGCCTACCAGCAAGGGCGAGAGCAGTTAGAGCAAGAGCTGGTGGAGTTGCGGGAAACCCAAGAGCAAGGTTGGCAAGAGCGGGAAGAGGCGATCGCCGAACGGGAAAAAGCCTATACTGAAGCGAAAGCCAAAGTCGAAGCCTTTCCCCAAGAATTGGAACAGAACATTAAACGCGGTAAAGAAAACGGTCGCAATATTGGCCACTATCAAGTTAAAATTAAAGCCGATCTTCGCGCCCAAGAAATCGAAAGCCAGAAGAAAATCTATGAATTGCGCTTACAAGGCTTATCCGAAACCATCCATAATCAAGAAACTCGGATTCAGAATCTCTCTAAACAATTGGATTCTGCCTTGAAACAGGTACAAGATTTAGCCGTTAAAGCCATTGAAGGCGCTTCTAATACTAAATCTTCTGAGGCTCTAAAAGAAATTGCCCTAGAACAAGCCAAGCAAATGAAAGGCAAATAGTATCAATTAAAAATTAAAAATTAAAAATTAAAAATGGGTATCATATCAAGTCGGCTCAATCAGTTATAGTACGTCATTGCGAATGGAGCGGAGCGGAATGAAGCAATCTCAACAATCTCGTAAGTCTCGGCGATTGCTTCCCTGCGGTCGCAATGACAACGGTTTAAACGAACTTGATATGACCCCTCTTGATGACAGATTTGGGAGTAGTTTGGGAATTGCAAAATTGCGGGTGGATGCAATGCAATTCCCAATTTTTTGAGATGACAGTGCTTTGTGTTAGGAAATAGGTTAAACTTTAAATAGCCTACCATTAGCTAGTATATGATTGAAACTGTCTACCTTGAAACCAGTGTAATTGGGTATCTGACCGCCAGATCAACTAAAAACTTGGTGATTGCTGGTCATATCGAAACTACCTTGATTTAGGATATGAATTGCCTGTAATTTGTACGCCCTATGAACTCTTAGGAGGTTCAACCATGCAACAAGAAAACATTCTGGATGAAATTCATCAGTTGCGAGCAGAACATGCGAAAGCCTTTGACTATGATCTCGATGCCATGTTTGCCGATTGGCAAAAAAGACAATCCGAAAGTGAACGGGAAGTTGTTAGTTTGCCTCCCAAGCAAGGTCTAATCCGTCGTTGGATAAGAGTCAAGCAAGATCAACAGCAAGAAGCCCAAATTTAGATAAACTTGAGCCACAAGGCGCTCTAATTTCTAGCTAGTATCTAAGTTAGGTCTTATCCATATCAACCCATAACCATGACACAAACCACCTCTTCCTTTGACTTTGTGCCTCAAGCGACTCAAGACCGGGAAACCCTAGAACAATTGGGCTTTATTCCTGGTCTGAAAGAATTCTTAATGGTGCGCCAGGTTCATGCCTTAGAACATGCCACGGTCTGGGTGCTGACGGAGCTAGATCGCAGTGGCGAACTCTTGGGGGGTATGTCTACAGACCAGGGATTTTACCTGTATGGCGAGGTTAACCCTCAAACCTTGCAGCGAGCGGTTTATAGCGCCCTAAATCGCATTACGAGCGGAGAATGGAATCTAGCGGTTCATCCAAGATGCGGAACTAATCTTTCCGTGGCCTTGCTGCTGACGGCCGGTTTTACCCTCGGCGTGAATTTCGTTATGCCTAAAGACCCCCTGGGACAATTGCTCGGTGTGGGAGTCTCGGCCATGGCTGCTTCCCAGTTAGCTCCTGATGTAGGGCCCATTGCCCAACGCTATCTGACTACAGCCATTCCCTTTAACCTGGAAATTGTCAGAATTGAAGAAAGTCAAGATATGTGGGGGAAACCGGCCCATTTTGTGCGCGTGCGCTGGCAGGATTAGTAACAAAACTTAAAAAACTAAGCGTGCAGATGAGAGCCGTTGAGTAGTACCCTGAGAGACAATGCCCGTTAACAAATACTCAAAGGAAACAGTCATCATGGTTCAACGTGGTTCTAAAGTCCGTATTAAACGCAAAGAGTCCTACTGGTATAACGAAGTGGGTACAGTCGCCACTGTGGACAAAAGCGGGATTAAATATCCTGTGGTGGTTCGCTTTGAGAAAGTGAACTATACCGGTTTCAGTGGTAGTCCCTCTGGACTCAATACCAATAACTTTGCAGAAAGCGAACTTGAAGAAGTTAAATAGTCTTTTAGCCAAGTTTATTGGGATGAGTAAGAGTTGTGCCTGAACTACCAGAGGTTGAGACTGTCCGTCAAGGACTCAATCAACTGACGTTAGAGCAGGAGATTGAGGGTGGGGAAGTGTTGTGCGATCGCCGGAAATCTGGCTTAAGTCACAGCATTGCCCACCCTACTTCTGTGGAGGCGTTTTTGCAGGGGGTACGGGGAGCGAAGATTAAGCAATGGCATCGTCGCGGTAAGTATTTGTTGGCTGAGTTAACCCGCAAAGGAGAGCCTGGGGGAGTTTTAGGGGTGCATTTGCGGATGACCGGACAGTTGTTATGGGTGAGTCCAACGGAACCTCTGGCGAAACATACGAGGGTAAGATTGGGGTTTGAGTCGGGAAAAGAGTTACGGTTTGTGGATCAGCGTCGCTTTGGTCGGGTTTGGTGGGTTCCTGCGGATGCGGCTTTAGAGAAGGTGATAACAGGCTTAGGGAAATTGGGGCCAGAGCCGCTTTCTGAGGGGTTTTCGGTGGGCTATTTGCGTCGCACCCTAGAGAACCGCAAACGGCCCATTAAAACGGCTCTATTAGATCAGAGTTTAATCGCTGGACTGGGTAACATTTATGCGGATGAGGCGTTGTTTCTGGCTGGGGTGCATCCAGAAAGGCGCTGTTGCGATCTGTCGGTTTCCGAGTGGGAGAGTTTAAGGAAGTCGGTGGTGCAGGTGTTGGAGGATAGTTTGCGGGAGGGGGGTACGACGTTTAGCCATTTTCTGAATGTGCAGGGGGTGAATGGCAATTATGCGGGGGTGGCGTGGGTGTATGGTCGTAGGGGGGAAACCTGTCGCCGTTGTGACAAGGTGATTGAGCGAATTAAGTTGGGTGGGCGATCGAGTCATTTTTGTCCCCAATGCCAATCAATTAAAAATTAAAAATTAAAAATTTTCATGTCGGCGACAGCCGAAAAAATTAAAAATTCAACCTATTGTTTATCTTCTGGATCGACGCGAGCGATCACAAATAGGGTTTTGGGATCGCCTCCGGGTTTAATCTGGGTTTTGGTGCTGAGAGGTTTAGCGCTGGCCGTATCTGCTCCGTCTGGTGTACCCGCAGCTTTAACTTTGGCGGTTTTGGCTTTTTGGGATTCTAGAGTAGAGGGAGTTGGCTTATCTTGATTTTCGGTGTCTGGAGTTTTGCCGGATTCATCCTCGGATTCAGCAGGCTTAGATTTGTCTTTAGTGGTTTCTGGCTCTGGCGGTTTGGGGGGTAGCTCCGTTGTGCCATCCTGTTGAGGTGCAGAGGGTTGGCCCTGAGCGCTACCCATTTTAGCCATTTTCTTCAACATGGCTTCGATTTTCTTCTGGGCGACGGCTTTGGGGTTGCCTTGGGCTAAAACTTTGTACTCAAAGCTACTGCCACCAATCTCTGTGTAACCGGCAATTTTTACCAAGTCTAGGTCGAACTTGAGGGCGACTTCGGGTAATTTTTTCTCCACCACTTCTCGCCTAGGGTCTTGGCGGAGAATGGTTTCAATATGTTTGGCGATCAAGGTGCGGGTAAATTCGGGAATGCCTTCACTATCATCGGCTATATCTGCCATTTGTTGTTCTGGGGTACTTTGGTATTGGGGTTTCTGTACCCGCACAAAGACTTCCATTGTGCCTTTTTTCTTACTGATATCTTTATAGACATCAACATCGGTTTTCAGGCTGGAGGAGCTTTCCATGACTTTAGCGGCGGTTCCTACAGCAACAGCTCCAGCAACAACAGCAGTTTGGCTCAGATCCATTCCGCCATCTTCATCGCGCTGAATCACCAAATCGCTGCCGAGGTGACTGAAGAGGGGTTTGGGGGGTGGGCCGTCTCCTTGACGCTGTACGAGGTTTTGGGGGAAGAAGGGACTGCGCTGGACTTGGGGTTTATGGCCAGATTGTTGCACGACGTGGGTGAGTTCGTGGGCAATGAGATGGCTACCAGAGGAGGTATCGGGACGATAGGTGTTGCTGCGGAAGTAGATGTCTTGTCCGGTGGTGAAGGCTTTGGCGTTGAGGGAGCGACTGAGGGTATCGCCTTCTGTTTTACGGTGAATTCTAACTCCGCTAAAATCTACACCGAAGGCTTGTTCCATGGGTTCGCGGACGGTATGGCTGAGGCTCTCACCTTTGCCTTGCGATCGCCCAATTCGTTGTTCAATATGGTTACTGACCGGAGCTGCTAATCTGCCAGAAGCCGCCTTGCGACTGGCTTTCTTCTTCTCTTGGGGCGGCACTTTGGCAGTAATTTCATACTCGATTTCGCGATCGAATTTATCCATCAACCCCGTCTTATCATCGATACCAATACTGGTCAGGTCATACTGTTTCTTGTACTTCGGCAATTGCATTTTGAAATAGGCGACCGGTTTCTTATCCTTAATCCGACGAGCTTTCTTCTCAATATCTCTAGCTAACTTAGTCAGCACTTCACCTTCATCAATCAGTTTGGCTTTCAAGACAAATTTGCTCGACGTGGACTTGTCGTCAACAATCAACTTCTTCTTCTTGTCTTTCCATTTATCTTTCTTCCGTTGCAGTTTTTTCAAGGGAATGGGACGAAGCTGAACCAAAGGCTGCGCTTCAGTTTGCAGTGCTTCTTCGGGGATTCTGGAATTGCCAGACATCGGTTTACGACTAGCCGTTTTCTTAGAACTCTTTTTAGGGATTTTCAGCTTCTTAATCGTTCCAGTCAACGTATATTTATTGCTATACTTTCCTCCAAAACCACTCTTCACTTTAACATCTTTAACCTCAGCAAATTCTTTTCCTTTTTGTACTGAAGTCTTAATATTTTTTGCTCCCTGTTTAACATCTTTAGGATCGCGCTTGTTCGTAATCAGCTTTTCGCCTTCACGTTCTCCCTCAGAAATCATTTGCTTGACTTCAGTTTTCTGCTGCTTAACTTTACGTTTATATTCGTCTTTCTGTTTTTGCTTCTCAGTCTTTTTCTCTTCTTTTTTCTTCTTGGGAGCAAACTTCTCTTTAGCTTTATTTTTAACAGCTTTAGCTTTTGCTTTAGCCGATTTATATTTCTTCGCACCCCAGGCCTTTGCTTTGCCAAATGCTTTCTTAAATGGCGCTGCGACTTTTTCAAACATTTTTTTCAAGCCTTTACGGAAAGGCCCTGTGATTTTATCCAGGATTTTGCGAATCTTATTGGCTATACCACCTAAACCAATTAAAGTGGCGAGAAATCCTAGGGCAACGGGAATTAATCCCGCTAATACCAGTTCTATTGATTTGGAAAAACCAGCCGTATCTCCTTTTGCAATCATTGACAAACCGGCAAAAATGGTTTTAATTAATTCGACAATGTGTTCGTAGTTTTGAGCAAACCAAATAATAACATCGACGATCGCCTTAATAATTTTGACAATTCCGGCTGCTGGATTCAGTGTCCCAATCAACCAGGTAATGGCAGCTTTAACGACTTCAATGCTGACCATAATGGTCAGTTCTTTGATAAACAGGGTTTTCATCTCGTCAATGACATCGCCGAGGAAATTCCAAGCTGCTGCGACTCCCTTGGTAATTAAAGTATAAAATAACTCAACAATGACGGCAGCTTTCTTTTCCATACCGTCGATAATTTCATCAATATTGCTCCCTTCAATTGCGGATTCAATAACACCGACAATATCGGAACCAAAGACCTCAGATGCAATTGCAAAGATGGCATCTTTGGTAAATCCCATGACTTGCATGAAGATATCGAAAAATCCGGCGAGGTCAAATTTTGCGGGTAATTTAATCGGGCCGATATTGCCAAATAGCCATTCAACCAAACCGTTGAGAAAATGTTTGGGGAAGTTTTGGGCAAAATTGAGGAAACCATCTTTGAGTCCGGTGAAGAAGTTTTTCATAAATCCACCCGGATCGTCAATAATGGCATCTAAAATAGAGCCATCTACGCCAAATTTGGATAAGATCCATTTGATGGGAATCAAAAGGGCTTTAAGAATGGCTTTGATGACATCTCCAATAAAGGCTAAAGCTTTCTGTACTAACCCTTGGTTAGCGGCTTTCAGTTCTTCAATGCGGTCATCAATTTCTTTTAAGCCTTGTTTATAACTTTCGGTAATGTCGTTAACTAAGTTGTCTTGATAGGATTTAACATTATTTTCTAGATTATCGAATTGCCCTTGAATGTTAGAAATCGCGCCTTCTGCAAGTTGCTTTTCTTCTGGCCCCAATTTGTCTACGGCTGCTTGAAACTTGGCTTTCCCTTCGTCAATGGCAGCCTTGGCTTCGAGCATTTTTTGTTCTACATAGGGGGCGATCGCGTTCTGACCCAGTTGCTCGTATAGCCCAGTCACTTTTCCGAGAACATCTTTGACTTCGCTCGTCTCGACTTTCGGCTTAAAACCGGCATCTCCAGCAATGGACTGTCTCAAGAAATTAACATAGACTTCCCTGGCATCGCTATAAATGTTATTGACTTCATCCGGCAGTCCTGTATATATTTTCTCTTTAGCCCACAGGAAAACATTGAAAATCTTAAAACTGGTAAACCATAAATCAATTTTAATCCCATGGCGATGGTAGTAATAATTTTTCTGCCATTTTTTGAAGGCGGCTTTTTGCACGATCTCAAAGGCGAGGCGAGCAACCTTTTTGCCTAGGGCCATTCTGCGTTGCACTTCGGCATCCATTTCCGCTAAGATGCCATCCACTTTCATCTGAGACTCGGTATAAATGGCATTCAACTCTTCCGTTATTTTCAGCCGCGCTGCTTCATTGGCTCCCTTGGTTTCCTCCTTCTTGGTGGTCATGTCCGTCATGGTTTGGACACGCTGATCTTTCATCGCTTGCGTCGTTTGTTGCGATTTTTCTTGGTTGCGGGTTTTGGTATCGGCGATCGCCCCTTCTTCCTCTTTGCGGAACTCTTCCGGCCCTTGTTCGCTAAACTTCTCCGTCTCCTGTAACCCTTGCAGCGCCTTATCCCCTCCAAATGCCGGGTCATTGAAGGTTTCCATATCTTTAGTCGTCAGGGTTTTCCCCGTCCCCGTCTCCAGATCTACCGGTTCGGCTGTCTCCGCTTCCACCTCTTTTTCCCGTTGTAAAATCCACTGGGGAGAGCGATGGATCGTTTCGGCGATCGTTTTAGCTCGCAGGATCTGCCGTTTTACGAGGGGAGAGGGTTCCGTAGGGGCGGGTTTATCCAATTTTTCGTCTTCCAACCGCGATATTGGTGAACCCGCCCCTACACCGGATGTTTGCACCGGTTGGGACTGCGGATCGGGCATCTCCATCACCGTATCCGCCATGCGATCGGCTTCCACCTCATACCGATCCTGGGGCCCGCCCACCATCAACTTCGCCTGGCCAAAGTCCCCAAACGTTTCCTTTAAACCTTCCTGCTGCTCTGTTAACTTATCTTCCACATTCTCCGTAGAAGTCGCAGGAGGTGCAGCCTCATCCACTTCTGGAACCACCTCCTGCATATCATCAATCTTGCCTTCAACCCCCTCCATCTCCTTAACCGGCTTAATATCCTCGTCTTTCATCTCTGGAGGAGCTTGGGCAGCCTCCGGCATTCCCCCACCCGCCTCAGTTGTCGCCGAACCCACTTCCTTGTCAAGGGTAGCTTCCGCTTCCTGGCCAACGCCTCCACCACTTTCAACATCTTCCATGCTCTTCGGCTCTTCAATACCCAGAGCCGCGAACAGATTTTGCACAAACGCTTCTCGGTCAAAGGTTGCTGGGTCTTGACTGGCGGCTGTGTCACCTTTCCTTTCCTTCGCTTTGCGGTCAGATTGGCTTTCATCCACCACCGCATCCTGCACCTCGACTGCTTCCTGCTTGGGGTCATCATGCTTGGAAAACTCTGTTCCCTGTTGTTCAATTTGCTGCGTGACCGCCATGAATGCTGGGTTTTGGTTGGGGTCGTCGGACTCCACCTGACCAGGAACCACTTGAGGGACAGGAACAGGAGCGGCTGTATCGTCTGGAGGCGGTGGCGGTGCTTGTTTTTTCAGGTCTTCCGTAACGTCAGGTTCACTGGAGTCATCGGTTTCTTGAGGGGCAACATCCTCAGTTTGCTGATCTTCATCCTCTTTTTTATCGTCTCCGCCCCCATCGTCTTCACTTTTTTTCTTATCTTTGTCTACCTCATCTTCAGTTTTGCTGGCATCTTTCTCTAAGTTTTCGATGTCGTCTTCACTATAGTCATCATCGCTAACTTCAGTAGTATTTTCATCCACCTCGCTAATACTTTTCTTATCTTCACTATCATCTGCTGCGCTCGTGTCCTCACTCGTGTCCTCACTCGTGTCCTCACTCTTGTCCTCGCTCGTGTCCTCACTTTTAGCCTCGCTCTTGTCGTCATCTTTCTGAATATCCGGCTGAGTTTTCACACTGGGGCCGGTTTGTTGGATGGTGTGGGTGAGTTCGTGGGCAAGTAAATGTTTGCCACCAGTGGAACTGGGGTTATATTGTCCAGAATTAAAATAGATGTCTTTTTTGTGAGTAAATGCCTTAGCTCCCAGATCTTTGTTCATCTGCACCGCATCGCTGTCGGTATGGACGCGAACCCCACTAAAGTCGTTATTAAAGCGAGATTCCATGAAGCCTTTGGTCTCTGTGGGTAAGGATGAACCGCCCCCTTCTTTACTCTTAATTTTGCTTTCTATGCCACTACTGGCTTGAAATGAACCATCGCTATTGGCTTGAAGGGTTGCGGGTGCATCATGGATGGGTTCGGGTTTGAGGGTGATGTTAACGTTCTGTTCGTCGGTATTGATGTCCGGTTGTAGAGGTAATTGTAGGGGCGAACGGCCGTTCGCCCCTACATCGTCTTGACGTTTGAGGGTGATATTGACGTTCTGTTCGTCGGTGTTGATGTCCGGTTGTAGAGGGGGTGCGGGGGCATCTTCTGCATCGTCTTCCCGCTTCAGGGTGATGTTAACGTTCTGTTCATCTTCGCTTTCTTCCTGACCGCCTAGAATGGCTGCATAGGGGATGGCTTTGGGACGACGACGACTTTGGGGCCGCCGACCATTGCCGCGCTGTATGGTGTGGTCTAGGGGTTTGAGGTTAACGTCGGCACTGGGTTCGGGTTCGGGTTCTGTTTCGGGTTCTTGCTCTCGTTGTAAGGTGGTAGAGTGATCCATAACCCGATCGGCCATGCGGTCTGCTTCTTGTTCGTAGCGATCGCCAACTGCCCCTACAATTAATTCTGTCTGGATCTTCCCCCCATCACTGTTGGTGCGCTGAATTTGAGCCGCAAGGGGTTTCAAGTTCACATCAATACCACTTGATTCTTCTTTGGGTTGCACATTCCCCGCAAGCGGTTTCAAGTTCACGTCAATACCACTGGATTCTTCTTTGGGTTGCAGACTTCCCCCCAAAGGCTTCAAATTGACATCAATACCACTTTTTTCTTCTTTACGCTGCACCTTTTGAACTACAGGTTTAGGCTTAACCTCTGGTGTCTTTGAGTTGGTTTTTTCCAGTTTGGCCGAAATTTTATGAGGTTTCCTAGGTTCAGTTTCGACTCTCTTGGGTTTGAGTTTCGCCCCTTTTTGCTGGATGGTGTGGGTCAGTTCATGGGCTAAAAGTCGTTTACCACCGGTTGAACCGGGGTTATATTGCCCGGAATTAAAGTAAATATCATGACCATGGGTAAAGGCTTTGGCTTTTAGGTCTTGACTCAGTTGTACGGCGGTGCTATCAGTATGAACTCTAACTTGACTAAAATCATTCCCAAAGCGGTCTTCCATAAACGATCGCGTGCGATCGGGTAAGGGTTGCCCTTTTCCCCGCTTTAACTGTATCCGTTTTTCTACAGATTGACTCGTCTCGAATGTGCCATCTTTTCTAAATTGGGGCCGGTCTTCATCCTCGGTTTGGGACTGCAACAGAGCCGGATTTGCACGAGTCGGAGCCACCGAGATTTGACTAAATTGATACCCTAGGGGAGAAAATTGGGGGCGATCGCCTCTCCCCGTCCCCTTGTCATCAGGAGGAGTCCCACTCATGGCACTCATCTGCACCGTTGCGCTCTCCGTATCCGTCTCCACAACCGGCAAAGACTCCGTAAACGGTTTCGGTGTAGGGAGAGCATTTTTAGCCGGAGTTGCAGGAGTCGGAGTAACTGGAACTTGGGTTTGAGTTTTCGTTGCCATAGCTGATTATCTCGCTTGTGGCCCCAGAAGGATATAGGTGAATTCCATCTTAACACGGCGATCGCGATTGTCTTCAATTTCTTCGGATTTATAGCTCTGAACAAGCTCTGATATAATAAATAGACTCATCTTAAATTCTGATATTACCCAGATGCAAGCTGCATCCCCTATTCAAATCGAATTATTTAATCCCTTGAATCCCTATTCTGGGGTGAGTCTGAATCCCAAATTTACGTTTATTGATTTGTTTGCAGGCATTGGTGGATTTAGACTCGCACTGGAACAATTAGGGGGGAAGTGTTTGGGCTATGCAGAAATCGATCGCGAAGCAATTTCGGTATATCAAACCAACTTTATCCGTTACATTAATGCAGAAAAACTCAATTTAGGAGATATTTCTCAACTGGGGTATTTACCCCACTCAGTTGATGTAATTGTGGGTGGAGTTCCCTGTCAACCTTGGTCAATTGCCGGACAAATTAAGGGATTTGCAGATAAAAGGGGTCAACTGTGGTTTGATGTGATTCGTTTGGTACAGTTAAATCAACCCAAATTATTTATTTTTGAAAATGTCAAAGGATTAACCGAACCTAGACATTTACAGAGCTTACAAGCCATTCTAAGCCAATTGAGACAAGCTGGATATTGGGTAGACTATCAGGTTTTAAATTCCTATGATTTTGGTTTAGCACAAGACCGCGATCGCGTGTTTATTGTTGGCATTCATGAACAGCTCGAAAATCAGCATCAGTTTCAATTTCCCCAACCCTTAAATCAACGTCCTAAACTCTATGATTTTATCGCAGGAGTCTCGAAGCGTCCCGTACAGAAGCAAAAAATATCACCTTCTGTTTTATTTGGCGATCGCCCTCCTGCGTCCAGAAATCGATTTCAGAAAAACGATGAACTCAATGATTTCTTTGTGTTTGCTGATATTCGTGATGGTCATACCACAATTCATTCTTGGGATTTAATTGAGACCAGCGATCGCGAAAAATCAATTTGCACCACCATTCTTAAAAATAGACGCAAGAAAATATATGGCCCTAAAGATGGAAATCCTTTAAAATTTCATCATTTAGTTGAACTTATTCCCGATCTGCATCCAGAAGAACTAGAAAACTTGATCGCCAAAAAGATTCTCAGGTTTGATTCTTCCGGCTATGAATTTGTTAATTCTAAAATTTCCGCCGGTATTCATGGAGTTGCTAAAATCATTCTAGCCCATGCAGATGCTATTGGAACCTTAACAGCTACCGGAATGAGAGATTATATCACTACGATTTGTTTTGACTGTCAAGATCCCAAACGCTATAAACAAGAATTTATTCAGCGCGTTTATCACCGTAAAAAATACAAACCTATTACTGCCCAAGACTATGCCCGCTTACAAGGTTTCCCTGAATGGTTTCAGCTTTCCAAGCGAGAAAATACAGCCAAGAAACAGCTAGGTAATGCAGTTTCTGTGCCGGTGGTTTATCATTTAGCAAAATCTTTAGTTAAAGTTCTATTTTAAGAGTTCGCATACATCAGTTCCTTAACCGTCGGATCTGTTGACGAAATTCCCGTAAAGCCGGACTTCGACCGATCGCATAACTTCTTTCTAACACTTCTTTCACCCAATCTACTATGGGAAACTCTGGGAAAACTTTGCTCTGTTGAATCTGTTGATATTCCCCATCTTCCAACCCATACATCTTTAGTTCAGTTTCACCATAAATCCACAATTCCGGAACCCCCAAGCGGATATAAGCATCGGTCTGAGTCTTAGACGTAACATCCACTTCAATCGCCAAATCAGGAGGCGGATCGATGGCTAAATTCATTCTCCGCTTTCCTCGCATTTGAGCATGATTTTGAATATAAAAGCATTGATCGGGTTCAATGCCAAATCCCATTTCTTGGCGTTTGAATGTCGTCGAGCCGAAGCATTCACAATCGATCTCTAGTTCTTCCAATAAGATTTTTACCATATCCCCAATTAAAGATTTAGCTCGTTCGTGTTTTGGTAATGGCATTCTGATTTCTAAGGTATGGTGACTGTAAGCAATCCGACTGGCACGTTTTTCTCCCAGTTCAGTTAAAAATTGCTCAAATTCTTCCCAGTTCAGGTCATGAATCAGTAATCTTTGACCAGGGGGAATATCCAGTTGTTGGAATTGGAGAGTTAGGGGCATAGGAATCAGTAATGAATGATCTCACTAATTTTATCGTAAGATAGGGATAGAAGAGCAAAAGCAAACATCAATTATGAACCGATTCAAACCATTTCCATTGATATTATTTATGGCTCTTATCGGTGTGAGCTTCACCGCCTCTAGTAGCTCCCCATCCTTACCAGAAGTCGCCCAAACCACCAAAAATCTAACCCCACCTCGACTGCTTAATGCTGCCGAACTCGGTTGGGTAGAACGTAATTTATTTTTGCCCGATCGCCAAATTATTATTGATCAGAGTTTTTGGCTCGGTCTTCGAGAGGTAGGAGAAGTGGCTTTTGTGGCCACAGAATTTCAGAATAGTCTGGAATTTCACGTGATGCAGACCAATGGCGAAGTCATGCACACTTTACCGCCAAACTCCCATACAGAGTCTTGGATTTTTTCCGATTTAAAAGCGGTATCTTTCCAGGAAATTGACTTTGATGGTTCAGAACCAGATGTTATTGTTATTGCTGAGTATATCAGTGGAAATAGGACATTTCCAGTAACGACAGTCTACTTTAATCAAGGCAGTCGCTTTACCACAGATCCTGAACTGAATCAATTATTAACCGATCGCGGAGTCAGCACCATTGCTGAAGCAGAAGACATTCTGCGAGGGGAACTGCTATTTTTACCCTAATTATAACCTCAGTGATGAATAGAGCCATTACACTGAAAAGGTTAGCACACCAGTTTACAGAGGAAATACCGTGATTATCCTAAATCCCATAGAAACCCTTTTAGATCGCACCTTATCCGGTCAAGACCTCTCCACAGACGACGCTTTACTACTCTTACAACAAACCGATCCCAGAGCCATTGAAGCCATTCGAGAAACCAGCGATCGCCTGCGAGAAAAACAAGTAGGAAACACCGTCACCTACGTCATCAACCGCAACATCAACTTTACCAACATTTGCGAACAACATTGCAGTTTTTGCGCCTTTCGTCGAGATGCAAACGCTCCAGAATCCTACTGGTTAACCCTAGAAACTATTCTCCAGAAAACCGCCGACGCAGTAGAGCGAGGAGCCACCGAAATCTGTATGCAAGGAGGCTTAAATCCAGAAGCAAAAATAGACGGCAAAAGCTTAAAATACTACCTTAAAATCGTTCAAACTATCAAAAGCCACTATCCCCAAATCCACCTGCACGCCTTCTCCCCTCAAGAAATTCAATTTATCGCTAGACAAGATCAAATCAGTTATGAAACCGTCATCTCTAGTTTAAAAGAAGCCGGTGTCGGATCAATGCCAGGAACTGCCGCCGAAGTTCTCGACGATTGCGTGCGAGCCATCATTTGTCCCGAAAAAATAAACACCCAAACCTGGCTAGAAATCATCAGCACCGCTCACCGTTTAGGAATGCCCACCACCAGTACCCTATTATCGGGACATATTGAAACCCCCCAACAGCAAATTACCCACTTAAATCATCTGCGAACCTTACAACAAAACTCCCTAGAATTCAATCCATCCGCCATCACAGAATTTATCCTACTCCCCTTTGTCGGCCAAGATGCTCCCCCCATTATTCGCCATCGAGTTAAACGAGATCAACCTATTTTATCGGATGCCTTATTACTGACTGCCATCGCCCGAATTTTTCTCGGCAATTGGATTATTAACCATCAACCCAGTTGGGTAAAATTGGGCTTAAAAGGGGCAACCCAAGCCCTTAATTGGGGATGTAATGATATCGGCGGAACCCTCATGGAAGAACACATTAGCACCATGGCTGGGGCCCAGGGAGGTACTTGCATGGAAGTCGAAACTCTCGAACAAGCAATTAGTTCCCTAGGGCGATATCCCCAACAACGGGATACGGTATATAATAATATCTATTAATCCCTGGATGCGGGCATACCTTGGCGCAAACCCATGGCAATTTTACTATGTTTTTCAATCTGATTCATCACTTGTTTGGCTCGCTCAATAACCACTTTGGGTAAACCCGCTAATCGTCCGGCTTCAATGCCATAGGATTTATCTGCTCCACCGGGTTGAACTTGGTGCAAAAAGATGATTTTATCGGGCATTTCTTTGACGGTAACTTGATAATTAGCCACATTTTTTAAGATGGAGGCTAATTCATTCAGTTCATGGTAATGGGTGGCAAAAATGGTTCGTGCTTGGATGTCTGTGGCTAAATATTCAGCAACAGCCCAAGCAATCGATAAGCCGTCAAAGGTGGCGGTTCCGCGACCAATTTCATCTAATAAAACTAAGGAGCGAGAGGTTCCATGATTGAGAATATTGGCGGTTTCATTCATTTCTACCATAAACGTGGATTGACCGGTGGCTAAGTCATCGACTGCACCGACACGGGTAAAGATGCGATCGCAAACTCCCAATGTAGCCGATGTTGCCGGTACAAAACCACCCATTTGCGCCATCAGTTGAATTAAGCCCACCTGCCGCAGATAGCAGCTTTTACCACTAGCATTCGGCCCCGTTAAAATCACTAAATCCGTGGATTCATTTTTATCTTTTTGAGCTAAAGTTGTGGAGTTCGGCACAAAAAATGCCCGCCCTAAAGTTTGCTCAACCACCGGATGTCGGCCATCCCGGATGATAATTTCTCGGCCTTCGGTTAAAGTGGGGCGACAGTATCCTTCAATAACCGCAACTTCTGCTAATCCACATAAGGCATCGATCGCCGCAACTGCACGGGAAATACTGCGAATTAACTCCGTTTGTTCCCCCACTTCGGTTCGCAGTTGCACGAATAATTCATATTCCAATTGATTTAAATCTTCTCGTGCGGTGAGAATTCTAGCTTCCCGTTCTTTCAGCTCTTGAGTAATATAGCGTTCTTCATTCACTAAAGTTTGTTTGCGGGTATAGTCTTCCGGAACTTGATCGGCTTTGGAGCGAGCAATACTAATGTAATATCCAAAGGTTTTGTTATAGCCCACTTTCAGATTAGAAATACCCGTTCTTTCCCGTTCGCGAGTTTCTAAAGAAGCTAACCATTCTTGATCCTCTTGGGCTTCCGATCGCATCTCATCTAAATCCCCATTCACCCCCCCTTGAATCAAACCCCCTTCCTTCAACTGCTGGGGCGGATTTTCCACTAAATAGACTTTAATTTTAGTGGCTAATTGCTCTAACTCCGGTGGCACAGTTTGCAGCGCCCTCAGAAACGGCGATCGCCCCTGACTGGCGAATTGGGCAAGTTGCGGTAACTGACAGAGAGAGTCCGCCAAAGACACCAGATCCTTAGCATTGGCACTTCCCGATCCCGCTTTTCCCGTCAGCCGCTCTAAATCGGCAATTTGCCGCAAAATTTGACGAATAGAATCCCTTAATTCCGTATCCTGGACTAATTCGCCGATCGTCTCTTGTCGCGCTTCAATGGCTTTGATTTTCAGCAACGGTTGCAAGATCCAGCGCCGCAGGGCACGCCCTCCCATCGCGGTTAAGGTGCGATCGATCGCATATAATAGGGAACCATTGAAGGTGCGATCGCGCACCGTTTCCGTAATTTCCAAGTTGCGGCGACTTTGATGATCTAAAATCAGGAAATCCTGAGTCGAATAACTCCGCAACAATTGCAGGGTAACGGCGTTTTGCTTCTGGGTTTCCTCCACATATTCCAAGAGTCCACCCGCAGCCCGAACCCCTAACGGAATGCGATCGCATCCCATCCCCTCCAAAGATCTGACCTTAAACTTATGCAACAGGCGCTCCGTTGCCTCTTGCAGGCTAAAGACAACTTGCGATCGCCAAGAATAGCAAAAACAGTCCGGCAACCCTAGCGGCAGTTGCTCAGACTTTTCCCCAGGGCGCAACATTTTACCCAGATCCGGAGCATCCGTCGGCATCAGAATTTCCGAAGGTTGCAAGCGCATTAACTCCTGATTTAAATGCTCCAAACCACTCCCTTGAGTCGTAAAAAACTCCCCCGTAGAAATATCCGCATAGGCCAATCCCCAATGGTCTTTAACCATAACAACTGCTGCTAAAAAATTATTCCGACGAGCGCTTAACATCGACTCATCTGTGAGGGTTCCAGGAGTCAAAATTTTCGTAATTTCCCGCGTCACCATCCGTTTTTCTGCTGCTGCTACTGCCGCATCTTCCGTTTGATCGCAGACCACAACCGGATAACCCTTTTCCACCAATTGGGGACAATACCGTTCCAGAGCATGATGGGGAACCCCCGTCATCGGCACTCTACCAATCTCTTTTCCCCCATCCCGACTCGTAAGCGCCAATTCTAACTGCACCGAAAGGGTAACCGCATCCTGAAAAAAGCATTCAAAAAAATCACCCACTCGGTAGAGCAATACAGCATGGGGATACTCTTCTTTCACCTGCACATAATGCTGAAGCATGGGCGTGAGTTTATCCCGATCCAACTCTCGATAATCAGCATTAGGAATATTGAAATCTTCCGAAGCAGTAGAGGAATAACTCACGGTTGATGCTATGGTGCTGGTAATGGGTAATATGGAATTATAACAGAAGGCCGTAGGCAATCGGCAATCGACAGTAGGGAAAGCTCGGTTTCTAGACCTCCTAGCGATCGCAGTAAATACACTCCCCTTACTCACCAACACGGGATAGAGCTTGTTCTAAAATTCGATCTGAAAGATACATACCTGATTGGCGTAATTGCTCTAAAATTGGCCTAGCTTCCGAAATATGACCTCTTTGTTTCGCTCTCAAAACTAATCCTAAAGTGCCTCTAGTGGGAATCCCCAGAGTATCTGCACAACGCCGAGCAGCTAAATCGTCTAAAATCACTTCTGTACCTGGGTAATTGTATCCCCAAGTTAACACTTCTGACTCGCCCAAACCCAAATCACTCTTCTGAATAATTTCCGGAATAAGTCCAACATTTTGAGCAATTAACCAATCTGTTTCTTTTAGTGTTTTAACTGTAATATCTTCTTCTCCATAAGCTGTAACTTCTATAATCACTGCTTGAGGAACTACAATCTCACTACTGAAGGCTTGTAATAAATCAATCAAACTGGCTTTGGATAAGAAAATTAAAGGAGACGTATCTATTGCTGGAGATTTAACCACGTTGTAGTTCTCGGTCTAAGTCATCAAAATCTACCGGGAAAACATTGATTTTTTCTTCTGCCAGCTTGACTAAAAAATCCCGGCGGTTTAATCCCGCGATTTGTGCTGCTTTTTCTTGGGATATGTCTCCTTTTTGATACCAAAAAGTTGCCGCAGCTAATCGCATATCTTGTACAAATTCTTCTGGGGAACGCTTTCCCCCTTGGCTGACGAAGGCTTCTTCGGGTAAATCAATGGTGACTGATGTCATGGTTGTTTTACAAATTCATACAAACTTTATTATATTCGAGGCTTGACGGGAATTCCAAGAAGCGATCGCGCCGAACAAGTCTGAATGCCAACTTATTTAGGTATTGAAACAGAAAGGGGCGTGCTATTCGCACACCCCCCTCTTTGTTTTCTAGAGATTAACCGAGAACTCTAGAACCTGAACGTAGTCCGAATGGTTCCCACATAAACCGTATCGTTGCGGCTATCTCCTTCAGGATTAAATACAGCCAAGAAGCCAGGAGTAATCGAGATATTATCCGTTAAGCGGAGACGATAGAAAGCTTCCAAGTGAATCGGGGTATCAGGAGCTTCTCCACTACCTCCAGTCACATGGGGAGGCATACCCACCATCAGTCCACCTAAGTTACCTTCTGCACCGAGATCCGGGAAGGTAAAGCCAACGATCCAGTTCCAGATATCGGCATCATCATAGCGATAGCGGCCTTGGCGATCCAAGTCTTGGGCGCTGGTATACTGACCCCAGCCATTGAGAACGAAGCGATCGCTAATTTTCCATTCCGCAGAGATAGCATAGGAATCAGCAGCAATAGCCTCTCCAGCCTTACGGAAAGGATCGGAAGCCAACACGCCAATACCTCGATTCAGGGGGCCAGATAGACTACTTACACTCTCACGCGCTGTCCCTGAAACATAATCGCGAGCATAGGTAAAGCCAATCCCAAACCGGTCTCCCTCATAGCTCAATTGACCCATAGCTTGGAAGCTACCATTAAAGAGTCCTCGTCCTTCTGTCGGATCTTCCGCATCACCTGCTAAGTAGGAATAGCCCAAGCTAATTCTAGGGGTGAAATAGTAAATCCCTGTAATCCCTGCATCTCCGCCATTATAGATGGGAGCCAGTTGAGCAAAGCGAGAGATCGGACCACTATCAGAACTATTAATGCTGAAGGTGGGGATGATGTCATCTGGGGCTTGCCCAATTGCACCAATCTGCATCCGTCCTTTAGGTGTCCCATCTTCAAAATATCCACCATAGGGGAAACGGTAGGTCAGGATAGTGACATCAAAACTACTGTTAGTATTCGTTTCATACGCTAAACGAGCAGCAGTCGTTCCTAATGCATTACCCGTATTGTTGACATTACCAGCTTCCAGACGAGTTCTCAAACTATCTTCCCCAGTGAAACTGGTGTCAAAGTTCAAGCGGACACGACCGGCAAAAGTGGCGTTATCGTCTGCATCAGCCCGTCTACCTCCGGTTGTCGTAGAACCCGGAATCATCCGACGGTCAGGGCCCCAACCTCTCAGAGGTCTCTCATCTCCAAAAGCATTACTGAGAGCAAAAATCGCCGAAGCATTCAGTTTAGTCGTTGTCGAGAACTGGTGTTCTTCCAAGAAGTCTACTCGTGCTTCCAGGCTATCTACCCGTCCCCGCAGGGTCGCTAATTCTGCTGCAAATTCTTCTTGCAGACGTTGCAGTACCGCCAGGTCTTCACGAGTGACCAAGTTAGCCGTAGCAGCAGCAATCAGTTCATTGATGCGGTCTAAACACGCATTAACCCCAGCCGCAAACTCATACCGAGTCATCGCCCGATTTCCGCGATAGGTTCCATCGGGATAACCCGCAATACAACCATAGCGTTCTACCAAGGATTGCAAAGCTTGGAACGCCCAGTCTGTAGGGCGAACATCTCGCAACTGGGAAACTGAGGTCACTTGACCCATAGAACCGCTAGTGCGGGTTCCTCTTGAATATTTTTGGATTTGGTCTATATTACTGGTTTCAGTCGATTGGGCCAGAGCCGAACCACCAGAAACGAATAAAGCAGCCCCCAACAGAGCAGGGGTCAGACTAATGGATTTCCATAGAAGCTTTGACTTCATTGATTTTTCTCCTCACACCTTAAGAATCGTCAACTTCCCATCTGGGATTTTATCACCTAAACGCTGGAATGTCAGGATACTCATGTTAGGTTTCACTAACTCTGCCTTGTCCTCTATCTTGCACCATGATCGGAGTTTTGGCAGGACTTCGGCGAGTTGCTTTCGATTGTAACTTGATTTTTCCTTTTCAGCCCTATTCCTCTAACTGGGTGTAAACTTCAGGGATGGCCTGAACCTTACACCCAGTTAGATAATCTCCATTTAGAACGAGAACGTCGTTCTCAGGGTTCCAATCACGGCTGTATCCTCATCCAAAGCATCTTGGAAAGGACTGATTAAGACCGTTACGCCAGGAGTCAAAGAAATATTATCCGACACCCGGATTTTGTAGAAGCCTTCAATATTGACAGGAGTTGCATTATCCACCCCACCCATCAAGCTGACACCGGCCAAAGTTGGAGGAACACCTACAGAGAGTCCTCCCACATTTCCGGCTCTAAACAGGTCAGGGAAGGCCATGTTCAAACCATAAGTCCAAATCTCTCCACTGCCCCGTTGCCCTTGACTTAACAATTTGGCATCGGTGTAGCCAACAAAGGCATTGGCCACAAACTTCGGACTAATGCGCCAAGAAAAGGCTCCACCATAGGAATTTGTGGAAGTGCGCCCTAAATCGCTAACCAGTCGAGTTTGCGGTGTCCCCACTAAATCATAGCCATACCCATTGTCAAAGATGGGGCTGTATTGGTCATGATAGCCATGGGCATAGGTAAAGGCAAAGGAAAAGCTATTAGAAGGGGTAAAGGTCAACTGAGTTAACATCCCGTAGTCTCCATTGAAGAGACCATTCCCAGAGGTGGGATTTTCACCATTTTCAGTTAAATATCCCACACTGAGGTTCACCGCCCCTAAATTGAGGAACTTAAAGTCACCCAAATTGAAGTCCATACCAATCCCTGCACCACCGCCAATCCGGTATAGGGGATTCCGTTGCGAGAAGGTGTTGAGAGACCCGCTTCCCCCATCGTAGTCTTCAAAATAGGGGTTGAGGGTGGGCACAAAGTCATCAAATGTTCCGCCAATGGCAGAAACGACGAAATTCAAACGATTGTTGTAGCTCCAGTAGTATTGGA
Organism: Roseofilum acuticapitatum BLCC-M154; assembly: GCF_030068475.1. Taxonomy (GTDB): domain Bacteria; phylum Cyanobacteriota; class Cyanobacteriia; order Cyanobacteriales; family Desertifilaceae; genus Roseofilum; species Roseofilum acuticapitatum. Next base: position 1,923 of record NZ_JAQOSP010000032.1, on the reverse strand, counting down.
GTTTGTCTAGATAGAGATCGCCATTGGTTGAATTGTTGACTTGGAAGGTTTGCAGTCCTTGACCGGATTCTTGTTGGAAGTTAAATCGGTCAACAGAGGCAGCTTGCATCCGAGTGAGCAACAGGTCTTTCCCGGTGAAACTGGTGTTCAGGTTCAGCCGCACGCGACCCATTAGAGCGGTCTCATTGGTACTCGGATAGTCAGTTACTCCTCCAGCTAAGTTAGGATCAAAACTGCTAGACATTCCTAAGAATGCTCTACGACGGCCCACATTAAACCGGGAATGATTGAGGTCAAGGTCTGCGCCCCAGGCATCGGTGACGGCAAAGATGGCTTCGCCCACCAGTTTGGTAGTGGTGGAGAATTGATTGGCTTCTAGCTCGGTGGTGCGGGCTTCGAGGGCATCGACGCGACCGCGAAGGGTGGCTAATTCAGCCGCAAATTCTTCTTGTAGTCGTTGCAGTACCGCCAAGTCTTCACGGGTAACCGCGTTAGCAGTTGCCGCAGCAATCAGTTCATTTACCCGGTCTAAGCAAGCGTTTAAACCAGCAGCAAATTCGTAGCGAGTGATTGCCCGGTTGCCGCGATAGGTTCCGTCAGGATAACCGGCAATACAACCATAGCGCTCAACCAAGGATTGTAGGGCTTGGAAGGCCCAGTCTGTGGGGCGTACATCTCGCAGTTGGGAGACGGAGGTGACTTGCTCGACTTCTTCTTCAACTTCTTCTCCGTCACTGCTGTATTCAATCACTTGATCTAGGGTAGAGCGCTCTTGAGCAATGAGAGAGGGTTGAAGATCGAGATCGAAGGATTCCGGGACTCCAACGGAGAAGGAATCATCAATATTTAAATTTAGGGATTGCTGGTTCACTAGGGCAGGGTTGCTGGTGTTTTCAGCCGCCTGAACCAAAGAACCAGAGATCAACGTAGTCAGGACTGCTGGACTTACCAACAGGGTCTTCCACAGAAATTTCGACATTTTACTTGCTCCTCACACCTTTAAGCTTTTAACTTTAGAAGCTTATTTTAGTTTACCTTATTCATTCTATCTGGGAGATCGCTTGTGCCAAAGCGAAATCCTTTTCTGTTAAACCACCTGCATCGTGGGTTGTCAAGGTGATGCTGACTCGATTGTAGGAAATGGAGAGGTCAGGATGATGGTTGGCACTTTCTGCGGGTTCGACTAGCTTATTGATAAAGGCGATCGCCTCAACGAAGTTTTTGAACTTGCGCTGGCACTGTAGACTCTCTCCGTCTAATTCCCACCCTGATAGGGTTTTGGCTTTTTCTTGGATTTGTAATTGAGTCAGTTTAGTCATTCCTTTTCCATTCTCCTCTACTTCAAAACTATCCGCTCTCACTGGTAGATGTTCAATTTTCTTTCTGAACGATAGAATTTTGAACAGTTGAGAGTGAGAGCGGTGTAGCGGGTCTTCAGTTTGAAACCTGACTGCCGGGAGGAACCCCAAGCTAGTCATTTTTGACGATAGGTTTTCTAACCTGAGACTAGCATTTAGAGAACAGCCCCGGCCCACAGCCGGCATACTCCAATTTGAAGACCCATGCGTTTACTACTATCTGACATCGGCATCACCTCCTAAAAAATGCAACATTAAACTCGTAAACGAGATAAGAGAGCATCTAGCTCTGAGTGCCTTGCACCTGTGAATTACCTTAGCACAGAGTTCTAGAATCGGGTGAGGATTGGTCAGAATTACAGTGCATCAAGTAAAAAAGTAGGGTGGGCAATACCCACCCTACCAGAATTCTCAATTGTGAGAATTACAGAGCATTACCGCGAGGAAGAACCTCTTCAGGGAAGGTAAAGAACTCATGGGGTTGGTCAGCCGGAGACATCCAAGCGCGAATGCCTTCATTCAACAAGATGTTCTTGGTGTAGAAGGTTTCAAATTCTGGGTCTTC
>NZ_JAQOSP010000031.1 GCF_030068475.1 Roseofilum acuticapitatum BLCC-M154 | reverse complement strand
GAAGCGGAAATACCCTAATTAAAAATCCAGGGAGCAAGATGCTCCCACTCCAGTCATATCAAAGAATTCGAGGAGTGCGGGCATCTTGCCCGCTTCTTAACAAATTTTCATGTCCGCTTGCGGAAACCGGACTTGATATTACTCATTCTCCATAACCTCATCTAACTGAGCCGTTTTTACCCGAAACTGTCGGGTTTGATTGCCCCGTTTCACCTGAATCGATAAAGATGTGCCTAAATCACTTTGATCGACAATGCGTTGTAATTCATCGGCCGTTTTAATCGGTTTGTTGTCAATAGAAATAATCACATCGCCACGACGTAAACCGGCTTCAGAGGCTGGGGTATTGGGAATCACTTTCATCACTAAAACCCCTTCGATTTCGGGCAAGAGTAAGGGGGCATTGGGGTCGCGATTATTTTCCTGGGCTAATTCGGGAGTCAGGTTAACAATTTGCACGCCAATGTAAGGATGGGCGACTTTTTCCCCTCTAGTGAGTTGTCCTTGAATGGCTTTGGCTTTGTTAATCGGAATGGCAAATCCAATGCCCATAGCATTAGCACGAATGGCTGTGTTAATACCAATAACTTCCCCTTGGTCATTGAGGAGGGGGCCGCCGGAATTTCCGGGGTTAATGGCGGCATCGGTTTGGATAAAGTCTACCCGTTTGTCGGGGATGCCGACTTCTGAGGAGGGGCGATTGAGGGTGCTGATAATACCGAGAGTGACGGTGTTATCTAAGCCGAGGGGATTGCCGACGGCGATCGCCCAATCTCCTACTTGCAGGCGATCGGAATCTCCCAAGGGAGCCACGGGTAATTGTTCTTGGGGGTCGTCAATTTCGACTACCGCTAAGTCCGTAACCCGATCCGTGCCTAAAACCTTGCCATCAAAGGTTCTGCCGTCTTTAAGCGTCACTTGTACTCGGTCTGCACCACTGACCACATGGGCATTAGTGAGGATAATGCCATTCGAGTCGATAATAAATCCTGACCCTTGTCCTCGTTGCAATTCTTCGCGGGGCATAGTATCAAAAAACTCTTGACCAAAAAACCGTTGAAAGAAGGGGTCAGTCATAAAGGGGTCTACATTATGGACAATGGTACGCTCGGTATCAATCCGCACGACTGCCGGCCCCACTTGATTGACAGCACTGGTGACAAAGTTGTTGGCTCCCGGTTGAGGGACTTGGAGGGCGATCGCGGAGGGTGCGGTGAAGTTGAGAAAGAGAGCGAGAAGGGAAATCGACAGTAGAAATAACAGGTTTCCTGAGCGGAATCGAAGTAAGGATTTTCTCAAAAATAAATGCATCATCACTCATGAAAATTACGGTTTACAATGTTTAGTGATAGGACAAGGGTCTGGGTGTTGGTTTTCCCTATTCCCTCTTACTCATTACCCATGACTTGATAAATTTTAACCGGTGCAGTGCGACCTTTGAGGGAGACCGATCCGATCGCCTGGGTCGGGAATTTCCCCTTGATATTTTCATAGGTTTCTTCACTAATCAGAATCCGACAGAGACCGCCATCTAAGGATTTATCATAACTTTCTAAGCGAGCAGCCACGTTGACGCTATCACCGATGGTGGTATAGTTCATCCGTTGGTTAGACCCCAGGGAACCCGCGACTACTTCCCCGGTGGCAATACCGACACGCATGGCTACAGTGGGCAGTCCAGAGGCTTTCCAAGCGCGGTTAAGCGATCGCAACTTTTTCCCCATTTCTACCGCACACTGTACTGCTAATTGGGCATCTTGGGCGATCGCCTCAGTCGTCGTACTGGGAATAGGAACCCCAAAAACCGCCATCACCGCATCCCCAATAAACTTATCTACCACTCCATCATGGCTTAAGACAATATTGACCATGGCATTCATATACTGATTTAACCAAACCATCAGGGTCTCCGGATCAATACTTTCGCTAATCGTGGTAAATCCTTGCAAGTCCGTAAACAAAACTGTGGCCGTCAGCTTGCGTCCAGTGAGCTTCCCCTCATTCAGCAGTTGGTGTCGGTCTCTCCAAACCGCTTGAGCAATTTTTGGGGTCACGTGGCGTTCAAACAATTGCATAATCGTTTTCCGGTTCGTGCGCTCCAAAAAGCCGATATAAGCTGTAATGGAAATGGCGGCCCCGAAGAGTCCCACCAAAGGAGGAACCACCGGTAACCACCACCCCAATAAAAACGCGCCATAGGTGATTAAAGTTAACCCCACACCACAGAACACCACACCGATCAGTTTCCAGCGCACGCGCAAGAAGATCCAGCCTAAGATCGCCCCCCAAGTTGACCAAAATCCGATCCAAAGACTTTCTTCAAATTCTGACCAAAACTGGATTTGGGGACGGCCATCTAAAGCGGCACTGATGATATGGCTGGCCAAATCAGCATGGATTTCAACCCCAGAACGAATACCCCCTTCTTGGAGACTATAGCCAAAGGGAGTAATAAAGCGGTCATTGAGACTGGCGGCTTTGCCACCAATGAGAACAATGCGATCGCGCATTAGATCGGGGGGGAGGCGATCGTTTAAAACATCACTAAGAGTTACCGTTTCAAACAACTCACAAGGCTGCTGGGAATCTCTACAGAACCGACTGCGAAAATTTAACATGATCTGATAGCCACCCGTATCCGCATTCACATAACCTCCATCATGGTTTTGCAGAGGCATAAAAACCGCTTTTCCCAAACCCACCTTACTTGTGGGTGGATCGAGAACCTCTAATGCAATACCTTCTTGTTGCAGATAATCTAACGCTAACCTTGTGCCTAAGCCAAAAAACGTTTTTCCTTCACTATCTCGAACCGACAACAACATCCGCCTAATTTTGCCATCCCCATCCAAAATCAAATCGGCTGCTGCAACCTGATTCAGTTGCCCTAAAATCGGTGAAGAAGCCACAGACTCACCCAGGCGATCGCCCTCCACTTTAGCGATCCCAATTAAGTTAGGTGTATTTCTCGCTAACTCCACAAACTGCTGATAACCCGGTTCTACGGGCAAATCTCGATAGATATCCAAACCAATGACCCTCGGATTTTGAGACTTTATTTTTTTGAGTAATTCAGTCAAAACTTGATCTGATAAGGGCCATTGTTTCATCTGCTGAATATCTGATTCTGTAATCCCAACAATCAGAATTCTTTCATCCACAGGTTCTAGCGGTCGCCAGCGAAAAAAAACATCCAATGCTGCCCATTCTAACAGTTGCAATCCTCCCATCATTCGCAAGATGATTACGCAAAAAGCAATGGTTGGAGCAATCAGAATAACCCCCCTCCACTCCTCTAGATTTTGTTGTATTTTTTTCCACATAAACCGCCAAAACAACAGGACTAATTCTCGCAACAGTCAATCACTGGAGTATCGATAACTAGGGGGTCAACATCCGTCATTTGGCTTTGCAAAAACTGCCGCCAAGTTTCCAACAATTTCTCATTATCTGGATGTTTTTTGAATTCTTCATACAAAAGACTTAAGGTATCAAACCAAATTCCTTCTTTAGCATAAGAGGTTATTGTATCCAGGACAGAAGACCGATCCACTTTTTGCAGCAAATTTTCATCGACACCAACTTTTTTAATCCAACCCGAAGAGGGTAAAGTAAATGAGGCTTCACCGCTAGGATTCATTTGGGGGCATTTTAGGTAAACGGCCCATTCATAATATTGGTCATCTTCTAACTTACCGTCCAAGGTAATTCTAAGGATTGCTGGTTTTGTAGGAATATCCATCACCCGCTCATCAATAATTTGCCCATTGGGATAAGGTTGATTATCTGTGACAATAAATTCGATTTGAGTGGCTACCGTGTCTGGGATATAAACAAAAAAGTCTGGGGAAGGATCAACCGTTAACCCATACTTAATCCCTTGAATGGTTTTCGGTACTAATACGGTAACCGGCATTTCTTCGGGTAAACACTTCGGGCCTCGACTGGCTCCACCTACGGTTTCACGGGGGGCCCCTTGACCCGGAGGGGGTTCAAAGTCAATTTGGATCACCTCTTCTAAAAGACGACTGGCTCCCCCTACGGTTTCATTAGGTCTACCCGCTCCAGGGGGAGGTTCAAAATTAGGGTCTGTGGGCAGTTGGGCTACTGAGACTGGACTGAACGAGAAGACCCCAGTTAAAAGGGCGGCATAGCAGCTCAGATGCATGAAGACTATCGAAAAAGTTTTAGACATGGTAACTGAATGATTCTCCCAAATATATCTCTAGAAAATGAGTCAGAGTCTCTAGACTTCAATTGCCAGAGATGGCTCCTAATACTGTTATATCTTGTTGGCCGATCGGGTAGGGGTTATCAAGCGCAGTTGAGGAGGGTGTGATATCGTTAGGTTTGGTCAGGAGTTAGACAAAGGATACTACAACAACACAATGCCGAATTACTCCCTGCTTACGAAGGTTTCTTATGTTATCGGCCCCATACTGATTATCGTTAGCCATGTGGGATCGTTAATGGTTTTACTCACTGGCTTATCATGGGGTGCGATCGCCTGGATTATTTTTTTATATCTCATCCGAATGCTGGCCACCACAGCCATTTATCATCGATTGCTTACCCACAAAAGCTATCAAGCCAATGATTTTATTCTCTGGCTAGGATGTATTGTCGGTGCATCAGCCGGACAAATGGGCCCAAGCTGGTGGAAAGCTCACCATCTCTGCCATCATCAGTATGCCGATCGCGACCTCGATCCCCATTCTCCGGTTGAACCCTATCAGGGAATACGCGGATTTTATTGGTCTCAAGGGGGATGGTTACTCTCGAAAAATTTCTTTCCCGCTAAACTCCCCAGTGATGTGGAAAATAATCTGCCCTTAAGGATACTCGATCGCCTACATTTTCTTCCCCTAGTTGCCCTCGGAGTTCTGTCCTATTTCATGGGTGGCTTAGAATACTTAGGCGCATTTTTCCTCAGTACCACTTTGCTCTTTCATGGAGTCCAAACCGTTAATTCATTCTGCCACATTACCGGTTCTGAATACTTTGAAACTGATGATTTTAGCCGTCATAATGGTTGGGTTGCCTTTCTCACATTAGGAGAAGGTTGGCATAATCTTCATCATGCCTTTCCCTCCTCAAGTCGCCATGGGATTATGCTACAGGAGAATGAAGTGGTTTATCTGCCCGATCCCACCTATAGATTTATTAAATTGCTAGAATCTCTCAAGTTAGCCTCTAAACTGAGAATTCCGAGCGAAAAAGATCTACTCAAACGGGCAAAAAAAGAGCCAGAAGTTCCCCTTTTAGTCAAAACTTAGGTGATTATCCTAGGCTAAATGAAGATCTTTTGAAAGTAATATCAAGTCCGGTTTCCGCAAGCGGACATGAAAATGAGTTCAACTAGCGGGCAAGATGCCCGCACTCCCTCAATCTGAGTGATATTACTGGAGTGGGAGCATCTTGCTCCCTACATTTTTAATTAGGGTATTTCCGCTTCGCGGACATGAATAAGCGGACTTGATATAACTAGAGATAGGGTGGGCAGCGTCCACCTTATTTCTTTTTTGGGCGTTAACTATTAATGAATTATTAATTACAGATTATTTTTTCCATAATCCAAGCTTAATCCAAGACCGATAGAGTCAGAGTGGCAAAACGCGATCGCTCAACTGGCTAACCATGACACTCCAACGCAGACAATTTTTATTATTCCTGGGAGCAACCGCGACTACCGTTGCTTGCGGTTCTTTGGGACAACAGGGAGGTTCCGCTTCTGTAACCGGAAGTTCAGCTACGGCAGTTTCCTCCCCTAAAGCTTTAGGCTTAAGGTTCCAACCCGTAAAATATCCTTGTCCCCTATCCTATGAAGGGCAAGCAATAGAGCAACAAAAGTCTTTATACAATACCTATGAAGTGGTTGATGATATTGTGCTGCCCGAAGGCTACACTTATCAGGTGATTGCTTCTTGGGGAGACAAAGTTGGAAATTCTCGCTTTGGCTATAACAATGATTATCTCTCCTTTCTGCCCACGGGGCCAGATACGGGCTTTTTAACGATTAATTTTGAATATGTGAGTGTTCCCACTTGGGAGCAAACCTATCCGATGGTGATGGGTAAATCTCTGCCCTCGAAGGTCATTCCGGCATTGGAAAAAGCGGGAGATGAGGGGATTAATGCCTTTGATTTAAATGATGAGGCTTTGAAGACTGAATTCTATAACTTTTTTAAAGAAACCTTGATCGACCAAGGAATTGGCGTGATTTCTTTGCGTCGCGAAGCCAATGGAAAATGGGTGCGAACCTATTCCCCCCAAGACCGCCGAATTACAGGGATCTCTGGCTTAGAGGATGGCAAGTATCTGCAAGCAACCGGCCCCGCAGTAGCGGTTTTCCGCAAGACGAAAGGCATGGGTTATCTAGATACCCTGGGCGATAAAATTATTGGTACATTTAATAATTGTGCTGGGGGAACCAGTCCTTGGGGTACGGTCTTTAGTGCGGAAGAGAATTACCAGGATTTTGTCCCCGAAGGGGTTTATGCTGATGGTACATCTTTGCATCCCAAGGAAAAACCGGTTAAACGAGAAGAGTTTAATGGTCAAGGTAATCCGTTTGGGTTGGCGGGGAATAAGTATGGTTGGATGGTGGAAGTCGATCCAGCCAATGGGAATGATTACGGAACTAAGCATACTTGGTTAGGGCGCTTCCGCCATGAAGCGGTGGGTATTCGGGCTGAAGCGGGTAAACCGTTGGTGGTGTATTCCGGATGCGATCGCCGGGGGGGGCATGTCTACAAGTTTGTCAGTACAGGACTGGTGCGTAATCCCCAGGATAAAGCCAACTCGCGCCTACTCAGGGATGGAATGCTCTATGCGGCTAAATTTAAGGCTGATGGAACCGGGTCTTGGATTGCTCTAAAAGCTGATACTCCGGTCAATCCTGACCTGCCAAGCGACTATCATGGGGGGATGATTCCCCTACCGAATGGCGATCGCACCCAAGGAGGATTTGAAAAAATCGAACAGGATGGGGCGATCGCCGTCTTCAAGCAAAAATTCCCCACCCTCGGCGATCTGTACCAAGGCAATACCCCAGAAGAAGTGCAAGGAGCCATCCTTATCGATGCTCACTTTGCCGCCAACGCTGCCGGAGCCACCTGTACCGCTCGCCCCGAAGATACCATGATCCGTCCTGGAGATGGAGCATTGTTTATGACCTTCACCTCCGGCAGTCCCGGTGGAGATGGCGGGGCCCATAAAGCAGTCTTCTCTAACTCCAAAGGGGAAAGCCACGAACACGGCTGGATCATGCGTCTGGAAGAAACCGGTAACGATCCCGCCTCCATGACCTTCCGGTGGCAAAATCTAGCCATGGGTGGAGAAGCAACCGAGGGGGGAATGGGCTTTTCTAACCCCGATAACCTAGAATTTGATGCGGCAGGCAATCTCTGGATGGTTACCGATATGTCTACCTCCAAGCACAATAACCCCGTGCCTGCTGGACGAGTCGATTCACAACGCAACTTTATCAGTCAATCCAGTTTGCGAGGTATTTTCGGCAACAATTCCATGTGGTATATTCCCCTCTCTGGAGATCATGCAGGAGAAGCCTATCCCTTTGCCCTCTCTCCCATGGAAACGGAATCCACCGGCCCATTTTTCACAGCCGATCAGAAAACCCTATTTCTGTCGATTCAACATCCTGGGGAACTCTATGGAATGCGGCAAAATATGGCATCAGAAACCCGTGAATTTTCCATGATGACGACTGATGGTCAAGAGTTCATGCAAAAGCGCATAGTACCTCTGGGTTCCAACTGGCCGGGTAAAGGGCCCAATGACCCCCCTAAACCCTCTGTCGTGGCGATACATCGGGTCGATCGTCAACCCCTGGTTTAACTCCAGTTTCCCTCTTATCCTTGATTTTCTCGCTCATCTCCCTCTGGTTTTACTGGGGGGAGATTTTTGGCGAAATCGCTTTTTAATTTTTAATTTTTAATTGATGCAGGGAATCTAACCGATCCAGAACTTCCAAGCCACTGCCTACATCACCCTGCATTGCCAAAGCGTGGAATCTGGTCTGAGCATCAAATTCAGCCAGTGCCAGGGTTGAGAGTTCTTCCATGAGTTTATTTACACTGATTCCACGAGACTGAGCCATTGCTTTCAGGCGAGAATGCTTATCATCAGGTAAACGGATGGTTAATGTTGCCATATTTGACTTACTCCGTAATCAATTCTTCGGGTGTGAGGACAGAGATTTGGGGAAAGAGAAGTTCCGCTCTCTGGAAATCCCTAATATTTTGGGTAACAATTGCTTCTGCATTGCCCGCGATCGCCAATTCAATCAGATGGTTATCTGCTTCATCAGTCAAGTTTGGCCGCCACAAGTAATAAATCTGAACCCACTGACTGACTGACATGAAGGCGGCAAGCAGGGTTTCGACATCAGTTCTGGGTAGCGGACAGCGTGCCATAACCTCCGATCTGCTTAAAATTGACTCATACTCCAGAAACAATGCTGTTCCTATAAGCGGCTGATACTTCCCTTGCAAGCAGGCACGAAGCAAAGCGCGACTGGCTCCGGTGGGACTAATTAAGGCACTGACAAAAATGTTGGTGTCAATAACCAGTTTGCTAGACATGAGTCGATGATAGCATATACGCTATCTCTCTAGGGTGTAGGGAATGGATGGACAAATTCTTGCTATCTTATGAGTTATAGATCAAAATTCCCCGATGAGGGTTATCTATTCCATAATATTTCTGATATAAACTCAAATGCACTTAGAATTTAAACTGAGCGATCGCCATAAGCGCGTTTTACAAGCAACGGTTAATCATTATGTGGCCACCGCCGAACCGGTTGGTTCAAAAGTTTTGGTTGAAGAATATAATTTTTCTGTGAGTACGGCTACCATTCGGTCTTGTTTAAGTTATTTAGATAAATCGGGGCTACTTTATCAACCCCATACTTCCGCCGGTCGCGTGCCTTCTGACTCCGGATATCGCTGGTATGTAGACCATTTGATGACCCCCAATGTTAAGACCGGGAAACAGGTAGAAAGCTTGCTACAAGAAAAGCTCAATTGGCAATGGAGTTTAGAATCGCTTTTTAAGTCAGCCGCGCAGATTTTGTCGAGTTTAAGCGGTTATATTACCTTGATTACCATGCCCCAGGCGCAAAATTCCCGCTTGCATCATTTGCAATTGGTGGCAGTGGATAGCAGCCGCGCCATGTTGATTTTAGTGACGGATAATTACCAAACCCATTCAACCTTAATTGATTTACCGAAGATGGGAGAAGAGGAAAGCGAAACGATAGAACAGGTATCAAGGGAATTGCAAGTTATCTCTAATTTCCTCAACCATAATTTGAAAGGACGGTTGCTAACCGAGTTAGAACATTTAGATTGGACAGAGTTAGATAGTGAGTTTGAGCGCTATGGAGAACAGCTTACCCAGGTTTTAAAGCAGTTTCAACAGCGCCATGCTGCTTCGGTTTATACGGATATTTGGATTAGTGGGGTCGCGGAATTGTTGCGCCAACCGGAGTTTTCCCAATTGCAACAGGTGCAAACTTTAATTCATTTGCTCGAAGAAGAACCCACCCAATTACTCCCCCTGATTTTCCAAGTTCCGGAGCAGGAAAAAGAGAGCAGTCGGGTACAGGTTTGGATCGGTTCAGAAAATCCTTTAGAACCGATGCAAAGTTGCGCTCTGGTGACTTCTTCCTATTTTCGCGGTTCGGTTCCCATGGGGAGTGTGGGGGTTTTGGGGCCGACGCGGATGATGTATGAAAATGCGATCGCCGTGGTGGAAGCCACGGCTGCTTATCTCTCAGAGGCTCTGAGTTAGCCGGTTTTAGTCGGGATCTTTGGATTTGGCATCGCTTTCGGTGCGGGGAGCGGTGAGAATTTCCCAAGCTGCCTTAGCTGCATCTGACAGGCGATCGCCGAGTTCCTGAGCTTGCTTAAGAATGCTCTCCCAATTTTTCTCCGCATCTTTTTGCAGGATTTTGAGAGAATTCTCAATGCGCTCCGGATCGAATAGATTTTCTTCTTCTAAGCTGGCTTTAGCTTTCTTGACAGAACTGAGATAGGTTTCCAGGGTATAGTTTCTGGCTTTATGAATTTCTGATTGGGCCCTGGTTTTCATGGCCTCAATCAACGCCATAGTTTCATTTTTTACTTGTTCTGTGGCATCTTTTAGTCCCTCATCTTCTTCCACCATGGCCTTGGTTTCGGGGCTAACTTCTACTAGGCTAGATTCTTTAGGTGTATCAGTTTCGCTCATGATTAGATAACCTCATATGGATATTCACCCCGATTGTAATGGAGTGGTCAAATTTTTGCACAGTGATAGAAATACGAGTTTATTCTAACGGCAGATCGGCGATCGGCTAAGGCGGTAAACTCTCCATTCTCGGTACGGTTGACTCGCCTTTCAATGAGACTCAAACAAATTTCAAGCCTAAATGAGCTTTGTGGCGGGAACACATACCTCTGAGTTTTAGCGGATCTCCAACTCACCTTGCTCTCACCTATTATTCACCTATTCTGTAAGTTACGTTCAAACAATTCGGATTTTTCCGTAATCGTACCAAAATATACTCAAGCTCTTCTCGGTCTCTAATCCAAAAATATAAGGGAATAATCGCTGTACCCGATTGAGGCTTTTTGTCTAATGATTTTAAATTTTCGATGTTAATATTGAGTTCCTTAAAGATGCCTAAAATCTCATGTAATACACCAGGTTGATCAATGACTTCAACCTCAATCCAAGTTTCCCATTTTAGATTAGTAATTTTTTGTTCACTTGGCATTTTTTCTGCTTGTGGGCATTGCCGTGCATGAATAGCAACATCTCTATTTCCCCTACGAGCTACAATACCAATAATGGGTTCACCAGGTAAAGGATGACAACAACCTGCAAAATGATAGGGTATTCCTTCAATGCCTACAATGGTTAGTTTTTTTTGAGAGGAAGCTTCTTTCTCTTTAACGTTTGACTGATCTTTATGAGGAGTTTGAGAGTCATCTTGGAGGCGATTAATAACATCGGTGGTAGAAATATCTCCATATCCCAAGGCTACCAATAAATCATCAACACTGTGATAATTAAGTCGTGTTACTATAGCCTGCATTTTGTCAGACTCTAAGAGAGAATCTAAGCCCTCTTTACCCAATTCTTTTTGTAGCTTTTCTCGTCCGTTATCAATATGTTGCTTTCTATGTTCTTTTTTATGCCACCTCTTGATTCTGTGTTTAGCTGTAGGAGTAATTACAAATTCGAGCCAATCTAGACTAGGATGAGAATTTTTATTTGTGATGATTTCAACAATATCACCATTTTGAAGACCCGTATCAAGCTTAACCATCTTCCCATTCACTTTAGCTCCAGTACAATGGTTTCCTACTTCCTCATGAATTGTATAGGCAAAATCTACCGGAGTAACGGGTTGCAATTCTTGTTGATCTTGCTTATCAACCCCTTTCAAAATCTTTTTCACATCTTTTTTAGGAGTGATCACATAAATATAATTATCATTACCACTATTTTTATTGGTCAACTCTTGTATGATTTCAGCTTTTTCTTGTAAGGATATTTGAGGGTTTTCTATCCTAGCTTCTCGAACAGAATTAACTAATATCACGCCGTCAATTTTACCTATTTTCTCAATCAATGCGTAAATTTCTGATTCTATATCCCCTGGCTGATATTTAGAAGTCTTTGTTCTTTTTCCTAACATTTCAAGCAGTAAAATAATTTGATTTACTCCGACTCGATCTACATCTACACTGCCTAGTTCTAATTTTCCTTCTTCAAACAGATTACCAATACTTTGAACCGATTGAGATTCACATTGTACTGATAAATGTACTCGTTTTCGATGGGCCCATTGATAATTCTGCTGTGATGAAGGATTGCTATAATGACTGGGATCTTTATAATACCGATGAGCTACTTTCCCTAGACCTAATACACTAATCCCAAATTCTGCGGCTAAATGCATTCTTTCGGTGCGGATTTGAAATTCTACAATCATTTGGCCATATCTAATATTGATATGAATAGATTGATATCCAGTAGATGTTTTGGGATTTTCAATAAAATTTCGTATCGGGTTGTGGAGGATACCTTCTCCTTCTATAACCTCTCCCATATTTTGCACTACGCTGAGTGCTGTGTAACAATCTTCTTCAGTTTCAGTAATAATTCGGACTCCGACAATATCTAAGATTTGATCTAACTTTAAAGATACTTGTCGTGCTTGCTCTTTCTTATAAATACTGTAAACACTTTTTATTCTCGTTTGAATTTCTTCTAACTGAACTCTAGCATCTCCGAGTTCATCTTCAAGTTCTATCTTTAAATTTTCTAAAAATATATCGGGATCAGGTAAATTCTCATTCAGTCTTTCTTGGATTCTTTCATATTCATCTGGTTTCCAAACTTTAAACGCCGAGTCTTCAGTTTCTTCTCGCAACTGATTTAAGCCAAATCGCATAGCTAACGGACACAGAATTTCTACAGCATATTCTGCTATTAATTTTAAGGTTGAACTAGAAACTATATCTTGATTGTTCCTTTGCATTAGATATTGCAAATTCAGTAGTTCAATTTTAATGATCTCCTGAGCAATAAATTTGTTTTTTAGTAATCCATAAGCATTATCAAGATTAATTTCATCGTTGCACCAATTTTTAACCAAAAGTTGCCATAGTGTTTTTTTAGTTTCTATTTCTAGACGATAAATAATTAAACTTTTCTTTGGCTGCTTTTGTTCATTTTCGGTTGTCTCTTGTTCATTTTTGGAACCTCGATTAATTTTACTTTTTGAAGATTCGTTCTGGTTGGATTGAGAATTTGAACTGTTCGAGGTTCCCTTTTCTAAATTCGATATAGCCTGATCGTAATATTTCCAAACTGAATCAATCAATAATTGAATATTTTCATTTCCTATAACTTCTGTATTATTCTTACCTGCAAAATTTTGTAACCAAGTATACCAAGTATGTTGTTCTAATAATGCTTGTGTTTCAAAACAAATAGCTTGAATTAAATTTGAATCAATCTCAGAAGCCGATTCTAGTGCCAATTGATTATAATTCAGAGCTTGCTGCAAATCAGTCCACATTGTACAGCGAGATAAATAGGTAAGAGTCAAAATTTCATCATAGGCCATGTTATATTGTCTGAATAAATTCAGACAATCTTGGAGATAATCATTTGCTTTGTTGATATCTGCCATTGCTAGGTAAGTCCGCCCCAAACTAAATCTTACTCTTGCTTCGCTATCAAGAACTTTAAACGATTTAAAATTACTAGCAGATTCTTCATAGCTTTTTAAGGCGGCTTCATACTCACCTTGACTATATTCAAGATCGCCTTTTACCCATAATTTAGATCCATTCAAACCAATATATTTTCGCTCAATATCTTTTGAATTGTTGGGATTGATTAATTTTTGACACTCTCCAATAAATTCTTGTGCTTGATTAAACGTATTTTCCCTCTTTAGTAATTCAATTTTAGCGAGATTTTTATATGACTTAATCAATCCATAAGTGTCTGGATTCATATTCTTACAGCCTTTTTTAATGCCCAGCGATTTATTATAATTTTTTTCGGCTGTAGTAAAGTCTCCTTGAAGAGCATAAATATCAGCTAAATAATCATAATCACGAGCCAATCCATGTTCATCCTGAATTGTTTTTTTGATTTCAATAGCTTTGTTTAAATTTTCAATAGCCGTTAAAAATTTCCCTTGAAATGTTTGGCAAATACCTATACGTGACAACGCTTTAGATTGATGATAAACATCTTTCAATTTTTTAAAAGATTCGGCACTTTCTACAAAGTATCGTTCAGCTTCTAAATAATTACTCCAATGACGTTCAATGCTGCCTTTTCGGTATACAATCAATGCCAAGCCCAATTGATCGTTAAGCATTCTAGCCAATTTTTCAGCATTATTAGAATCTTCAGTTGCCTTTTCCTTGTCACCCATATCTATATAGCAACCAATCTTTTTCCCTAAAGCCCGAATTTGCATCGGAATATCTTGTCCTTCCTCTGCTATATCTAAAACTTGCTGTAATGCTTGTAAAGCAAGTTCTGGTTCTTGCTTCAAAGCACGCATTTTGCCTACATAAAATAAAGCAACAGATCTCCCCAGCGCATTCTGTTGCTGCTTAAAAATATCATGAGATTGTTGAAATAGGAGTTCAGCCTCTTCAGGGCTAAATTTTTTCTCTAATTTTCTGCCTTTCTCTAATAAGAGCCAAGGTTTATTCTCACTCACTTCCTTTGGAAGATTTAATAACCAGGAGGTTAACCCTGGTAACCGTTCTGAAGGTAGCCTTTCTTTTTCATGGATGCGACTCACTAGATTATTAATGACTTGTGCTGCACTTTCCTGGTCATCATTTTTGAGCCAGTGATCGTAGGATTGGAGATAAGTAGTACGATCTAAGCTCTCTAAAGGACTCTGTTTAGCCGTATCCCAATAGTATTGAGCAGCTTGTTGATGTAACAATTGAGTTTCATCTTCAGGTAACTCTTTACGCCAAAACTGGGCAATCAGTTGATGCATTTGAAAGTAATCACTATCCATTGGAGAAAGTAATCGGCGACGTATTAAAGACTGACTTACTCTTTTAGGGATATCTAAATATTCCCAGGCAGAAGCCTTAACCGGAGTCTCAAATACCGAGAGTTTTCTAAACGCATGTTGTTCTTCTTCCGTTAAAACATCTTTGATTTTTTTCAGCAATCGTGTGGTTAATTCTTGTCTATCTTCCTGGTCATATTGGACTATATTATCTAGAGCATCTTGCATAGATACTCCGTCTCTAAAAACCCATTCAAGAATGAGATCAATAGCTAAAGGATGACCGCCTGTTACTTGAACAACAGCCTCTATATTTTTTTTAGAGCATTGTCCTTGAACTTGACATCCATGTTGTTTGATGTAATTGACAACCTCTTCCTTCTCAAATCCTTTGATTTGCCTATGTGTAATGTTTCGTCCTAAAACTGAATGTGTAACTAGGATAAGTTTGCTTTGAGATTGTTTGTGACTAAAGCGTTGAATAAAAAATTCAAAATCGTTTAAGCTATTTTGACGTACTCTTTGGAATCCATCAAAAACAAACAGAAAATCTTTTTTAGTTTTTCCCAGAAAATTAACAAGCCTATCAATCTTACTCTGGTTATTAATCTTATTTTCTTCGTAAGTTGTATTAAATCCCAACTCATTATTTTCTTTTAAAAAATCATTGACTTGTAACAAAAAATCCTCAATGGTGAACTCTTCTGGATATTCGTCTATCCAACATACTTGATAATCAGTGCTTAGTTGCTTGGCAAGCTCGGCAGTTAACCAAGTTTTCCCTACCCCTGACTCACCCCACATCACAACGACACGATTGTTATGAACATCTGTTTTAAGCTCTTCTAACTCTTTGCGTCTACCATAGAATTTTTCATAATCCGGTGGCCCAAATGAGGATTCTTGATTATTGCTTTGCTTTTTAGCCTCCATTAGGGTAATCTGTCCACCCGAAAACTTGGATACTGGCTTCTGTTGTGCTGCTCCTAACTTTTTGGTATATTCATGAAGTTGACTTCCCAAAGTCAAACTGGTTACTGTTTGGCCTGTTGCTTGTGCCTCCTCAAGTAAATGTAATAATGCCTTGCTCAATTCTCCATGCTTTCCTTCAGAATCCTCACGGGCTAACTCAAACGAATGGCAGGCTGTCACAAAAAAACGATCTCTATCTATCTCTAGATTAGGCCGTTTAATATTGCAGAATTGGCCACTAAAGCAGCAATCTAGCCACACAATTTGCTGTCTTACAGGGCTATGATCGAGGCGTTCGCGTAACCACTCTAGGGAAATTCCCCACCGATCTCGATCTGGATACACATCGCTGGTTGCTAAAAAGACCTCGACCTCTTCTGAGCTAGGTTTCCGCAATCCGTGACCAGCAAAAAACAGGAGTGCTGTATCAGGCATTTCTCCTGGAGGGGGGTTGAAGAGAGCTTCAATAGCCTCTTTTAAGTCTTCTGCTCTCCAAACTCTAGCTGGACGGGGGTCTACTTGATAAGGGTTGATGGTGCATGGAAATCGTTTTACATCAAAATTTCCATGGTTTTCCAACCATTGAGCGATCGCTTCCGCATCTGTGGCAGGTGTAGAGAGGTCTTTGCGTTGGTTACGGTTATCCCTTAACAGAGGATAGCGATTAATCCCAATTACCAGAGCTTTGCGCTTCATCATTGCTGAAACGAGTACAATCAGAATAGGTATACTCTAAGCATAAATTCACTATCTGGGTCATGGCTACTTCTGTTAAAAATACTTTACGTGCCCTACTCTTAGCTCTCTTCAAATATGAAGAAAACCTAAAGCCTGAAGAATGTGCTGCTTTAGCAGATATCTCGGAAACACTCATGTATGTATCTGAGTGCGATGTAGATTCTGATGTAGATCCTTGGGTTCTTATTGAGCAAGATATAGAAACATTTATGACAGGAAATTCGACATTACAGGAGTTATATCAAGAATCTATAACTCAGCTTGAGAATTGCTATGAAATCCTCCCATGGCCAACTTTAGCGGCAGTTGAACAAGCCATCCCTTCTGAGAGTAATGAACCTAAAAACTTTAGTCATTTTAGCGATTTAGCAAGGACAAAGCCCTCTGCCGTTCAACACGATCGTTCAACCCAAGAACTGATCAATTCTTCGCTGAAAATTTTAGATACTCCTCATCCAGAGCAGAGTGTTAAGAAGCTTTCTAGATTACAAAAAGTATTGAATTATTTCAAGAGCCGTTATAAATAAACAATGGGAGATTAATCGTGTTATCATTTGGCAACATTATTTATCCTACACTTGATTTATATTTGTACGATCTTCGCAATGGTTTAGGAGAAGATTTATCTGAAATACAGGATAATCGAAATTTATTCCAAGCCAAGCTTCCTGAGAAGCTGCATACAATATTATTCAATAAAGATACTGCTTTTGAAGCTAAATATGATCCTTTATTAGACCCACCAATTTCAAAATTTGGAGGAAATGATGGTTACATTGAACGATGCTATTATCCGGTGCGTCTTAGTGACACTTATGGATTGTTGTTCAATTGCTCTTCTACCAATCAAACTGATCCACTTCCTGTCAATTTTGTGAAAACGCTCAAAGACTATATTGAACGAGAATTAAAGGGTCAAGCTGCTACATTAGGACAAACTTGGATGATTTCAGGTGAACTACCAAACGAAAGTAATCAAAGTCCGAGAGAGCTTGCCAAATTATGCTATTCATATCTCATCCCCAATGGTAACTGGGATGAAGATTTATCCAAAGGTGGAGAAGGACGCTTACATGGCGGTTATGTTTTTGAACTTTGGAATTATGAATTAACAATGCCAGAACGTTCAATTAATCTAAAAACTGAGAAGCCACCACTTCTTACACAAATACAAAAAAATATCCACGTTATAATTGCCTTATACCCAGATAAAAAATCTGCTAAAAAAGCAGTGACTTATGTGACAGATTGGATGACTTTGTTTTCATATCGCTCAAAAATAATGTGGTCTTATGGGCAGAGTCGATACCTTAAAGAATTGATTAATCAAGACTTTATTTGTATTAACCAAAGTATACAAGAGATGGAATTGGCTAGTAGAAAAAAGGTTGACCTCAAAAAAATACAATCAATTTTAGGGCAAGCTCAACGGACTCAATCCATGTATACTATGCACGGAGCTAAATTCCAGTATCAAATCAAGACTATAGAAGTAAACTTGAAAAATTATAATAAAAGGCTGCATACAATTCGACAACAATTACTTAACAATACCCCTTCACTGATTTTCCTGCCAACACATGCTAACAATAATTGTACAGATTTGAATTTTTTAGATAAATTTTCTAAAATTGTCCAAGAACAGTACCTAGTACAAACACAGGTGGATTATGATAATTTTACTCCAGGAAGTCAACTCCTCGAAGGATTGATGAACTCTATTGAATCTTTGCGTGTTCTGGTAGAAACCGATCAAGCACAGCGCGATCGCGCATTTCAACATCAAGTTGCGATTTGGGGAACTGCATTAGCTGTTGGCTCAATCGTTGCTTCTGTTTCAGAACAATTTCCTATTGTTGTTGTACCCACTGTTGCTGCTACTGAGGAAAATGATGCTAAACAACATTTACTCAGTCCATATTTATTAGATATGGGTGTTACAGATCCTTGGCTCACTCCAGCAATTTCTACAGTCATGACGATCCTAACAACAGCGATCGTTGCTCTATTTATTCGAGGAATGCTTTATTTGTTTGATCGGCAATAATGATTAATTTGCTACAGAATTCGCTTCAGCCTAGGCAGCCTCAACTCCCTTTACAGTCTACCAATTGACAAAAACCGGATTTCAGGATAATCTAGCTCGTCAGGTTATTCCGAAAATAAATAACGGTAATGTTCAAGAAAATAGCAGCGATCGCCGCCAGCTTCGGTATCCTTTTAACAACGGCTGGAGCCAGTCCAGCCCAAGAAATTCTCGAAGAAATTAGAAATACCGGAACCTTAAAAGTCGGCATTCGTAAAGATGCCGCTCCTTTTGGCTATATGGAATCTGGAGAATGGAAAGGACTATGCTTACAGATGATGGAGTCTTTCACTGAGGAGCTAGAACAAGAATTAGACCGCACCATTGAACTCCAAATGGTTGAATCTACCCTCAATGAATCTTCCCCCAATGGTCGCTATCGCAGCGTCAGAGATGGACTCACTCATTTAGAATGTGGCCCCAATACAATTAGCACCAGTCCCCCCCAAGGAACCCAGTATTCGTTCAGATTTTTCATCACCGGAACCTATTTTTTAATGCGTCCTCAAACTCGCATTTTATTCAAACCTTCGGGATTTCTAGAAGGCTTAGATATTGGGGTCTTAGATAATACTTTGACGCGCCAATTTATCGAAAGTCGCTATCAACTGGCTACGGCTGTTCCTTATACCGGAAATCAAGGTAGGCAACAAGCGGTTCGCGATGCCATGTCCGCAACCATTGATGCTTTTGCGAGTGATGGGATTTTGTTAGTCGGAGAAGCCGAAAGACAAGGGTTATCCTATGGACAATATAGCCTCTTACCCGATCAACCCTTGACCTGTATTGGCTATGGGATGATTTTGCCCTCCCATGATGAGGAATGGAGACAAAGGGTTAATCGGTTTATTGCCGCAGGAGATTCCAGAAATATTATTACCGATCTGCTGACCAATTTAGTTGGGGTTACTTCTCCTTATATTGATGTGACGATCGCCGCCATGGATAAGTGTAGTTAAGCTAGAGAATGTCTTTATATTCCTATCCTCCCCTATTTCCGGGTATCCTCAAACGTCGCTATAAACGGTTTTTAGCCGATATTGAGTTGGAAACAGGGGAGTTAATTACGGCCCATTGTCCCAACACGGGGCCCATGACGGATGTGTGTGAAATTGGCGCTCCGGTGCAAGTGTCTTATCATGATAATCCCAAGCGTAAGTTGGCTTACACTTGGGAAATGATTCAATTACAGAAACCGGAACCAATTTGGGTGGGGGTGAATACAAGCTTGCCGAATCGGGTGATTAAATTAGCTCTGGAGCAGCGCATTTTTCCCGAATTAAAAGATTATGAAAGCCTAAAAACTGAAGTCGTTTATGGTCAAGATCGGCGCAGTCGAGTGGATTTTGTGCTGACTGGAGATCCGCCGATTTATGTGGAAGTTAAGAATACGACTTGGGCAAAAAATGGGTTGGCTTTATTTCCCGATACCGTCACCGATCGCGGTCAAAAGCATTTACGGGAGTTGATGGAACTGCCCCCAAAAGCCAGAGCGGTGATGCTCTATTTCATCAATCGCGCCGATTGTGAGCAGTTTTCCCCTGGAGACTGTGCCGATCGCGTCTATGGGGAGCTGTTGCGTCAGGCGATCGCCAAAGGAGTGGAAATTCTCCCCTGTCGCTTTTCCGTCACTCCAGAAGGGATCGAGTATCTGGGTTTAGCCGAACTTTGTATTGATCGAGGATGTTAATAATCCAACAACAGAGCCTTGGCGTATTATCACTGTTTATTTCGATCGGACTCAAAGGAATCGACTATGAAAATCCAATTTGATGAACAATCTGATGCTCTTTATTTACGACTTGATAATTCAACGATTATTGAATCTGAAGAAGTAAAGCCAGGGATCATCTTAGATTATAATGAACATAATCAAGTGGTAGGGGTGGAAATCTTAAACCTTAATCATAGAGTGATATCAAGTCCGGATAAAGGGTGAAGAAGCGGGCAAGATGCCCGCACTCCTCTAATCCCTTGATATTACTGGAGTGGGAGCGTCTCGCTCCCTAAATTTTTAATCATGGTATTTCCGCTTCGCGGACATGAATAATCGGACTTGATATTACCCTTGCTGATTTTAAAAAAGTGGAATTGGACATTTGCTAATCCAGAAGGGATCGAGTATTTGGGTTTAGCCGAACTCAATCTTGCTGATGTCTAGAAAATCTCTCAAATTAGCCGCGCCCTTTGCCATCCTCGAACGGAGTTAATCACATACAAAATCGAGGAGGGGTTAATCATCTCCAAAGTAATCGGGTATTCGTGGATCAGATGCCGATCTAAAAGCCAAGCGCGGAATGTACCTCCTAAGAGTCCACAATTTAAGGGAGGAGTAATCCATTTTCCCTGCCAATAGAGGACAACATTGGCGATACTCGATTCTGTAATCTGATGATTTTCGTTCCACAGAAGCACATCATCGCAGCCGGTTACCGCAGCACTAGCTTGAGTGTAAATCTGGCGATGGGTGGTTTTATGGTAGAGCCAAATATTGCCAGAGTCGATGGGTTGGGGGGCAAGTTTGAGGGTGATGGGGGTGGAGGGAGAGGGGGGAGAAATGGGGGAGGATTCTAGGGTTAATGCTCCTTGGGAGTCGATCAATAGGCGAATTTTGTGGGGTGAGGGTTTGAGGGTGGGGGCGAGGGTTTGCAGATGCTGGAGGAGTTGGGGAAGGTCGAGGGGAATTTTGAAGTATTCGGCAGAGTCCTGAAGTCGTTGCAGGTGGTAGGAGAGCAGGAAATAGCCAGCTTGGGGAGTCCAGAGGAGGGTTTCTAGGAGAGAAAAGGGGGGCTGTTGTTGGCTGAGGATCAGGGATTTGATGTAGCATTCTTGGTATTCTTCTTGACTGTTGGAGTCGGCGATGATGCCGCTACCGATGCCATATTCGACTTGTTGGCTATGTTGGTCGATGAGTAGGGTACGAATGGCGACGTTAAATTTGGCTTTGCGTCCGGGACGCAAATACCCGATCGCCCCGGTATAGATGCGTCGGGGAGAGCGTTCGAGTTCTGTGACGATCTCCATGGTGCGAGCTTTGGGTGCGCCGGTGATGGAGGCACAGGGGAAGATATTGGCGAGAATTTGGCTCAGGGGCGATCGCGTTTGAGCAGTGACAGTTGAGGTCATTTGCCAGACGGTGGCATAGCGTTCAACTTCAAACAAGCGGGGGACTTGCACAGTGCCAATGGTGGCGACTCGCCCAATATCATTGCGAACCATATCCACAATCATCACGTTTTCGGCGCGGTTTTTGGGGGAATGGTGCAGCCATTGGGCAAGCTGACGATCTTCGGCTAGGGTTTTTCCCCGTGGGGCGGTTCCTTTCATGGGTTTGCTGGTGAAGGTGGAGCCGTCGAGGGTGAAGAAGAGTTCGGGGGAGCTGGAGGCAATGATATAGCGCCCCATGTCGAGGTAAGCGGAATAGGGGGCTGGGGGCGATCGCCTGAGAAAATTGAGTGCCCACCCTGGATCGCCTCTAAAGGGCGATCGCAGACGGAAGGAGTAGTTGACTTGGAAGGTGTCGCCTTGGCGGATGTAATTCTGAACGCGGGCGATCGCCTGATGAAACTCCGCTTCTGTCAGTTCACTTTCCCAGGTGATTCCCGGATCGTCCACATGGGTGTAGAGCTTGATGAAGTCTTGGGGGGTTAAGATATGGGAGGGGCGATCGTACAGAGCAAACCAGAGTTGAGGAAAATCCGGATCTTCATGAACCCTTAAAGCGCTATCAAAGAGAGGAGAAGCTTCATAACTGAGCATCCCCACAGCATAACAGCCCTGTTTTTCTACTTGATTTTCAATTTCCTCTAAAGTAGCGATCGGATTCCCAGAATTAGCGGTTACACAATAGACTTTGATTGGGTTTTCAAACTGTAACCAATGGTGGGTTTCAGATTCGTAAATATAGGCAAGATAGTGGGTCTTCATTCCCAATTCTTCCAATTTATAGGTGGGAAAATCAGCAGATTCTTTGAAAGTATCTCTAATATCATACTATATCTTCCCTCTATTTGGTTGGCTATCGCTACGTGATTTCACCCATTTATTCTGGCGGGGCTGGCAAGAAAGATATAGAAAGGTCTATAATTGTAACAATCCTGTTGTTCTCTAGAAGACATCTCTTACCATAAGAATTAGGATTAATAGGGTCATCTATTAAAATCAGAGGTGCTGTCGAATGTTAAATTATCCATTTTCACCCCTACTCACTCCTGCTTCCCCTACGAAACAGAGCTTATCCGTTAACGATCGCATTGAGGGGTTTAGCCAGTTAGTCTCTAGTATGATTCAGTCCCTCTCTACAGCAGATCTACCAGAAGGGGTAGAACGGGAAGATTTAGAAAAGGCTTTAGAGTCCTTCCGCGATCGCAAAATTCAGCAAATTCAAGAGCAATTATCCCCAAACCGTTAATCCTTACCCTCAATAGCCATGACAAGCCTTAAACTCTACACCCATTTTGATCCATAGTCTTACTTTTTTATCTTGTTTTAACCTGGGTGTAAGGAGACTTGGTGTAAGGGCAATGTTATCGTAAACGTTGTCCCCTTTCCCGGTTCAGATTCACAAGAGAGTTCGCCCCCATGATGATCGACAATAATGGCATGACATAAGCTCAAGCCTAGACCTTTCCCCTTACCTACTGGTTTGGTACTATAAAAAGGGGTAAATAAACGCTGGCGAATTAAATCTGACATCCCTACCCCATTATCAGCGATCGATATTGCGATCGATTGCATGGGTTGATTTTCGGTGGTAATGGTAATTGTGGGACTCTCTCGATTAGGCTGATTTTCCCAAGCACTATCAATGGCATCAATCGAATTGACCAATAGATTCATAAACACCTGATTGAGTTGTCCAGCATAACATTCAACGGGCGGTAACACACCATAATTCTTGATCGTTTGAATCATCGGGCGATGGGCATTAGCCTGTAAACGGTGATTAATAATCATCAATGTACTTTCGAGTCCATCATGAACATTAACTCGTTTCATCTGAGATTCATCTAACCGGGAAAAAGTTCTTAAAAATAACACAATTTCCCGAATGCGAGAAGCTCCATTTTTCATCGATTCCAATAAATCAATACAATCAGATTGTAAGAACTCTACATCAATATCTTCACGGAATTTTTCAATGGCTGTTCCAGGTTGAGGAAAAGTTGTCTCATAGAGCTGAACCAAGTCTAATAAATCCTGAAGATAAGCTTTGGCAAAATCAATATTGCCATAGATAAAGCTCACAGGATTATTGATTTCATGGGCAATCCCAGCAACCAGTTGACCAATAGAATATTTTTTCTCACTTTCAATCAGTTGAGCCTGGGTTTTTTGCAATTTAAGTAAAGCCAGTTCTAATTCATGGGCTTTTTCTTCAGATTCTTGAACTGCTTTTTGGGATCGATCGTACAAATTAGCTTGATAAATGGCAATCGCTAATTGTTTAGCCACATGAATTAATAGGGTAACCTCTGATTCTTTCCAACGCCGCGATCGCTTACATTCATGGGCAATGAGTAACCCCCATAATTCCTCTTTAATAATGATTGGGACAATCAGATTAGAGCGCACATCAATTTTTTGTAAAAAATCGATATGACACCGATCTAGATTAGAGGAGAAAATATTATGAATCACTCTAACTCTGCCATTTTGATAAAGACTTGCATAGTCTTGAGAAAAACAATTATCTGCTCCTACTTTTCCCAAAGTTGATCCCCAGTTGCCTACCACTTTTTCGACGATCACTTCACCTTTCCAGTCGGATTGAAATTGATAAATTAAAACTCGATCTGTATCTAAAAGCTTTTGAATTTGATCGACTGCGGTTTTCCAAATTGTTTTTAAGTTTAAGCTACTGCGAATTTGGTCGGTAATTAACCGTAAAACCGACTCTTGTTCTTGAGCTTTCTTAAATGAAGTAATATCCGTATGAGAACCTGCTAAACGATAAGGAGTACCATCACTATAGCGATAACATAATCCACGGGCTAAAATCCACCGATAACCTCCACTAGGAGAGCGCAAGCGGTAGCTACTTTCATAAAATTGATTGCCTCCTTGAATATGGGCTTGGAGAGCAGCTTGATGGATGGCTAAATCTTCAGCATGAATTAAGGCTTCAAAATCACTAAATGTTTGGGGTAACTCCGCTTCAGAAAAGTCCAAAATTTGTTGCCAATTGGGATTGAAAAATATGCGTCCAGTGTGCAAATTCCAATCCCATAATCCTTCTTTAGAACTGGGCAGCGCTAGATGGAATTGGGGGAGATCGGAAGACATGGGATCATGAATAGACGGTAATAAGATTCCAGTGAGGTTCTGATGCATAGGTTGAGGTGATGGTGATAGAGATCAGGTTAATCTTGGCGATAGGAGATCGCCGCATAGAAGGGGTCTCCTCCTCCCCAACCCATGAGTTGCAAGAGTGCCGGAACTTTAGGTAGACGCACGATTAACTCAGGTGCGGTAAATCCAGAGACGGCTTGAATATACTGTTTAACCAGCTTGAGGCGGGTTTGATCCGTGCCATCGCGCCAAATTTGAATCGCTTTTTGATAAAACATGCGGTTAGAAAAACTGACGATGAGAACTCCACCGGGTTTAAGGATGCGGTGAATTTCGCTAAAGATGGCATCGGGATATTGTAGATATTGTATGGAGACACAATTGAGAACCGCATCAAAGGTTCGATCTTCAAAGGGAAGTTGCAGGGTTTGATTAAGGTCTTGCACCCAATAATGGTCTAAGCGGCGATTTTTGGCTAATTCTTCCTCATTCAGACCATGGCCTTCCACATGCTCAAAGGCGATCTCGTCAGGAAGATGGGAGACCCAACTACTCATTAAATCTAGGATGCGAGTTTGGGGTTGGAGGCGATCGCGGTAAAGATCGGTTAACTGCTGGATAAACCCCTCATCCACATGGGTGACGAACCGAGGAAAGGCATAAAATTGGCGATCGTCGCTAGAATCAAGTTTAGTCCGGTCTTGGGGATGTAAGAGCATGATTAATTCAGTTCAACCTTAAAACTGTAAACTTAAAATTAAATATGGCTTCCTTTTACACTATAAAGGATTCCCCAGGTTTGGCCCGATCCCTGTTTCCCTGGTGAGGATAGTTTGATGACGAGCAGTATTATTTCCAGTATTATTATTATCTTTCTAGTGGCGATCGCCGGTCTGTCGGGTTCCTTAGTCATCATTCAGGAACCCTATCAAGCCTTAGTAGAGCGCTTGGGAAAATACCACCGCACCCTAGGGCCTGGGGTTAACTTTATTATTCCCTTATTCGATCGGGTCGTGATCCGAGCCTTAATGAGCGAGCGGCTATTGGATGTTCCCCCCCAACAAACAATCACTAGAGATAATGTATCCTTAGCCGTCGATGCGATCGTTTACTGGCAAATTGTCAACCTAAAACGGGCTTACTATGCCATTGACAATATTGAAAATGCCCTAGAAAACTTAGTTTTAACCAATTTGCGGGGAGAAATTGGTCGCCTAGAAATGAACCAAACTTTTTCCGGGATTAAGGAAATTAATCGATCGCTGCTAGAGCAAATTGACTCGGTTACCGATTCCTGGGGCGTGAAACTCATCCGGGTAGAAGTGCGGGATATTACGCCACCAAAAACGATTATTGAATCTTTAGAAAAAGAGCGAGCAGCAGAAAGTAAACGACTGGCTTCTATCATTGAAGCCCAAGGTGGAGCGCAATCGATGAAAATTCTAGCTGATGCTTTGGGTATGGATGCTAAAAGCCCTGAGTTTATCCAATTTATTATTGCCCGACACTATCTCGACACGAATGAAAAGCTTACAGCTAGTCCCAACTCCAAGGTTTTCTTTATGAATCCTAGCGTTCTCAATGAAACCTTAACGAACCTACTCGAATATGAACGGTCAAACTTAAAGAATATCGATCTTCCCCCAACTTCCTCTTCAGGAAATAGTTCAGAATGCAACCCTGATAGTTAAACCCTGTGGTCTAAGCCTCTTCTTCTTGGGAATTGGCTAAATGGAAGACTATGCGAAAGGCTTCATCTAAAGTAGTATGTTCCTCAGTTTTAATGCGTTTGATTTTGGTTTTATTCAATTTAGCAATTAACTCTCTATAGGTTTCTTGTTCAGCCGAGGCATCCTGACGATTAATGGGAGAAATAATCCGATAATTGCAGCCATAGCGCTGACACTCCAAGCTACCATATTTGCGGAGTCTACCATTTGGATTAATGTAAGAGAGAACTTCAAAATCAACCACTCTAGTTGTCATACCCTTAAACTCTTGAGATTAGAACCAAGGGTTAATCCGGATACAGACCCTGATTAACCCTTATACTCTAATCATTCCAGATTTCTAGCCAAATTGCTGTGACGGATGTAAGTTCATTGGGTGATATCTCTGAGAGCAGGGGTTGATCCTGTGCAACCGATCGCGGTGAGCGATCGCCTCCTCACCTGTGATCTCGATCGCATGGCCTCAACTCTGATAACCCGGTAGTCGTCCCCTCGATCCCCGTTGAATGGTGGTCATTTCCTCCACATTGGGGAATACACCCACGCCCACAATACCCGATAACTCTGGTTTCACCTCCACTTTCACCACCCTAGCCATACAGATCCAAATGGTGCGATCGAACAAATGAAACGTTAACCAAGGGCGCTCTAATAGCAAATTAACCTGTTTTTGAAACTCCTCTGGAGCAATAGGTAAACTAAAAGACTCTGATTCTCCCGTGTCGTAGAAAAAGGTAATTTCTGTTGCGTCTGTGTCTTCAGCATACATCAGTGGTTCGCTCCTACTTTATCCTGGATACTATTGTACCCCCTGATGGGAGATGGGGCGATCGCTTTGATCAAGATAATCTCATTGAAGCTTTTCAATGGACTTGTCAGTATTACCCCAACCCCCAATTACCAAGGCGTACCAATCATTGTAAACGCCGCCCAATAATAAGGATGAGAAAAAGACACACTTCCCTGGGCCAACTCCTCCGGCAGCACAATCCCCCCTTGTCCCCTCGTTCCCCGCAACTGTCCTCCATCCAAACTCACCTCACCCTGCAACATCGCCAACTGCGCCCGACGCAAAGCTTCCCCACGAGTCGGTGCAGTTTCCAACTGGTCATAAAACTTACTCATCAGCGCCAACGTCCCCAAATCGCTACTGTACCAAAGACTCGCCAACGCCGACTTCGCCCCAGACATCACCGCCAACCCTGCAAACCCCAACTCCGCCTCCTCATTCCCTAACGCCGTTCGACAAGCACTCAACGTCAACAAATCCACAGGAGGATTACCCCACTCTAACCCCCTCATCTCCGGCAGTTGAATCTGCGACTCCCACAACTGAATAAACGAATTCTCTGGAGCGCCATCCTGGAAATCCGCATGGGTGGCTAAATGAATAATCGGAAACTCTCCCGTCTGATGCTCTGTCCGCAAATTTTCCACCGTAAACGCCTCATTCAGAAAGCCCCTCTCTCCACCAATCTCCCGCAACTCCACCGGAACCGCAGGTAAAGGGGGCATCTTCTCAAACTCCGAAGCCCCCATGGCCAAAACCTGCGCCCCCTGCAAATTCCGATACTCTGGCAAGGTCAGGCTAAAACTGGGAATCAGCCCCAAGCCATACTTCTCAATTAAAAAACGCTCCCCATCATGCAAAACTGCCATGGGTAAAGACCTCAATCCCACATCCGGAACCATCACCAGCATCTCAATTCCCTGCTCCTCTAATGCTGATTCCAATGGCTCAATTAGCAATTCATGCAACCTCTGCGCTGGTGGCAAATAATTGGTCGTTCGCAACTTCAACTGATTAGTCACCTCCTGACGCAACTCCTTCACCAGCGCCATCACCTCCTCCCGCTTCACCTGGGGAAAATCTACTTGTATCGGTTCCTCATTCGCTGTCACCAAAATCAAGTGCAACGTATCCTCTGGATGGGGCAGACAAGCCGGGGGTTGCCGGGCCCCTTCTAGCTCCACAGGAGTCGGAACCGGACACACCAGCGCCGCATTCTCCTCCAACTGCCGACGACCAAACACCACATAAATCAATCCGGTTTTTACAGGCGCTTGACTGGCTTCCTCTAGCCAACTCTGAATTTCCCGCAACTGCAAAATCCGCCTATTATTCTCCAAACCCAAATACACCTCATATTCGCGGGTAAATTGAGCCTCCAAAGCGGCGATCGTTTCATCTAAATTCACCTCATCAGCAGAGAGCAAAAGAGGTTGCGCCCCATGCTCCCGTCCCAGCAGCACCGCATTCACCGCACTCCCCACACCATTGTCTGAACTCCCCTCTCCCGATACCGGCACTCCAACCCCTGGAAGCACTGAAGGAACAACAGGAACAGCGCCACCATTACCACTACCACTACCATTTCCACTCCCTCCCCCAGAATTAGAGGGTGCAGAGGTAGGAAACTCCGAGATAGAAGGACTCTCTGTAGGAATTAAAGGAATAGCAACCGGTGCAGTGGGTACAGGAGGAGTAACCGGTATCGTTATCGGTACACTTGGCTCTACCGTTGGCTCCTCAATGGGTGATGTTAGAGCAGTATTAATCGGTGTAACCGTTGTCGGGGTTAACCCATCATCGGTCACAATTTGGATAGTTCCCAAGGTAAACGAATCGGCAAACTCTTGATTCGATAAAGTAAACGCTCCCGTCGTAATCACCCCTTGAGTGCCATTCACCCCACCATTTCCGACTACAAACGGCTGTATCGGTGCATTCAATGTCCCTCCCTGATGCCGAATTTCAATCGTTCCCCCACCCAGTCCTCCAGCAGTCGAGATGCTGGCATTTTGGCCATTTTGGTCTATAAACGTTCCCCTAGCCTGGAAAAATCCCCCCGTAGACTCAGCAAACACATTGCCCCCGTGCCTTCAGTTCCCCCCTGAGCATTAATAAAACCCACTTGCACATTGCCAATGGGGTCAAGAAATACAGAACCTCCATCTCCTGTAGTGGCGCTGGAGTCAATATCACCGGTCGTAATTGAAACTTGCGCTTGGACATTAATATCACCTCCGGCTGTATCTCCCGCAGAAGTGAGATTTCCCGTAGTGATGCTACCCGTGGGACTGGTTAGAGTGAGACTGCCACCGCTTCCCGTGGCTGATGTATCCAAATCTCCCGTTTGAATATTGCCTTGGTTACTGGTTAAACTCAGAGGCTGACCACTGGTACTAATATCTCCCGTAGTCACGTCATTAATGGTCGTAATGGATAACCCATTGCCCCCGGTGGTAACCTGCCCTTGAATATTTAAACGATTTAAGGGATTAGTTTCCCCCAGATTACCATTCAGGCTAATCTCTCCCGTACCCGATTCTAAAGTTAATCCAAAATTACCATCAATTGACCCGGCAATATTGAGATTACCCTCTCCAGCTCCCGTACTCAAAATTGCATCTGCACCCAGAGCAATTACACCATTGAGATTAATATCATGATTCGCTGTAGTAATATCAGCATTTAAGTTGATTTGAGAACCCTCTAAACCAATCGAAGCATTATCCACTCCTGTCAGTGAGCCATTTACCGTTACACTCGCTCCCGTTTGCATTGTAATCGGGTCTTGAAACGTTAAATTCCCCTCAGTAACAATTGCGCCAGATAAGGTATTGCGTCCCACAGTAATCGACTGAAACCCATTTTGCCAGTTTTGAATATCTTCACTGCTGATTTCTAAAGTATTGGAGTCATTATTATCTGTTCCTCCCAGTCGAATATTTTGGCTATTAGTGAACGGTTCTATGGTTAGATTTCCAGTACCAGCCAGGGAACCCTCAAAACTCATGTCATCGGCAACCAAAGTAATATCGCCAAGGGGAACAGAATTACCCACTGCACCAAAGAATTGTAGGTCTCCTGTACCGGTTTGTACCGTTAAGTTTTCTCCCCCTGCTGTTGCCCCATCAACCGTATTATCAAAAGTCAGGTTACTATTCTCGGTGCTGAAGGTAACGCTACTACCTAAAATTACTGCATCATTATAGCTCTGCTCTCCTGTCGTAGTGATATCTGCATTAATTTCAGTCGTTCCCCCTGCATTGGTTCTGATTTGACCAGCATTGACGGTATCATTAATCTGAGTCAATCCTGTACTATCAATGGTGAAATTAGCTAAGGGATTTGTGCTGCCAACTTTGCCATTAAAGGTAATATTTCCTGTGCCTGCATCTACCTTGAAATCTTGCGTTCCATCCAGGGTTTGCCCAAAGGTAATATCCCCATTGCCACTTTCTAAGATTACATTGTCATTGACTTGCACCGACCCATTATAGGTTTGCGCTCCGGTTGTGATGACATTACCATTCAAGGTGGTATTGCCATTCAGGGTTAAACCGGTTAATGGGTTAGGAGTTCCCACCGCGTCAGAAAATATAATTTCTCCTGCATTGACGGTTAAATCTTCGGTTCCTGAAATGGGATTAGGAAAAGCTATATTAGCGCCACCACTGTCTAAAGTAACGGAGTTATTCAGTTGCACGAATCCATTATAGGTTTGCGCTCCGGTTGTGGTAATATCGCCATTTAGGGCTGTGGTTCCATTAACGGTTAATTGATTTAAGGGGTCAATACTCCCGACTGCATCCGCAAAGGTAATATTATCACTATTAACGGTTAAGGTGTGAGCGCCATCTACTGTATTGACAAAGCTGATGTTACCGTTACCACTCTCTAAAATAACTGAGTTATCCAATTGCACTGAACCCGTATAGGTTTGATCTGTTGTAGTGGTAACATTGCTATTGAGTCTTGTATTTCCATTAACGGTTAAACGATTTAAGGGGTCAATACTCCCCACCGCGTCGGAAAAGGTAATACTATCACTATTAAGGGTTAAATCTTGAGCGCCATCCAGGGTTTGCCCAAAGGTAATGTTATTGGTGCTGTTGAGGGTGAGATTATCGTTTAATTGAACGGCATTATTATAGGTTTGGGTGTCTGTGGTGGTAATGTTTGCATTCAGTTGAGTGGCTCCGGTAACGGTTAAAGAATTTAAGGGGGTTGTGTTGCCAACAGGACTGGTAAAGGTTGCGCCTCCTGAGTTGAGGATTAAGGTTTGATTGCCATTGATGGTATTGTCTAAGTTGATGAATCCGCCGTTACTGTTTAAGGTGATATCATCCACTAAATTCAAGGGGGGAGCCAGGGTCATGGCTCCATTAGAGGTTAAATTATCGTCTAAATTGAGGAGTTGGCTACCTTGAATATTGAGTTGACCAGCACTTTGAATTCCAGTAATTCCTGAAACGGTACTCACGGTATTTTGAGGAGGGTTAATTAAGATATCGCCGGTGTCGAGAAAGAGATTGCCAGAACGAGTAATAGCAGCCAATTGACTTCCTTTAATATACAGAGAATCGGCTGCTGTGCCAATGGTATGAGCATCTAAAAGAATGTTACCATCAAATATAGCTGAATTAACTGGTGAGCTATCTAAGATATTTCCAGTAGCAATAAAGTGTCCGGTTTGATTGGGGCTTAAGGTTAAGGTGTTGAAAAACTCTAGAGTTTCTCCTTTGAGAACAAGCGTATATTTTCGAGCAGGAGCAGGATTGCTGCTATTGTTGAGATTTAAGGCTGCAATGCTAATCGTGCCTGTATTTTCAAGAGTGACGGTTCCTGAAATATCAATTTGTTGGGTGAGTTCTACTTCACTCAAGCTGAATTGTCCGGGAATATCTGGGCCGAGAAAAATATTGGCATTTTGATTTTGAGGACGGATCAGTAAATCACCCGTTCCGGAAATTATATTGTTAATAAAGGGCAAATCAGAAATAAGGCTGATGTTACCCGTGCCAGCACTAATGGGAGCTTGAACATTTAAGGCAACGGAACCCCCTGTAGCTGCCTCAATGTTAATGTCTCCTCCTCCAGAGTCAATACCCCCTTCAATGTTGACTCCATTTACCATTCCCAATCCTACGCTAGTTCCTGTGAGATTAATTGCTCCACCCCCAGAGTTGAGAGGTGCAGTTAGACTAATACCATTACCGTCACTTTCTCCTGTCATGTTAATATCACCGCCTTGCGTGGAAATGGGCGCATTGATGGTGACGGATCGACTTTGGGCTTGTAAGGTTAAGTTTAGGGAGTCTGGAGTAGTGAGATTACTGTCAAAAATTGGCCGATTGATAAATATTCCACCTTCTGCATTTAAGGTTAAGGAACTATTGCCAATGTCATTAAAATCTAAGTCAGTGGATAAGGTGATATCACCCTGTTGAGTGCCTCCAGTTCCTGTGGTAATTTCAACATTTGAGCTGTTTTTTAAGGCATTTCTAAGTAAGTCAATGCCTAATTTGGCGGTATCTCCTGTGGGTGAAAAGGGATTACTGGTGTTAATATTAGTATTGCCATTTCCGGCAACAATATCCACATTGTAGGGATCGATTAACCATGTGCCTCCCTCCCCAAAGGGGGCGGAAGTATCGGGGGTTTGGGTGATGTCTAAGGACTGTAAGCCACTGGTTTCGATGAAGCCTCCGTTGCCGGAATGTTGCCCACCTCTGGCGCTTAGGGTTCCATAGATTCTGGCGGTTTCTTCGGCAAAAATGATGATTTGTCCCCCATCTCCGGCTTCTAAAGCGTCGGCGGAAATTTGGGAATTGGGGCTGATAAAGGTGCGGGAGGCGTTGGGTAAAATGCCTTGTCCTTGTATGTCTCCGCCGACAAAAATTTCACCACCGCCATTGATGCCAGAGGCGTTGATGTTGGCATCAATGACTCCTATTTGTTGTCCTAAAATCTGCATTTCTCCCCCTTGATTTCCCGATACATCGAGGCTGCCTGATGTGATATTGAGTCCACTGGATGGGGGTAGGGTGATGCCACTGCCGGTTAATTCCACTTGTCCCTGTGAATTGACGGTCATTTGGTTGGCATGACTGAGGAAACCGCCGGTAATCAGTTGGGGTAAGGAGGGGGGTTGAATGGGGGTTTCTGAGGTTGTGGGTGTTTCGGATAGGGGTAAGTCGAGGGTTAAAAGATGTCCTTCTTGGGAAATGCGGACGACTTGCTCGCCGGGAATGGCGGCAATGGTGATTTTTCCTCCAGGTGCTTCTAGGGTTCCCAGGTTAATGGTGGTTCCGCCTAGGAGGGTGAGGTGCTGTTGGGGATTAACGGTTAAGTTGCCTTCGTTGATGATTGTGCCGGGATTATGGTAGGGAAATTGGAATTCACTGGGTATACCGATTAAGTTGGCGTAATTATTCTCTCCTTGAGCATTAAACCAGGTGTTATTACCAAATCCGATCGCCGTTGCTGTGGTGGCAGTGAAGTCTGCGGGGACGTTGAGCTGGGCGTTGGGGCCGAAAATGATGCCCGCAGGGTTCATGAGATAGAGGTTGGCATTACCTCCAGCGACTTGAATGAGTCCGTTGATGAGGGACGCTTCACCTCCCACCACCCGACCGAGAATGTTTTGAATGTGGGGTTGGGCGATGAAGTTTGCGATTTCTCCAGGGTTTAAGCCCAGTTGTTGAAAGCTGTGGAAAAGATTGGAACCGGCTTGAGTTCCGCCAGTGATGTTATATTGATTGCCTATAGGAGTAACTTGGGTTCCGGTTGCGTCTGGGGCTGGGGTAATGGAGGTTTGAGCATAAGTGGGTAATGCACAGGAGAGAAGGACACACAGAGAAGTAATGGATTTCCACATGATAAAGTCGGCTGGGGAGTCAAGCTTTTCCCATCATAGCTTTGGGATTTTTGAATGTCTGAAGTTTGTATTTTATCTATCTAGGACTTGACAAATGAACCACTTTTCTGTGTACTACTATGGACTCATTCAAGAGATTGCCATTGCCTCAAGGATCTCAATTGACTCTCATAGATGAAGAGCAAAGAGAATCCCTCAGACTCAAGCTGATGAGATAGAGTATGCTGATGGTCTGAAGCCCCTCTTAAATGTAGAGAGTATCCCTACTGAGTCTAAACTCTTACCCCCTGAGTAAATGAGCGCTGTGCCAATTCCCCAACCCTCCCCCCAACCTAGCGGCAATCCCACTCCCCCATTGCCTATCAATTCCCCTAAAACCGCGAGCGAGGAGCAAACCCCAGTCCATGCTCTCAAAGAATTAGTCGCTCGTTTGCGCCGAGAGCAAAATAAAATCCAAGATTTGTTAATGTCTTTGGGATTTGCCCTGCGAAGTTTTAACAACCTCAATCAATTTCTAGAATTAATCCCCCTCATGGCAGCACGGGTAACCGATGGCGATGGAGGCGCTCTAGTCTTATTTCAAGCCAACGGGCAACTCAAACTCGAACAAATGCATTGCCATGACTCCCACCAATGCCAAGATATTCGCCAAGCCCTAGAAACAGTCAACCGTCAACTCAGAAATCGGCAAGCAGAAGGGGTGAACATGGAAGAAATGACCGTTTTGCTCGACCGGGAAATAGGTCATTATCTCGGTTGCCAGACCCAACTATTTGGCACAGCCGTAATTGTGAGGAAAACGGAACGGGCAAGATTGTATGTATTTAGTCGTAATCCAGAGTATACCTGGACAGAAACTCGCGAAAAACTCCTACGTTTAATTGCGGATCAAACGGCGGTAGCGATTGAGAATGATGAACTCTCAGTAGAACTGCGGAAAAAAGAAAGACTCGATCGCGAATTAGAAATAGGAGCAGAAATTCAGAATCAACTCTTACCCCATACCTATCCCCAAATCGAAGGCATAAAACTAGCTGCTCGCTGTCAAACAGCGAACCGAGTAGGGGGAGATTACTATGATTTTATTCCGATTCATTCGCCAGAAGGGTTAAAAGACTCTGATGCTCAAGTGACTCCTTTAGGACGCTGGTGTATTACCGTAGGAGATGTGATGGGAAAGGGAGTGCCAGCCGGTTTGATTATGACTATGTTACGGGGAATGCTGCGAGCAGAGGTATTGAATGGCCATTCCCCCGCCCGAATCCTGAAACATCTGAATCATGCGATGTACCAAGATTTAGAGCAAGCGAGCCGGTTTGTGACCCTGTTTTATTCTGAGTACGATCCCTTGAATCAGGTGTTATCTTATAGTAATGCGGCCCATAATCCGCCTCTGTTATGGCAAGCCTCGAATCAGTCGATTCAGCGTTTAGATACGATGGGAATGCTGATCGGTTTGGATTTGAACTCAGAATATGAAGATGCCCAGTCTAAACTGTGTCCAGGGGACATTATTATTTACTATACAGATGGGTTTACAGATGCATCGAATCGTAAGGGCGATCGCTTTGATGAAGATAATCTTATTGAAGCTTTTCAATGGGCTTGTCAGCATTACCCCAATCCCCAAGGGATTTTAGATTACCTGTTTGAGCGGGTGAATGGGTTTATGGGGTCGGGTAATGACCATCGGGATGATATGACTCTTGTCGTTATGCAGGTTGACCCCCATGGAAATTGAGCGATGGTTTTTGAGGATGGTAAATTATGCCCGTAGTTTCTAAGTTTAGCTTGTATGGTATTGGTGGTTGCCTAAGCGTTATTTTAGCCCAACAGACCAATGCGGATCTGGTGGCTAATGTGAAGACTGCTTTTGCGAATTTCGTGGAAAGTGGCCAGGTTTGGGCATTTATTTTAGGGATTATTTTAGGCTACATTATTCGCAAGATTACCACCTATGGTGGTTAGCTTGAGTTAAGGAGTAAACAGGACTATGACTGAGAAAAAAACCTGGAGCGATCGCTTTGAGAGTGCTTTACATCCGGCGATCGCCCGTTTTAATGCGAGTATCGGATTTGATATTGAATTAATTGAATATGATATCGCCGGTTCCATCGCCCATGCCCAAATGTTAGCCCACACGGGCATTATTTCCGCTTCGGAAGGGGAGCAACTGGTTCAAGGCTTAAAACAGGTTCTAGAGGAGTATCAACGGGGAGACTTTCAACCCACGGTTGATGCAGAAGATGTCCATTTTGCCGTGGAGCGTCGGCTTACTGAAATTACGGGCGATGTGGGTAAAAAACTGCATACTGCTCGCAGCCGAAATGACCAAGTGGGAACGGATACGCGCCTCTATTTACGAGATCAAATTGGTAAAATTAAGACTCAACTGCGGGAATTCCAGCGCGTGTTGATTGAGTTGGCCGAGCAGAATGTTGAAACTCTGATTCCCGGTTATACTCATCTGCAACGGGCCCAACCCCTGAGTTTAGCTCACCATTTGTTGGCTTATGTGGAAATGAGCCAACGGGACTGGGAACGGTTAACGGATGTGGCGAAACGGGTGAATATGTCCCCCCTCGGTTCAGGTGCTTTGGCGGGAACCACATTTCCCATCGATCGCCACTATAGCGCTAAATTATTGGGCTTTGAGCGCGTCTATAACAATAGCTTGGATGGAGTGAGCGATCGCGATTTTGCCATCGAATTTGCCTGTAGTGCCAGCCTAATTATGGTGCATTTATCCCGATTAGCCGAAGAAGTGATCCTCTGGTCTTCCGAAGAATTCCGCTTTATCACCCTCAAAGATAGCTGTGCCACGGGTTCGAGCATTATGCCCCAAAAGAAAAACCCCGATGTGCCCGAACTGGTACGGGGTAAAACGGGTAGAGTCTTTGGCCATTTGCAAGGCTTGTTAGTATTGATGAAAGGCTTGCCCCTCGCCTATAACAAAGACCTGCAAGACGATAAAGAAGCCATCTTTGATACCGTCAAAACCGTACAAGGTTGCCTAGAAGCGATGACCGTCTTAATGGCAGAAGGCTTAGAATTTCGTCCTTCCCGTCTCCAGGAAGCCGTTGAGTCTGACTTCTCCAATGCCACTGATGTAGCGGATTATCTGGCAGCTAAGGGAGTTCCCTTCCGAGAAGCCTATAATTTAGTGGGGAAAGTGGTGAAAACCAGTCTAGCGGCTGGAAAACTGCTGAAAGACTTGACTTTAGAAGAATGGAAAGCCTTACATGAAGCCTTTGAAGCGGATATTTATGAGGCGATCGCCCCTCGCCAAGTTGTAGCCGCCCGCAATAGCTATGGGGGTACAGGATTTGAACAGGTTAAACAAGCCTTAGACACGGCTCGGTCTCGTTTAAATACTGATACTTAAGGTGGCTTGGAAACCCCCCCACAAACTTTAGGGCGGCTCTTCTAATTTCAAATGGGGCTAATTAACTGGAGTTATCTAGAATTAGTCCCCATTAGAGCTGGAATCAACCTCATTTTCCTCCTTCTCTTTCTCCTCTTTCTCATTTTGGAGACTATCCATCGGAGAACGTCTACTGGTATAACCTCGATGAGTCCGTTTACGAAACTTACGAGCGTATGCTAGGTTTCTTTGAGCCTTTTCTTTTTTCGGATTACGGCGTTTCGCCATGTTCACCTCATTGGAAATCACTTATGGCACAGAAGAGATATTATAACGCTTCTGTGGGTAAATAATCAAGTTTTCTGCCCGACCCGATGCCCTCTCAACTCAGAAAGAGTTAAGCTTATCTGGGCGCTTGCTTCATCAAGTCTTGGACTTGTTCGGCATGGTAGGAACTGCGGGTCAGGGGAGAAGAGACCACTTGCAGAAAACCTAATGATTCTCCAAATACCCGCCAAGCGTCAAATTCTTGGGGAGTGACAAAGCGGTTAAGGGGGTAGTGTTTGGGAGTCGGTTGCAAGTATTGACCAATGGTGAGGATATCGCAGTTGACTTCACGTAACTCCCGCATCACTTGGCGCACTTCCTCATCCGTTTCGCCTAATCCGACCATGATCCCAGATTTGGTGTAGATTTGGGGGGATAAGGCTCGCGATCGCCTCAAAACCTCCAAAGAACGCTGATAATCACCTTGGGGACGCACACGCCGATACAACCGGGGAACCGTTTCCGTATTATGGTTGAGAACTTCTGGACAAGCGCTCAAAATCGCCTCCAGAGCCTGCCAATTGCCACAAAGATCCGGAATTAAAACTTCTATCGTTGTTTGGGGCATCAAGGCGCGGACAGCCTCAATACAACGGACAAATTGACTCGCTCCCCCATCCGATAAATCATCCCGATTAACCGCCGTAATCACCACATGCTTAAGTCCCATCCGTTGCACCGCTTCCCCTAACCGTTGCGGTTCAGTGGGGTCAAGGGGTTGGGGCTTTTTCTCAAAGTCGATATCACAATAAGGACAAGCCCTGGTGCAAGCTGGCCCCATAATTAGAAAGGTCGCTGTACCGGCACTGAAACATTCACCGATGTTGGGACAGGACGCTTCTTCGCACACTGTATTTAAGCCTAAATCGCGGAGGGTGGTTTTCACTTCACCCACTCGTTGCCATTGCGGGGCTTTTACCCTTAGCCAATCTGGTTTAACCGTCACCGTACTCTCTTATCCTGTGTTGAGTTACTGAAGTTTATGGTAGCAAGATTGGGGAATTTTCACCTCAATGGGGCGATCGCATGTTAGGATAAGGAGACCTAAATAATTTTCCGGGATGTAGCGCAGCTTGGTAGCGCACCTCGTTCGGGACGAGGGGGCCGCAGGTTCAAATCCT
Source organism: Roseofilum acuticapitatum BLCC-M154 (assembly GCF_030068475.1). Lineage (GTDB taxonomy): Bacteria > Cyanobacteriota > Cyanobacteriia > Cyanobacteriales > Desertifilaceae > Roseofilum > Roseofilum acuticapitatum. Next base: position 216 of record NZ_JAQOSP010000031.1, on the reverse strand, counting down.
GTCATCCCGATTCATCTCAATTGCTTATGATGACAGAGTTCTCACCTGCGACCCCCTCTAACAGAGTGGGTATACTCACACATATTTCACACAAACTCACCATAACACCCCCCAAAGTGGATAGGTTTCAATGGGCTAAAAATGGGCAATTCTCTTGCCCATTTGTCGGGTTAGCTACAGCAGCCACTATTGGCGTGCTTAAATAACTTTTGCTCT
>NZ_JAQOSP010000030.1 GCF_030068475.1 Roseofilum acuticapitatum BLCC-M154 | reverse complement strand
GACATGAAAATTTGTTAAGAAGCGGGCAAGATGCCCGCACTCCTCGAATTCTTTGATACAGCACTTCGCGATCTTGTGAGGTATAGCCAGACAGATCCCCCTAAATCCCCCTTAAAAAGGGGGACTTTTACTACCCCCCTTAAAAAGGGGGGTTGGGGGGATCGAGATGTACCGCATAGCAGCGAAAATTGCTGTATGACTGGAGTGGGAGCATCTTGCTCCCTAAATTTTTAATTAGGGTATTTCCGCTTCGCGGACATGAATAAGCGAACTTGATATGAAAATGGGAAAAGAGAAGCGGGCAAGATGCCCGCACTTCTGGAATCTGTTGATATTACTGGAGTGGGAGCGTCTCGCTCCCTAGAGGTTTAGTTGTGGTGTTTCACCGGACTGGATATAAATATCCCTAACTTCCTCTATCTTCAATTTGCTGTACAGAGACATCGATCGCCTCGACATCAATTGTGCCATCGGGAGTCAGTCGGGTAAACTTGCCAGAAGCAGCTTGTAGGGGTTCCCCGCAACCGGGACAGCGAACCTGAGTGTTATTTAAGGCGGGAAATGAGGTCTGACAAACGGGACAGGAGGACTCAATTAGGTTTCGTTGCAACCACCAACGCAACCCAATGAGGAGAACAACAGGGGCGATCGCCAATAAGACAATCAGAATTAGAATCGAATGAACGATCCAACCCAAACCTACCGATCCTAACAGCCAAACTCCCCCAAAAATGGCTAACCAAAAGCCAATACCGGATAGGTTAATCTGAAGTTTTTTCCAGCCGTCTAAGTTCACGATCGCCTCCTTTTGGGGTCTGTCCTCTTCTAGGATAATGGCTCAGTTACCCAATTGTCAGTGATGGAGCAGTTGAGCTAACCGTTGGCTAAAGGCCGGTTTTCCAAACCCTTCTAGAGCTTGTTCCCGTAACCAAGAACCGTCACAACGGCGATCGCCTCCTTGCAGAATTTCGATACAGGCTTTTGCTACCGCTTCCGGGTCTCGGTAGGGCACTTGCCAGCCCAAACGACCATCCTGTAAGGGATCGGCGGAACCATCATTATCCCCAGATAACACGGGAACACCACAAGCCATCGCTTCAAGATATACAATGCCAAATCCTTCTTGGGAGGGCATAATATAAGCGTCTGCGAGACGGTAATGATCGACCAAGGCCTCATCGGGGACAAACCCTGCAAATACGACGCGATCGCTCACTCCTAGATCTTCTGCTAATTTCTCCAACCGGGGGCGATCGTCTCCCCGACCGATCGCCAAATACTTCACATCTGCGATCGCATGGGCAATTTTCGGCAGCGCTCGGATCGTCACATCCACCCCCTTATAAATATCCCCACTCCACAACCGAGCAACCGTCATCAGCACCTTAGCTTTCTCCAACTGGTAACCTTGTATCAACTCCTGATTTTTTGGCCCTGGGGTAAATGCATCTCCATCGATCGCACAAGGGAGCAATTCAAATTTCTGGCGATCGAGGTTATTATTCGCACTCGTCTGATCCCGACTATAGCGGCTAATCGTCCAAATCCATTCAGCTTTGGCCAATGCATTGCGATATTTAGGCGCTAAAGGCTCCCACGCTTCCTTACCATAGGTCAAAACCGTATAGGGAATCCCCAAAGGTTGACATAAGATTTGGATCAAGGGCGCTAAATACACATGGCCACAAAACACCCGATGGGGTCGTTTTTGCAGCAAATGGAGAAACAGCGTACTCGCTAAGTGGGTGCGACCTAACCAAGCTTGTTCTTTTTTGAAATAATAAAACTTCAGACCCGGTTTACCCTCAAACGGATTATCACATCCCGCTTTATCTCGCAACAGATAAACTTCAGCCCTTTGCTCCGGGTGTTGAGCGCACAATTGCGAATAACTGCTCAAAATATCTTTAACATAGGATTGGATACCCCCTTCCAAGCTAAAGATCTCCAAAAACACAAATATATCCATGGTAATAGTTAATAAGTAATAGGTAATAGACGATCTCCCCATCCCCCCATCTCCCTATCCCCCTATCCCCCCACGTTCTAACAACTCTAAATCATGCTGTACCATTTTCTCAATTAATTGTTCAAAACTCACCTGGGGATTCCACCCCAATTTCGTCTTTGCTTTGGTTGGATTAGCCACCAATTGGAAATGCTCATCTTGGCGCAAAAACTTCGGATTAATCGTTACATAATCCTCCCAATTCAAATCCACACAAGCAAACGCCGCAGCCACCAAATCCTGAACGCTGTGGAGCTTTCCCGTCCCAATTACATACTCTTCCGGTTCATCCGCTTGCAGCATTCGCCACATCGCATCCACATGATCGCCAGCATAGCCCCAATCTCGTTTCGCTTCTAAACTTCCCATCTCTAAATTTTCTTTCAAACCCAACTTAATCGAAGCGGCTGCTAAAGACACTTTACGGGTAACAAAATTTTTCGGTCGGCGGGGAGATTCATGGTTATATAAAATGCCACTACAAGCAAATAAACCATACCTTTCCCGGTGATGTACCATTGTCCAATGGGCATGAAGTTTAGCTGCTGCATAGGGGTTTTTAGGGCGAAATGCCGTTTCTTCATCCTGGGGAGAGCAGCGCACATCCCCAAACATTTCCGAACTACTGGCTTGATAAAATCGGGTATTTAAATTGGCTTGGCGTACCGCATCTAATAGCCGCGTAGCTGTTCCCGTCACCAAGTCTAATGTCCCTAACGGGTCATCCCAAGAAGCGGGAACAAAACTAGGAGCAGCGAGATTATAAATTTCATCGGGATGCTTGGCTTCAACCATCTCAATCAGAGCTTGACTATCCGTTAACTCCACAGGATAAATCTCGATCTGTTCGGCTAACTCTCCCAGTTTAGAGACATTTTTTTGTCGTTGAGGAGAGACTAAGCCCACCACATGATATCCTTTCCCTAATAATAATTGGCTCAAGTAGTAACCATCTTGTCCGGTAACTCCTGTGATCAGTGCAGTTTTGGTCATGGAATGGCTCAATGTCCTCTGGTGAGTAGTTGAATAATTACCTTTATGGTAAGTCACCTTCTAGTATATTTACAAAACTTGTAGGGGCGAACGGTCGTTCGCCCCTACATCATAATTGCTTCCCTGCGGTCGCAATGACAACTGTTTAACCGGACTTGATATGAGACCTAGCGCTTACGCTTCAAGCCTGTAGCGCCTGCTGCTAGTGCCATCAAGCTTCCCAGTAGGAGTGAGGGTTCGGGAACTGATTGGGTTGTGGGGTTGAAAGTAAAGTCATCAATAGCTATCAGTCCAACTTGGTTAATTTCAAATCGAGTGATACCAGAACCGGATATAGATAGAGTTTGTGCTGCTAGGTCAGTGAAAGTATCAGAAGCCACAAGGTTATCAAATTCATCGAAACCCAGAAGCGTTACTGTATCAGTGTCACCACCGTTATCACCTGCAAAGACGGAAATGAAATCAACTGCTGTTGTGAAGAAACCACTAAGATTTCCTCCCAAGCTTGCAGCATCTGAGACTGTATTTATTCCCGATTGAGGAAGTACACCAATTCCAGTAAATACTTCTAGATCTTGATCAAAAATAACACCTAAATCACTAAAAGCATCACCAGAGATAATTTCACCACTGCTAAATCCCTCAAAATCAAGGGTTGCAGCTTTGGCATTTCCAGCAAAGCCAACACTAATCGCTGCTGCACTCGTGGTAACCATGCCTACGGTTAAAGCAGACTTGATGAGTTTTTTCATGTCACTTGCTCCTTTTTTGTTTGCTTAATCTAAATGAGTTAGTTATTTTTCTGTAGGTCAGTCTGCTAACCTTTTTAATCTATACCGTTACATTAACGGAACTTACAGGGGACTGCAAGTTTTTTTTGATACTTTATTGACTCTTCACAAAAATTGCCCCAATTTAAAGATTCCGTAAAGTTCGACGGCAATAATCGGAATGAAGCAATCTCGATCATCTCCGAATCTTGCGTGAAACGGGAAACGCGAAGCGCGAATGCTTCCCTGCGATCGCACAAGGGCTATAACTTGCTAAACTCTGTAGAGAAATAGATCGACAGAGGATTGATGAGTGATAATCAGGGCGAAAATCTATCCTTCTTCCAGTTTGAAGCCGATTTTGTGCAAGACCTGCGCTGTATTCCCATGCAGGTACGGATGAAACTCGATACTTGTGGGGTGAAGCTTAAGTTAACCCATTGGCATCAATTGACGGTAGAGGAGAGAGAATGGCTGATGGCTGCACCTTGTGAGACTCTGGAGGAGCAGCAGGCCTATCGGCAAGGGTTGCGAGAGTTGATTTTTGCCAAAACGGGAAACTTTCCCAAGGATCTCGATATTGAGCCAGATCCCCCTTGGATGGATGCAACGGTAATACCAACGGTTGTCGCACAGAAGGCGGAGAGTGTGGGGGTTGATTTGACTCTAGAACAATGGGCGAAACTCACTCTAGCCCAACGTTTTGCTTTAATTAAACTCAGTCGTCCGAGCCACGAAAATCATAATTTTGTCCCTGCATTGCGGGAGTTTCAGATTGTCTCATGAGCCAGGAGTTGTTTGTGGAGTTGAAGGGGAAAGGGTTCCCGATTTTGTGTTTACACGGTCATCCGGGTACAAGTGGCTCGATGTCCGTGTTTACCGATCGCCTGTCTCAGCAGTTTTGGACGATCGCCCCAGATTTGCGCGGGTATGGCCGTTCCCCGGCAGGAGGGGAGTTTGAATTGGTCGATCATTTAACCGATCTAGAGATGTTATTGGAGCGGTTAGAGATTGGCCCGTTTTTGCTCTTGGGATGGTCTTTAGGAGGCATTCTAGCAATGGAATTGGCTCTTAGGTATCCGCAACGGGTGAAGGGCTTAATTCTGGTGGCCACGGCGGCTAGACCCCGTGGAAATCATCCGCCAGTGAGCTGGGTGGATGATCTATATGCAGGGATCGCGGCGCTGTTCAATGGCATCAAACCGGGATGGGAATGGAATATTAACTGCTTTGGGCGGCGATCGCTCTTTCGCTATTTAATCCGCCAACATACACCCCAAGCTTACCGCTATCTAGCCCAAGAAGGCACAAGGGCCTATCTCTCCACTTCTGGGGCGGCCAACCGCGCCCTCAATCGGGCCCTGAGAGAGCGCTACGATCGCCGAGAAGCTCTCTCTGAGATTCAATGTCCTACTTTAGTTTTGGCTGGGGCCCAAGATTGCCATATTACGGCCGATTCCAGTTGGGAAACTGCCGAGAGCCTACCCAAAAGCCAATGGCACTGCTATCCGGAAACCGCCCATCTATTTCCTTGGGAAGTCCCCAACCTCGTTTTAGCCGATATTGATGATTGGTTAGCCTCTCAGGGATTAACCCAGATCGGCCCAATCCTGTAGCTCTAGGAAACATTTAAGGTCAGCATCTGAAGAGAAATAGGAGCCACCCCTATTGCTCTGGGTTTTCTGGTTAACCACTATAGGCAGGAGTCTGCTGACCATTAATCTCCCCCAAGTCTTCAAAGATAGTTAGGGATTCGGGTTTACATTGTTTAATCGTGCTAGTGATGCCTTGAGCCGCTTCAGCTTTGAGATCCTCTTCATAGCCTTGTTGAGCAAGTTCTGCTTCTTCTTGGCTCTGAAAAGGCCCGAAGTAGTAAGTACAAGCCGGAGTTTGAGTTTTGATTTCTATCCAGTAGGCGAAACCAAGGAAGTTTTGGGTATTCACTAACAAGTCTTTGAAGTTATTCATTACTAGCCTGCCTATTGACTCTGCCGATGGACGATAAGGGTAAACGGACGCTATTGAGCTGCGATCGGATTTCTTTACATTTTGTTATACATGGTGAAATTTATTTTGGCAATTCCTCTAATGACCAGACATATCTAAGGGGGCAGTCCACCGTTGCCGGTAGATTTCGTAAAGGCTCATACCCGCAGCCACGGAAGCATTCAAACTAGGGGTATTGCCTTGCAGAGGAATCGAAATGAGAAAATCACAATGGCGTTGAGTGAGTAAGTTCAAACCACTACCTTCTGAACCAATGACCAGGGCGATCGCTCCCGAAAAGTTGACTCTATGGAGAGCTTCTCCGGATTCGGCAACGGTTCCATAAATCCAAAACCCTGATGCTTTCAATTCTTCCAAGGCCCTAGCCAAATTGACAACCCTAGAAACCGGAAAAGATTCTAAAGATCCGGCTGCCACTTTGACTACTGTGGAGGTGATCCCCACTGCTCGCCGTTGGGGGATCACGAGTCCCTGAGATCCCACCGCTTCAGCCGTGCGAATCATTGCCCCTAAGTTATGGGGATCGGTAATACCATCAGCAATAACTAAGACTGGATTCGGGTTTTTTTCCTTTGCCCTTGCGATCAGATCGGACAACTCTATATATTGATAAGGAGCCACCTGAACGGCAACCCCTTGATGATTCCCGCGATCGGTAATTTGGTCGAGTCGTCGATAGTCTACCTCATCAATTACGGTTCCGTTGCTCTTGGCCTGGTTTAGGAGAGTATGAAAGCGAGAATCATACCTCATTTTGGCTGTAATCCAGACGCGATTAATATGCCGTTCCCCTTTGAGGACGGCCAGCACCGGATGGAGTCCATAGATTAAATCGGGGTTAGCGTCCTCAACGCTTTCGGGCGATCGCTCTTTGGGGTCTTCTTTAGGAGACTTTGGGGAAGCCTCGGTCACAGATGGCCGGGACTTGATAATAGGTTTAGATTTCCCTTTGATTTGGGGACGTACGAACCTTTTCCCCTCAGACTTCCGTTGAGGACGGGGTTTCTGAAATGCTGCCATAGGATTCATCGTATCTAATGATGTAGTTTGCCTGATTCATTTTCAGGCTGTCTGTCGAACAGGACACAGTTTTAATTAGTCATTGAGATTAAGCGTCTCTAATAACTGATGCAATCGAGAGAGATCGCTTAAATACAGGTAGCCAATGAGGGTTTCTAGGCTCGTGGCTGCTTGATAAGTTTGGGGATCTAAGCGTCGAGGGGAACGATGGACGCTATTGCGTCCGCGTCTGACTATTTCTAACTCTTGGGCATTTAAATAGGGGATTAGAGTTTGTAGATGTTGAGCTTGGCGTTCTGCACGAACCTGTTGGACGACCGCTTGATGATAGAGTTGCGATCGCTTGGGTGGCATCAGGTAATAGGTTCGCATATACAACTCATATACAGCATCCCCCACATAGGCTAAGGCCGTTGGCGATAACCCTTGGCGATCGACCGCATTAGGAATCAGCGCTCTCGGATCAAGCACCATTACCCCCCTTGCCATCACTCAAATAGGAAGCTATCCAGTGGAAGGACTGGATAGCTCGGTGAAGACCTATCCTGGTCATGACGATTTCAGATTGTCGAGGGCTACCTCTAGGGTTTCACGCACCGATAGGAAACTTTCTAGGCGAACCAGTTTCACCGTTTGCAATACACGAGCATTGGCAATCACTTGTAGACTTCCTTTTTTCTCCCGATCTTCAGTAGCTTTTTTTACTAATTGAACTAGAGCGCCTAGCCCAGAACTATCTACAAAATCAATCTTAGATAGGTCTAGAATAATATGTTTCGGCCCTTGGTCGATGTAAGAACTAACGGTCTTACGAAAGGTGGGTTCAGAAAATGCATCTAATAAACCCGTGAGGCGAAAAATTTGTGCATTATCCCTGACCTCCCGTGTGCCTCTTAAACTAACGGTCAGGGTGAGTGGTTCAGGATTAATTCTACCCTCCTTTGATTTCAGATCAAATCAACGTCGAACTTTTCTGGGTTAAACCCCATGAAAAGACCATCAGGATTGGATGGCTGGAGATCTAGATTAGCATTTTTGGCCGGTTTTGTACCAGATCTCTAACCGAGTGGATTTGCCTAGATGTTAGGCTGCACGGGCGCTTTCCATTGCTTTAATAAAGTTTTCAAACAGATAATCGGCATCATGGGGGCCAGGACTGGCTTCTGGGTGATACTGAACGGAGAAGATGGGCAGTTCTTTATGGCGCAGTCCGGCAATGGTTTTGTCGTTTAAGTTCAGGTGGGTAACTTCCACTTGGGGATTGAGGGATTCTCCACTGATGGCAAATCCATGATTTTGACTGGTGATCTCAACTTTCTGGGAGAGTCCAGCCGGTTGATTGAGACCCCGGTGACCGAATTTGAGTTTATAGGTTTCTGCTCCGAAAGAGAGTCCCAGAATTTGGTGACCCATACAAATGCCAAACATGGGTTTTCCAGCTTTAACCAGTTCTTTGGCCGTTTCTACTCCTTCGGTGACGGCGGAGGGGTCTCCTGGGCCGTTGGAGAGGAAAATACCATCGGGGTTATGGCTGAGGATTTCTTGGGCGGGAGTGCTGGCAGGAACGACAATTACCCGACAACCGTAGCTGGCTAACCGCCGCAGGATATTGCGTTTGACTCCAAAATCGATCGCCACTACGGTATAGGTTGGAGTATTGGGTTTAACGCCTTCAGGGTTGAATTCCCAGAGTTCTGGGGTGGTGTCTGACCATTCGTAAGTTGAGGTAGTGGTGACTTCGCGCACCAGGTTTAAGCCGTTCATGTCGGGGGCTTGTTTGACTTGTTCGAGCAGTTGATTCTCATCGAGGATTTCGGTGGAGATGCCCCCATTCATGGAGCCAAAGCCCCGCAACTTTCGGGTTAGGGCACGGGTATCGATACCGTAAATGCCGATGATATTATGGCGTTTAAGATAGTCGGGGAGGGATTCGGTGGAGCGCCAATTGCTGGGAATGGCGCAAATATTGCGGGCGATCGCCCCTTTGACATAGGGGCGATCGGATTCTTCGTCGTCTAAGTTAACTCCGGTGTTACCCAATTCGGGATAAGTAAAGGTTACAATTTGACCGCAGTAACTGGGATCGGTGAGGACTTCTTGATAGCCTGTCATTCCCGTATTGAACACAACTTCTCCGAGGGTGGTTCCCGTCGCACCGAAAGACCAACCGCGATAGGCTGTGCCATCAGCAAGGACGAGAAGGGCGGGTTTAGCATCTTTGAGTGGCATAGGCATCAAGCAGGATTAAGAACGTTGGTTATTATCGCACAGGGAAAAAGGAAGCAATGGTATTTTTAGATTGTTTTTGCCAATGAATACTCAAATTGGGAAAAAAGGGGTGAAAGGGTTGATTTTATTGGGGATAGCCCTCTTGATGGTGGCTTGTGAGCGATCGCCAGAAGATCCGGTCGATCGGCCGACTCCAGAAGTGCCACCGGCGATCGCTTCCCCATCCCCTTCTCCTTCCCCCAAACCCTCTCCCGTTGTCTCCCACCAAAAAACCCTACAACGGGCCCTCGACAAAGCCTATGGTGCAGCCAGTATTGCCCAGTCTGCCCAATCTCCAGGGGATTGGCAATTAGTTGTTCGGCAATGGCAACAGGCGATCTCCCTCCTCCAACAAATTCCTCCCCAAAGTCCTCAGCACACCCTAGCCCAACAAAAAATCAAGGAATATCAGCAAAACCTAACATACGCCCAAACCCAAACTCAAACCGCTTCCCCAGCCCCTGCCCCTACTCCCAAAATCATTGCCGTTCAGCCGGGAGCCATCCAAACTCCCATTAAGCGCCGAGAAGCCGGAACCCCAGTGATTGATGTGGTCTTTAATCAAACCCGAACCTTTGAAATGATTGTCGATACCGGAGCCACAGGAGTCGTCATTACCCAAAGCATGGCCCAATCCCTAGATCTTCCCATCATTGGATCGGCCCAAATGGATACTGCCAGCGCCAAAGGCATCACTGTCCCCATCGGTTTAGTTGAATCTATTGCCGTTCAAGGTTTAGTCGTGCAGAACTTACCCGTCATTATTGCCGGTTCCCAATTAGAAATTGGCTTACTCGGCCATGATTTCTTTGGCGATTATGACCTGATTATTCGCCAAGACCGAATTGAATTTCAGCCGAGATGAAGTATTAGTTTTGAATGGATTTAGGCAATACATGCCGAATTCCACCTCGATTTCCTCCAGCATCCTCTCGATAGCGAGGAATAATATGAATAGTCACATGATCCATTTTCTGACCGGCGGCATGATTAATATTAATGCCCACATTAAACCCATCGGGCTGAAATTCTTGAGTTAACAGCTCTTGCACTTTATTCGCCATAAACCAGCAAGCAGATTGTTCTTTAAAGGGTAATTCAAAATAGTTGGCAATATGGCGCTTGGGAACAATTAAAACATGACCTTTACTCACGGGATAACCGTCAAACATGGCATAGGCTGTCGCTGATTCTGTCAGTAACCTTAAACTTTTGCGGGGATTGCAAAAAATACAGCGTTTGTCTGAATGTTTTTGATGATTGTAGTGAACATACTCATAGATTTGGCAAGAGTCATCTAAGTGAAGGGACGGAAAGGGCAGCTTAACCATACATTGATAGGTCGGCTTTTGATGCACATAATGTTGTCTAAATCCCTCCCTTTTAATATCTCGCCTGACTGCATAATAGGCTTTTCCGCCCGGTTTCAAGAGATGAGAGACTTCCATCATTACAGTTGCCTGTTCTTCAGGAAATAACACATTGAGAACATAAAAGCAAAGAATCGTATCAAATTTATGTTGCGGATATTGGGGGAAGTAGTGTCGATCGTAGCCTTGAATCTGAAAGCCTTGCTGAGAGAGCAGTTTAACATCATTCCCCAACCCACAACCAAAGTCTAGGATCTGGCCTTGTAATAGGTTTCTTTCTAATAAAAACCGGGCGGGAAAGGATAAGAATGTACGGTCAATAGCCGTGAGATGGCTAAACTTATTGACTGGCTTTTTCATGAATTAGGGAATGAATGTTGAGTTATTAGACATCTTACCCATCTGCGTGTCTCCCGATCCCCCCATCTCCCCATCTCCCCATGCCCAAATGGGGGCCCATACCAAGATATGATTGAATGTCTAGGGAGACAGATTGGGAGTATTCTGGATTTTGGCTACGGAATTACGAAGCTATGTTTTTATTGATAACCTACAACCGCAGCACGCTGCCTATATTGGTACGGTGGCTTTAGGCTTTCTTCCTTTACCGGGAGATACGTCGCTGTGGGTGGAGGTTGCCCCAGGGATTGAAATTAATCGAATTACGGATGTGGCGCTGAAGGCGACGCGGGTTCGCCCGGCGGTTCAGTTTGTGGAGCGACTCTATGGACTGTTGGAGATTCATTCGAGTAGCCAGGGGGAAACGCGGGCAGCAGGACAGGCGATTTTAGATGCTTTGGGGGTAACGGAGCGCGATCGCCTGAAACCCCGTGTGATTTCGAGCCAAGTGATTCGCAATATCGATCCCCACCAAACCCAATTGATTAACCGTAACCGTCGCGGACAGATGATTTTAGCGGGGCAAACCCTCTATGTTTTGGAGGTGCAACCGGCAGCCTATGCAGCGTTGGCGGCGAATGAGTCGGAAAAGGCGGCGCTGATTAATATTTTACAAATCCAAGCGGTGGGGATTTTTGGTCGTCTCTATTTAGGGGGCGAAGAACGAGATATTATTGCGGCTTCTCAAGCAGCTCTGGCGGCGATCGAAAATATCTCTGGACGAGAAAACCCAGCTCCGGATTCTACTCTATAAGGTGTTATGGCGAATTCTGAACATTTAGCATTCTTTTATCGCGGACTTCCAACCTGGCATAAGTGGAAAATGACTTATCCAGAGATTACTCCGGATCTGAGTGAGACGGATTTGGGGGGGTATCGGCTCCCAGGCATTGATTTAGCAGGGGTGGATTTGAGACGGGCGAATCTATCGCGTGCTGAACTGGAGGGGGCGAATCTCGATCGAGTGAATTTGAGTGGGGCGATCGCCTCTCATACCCTATTTTCTACTGCTTGCTTAAGGGAAAGTCAAGCAATTGGTACACAGTTTAAGCAAGCCGATTTAAGCACCGCCGATTTAAGTGGGGCGAATTTGATGGGCGCAGATTTAACCGAAGCCAATTTAGAGGGAGCAAATCTGCGAGGAGCTTCTTTGAGTGGTGCAAATCTGATGAGGGCGAATCTTAAGGATGCGGATTTAAGCGATACCAATTTAAGGCGCTGTAATTTAAGTTATGCCAATTGTCTGCAAGCTAACCTGAGTGGAGCGGTTCTCATGAATGCGGTTTTACATCACACAGAGTTGATTAACGCCCATCTCTATCGAGTAGATTTAAGGGCAGCGAATTTAAGTCAAGCCCATTTAGCAGGAGCCTATTTATGGGGCGCAAATTTGAGTAATGCGGATTTGTATCAAACCGATTTAAGATGGACGAATTTAAGCCGAGCGAATTTAATCGGAACTCGGTTCCAGGATGCCTATTTACGAGGGGCAATTCTGAATTCAACCCAGTTTGAATAACTTCTCGCTCTTAAAAGTGCTGTAAACCTTTAGAACCATGACCCCATTAGATGCCAAGTTTCCCTTAAATTCTGTCCTCCAACCTTTGATGGAAAAGGTGGGTTTAACCTCTTGGACAGCCTTAAGCCAGGCTTCAGGAGTCTCTCTGAAACAATTGCGGCGTATCCGTCAAGGGAAGATAGAGGATCTGAAAATAAGTACCCTGTTACAGTTAGCTACAGCCCTACAGATTTCTGCCCCAGAATTGTTATCGACTTTGGCTAAACTGCCCGATCCGGTAACTGAATTACGGCAAGAATACAATCGCCTGCAACTACAACTGGAACAACAATCAGCAGATCTCAAAGAGCGTTTTGAGCGAGAGAGCTTAGACCAGTTAGAATCTTGGTTGCGCTATTGGCCGATCGCCGTGGCTAAAGTGGAACAGGAAGCGAATATCAAGCCAGGGAATTTAGTCAAATTAGTCACACCGGTTGAGCGATTGGTGCAAAGTTGGGGACTAGAAGTAATAGGTGCAGTCGGCGATCGCCTTGCTTACGATCCCCAATGGCATCAACTGAGCCAAGGAACCGCCGATCCAGGCACTTTAGTGACGGTGGTTGCACCGGGATACCGCTATCAGCAAAAGTTGCTCTTTCGGGCAGAAGTTGCCCTCAATTGAATCGGTTTGTTCAACCCTCTTCCTCAACGCTCCCGCGCCAACCGAGCATGAGCTTGCACAAACTCGCCCGCACATAATGCCCCAATAATTGACAACTCCCCCGCCAACGCCAACCCCGCGCACAGTTCAGCAAACGCCCTAGCCTTACCCGCACCCGCTAACCCCAAAATCTGCAAACAAGCCTGCTGACTCGGTAACCCCGTACCTCCCCCTACCGTACCCACAATCAAATTCGGCAGAGTAACCGCCGCATATAAATCCCCCTCTGGCGTTAACTCAAACCGCGTCACCCCCACCGCAGACTCCGCCACACAAGCCGCATCCTGACCGCAAGCAATATACAACGCTGCCAACCCATTAGCATAATGACCTTGAATCCCTATCGTTCCGCTCATCGTTCCCCCCAAAGCCGACATCCGCCAATAGTTCACCATTTGTGCTGGACTCGTGTGCAACCGTTGGGCAACCGAGTGAGCGGGTATCGTCACCTCGGCGGTCACTTTTTTACCTCGCACTCCAGAAAACGATTGGGCGCTGGCCTTCTTATCCCCCGATAGATTCGCCTCAATAAACCAATATTGTGGAGCCACTGGACTCTGACTGAGGATGTACTGACATATCGCATCCGTTGCCAAAGTCACCATATTTTGACCCGCCGCATCCCCAGTCGTAAACTGAAAATCCAGATAAACATGATTGCCTTCCACCGTAATTCGGGTATCAATTAATTTACCGTAGTGCGTTGTCCGTTCTGCTTCTTGCTTAAACCTTTCCTGTTCTCCCACCACCCAAGCCAAAAATAAGCCTACCTCTTGCAAATGGCGAAAGGCAAATCCAGGTGTGCGGTTTACAGCTTCATTGAGTAATAATGCTTGACATCCCCCAACTTCTGAAATTAATTGACATCCTCGCGAATAGGACGCAACCAGGGCCGCTTCAGTTGTCGCTAAAGGCACATAATAATCCTCTTGGGCAAATAGTCCATTTACCCGTAGGGGGCCAGCAATACCGACGGGTAATTTCACTGTACCGATAAAGTTTTCAATATTATACTGATAGACAGGCAATTGAGAGAGGGTTTGTCCATCCAACAAGTTCGCTTGGGTTTCAGGGGCAGTATCCAATTGCTTCCAATGCTGTTCCACTCGCTGACGACTGAGACGAAATGCCCCGCGAAACTTACGCGGTAAGGGTTTAGGGTTAGGTTGGAGTTTCTCTGAGAGTTCCGTAATAGGGTTCTCATCTAGGAGTTCTCGGACATATTGGTTGGCTTGACGGTGGGAGGTAGACATAGTAGATGGGGTTAAAGGTTTGCATGGTTAATGTTTAAGGGATTAATTTGAGAAATATGGCCAGCTATGTGACAGCACTGCAACTGGATGTTGATGATACTATGCACTATATACTATTAGTCAATTTCAAAAAGCCAATTTGTCACAGAGCAACTTCCACAAGGCAAATTTGTCGGGTAATAACCTCCAAGGGGTCGATTGTCAGATAGGAATTTCGACTGTTTTCAGTGATACATTTTCCCTAAGCTTCTATGCTCGATCCTGAATATCATATTCGTCTTCTTCAAGGGGTGACTCAAGCCACTCATTGCTTGCTTACTCTGTCCGATCGCCATGAAGCGATGCATGTAGCTTTAGCCCATATTGGGGAAGCTTTGGCGATCGATCGCGTGTATGTTTTCCAGAATCATGCCGATCCGGTTACCCAGTCTTTATTGGCTAGTCAATGGTGGGAATGGACTCCAGAGTTAATTTCTCTTCCCTTCAATAATCTTGAATTACAAAATTTATCTTATACTACGGTGCTGCGGCGCTGGTATGATGGACTGTCCCAAGGGAAACCGATTACGGGTTATCTAGATGAGCTGCCAGAATGGGAAAAACAGTTTTTAGGCGATCGCCAAGTTTGTTCCCTGTTGGTACTGCCCATTTTTGCCCATGAACAGTTTTGGGGTTTTATTGAGTTTGATGATTGTCAAACCAATCGCCGATGGACAGCAGAAGAAATTGAGATTTTAACCACGGTGGCGGATTGTTTTGGGGGGGCGATCGCTCACCATCGTGCCGAAGCAGAACTCAATCATATTCAAACCAAACTCGAAGCAGCCATTGAAGAACGGACATTTAAGCTAAGAGCTGCCGTCAAACAACTGCAAGCTGAGATCGACAAAAAAGAAAAAATTGCGACTCAACTTCGGTATAACGCTTACCACGATCCCCTAACGGGTTTGCCCAATCGCACTCTGTTTATGGATCAGTTACAAAAAGCGATTGAAGAAGCTCAAGTTTGTAAAGAGTATAAATTTGCGATCTTATTTCTCGATCTAGATCGATTCAAAGTCGTTAATGATACTCTCGGCCATACCATTGGCGATCGCCTCCTGATTGAATTATCCAAACGACTCGACGCAGTGATAGAAAAACAATTTCATCTGTCCGCAGAACAAACCCTAATTGCCCATTTAGGGAGTGATGAATTTGCCATTCTATTAACCAACATCTCAGACTGGACTCAAGCCAATCAATTAGCAGAATGCATTCACCAAAATATGGCTTATCCTTTCTCAGTCAATGGTCATCAAATTCTCTCTACCGTTAGTATTGGTATAGCCCTGAGTTCTACCACCTATGAACGACCCGAACAAGTGCTTCGGGATGCCGATATTGTCATGTATCATGCTAAATCTAAAGGACGCGCTCGGTATGAAGTCTTTGATTTAGAAACTCATACGCGAGTCATGAATCAGTTAAAACTTGAAAATGATTTGCGTCGCGCAGTTCAACTATTAGAAAAACCCGAAACTCTTAAAGATAATCAGTTTATTGTTTATTATCAACCCATTACTTGCTTAAAAACCGGAGAGATTGCTGGATTTGAAGCCCTCTTACGCTGGCAACATCCTGAATTGGGGATGGTTTCCCCCATGCAATTTATTCCCATTGCTGAAGAAACCGGTTTAATTGCATTACTGGGACAATGGGTACTCGAAGAAGCCTGTAATCAATTGCGGATATGGGAGAATAATGGTCACCATCGCCTAACTATGGCGGTTAATTTATCGGGTTGTCAGCTATCGCGACCTGATTTATTAGAAAAAATCGATCAAATTATTCATCAATCCCAGATTCATGCCAATCATTTAAAGCTGGAAATCACCGAAAGTATGATTATTAATAATGCGGATTATGTTAATCAAGTTCTAAGCCAATTAAAGGAACGTTCGATTAAACTCTGTATGGATGACTTTGGGACAGGATATTCTTCTTTAAGTTATTTACATCGATTCCCTTTAGATATCCTAAAAATAGATAAATCTTTTGTGAGTAACATGGGAGAAAATGGCGAACAATCAGATATTGTCAGAACGATTATCAATTTAGCCCATCATTTAAAGATGGAAGTGATTGCGGAAGGAGTAGAAACCCTAGGACAATTGAAAATCTTATCTGAATTAGGTTGTGAGTGGGGTCAAGGTTACTTTTTTTCTCGACCCATTGATAGTACCAAGGTACTGGATTTACTGGGTAATCAAAACTTGCCTTGGCTGGGTTTTTAAGCAAAATGTAAAATAATATTAAGTCACGATCGAGCAAAGCGCTGTAAGTAATCATTATGACCAACAACACTGACTCAGAATTACTCTGTGAAAATCCAGAGCGCCTACAGCAATATCTACAAGAAATTCCGAAGTTACCAGGGGTTTATTTGATGAAAGATCGGGGTAACTCGATTATCTATATTGGTAAATCCAAACAACTCAGAACTCGTGTACGCTCCTATTTTCGGGATTTTAGTAGCCATAATGCTCGCATTGCCTTAATGGTGCGAAAGGTGAGCGATATTGAATGGATTATTACAGATACTGAGGCGGAAGCTCTGGCTTTAGAATCTACTCTAATTAAGCGCCATCAACCCCGGTTTAATGTGCTGCTTAAGGATGATAAGAAGTATCCTTATATTTGCATTACCTGGTCAGAGGATTATCCTCATATCTTTATTACCCGCAAGCGCAAACGGAGAAACCGGAAGGATAAATATTATGGCCCCTATGTGGATGGGGGACAATTGCGGCAAACTTTGGATTTAATTAAGCGAGTTTTTCCCCAGCGACAACGACCGAAACCGCTCTATAAAGACCGGACTTGTTTGAATTATGATATGGGGCGCTGTCCGGGAGTTTGTCAAGAGTTAATCTCGGTGGAAGAGTATCGGCAAATGATGCAAAAAATTGCCATGATCTTTCAAGGGAGAACGGCGGAGTTGGTGGAGGAATTGACGGCAAAAATGCAGGAGGCTTCAGAGGGTCTCAATTTTGAATTGGCGGCTCAATTTCGAGATCAAATTCTGGGGTTGCAAGCACTGAATGCGCGTCAGAAGGTGGATTTATCGGACGATCGCGTTTCACAGGACGCGATCGCCCTAGCAGAGGACGCAGAACGCTGCTGTATTCAGTTATTCCAGATTCGTAGCGGTAAATTGGTGGGTCGGTTGGGGTTCTTTGCCGAATCGGGGGAACCAGGAGCAATTTTACAACGGGTTTTAGAGGAGCATTACCAAAGCGCTGATGCTCTAGAAATTCCGCCGGAAATTCTGGTGCAATATCCTTTACAAGATGCAGAGTTTCTGCTGGAGTTCTTGCACAATCACAAGGGAAAAAAAGTGACGATTCAGGTTCCGCAACGGCAAAGTAAGGCAGAACTGATTGATTTAGTTTATCGCAATGCCCAAGCGGAGCTAAACCGAATGCAGAAATTAGGCGATCGCACCCAACGAAGCCTCACGGATTTAGCTCAAATTCTCAACTTACCCGAAACTCCCCGACGGATCGAGGGTTACGATATTTCCCATTTGCAAGGTTCAAATGCAGTTGGCTCTCAGGTGGTGTTTGTGAATGGGATGCCCGCAAAACAATATTATCGCCATTATCAGATCAAAAATCCCAGCGTTCAACCCGGTCATTCTGATGATTTTGCCTCCCTTTCAGAAGTCATTCGTCGTCGATTTCGCGCTTTTCTGGACAATCCCCAACTTCCCCGTCAGGGAAACCCAGATTTCCCCGATCTACTGCTCATTGATGGGGGAAAAGGGCAGTTATCGGCAGTGGTTGCGGTTCTTTCGGAGTTAGAACTGTTACCCGACTTGCGGGTGATTAGTTTAGCCAAACAGGAGGAAGAAATCTTTCAACCGGGTGATTCTACTCCTCTTCCCACCGATCGCGATCAACCTGGAGTGCAGTTACTGCGACGGGTTCGGGATGAGTCCCACCGGTTTGCTGTGAGCTTCCATCGTCAGCAACGGGGCGATCGCTTCCTCAGCTCTCGTCTAGACGCAATTCCGGGATTAGGCTATGAGCGACAAAAGCAATTATACAAGCATTTTCCGTCTTTAGATGCGATCGCCCAAGCCACCCCCAAACAACTCCAACAAGTCCCCAGAATTGGCCCCAATTTAGCCCAAAACATTTATGATTATTTCCATTAGAAGAGATTAATATAGCATTCGCAGCGATCGCGCAGGCATTAGGGATGAGTGCTTGGATAGCATTGGATCGAGTTCGATCAAAATCAGATACGATATCAAGCGGTACTCAGAATAGATTAAACTGAAACTATCTAGATCCTTGTTACTGTCCCTGCTTAACTCTGAACTCATTGCTAGGGGTTCTCATTATGTCTCAGACCGCAACTAATCAAATTAATCGGGAAACCAATGTCGAGTTAGATGTTGAGCTTCGCAAAGTCTTTAAGGTGTTTGGCTCAGAAACGGCTGTCCGAGGTGTAAACTTAAATATTCACTCCGGTGAATTTTTCAGTATCCTTGGCCCCTCTGGGTGTGGAAAAACCACGACGCTCAGGCTGATCGCTGGGTTTGAAATGCCCTCTGCTGGGGAGTTATTGCTTCAAGGGCAATCGGTTAATCATGTGCCCCCTTACCGTCGTCCAGTGAATACTGTGTTTCAAAGCTATGCCCTGTTTGGACATATGAATGTTTGGGAAAATATTGCTTTTGGACTCCGGTTGAAAAAGCTGACTAAAGCCCAAATCGAAGACCGGGTGAAGGAAGCCCTGCGGTTGGTAAAAATGGAGTCCTTTGCTCATCGTTTGCCGAAACAAATGTCAGGGGGACAGCAACAACGGGTGGCTCTAGCACGAGCGTTAGTGAATCGACCGGCGGTGTTGTTATTGGATGAACCCTTGGGAGCGTTGGATCTGAAATTACGCAAAGAGATGCAGGTAGAATTGTCTAATTTGCATCAGGAGTTAGGACTCACGTTTGTGATGGTTACCCACGATCAGGAAGAGGCGCTTTCTCTGTCCGATCGCATCGCGATTATGCGCGATGGTAAAATTGAACAAATTGGCTCTCCCAGTGAGATCTATAATCGTCCAGCAACTCCGTTTGTGGCTGATTTTATTGGCGATACCAATTTGTTCAAGGGTCGTAGAGCATCCCTAAATTCAGGAGCAGTTGAGGTGCAAACGGAGAAGGGATTGAAGATTTGGGCGGCTTCTGACCTTAATGGTAGCACTGGAGGGGGCGATCGCCTGGTGGTGAGTGTGCGACCGGAGAAAATCCACCTCAGTTTGACCCCTCCAGAGGGCGATCGCAACTGTTTTCAAGGCCGGATTAAGCATACGATGTTTATGGGAACCCATATTCAATGTGTGGTGGAATTGGTTTCTGGAGACCAAATTACCGTATCCCAACCGGTTCGCGAAGGGAGTTCCTATTCTCAAGCCTTATCTAATCCTGAAACTGCCTTCTATGTCCATTGGCAGCCGACAGATTGTTTGGCTTTGCATGAATAAAACGATCTCAATTTTAAAAGTTATATAGCATTTTTGAATGAGTTATCAACGGTTGCCCTCATCCCCCAACCCCCTTCTTCCACAGGAGAAGGGGGGAAAAGTCCCTCTCCCAGTGGGAGAGGGATTTAGGGAGAGGGGATCTGAGCCGAAACCTGCCCTCATCCCCCAACCCCCTTCTCCCACAGGAGAAGGGGAAAAAAGTCCCTCTCCCCTGGGAGAGGGATTTAGGGAGAGGGCATCTCACTAGAAAATACTATAGAGAAGTTGAGTTCATCAAAATCTCTCGATCATTGAAGTAAGGGTTGCCCATGAGTCAACAGGATAAGCCGGATCATCTTTCATCTTCTCGCCCGATCAACCGTCGCCGCTTCTTGCAGGGGACAACTGCTGCCTTAGCGGGTTTCGGGTTATCTTCTTGTGGTTGGACGTTGGCCGATGTGCAAACTCGAAGCGGGGAAAGGGGAGATAGTAATAAACTCTATATTTATACCTGGGCTGGTTATACCGATGAGGATTTGCTGGCTCAGTTTGAGCAGCAAACGGGTATTCAGGTGATCGCTGATGTGTTTGACTCTAATGAGGCGATGCTGGCTAAGATTTTAGCCGGTGGTGGCGGTGCATATAGTATCATTTATCCTTCGGATTATATGGTGCTGAAAATGGTGGAGGATGGGTTATTAACTCCCCTCGATCTCGGTCGTATTGAAGGCTTAAATCAGCTTTTTGAGAATTATCAGAATCCGCCCTACGATCCTGGAAATGGTCACAGTATCCCCATTAGTTGGGGAACTACGGGGTTAATTTATAATCGCCAGGCTTTAGGTGGAGAGCCAGAAAATTGGGAGTATTTATGGCAAAATCAATCCCAACTTAGTCGCCAAGTGACCCTGCTTAATGATGTGCGTGAGGTGATGGGGGCGACTCTGAAACATTTGGGCTATTCTCTGAATTCGGAAAATGCTCAGGAAATAGAAGAAGCCTATGAAGCGCTGGTGGAACTGAAACCGGCGATCGCCTCCTTTACCTCTGATGCCTGGCGACCCCAGATCTTGACCGGCGATCTGAAAATTGCCATGGGCTATTCCGTGGATGCTAGTGAAATCATGGAAGAGGATGAAAACTTAGGCTATGTGATTCCTAAAAATGGGTCTTCCCTGTGGACAGATACCCTGGTGATTCCCAAAACCGCACCCAATCCAGATGGAGCCTATGCTTGGATTAATTTCATGTTGCAACCCACTATAGCGGCGGAAATTACGAAACGCCTCAGTTTTGCCACGGCGAATCGAGTCGCCTACGAACAATTACCGGAGGAGATCCAACAGGATGCTACCCTGTTTCCGCCTCCAGAGGTTTTGGCTAACTGTGAAAGTGTGTCACCCGTGAAGGACAATATTGCCCAACTCTATGACCGCTATTGGACTCAATTAACCAGTAGTTAAAGCAAAAGATCCTATTCCCCATTCCCCATTCCCTATTCCCTATTCCCTATTCCCCATTCCCTATTCCCCATTCCCCATTACCGCGCCAAGCGCTTTATGTCTTCAACTGTTCCTTCTGAATCCAACTCAACTGAAATGCCGACTCCTAAACGCCGTTGGTCAACTTTGATTGGCCCCAGTGTCCTCCTAGGGCCTGCTGGTTTGTGGCTCTTGATGCTCTTAGTGCTACCGACTCTGGTGATTTTTGAGTTAAGTTTAGTACCCAATATTCGACCAGGGGATGTGGTCAATCCTTCCGGGTTGGAGAATTATTGGCAGGTGTTTCAACCGGTTTACCTGCAAGTGATTGGGCGATCGCTCTTTTTTGCGATCGGAACAACCCTAATTTGTCTCCTCTTAGGTTTCCCCGTCGCCTACTGGATCGCCCTGAATGCCCCCAAACGCTGGCAAAATTTAATCCTCCTAGGCTTTGTCCTGCCCCTCTGGACTTCTTCCCTGTTGCGCTCCTATGCTTGGATTACCATCCTGCGACGGACAGGAGTATTCAATAGCATCATTACCAGTATCGGCCTGCCCCCCTTAAATCTCCTCAATGAGTGGCCAGCCGTTCTCATTGGCATGAGTTACAGCTTTTTGCCCTATATGGTCTTAATTCTCTATGCGGCACTGGAAAAGCTGGATAAACGGTTATTAGAAGCTTCTGCCGATTTAGGTGCAACTCCCCTACAAGGATTCTGGAAAATTACCGTCCCCCAAACCTTCCAAGGCATTGCCGCCGGGAGCTTATTGGTTTTTATCAGTAGTTTGGGCGATTTCGTCAATCCAGAACTGCTCGGAGGTGCATCGAGTATGACGGCTGCTCGTTTGATTTACAACCAGTTTCTGGGCGCGACTCAGAACTGGGGATTTGGCTCGGCGCTCAGTATGGTGGTGATTTTAGCAGTGAGTTTGGCGATCGCCCTCCTGATCAAATACGGTGACCCCACACCCCAAGCCTAAAGCAGGAAGTTTTTCTAAACTTGATATGAATTCTTGAATTAATGTAAAGCACTCCGGATCGAAAAAACCAACTAAGAAGAAACACTTACAGCACTTTGCATTGCATGGGTGGACAATAGGTGTTCATCCCCCTTTAATGTCCCTCACTCATAGCGAAACGTGCTGTATGTTCGTGTTCTGAGTTCCAAACTTATGAAAATTCAAGACATCACTGACTCTACAACCTTATCTCCCGATCAAATTAAAGGAGATGCTGAGTTAGTTAAAGAAATCCAGGAAATTTTGGTCTATCGTTTCTTCCTCTTAGAGCCTCCTGTGGATGGAAAGTTCGGCCCCCTGAGTACAGCAGCATTGAAGGAATTTCAAAACATTACCGGCTGCTCTAATGTGGGCACATTAGACGTTCAAACCGCCCAGGCCCTGCTTCATACCCCTCGCGATCGCGTGGTTCAACTGCACCTGAGTGATGATATTCCCAGCCGCATTGTGGCCTATATGCTGCAAGAAGGATACCATATTTCCTTGGGCAAAGAGCGCTACAACATTGTTTATGTCGAGGGAATGAACAGTGATGGAACCCTCAATGATGATGCTCCCGATCAATTCAACGATTTGCGATGCCTAATTGAGATTGTTGATGGTTGTCCACGTTTTGTAGGGAAGTGGGTGGGAACTTGCGAACCCGGTCGGCATTATACAAAGTGGAAAAATCGAATACCTAAAGGATGGAAACGAGGAGCTGCAAGAATTAAGTTTGGTCAATATCGAGTTTGGCGAGTTGGCTTGCACAGTAATTACGAGGCATTAGTGAATTACTGGCCAGTTCCGGTTTACCGTGATGTCAATGAAGATATGATCCGCACAGGCGATCCATTAGAAACAACTACAGGCATTAATCAACATCATGGCGATGGCAACACTGGCAGCATTGGTGGAGCAAGTGCAGGTTGTCTTGTGGGTCGAACGGTAGCAGGACATGAAGAGTTTATGAAGTTGATCAAGTCAGATGTTCGTTATCAAGCATCCCACAGCTATCGATTTATGACAACGATCATTCCTGGTGATGAACTCTTAGAGACTTCTATTCATCCCTTTGGTCTTGAACCTGATCTATCACAGATTACATGGATTGATATCTTTCAAGATTCACAAGACAAACTGGTAATAGTCGGCATGAATGAAGGAACAGCCATTCGCAAGTGGATTCCCAAAGATAAAGCAGAGTTTCTGGAAGTTTTGCAGAGCTGTTATCAGGCTAATACGGTGTTGATTGCATCGGCTGATAAACCCATTCCTGAACTTTAAGAACAATTCAGTCACAAAAACTGGCCTAAAACGCATAAAACTAGGAGATCTAAACAATGGAAATTACAGGATTTGAGATCTTTCGTGATGCTGAGGGACACCCCTTGGTTTATGGAATGAATGGAGAGAGCGCAATTCGAGCATGGACTCCCACAACCAAACAGGAACTGATTGATATTCTCCGCAGGGCAACCCATGCACTAGATGTTCCGGCGATAATGCTCCGCATCGCTGACGCGATCGCCCCTCCCGACCAACCCCTTCCTATACCCTTGCCCCCAAACCCTTTTGACGTGGAGATTCGAGAAGCCGGTCGCAAATGGTATGCCACCCTTGATAGCGGGAGTCAGTTCAAAGTAGGCACAGATGTTTCCTACTTCAACAGAAGAGGTCTGATGCTTGTGGGAGATAAAAGTGCTGGAGTCTATAATCCCTCTGACTATGACGATCTCTTTGGCTTCTGGGCTTATTTTATTGCCCCAACAGCCGAATGCGAAAGTCAGGGATCTTTTAACTGCCTCAATTCCTATGACCGCGCCAAATTTACCTTTGGTTTTCTGCAATATGCTGCCCATGTTTGCCAAGGAGATTTTGTCAAATATTTCTGTCAGTTATTGCAAACGGATGAAGCTCAAGCATACTTCCCAGACTTGAGAACCGATGGTCAGCATATCTATCAAATGGGTAATCCTGACCGTCGCTTAACCTCGAATGATGGTTCAGATAATAAGGATCTCATGGCTTACCTGAACCAAACTGACACCACTGTAGATCGTCGCGAGGTAATGAACGCGGCTAAATTTGTTCACTGGGTGAGCCATTCCGAGGTTCATAGAGCCATTATGGTTGAGTGTGGCGTGACCCATTTTAAGGCTAAGATGAAAACCCTCGCTCGCCAGCATGGACTGGATCAAGCGCCAGATTATGTTTGTTGCGTTGTGGCCGATATTCGACATCAGGGACGAGCCAAAATTCGCACGATCAACCGTGCGTTGGAGAAAGGGAATACTTGGGAGGAGAAATATCGCTCTGTCGTTGAACTTACCTCACGCTATGCAAAGCGAGTAGCAACTCTCAAAGTCCAAATTGCCAAATACAGGGAGCGCGGCATTTTTGGAACCCGAAAATATAGTCGCGCACTCGGTGACTTTGTATAGCAATTCTCTCGCAGGGAAGCGATCGCCATGACCATTCAAGAATGATGGATTATGGCGATCTGGATCACAACCCCCTGTGATTAACATCATGTTGACAAATATGGCAAGAATTCGTTACATTAGTTTACAAGAGACGAAACAAAAGTTCACACACAGGAGAACAACATGGTTAACTTAGTCATTCTTTCCTTACTCTTCATCGCTGGTTGGGTCGCTGCTTCCGTCATCGGAACCCAAGCCTACTTCATGGGTGAACAAACCAAATCCATCCACGAACGCAACTGGGATTCCGACGGCTTCAACAGCATCGCCAAATCCGTAACCGGTCAAGAAACCGACTACACCAACCGCGTCCCCGGATACAGCTTAGATAGCTATGGCAGCAACAGCCTGGCAAGCTAGTTATCCTAAAAGAGTGAGTACCCTCAACTTCCCGTACTCACCTTCATTTCTTAACGCTAACTCCAGAAAAGGAGTTAGCGTTTTTTTATCGCCACCTAACTCCCATTCCCCATTCCCCATTCCCCGACTTCATGTTTGAATAAAAGCAGAGAGAATAAACTTTTGTGAACCCAGGAGTGAATATGTACATCGTGCAGATCGCCTCTGAATGCGCTCCAGTCATCAAAGCTGGAGGCTTAGGGGATGTCGTTTACGGACTGAGCCGAGAATTAGAAATCCGAGGGATAGGTGTGGAAATCATCCTCCCCAAATACGACTGTATGCGCTACGACCAAATTTGGGGTTTGCACGAAGCCTATCACAATCTCGAAGTTCCTTGGTATGGAGCAGCCATTTCCTGCGATGTCCTCTGTGGTTGGGTTCATGGACGGTTATGTTTCTTCATCGATCCTCACTCCGACGATCTGTTCTTCAATCGTGGCTGTTACTATGGCTGCAAAGACGATAATATGCGCTTTGCCTTCTTCTCCAAAGCGGCGCTAGAATTTCTCCTGAGAACCAACAAACGCCCTGATGTCATCCATTGCCATGACTGGCAAACCGGTTTAGTGCCGGTACTGCTCTATGAAATGTATAAGTATCATGGTATGGACACTCAACGGGTTTGCTATACCATCCACAACTTTAAGCATCAAGGTATTGGTGGCGTTGATATTCTCTGGGCAACAGGACTCAATCGAGAGTCCTATTATTTTGAATACGATCGTATGCAAGATAATTTTAATCCCTTTGCTATTAACTTAATGAAAGGGGGTATTGTCTATTCTAATTTTGTCAATACAGTTTCTCCTCACCATGCTTGGGAAGCTCGCTATTCTGATATTAGCTATGGCTTAGGCCATACCCTAGATTTGCATAATTATAAATTTGGTGGGGTTCTCAATGGGATTGATTATGAGGTATGGAATCCAGAAATCGATCGCTTTATTCCCTATCATTATGGCCCGAAAACTCTGAAGAACAAAGCTAAGAATAAGAAGGCATTGCGTGAGCGGCTCTGGTTATCCCATGATGATAAAAAGCCTCTAATTGCTTTTATCGGTCGCTTAGATGATCAAAAAGGGGTGCATTTGGTTCACCATGCGATCTATTATGCCCTGCATCGGGGAGCGCAATTTGTGTTACTTGGCTCGGCAACTGAGCAAGGGATTAATGACTGGTTCTGGCATGAAAAGCTATTTTTGAATGAAAATGCTGATTGTCATTTGGAACTGGGCTTTAATGAAGAGTTATCTCACTTAATCTATGCGGGTGCGGATATGATTGTGGTTCCGAGTAACTATGAACCCTGCGGCTTAACTCAGATGATTGGTTTGAAATATGGGACTGTTCCGATTGTGCGCGGGGTGGGTGGCTTACAGAATACGGTGTTTGACCGGGATTACGATCAGGAAAAACCTTTAGAGGAACGCAATGGCTATGTGTTCTATCAAACAGATTATAGCGCTCTAGAATCAGCTTTGGATCGGGCGATCGGTTTGTGGTATGAATATCCTCAAGAGTTCCAAAAATTGGTGCTTCAGGGCATGGCTTACGATTATTCTTGGAAAAATCCTGGCAGTCAATATTTAGGACTCTACGATTATATCCGTCACAAATAGTCATCATTACTCTATCCCAGGGGAGAATCATTGCTCTCCCCTTTGCCAATTCAACGCCAGCA
This sequence comes from Roseofilum acuticapitatum BLCC-M154, assembly GCF_030068475.1. Taxonomy (GTDB): domain Bacteria; phylum Cyanobacteriota; class Cyanobacteriia; order Cyanobacteriales; family Desertifilaceae; genus Roseofilum; species Roseofilum acuticapitatum. The sequence goes on along the minus strand of NZ_JAQOSP010000030.1, from coordinate 4,163 downwards.
AATCGCCGTAAATCTCTGTGTTCCTTTGTGTCTTTGTGGTTTAATCAAGCCATTTAATTGTCCTAATGCGGCAGAGATATGGGGTCAGAATCAATCTCTAACCCTTGGGTTAAAGTTTGGCTATCGAGACGGGTGTTGAGGTGTTGCCGGGCTTCGAGTTGCCAGAGGTCGAGTTCTGGCGATCGCCAGGGAGCATTAATAGAGCGCGTTTGATGGGTGTCACAGTCTAAACATTTTTCCCAGTAGGGGCTGGCTTCTGTAGGTTTACCTTGAGCTTGGAGGACTTGAGCGAGGAGACAATGGGGTGCAGCGCGATCGCCATTTAATTCTATAGCTTTGCGTAGCCAGGTTTGGGCTTGGTCAAGATCTTTTTGCAGGAAGTAAGCCCATCCTAAGTTTTTATAGAGGGTGGAGAGAACGGCGGTATTCTTGACTTGGTTGAGAATGGGAGTAATGCGTTCAATCGCCCGATCCAGATTATGAGTCAAAATGTCTAAGCGAGAGAGGTTGCTGATGGCAGCATGGGCGGCATGGGTTTGGGCCTCGGCAGCTCGATTATAGTGATGGTAGGCGTTGGGAAAGTCGCTCAGTTTTTCGTAAGCTGAGGCGAGGTTGTAGTGGACTGCGGGAGTGTCAATCTGGAATTTGAGCGCCCATTGCAGATAAAACACGGTTCCGGGGAAGTCGCCTTGCATATAGGTATCGTATCCGGTGTTTTTCAGGCGATCGCCGATTTGTTTCTTTTGGCTGCTCTCACTGCTCTCTTGCCAGAGTTGCAGTTTAGGTTCTAGAGCTTTGTGAATAGATTCAATCGGCTGAATCTCTTGCAGTAGCTCTAGGAGGCTCTCCTCTGCATCATTTTGTCTCGGTAGTGGTATTTTCAGCAGTTCCGGCTTAAATCGAGCCACTAGGGAAACCAGATCGGAGCGCTTGGATCGGCGCTGTCCGTTCTGTGACTCAGAATTAGATAAACCGAAATGATCGACAATGCGCTCGACATGCTTGCGGATAGCGGCTTCGCTAATACCGAGTTGATGGGCGATCTGTGCGTCTGTCTCACCGGAGAGGATGCCGTTAAGGACTTGTTGACGGCGATCGGTTAGTTCACTGTAGACTTGTTCAAACTCTTCTGGATTCATTGGGTTTGGGTTAATCATCGAGGTCACATATAGTGACTTTTTATGGACTTCATTACGCTTGAGGTAAATTATGTAAATCCCCAGAAAAAATCCCTTGACAATTCAGGAGAGCAAATTTACAGTATTGATATACATCACAAAAGTGAGCAAAGTAGTCACAAAAAAGTTGGGGTAACGTCCATGGGTGTATACACAAGCCCTCATTCTAGAGCAAATCAAATACTGTTCTCAGATCGAATCTGGCACTTTGTCCAGGCCTTATGGATGAACTCTCCTGGAACGCAAACGCGATCGTTTCCTTGGCCGAGTTCTGATCCGGTGATTCTGATAGAAGGAGAAGCGGTTGTTGAGCAACCTATTGTTCCCTACGGACGGGGACGAGTTTATTATCGGGGGTCTTGGTGGCCTGCGACCTCTATGGAGGAAGTCACCTTGCTCAAGGGACAGTTTGTCAGAGTCGTTGAACGACAAAATATAACATTATTAGTTACACCCGTGGCTTCTCCTATAGGAACGCGCTCTCTGTAGCTTGATTAAACCCACACAAATCAGCTAACACGCAATTGCCACAATCCGGTTTTTTCGCCTTACAAATGGCGCGACCATGGTAAATTAGGCGGATAGACCAATTTTCCCAATCGGGTTGGGGCAAAAGGCGCATCAGATCTCGCTCTACCCGAATGGGGTCTTCATGTTCAGTTAAGCCTAAGCGGTGACTTAAACGCTTAACATGGGTATCGACTGTTACGCCCATATTGATGCCGAAACCATGGGCAAGAACAACATTAGCAGTTTTACGAGCAACCCCTGGCAGTTTGAGCAGTTCCTCCATTCTTTTCGGCACTTGACCGCCAAAATCTTGCGCGATCATTTGACAAGCCCCTTTGATATTTTTGGCTTTATTGCGATAAAATCCGGTCGATCGCACCAAATCCTCCAATTCTTCTAACGGTGCATCCCCTAACCTGGGGGCATCCGGATAACGTCGGAATAACTCCGGGGTCACTTGATTCACCCGCTCATCCGTGCATTGGGCGGATAAAATGGTCGCCACCAGCAACTGTACAGGCGTTTCATAGGTTAGGGTACAGGTGGCATCCGGATACAAACGCTTCAGCCGGATCAGGATTTCTCTGGCTCTTTGCTGTTTGGCTGACCATTTGCGGGTGATATTCATCGCTACACTAAAGACTGGACTGGATCTGTATTGCTATCTTACTGATTCTGGATGTGTTGGCGATCGCCTTGGGCAACATCTCTAAACACTTTACCGAAATCTAACTTGAGCAATGCCATCATGAATCATCCATAATTAAGTATCGCTTTCTTATCCAACATTCTGGTGATTCCCCACCCTCTTACCTCCCATTTACTGGCAACGGCTGAAAGTGGCCCCCTCCTTGGCTCCATCTGGCTAGATGTAACAGCCCTCATGATTATGTTAGTTCTCTCAGCCTGCTTCTCTGGCTCAGAAACCGCCATTACTGCCCTCGATAACTTCAAACTCCGCGCCCTGATTAAGGAACAAGGAGACCCCCAAGGGATTTTTCGCCTAGTTCTAGAACAGCGAACCCGATTTATCACTACCCTGCTGGTCGGGAATAATCTAATTAATAACTTTTCTGCTGTCCTCACCAGTAACTTATTTGCCCTCTGGTTGGGGAATGCGGGGTTAGGGGTTGCCACCGCCTTAATTACATTTCTGGTCTTGATTTTTGGCGAAATCACCCCCAAATCCCTAGCCATTAACAATGTTTTGCCCTTCTTTAAGGCAGTGGTGCGGCCCATTTATTGGCTATCCCGTGCCTTATCCACCATTGGCATTATCGATTTTCTGGAATGGATTGCCCAAAGTGCCATTCGCTTTTTCCAGGGTAATGCCACCCAGGAGGATGCATCACTGCAAGATTTGCAACTGATGATTGAGATTTTGGGGGGTAAGGGGAAACTGGATTTCTATAAGCACGAGTTGCTCAATAAAGCCCTGATGCTGGATGAGTTGACGGCTAAAGATGTGGTTAAACCTCGGATTGATATGCGGACGATTTCCCATGAAGCCACGTTGCAAGAGTTGGTGAATCTTTGTTTAGAAACCGGGTTTTCCCGCATTCCCGTTCAGGAAGAGTCCAAAGATCAGATTGTCGGTGTGGTTCACCTCAAACGGGCCCTGCAAACCCTGAAGAATTTGCCTCCAGGAGAGCGCAATTTAGCCCCAGTAACCGCCGGAATGGATGCCCCAGTCTATGTGCCAGAGGTGAAAGGGGTAAGTGATTTGTTGAAGGAAATGCTCCACAGTCGGATTCATTTGGCGATTGTCGTGGATGAGTATGGCGGAACCGTGGGACTGGTTACCCTTGAAGATGTCTTAGAAGAGTTGGTGGGCGAAATTTATGATGAAAGTGACTTTCCCCATCGTCCTCCCCGTCCGGGACGCACGGCGAAGCCCAGCAAAGATCGTCGGTGGATTCCTGGCTTACCCGGAAGGGGGCGATCGCCCCGACCCCCTGCATCTGGAGAAAATTCTCTCGATCAATAACCCCCATTTTCAAAAAAGTTTTCTTAGGGGGTTGTGTTTTTCCTAAACCTTATGCTAAATTAGGAAGTCGGTGAGCGAAAGGGTCGATGCCCGAGTGGTTAATGGGGGCGGACTGTAAATCCGCTGGCTACGCCTACGCTGGTTCAAATCCAGCTCGGCCCATCACCGCCTCTTCTGAACAAGAGTCACAATCAAGATTGGGTTAATTCATTGCCCGTGTAGCTCAGTGGTAGAGCACACCCTTGGTAAGGGTGAGGTCACGAGTTCAATCCTCGTCACGGGCTTATTTATCTGAAGTATATGGTGACTCAGTTTGAACTGATGACCTCACCCTCCAAGGGTAGTGCCCCTGCCTAAAATCTGCCTAAATCCACCATAACACCCCCCATAATGGATAGGTTTCAATGGGCTAAAAATGGGCAATTCTCTTGCCCATTTGTCGGGTTAGCTACAGCAGCCACTATTGGCGTGCTTAAATAACTTTTGCT
>NZ_JAQOSP010000029.1 GCF_030068475.1 Roseofilum acuticapitatum BLCC-M154 | reverse complement strand
CCTTATCATCTTGATTAACTTTAGCTTCTCTCCCTAAAGAGAGCGCTTCAGTTCAATTCACTAACGAGGGTCTAACTCATTTAGTTTAGGCTTTCAAACTATAGAATTTTCTAGGTTCGGTGGCTTCGATTGGGGGTCAGCTGTTCGCTGCCGTCCTCTCAAGCACAAATACGAATATAGCCAATCTTCCCCTTCCTTGTCAACCCTATTTTTGAAAAAAATCTGATATTTTTTTTAGATAAACGCTACAACCTTTGATATGTAAGGCTTGACAGGATCGAAAAAAATGAGCGATTTTAGGGAAATAGAGGTTTTCTACATGGATAGAGGGAGTTGCTTATGAGTTCAACAGTATTGATGCCTGTTACTCTTGGTTTAGATGGTTGGCTCAAGGATTGGTTGATGGAGGATATTGGTCGAGGAGATCGCACCACCCAAGGCTTAAACCTGACCTCAAAGCAGCCTATCGAGGGTCAGTGGACGGCGAAAGCATTTGGTAGAGTAGCCGGTTTACCGATCGCCAACCGAGTATTCCAACTCCTTGATGCCAATACTGAACTCATTCCCTTGCTCTCAGAGGGAGAAGCTTGTCGTCCAGGAGAACCGATCGCTAAACTCAAAGGATCATTAGAGTCCCTACTCATGGGTGAACGAGTCGCTCTCAACTTGGCGATGCGACTGAGCGGTATTGCCACTGCTACCCGCGAATATGTCGATCGCATTGCTGACTTATCCACTCAGTTTGTCGATACTCGCAAAACCACACCCGGTTTAAGAATCTTAGAAAAATATGCCTCCCAAGTTGGGGGAGCGGTCAATCATCGTATGGGACTCGATGATGCTGTGATGATCAAAGACAACCATATTGCAGTTGCGGGGGGAATTGGGGAAGCGATCGCCCAAATTCGTCAACGGATGCCCTACCCTCTGACTATAGAAGTGGAAACCGAAACCCTAACTCAAGTCCAAGAAGCACTCGAACACCAAGCCGATATCATCATGCTTGATAATATGAGCCTTGAGTTAATGACCGAAGCTGTGCAAATCATCCGCCAAGCGTCTCATGTAGTTAAAATTGAAGCCTCTGGCAATGTCAACCTAGAAACCATTCGAGCGATCGCCCAAACCGGAGTAGACTATATTTCCAGCAGTGCCCCCATTACGCGATCGTCCTGGCTAGACTTAAGTATGAAATTAGGGTAAGGTCAGCATTTGCCATCGATCATACAACCATGAACTCAACCTTAGACACCCTCAGAACCCAATTTTCAGCCGCCCTCGTTGCTGCCTTTGGCCATGATTTTGCCGATACCGATCCCCTCGTCTTCATTGCCAGCGATCCGCAATTTGGCGATTATCAGTGTAATATCGCTCTTTCCCTAGCTAAAAAACTCAAACAAAAACCCCAAGATATTGCCCAAACCTTAATCAATCATCTCGACTTGGGAGAAGCCTACGAAACACCAGAAATTGCCAAACAAGGGTTTATCAATCTCAGATTTAAACCCAGTTATCTAGAACAGCAAGTTTCTCAACTCCAACAAGATTCTCGCTTAGGCATGGCTCCAGTTGCTCATCCTCAAACTGTAGTTGTAGATTTCTCCAGTCCGAACATTGCCAAAGAAATGCATGTGGGTCATTTGCGCTCCACGATTATTGGGGATTCCATCGCTCGGATCTTAGAATTTCGGGGGCATAAGGTTTTGCGTCTTAATCATGTAGGCGACTGGGGAACTCAGTTTGGCATGTTAATCACCTATCTCCAAGAAGCCTATCCGGAAGCCCTGACGAAAGCCAATGCTTTAGAGTTAGGAGATTTAGTTGCCTTCTATAAACAAGCCAAAAAACGCTTTGACGAAGATGAAGATTTTAAAGAAACCTCTCGTCAAGCCGTGGTTAAATTGCAAAGTGGAGATGAACAGAGCTATAAAGCTTGGCAGTTATTATGTGAACAATCCCGGCAAGCATTTCAAGTGATTTATGATTGGCTGGACATTCGTCTTACAGAAAGAGGAGAATCTTTTTATAATGAGATGCTCTCCAATGTCGTTCAGGATTTAGAAGACTTGGGATTATTAGAAGAAAATGAGGGTGCAAGTTGTGTATTTCTGGAAGGGTTTACCAATAAAGACGGCGATCCACTGCCATTAATTGTCAAAAAATCCGATGGAGGCTATAACTATGCGACTACGGATTTAGCCGCCTTACAGTATCGGATTAAACAGGATGGGGGCGATCGCCTCATTTATGTCACCGATGCAGGACAATCCAATCATTTTGCCCAAGTTTTCCAAGTTGCCAAACGTGCCGGTTGGCTTCCAGATCACATAGAAGTCATTCATGTTCCCTTTGGATTAGTGCAAGGAGAAGACGGTAAGAAACTCAAAACTCGTGAAGGAGAAACCATTAGATTACGGGATTTATTAGATGAAGCTATTCTGAGAGCGCGTCAAGATTTAGACCAAAGACTCATTTCAGAAGAGCGGACGGAAACAGAAGAATTTAAGCAACAAGTCTCTCAAATTGTGGGATTGAGTGCTGTTAAGTATGCTGATTTGAGCCAAAATCGAACCAGTAATTACCGATTCAGCTATGACAAAATGCTATCGTTAAAAGGAAATACAGCTCCTTATCTGTTATACGCCTATGTGCGCGTGCAGGGAATTAGTCGTCAAGGAGGTATCGATTTAGAAAACTTACCTCCAGAAGCGACAGTAAGCTTGACAGAAACCGCAGAACTATCCTTAGCTCGATTATTACTCAAGATGAACGATATTGTGGAACAAGTTGAGCAAGACTTACTACCCAATCGATTATGTAGCTACTTGTTTGAAGTCAGTCAAAAATTCAATCAGTTTTACGATCAATGTCCCATCCTAAAAGCAGAAGATCCTTATAAAACTTCGCGCTTAGTTTTGGCGAACTTAACGGCGAAGACCTTAAAGCTAGGCTTATCTCTGTTGGGGATATCGGTGCTAGAACGGATGTAGAAGATTGTAGTTTCAGGGAAAAAGGAACAAAAAAAGCAACAGAAAGTGTTCTTACACTTCCTTATATTGCTATATCCCTCGTTTCCCATGGTCGGTCATATCCCCATCACGACCTTACTCATTTGGGGTGAGCGGGTTGAGATCTTTCCATCTCCCCGTCCCTCATTCCGGCGTATAGATTATAATGTCCTAAAGGATTTCTTAAATCTTCTTAACCTCACTAATGTCCGGAAACTCTCTATTATCTCCTCAGCAACCCAACTCTGCCTTCCCTTGGACTCGTGTAATCACGGGTGTAGTGGCAATTCCTATTGCCCTAGGAGTCACATTCTTAGGGGGCTGGTATTTTACTCTTGGATTTGGGATTATCGTTTATCTCGGCCAATCCGAATATTTTCAGATGGTGCGGGCTAAGGGCATTCTCCCAGCCGGTAAAACTACCCTGGTGATTACCCAGATTTTGTTGGTTATCTGTACCATTTCTCCTTCTTTGGCCGATGCCATTGTACCGGTAGCCGGTACGTTAATTTGTTTCTATTTACTCTTTCAACCGAAGTTAGCCACGATCGCCGATATTGCTGCTTCAATTTTAGGCTTATTTTATTGTGGCTATTTACCCAGTTATTGGGTCAGATTACGCTCTATGGGCGAGGCTTCTAGTTTGGAATGGACTTTAGCTCTTCCCAATCATTGGCCACTTTGGCAAGAGCTACCCATTGGTTTTAAGTTAACCATCCTAACATTTGTCTGTATTTGGGCTGCCGACATCGGTGCTTATACCTTTGGTAAGTTATGGGGACGGACTCGACTTTCAGAAATTAGTCCCAAGAAAACCGTTGAAGGTGCGGTTTGTGGTGTGATTGGTAGTATTCTTGTGGCCTGTGCTGGGGCCCATTTGCTTGAGTGGCCCTATTGGGAGTTAACGGGGTTAAGCTTAGGTTTAATGATTGGTATTGCTAGTTTGCTGGGAGATTTAACGGAGTCAATGATGAAACGGGATGCCGGAGTTAAAGATTCTGGAAAACTGATTCCTGGTCATGGAGGCATTCTAGATCGAGCAGATAGTTATGTATTTACTGCACCATTAGTGTATTATTTTGTGACTTTAGTTTTACCCGTATTATCTTCAGGCAGTTAGGGCAAAACCGTAATTTGGCCCATACAAAAAACTTTTTCAGGACTGATCTGCATCTGTTCTAGGGTGACTTCTGTCCCTAAATCAATTTCGAGAGTGTTTAAGGGCTTGGGAAATAGTCCAGCCGGTGCTTGAAGGGTTAGGGGATGAAAGCGCAATTTATGGCTATCGATCAGTTCTAGACCGGCATGTATTTTCAAGTTGGCTTGAGGATTTTGGGGTTGGGGCCAGGTGGCGCTAAGGGTGAGTTGACCATCACCTAGGGTAATGGTGTGCCATTGGGGGGTAGAAATGTTGAGGAGGCGATCGGGTTCTCCATGGCTATCTGCTCTACTGGCTTTAAGCAATTCTCGCAAAAATTCATTGAGTCCTTGAGAGAGTAGCCCTTCTGGTGAGAGAGAGTCTCTCAGTTGTTGGGCTGTAATTTGCAGTTGCCCTGTGACAAGGATGGGTTCAAGGAGACGTAGGGGTTTACGTCGCAGGACTTGGGGCAAGTTGGTGTGAATGGTTTTGGCTCTGAGGTGAATTTGACTGAGGTGGAGTCCCTGGTAGGTGGCTTGACTGGCTTGAATGGTGACGTGAGGGATGAGTCCTGATAGAATTTGGCGATCGCCCGCATCAATACTCAGATGTAGATCCTCGATCTCTTCTGCTTGGGATTTTAGCCAAAGTTGTAGAGCGGGAGACAGAACGCGACTAATAAGACCGTGTTTACTAGCTGTAGAAGTCATATCAATTAGAAATTAGACATTAAAACATTATGACTGATGGGGCTGGGCCTATAAATCACTTTGTCTCTTGAGTATGGTATTCACTCATTAGCTATTTGTCGATCCCTTCACAATGTCACATCTTTATGACTTTTTTTGATCTCAGGGGTAAAAAAGTTATCGAATCATGACATAAAAGAGGGTAAAGAGCTGAGATCGCGTCAAAATACCTAAAACAGACGGACTCAACCCTTGCTATCCCCTATTTTTTTTTGCAATATATTAAGCAATTGATCCCCAAGCTCAACCCTTGAGCTAAGGATGAAGACATTAAGGAAGGAGAGCCTGTTGATGAGCAATAAACGTCCACCCTTATCTGAGATGACCTTACGACAGTTGCGTAAGGTTGCCAGTGAATACCAAATTCACCGTTATAGCCGGATGCGTAAGTCCGAACTCCTGGAAGCGATTATAAAAGCCCAAAACTCTACTGATACATCCATGAATAACCATATACAGACAGAACCAACAGATGCTCAAGAAACAGTAGGAGCGGCAAAGTTTGAAATGGGAAACTCCTTTAACCAAAAAGTTCTCGCCTCTGTAGATGAGGGGTTAACGGATTTACCCAATGGTTATGGTCAGCCTTGCATTGTCCTCATGCCTCGTGACCCTCAATGGGCTTATGCTTACTGGGATATTGATAATGAGCAAAAACAACAATTACGCATTCAGGGCGGGCAACAATTAGCACTACGAATCTACGATGTTACCGATCTCAACATCAACTATGAAAGTCCCCATAGTATGCAGGAATATCCCTGTGATGAATTAGCCAGAGAATGGTATATTCCCATTCCCATTAGCGATCGCATCTATGTCGTTGATATTGGTTATCGCTGTGCTGATGGTCGCTGGTTAATTCTGGCACGCTCCTCTCCCGTCACCATTCCCCCCATCTATCCCTCCGACTGGGTAGAAGACCGCTTTATGACCGTAAGCTGGGACAAAGCTCTAGGCAGTGGAGATCAACTTCTCACCCTCGATCCACCTGGCCGTAAAACCACTGAAGCCGATGAACTTTATCAACTCGCACGGGAAGCAGAAGCCAAACGCCTAGCGGGTTCTGTCTTCGGTTCTGAAACTGCCCAAGCTATTAGTTCCTATGTTTTTCCCTCTGGAGTCGGTAAATGGGCTGCTCCAGCAGCATCGGTTCAAACGGAGTCAGGAGCGGGCTTGACCACTTCGGGAGCAGGGATGACCACTTCGGGAGCAGGGATGACCACCTCTGGCGTTGGGATGACCACTTCAGGAGTTGGAATGACCACTTCAGGAGTTGGAATGACCACTTCAGGAGTTGGAATGACCACTTCAGGAGTTGGAATGACCACTTCAGGAGTTGGAATGACCACTTCAGGAGTTGGAATGACCACCTCTGGCGTTGGTTTGACCACCTCTGGCGTTGGTTTGACCACTTCGGGTGTTGGTTTGACCACTTCGGGTGTTGGAATGACCACCTCTGGCGTTGGTTTAACTACATCAGGAGTGGGCTTAACCATGTCGGGTGTAGGACAAACCATGTCTGGTGTTGGCTTAACCACATCGGGTGTTGGTTTAACTACATCAGGAGTGGGCTTAACCATGTCGGGTGTAGGTCAAACCATGTCTGGTGTTGGCTTAACCACATCGGGAGTGGGTTTAACTACATCAGGAGTGGGCTTAACTATGTCGGGTGTAGGTCAAACCATGTCTGGTGTTGGTTTAACTACATCGGGAGTGGGTTTAACTACATCAGGAGTAGGCTTAACTATGTCCGGTGTAGGTCAAACCATGTCTGGTGTTGGTTTAACTACATCGGGAGTGGGTTTAACTACATCAGGAGTGGGCTTAACTATGTCGGGTGTAGGTCAAACCATGTCGGGTGCTGGTTTAACTACATCGGGAGTGGGTTTAACTACATCAGGAGTAGGCTTAACTATGTACGGTGTATGTCAAACCATGTCGGGTGCTGGTTTAACTACA
>NZ_JAQOSP010000028.1 GCF_030068475.1 Roseofilum acuticapitatum BLCC-M154 | reverse complement strand
TTTTCCATTGGATAATCATCTCCTGCTTGATATCAAATATTATTAAATTCAAGTCATACCTGCTGATTGATTTTTGAATAAAAGGATCAACAAAAAAATCTTCGTAAGTATCAGACGAAATCGCAAGATAGAGTTGGCGATTGCTTTCTATCTCTTCTAAGGCTAGACGATAGTTAAGAAACTGACCAAGGGCCAAATGAAACTCCGTCAAACTGGAAAGACCGACAAAGCTTTTGTTTCATAGCTATTATATATGCTGTACTAGCTTTTTATCGTTCCAGCCAAAGCGAAACCAAAGATATTCATCTCTGATTTCATCTAAAGCTAGGCGATCGCTGAGTTCACATTCAGTATTTTTCTGGACTTGATGAATCTTCATACCATAATAGTCGGTCAATATTCGTTTGACGATCGTGCGGTAATTTTCTACCTCAGCCATTTGACCAGTGCCTCCTTCGCTGTATCTACTACAATTAACAAAACTCGATTATCTTTAATCACTTCTTAACCCACAGCAAACCCGGTATGAGGTCTGACCTCTGGGGGATGAAATCCTAAAACAATCTTGTCCTTCGGGATACCTGCTCGTAACAAATCATCGGCGATGCCATCCTCTAACCCATCCTCATGAATCCAAATTTTATCCCCCACCACCTCCAAATGAACGATGCAAGCGTGAACCCGCTTACCATTCACATCCCCCACCGTCAACAGCACATAATTCTGATGGTCTTCTGCGATCGCCAATTTTCGTTGTAAATTCCCATGAGCATAGGGCAACTTGGCGTAATCTTCTAAAATTTCCTTGATAATGTAATAATAGTTTAGGGAATCCATCGCTCGATAACCTCCTGTTTTTTCTCAAAAATTAGCAAATTAAAACGCTGATTTCTTAATAAAATTTCTCCAATAGCTTCTTGAAAAAGAGTGTCAAATACATCTTTGGTAATAGCAAGATAAAGTATCCGGTTTGGATCGATATCCCGCATAATGTCGCTATACAAAGTATACTGACCTAACGCATTCTCCAAATCATTAACCCGTGACTTACCGATAAAACTCTTAATTTCTACCGCTATTTTCTTCTCGCCTTTTTCCGCAGAAAGCAACTTTTCTGCTCCGATATCGACAAATAAATCTCTACGCCCAATATTCAAAATATAGGGATCGTCGGTAATTGTCCACCCATCCTTAATTAAAGCATTTTTTACCGCATTGTGATAAATATCCTTAGCAGGCATCACTCCACCTCCAAACTTTATCCATCCTAGTCTTCCGACTGTTCTAATAATAATAAATCTCGCAGTTGGTTCGAGTCCAAACTGGCTAACCAATTTTCGCCCGAACCCACGACTTGTTCGGCGAGTTCCTGTTTGCTGGCTATCAGATCGTTAATCTTTTCTTCTAATGTGCCTTCGCAGACGAATTTATGCACTTGTACATTGCGGGTTTGACCGATGCGAAATACTCGGTCGGTGGCTTGATTTTCTACGGCTGGATTCCACCATCGGTCAAAGTGAAAGACGTGATTGGCGCGGGTTAAGTTTAAGCCGACACCGCCTGCTTTTAGGGATAAAATAAATAGTTTTGGCCCTTGGGGATCGTGTTGAAAGCGGTCAATCATTTCTTCCCGTTGCGCTCTTTTTGTGCTTCCGTATAAGAAGAAAACTTCGGATTGAAATTCTTGTTCTAAATAGGGTTTGAGCAATTTACCCCATTCGGCAAACTGGGTGAAAATTAAGGCCCGATCGCCCACATCAACGACTTCCTCCAGCATATCCCGTAGGCGCATCAGTTTCCCGGAGTTCTCTGGCTGCTTGAGTTTGCGCTTCTTCAGGAACTGCTCTGGATGGTTGCAAATCTGCTTTAACTTCGTCAGCAATGCCAAGACTTCCCCATGGCGTTGAATGCCTTGCGCTTGCTCGATTTCCCCTAGGGCTTTCTCTACCGCGTCTTGATAGAGCTGTTTCTGCTCATCAGAGAGAGCGCAGAATACGGTCATTTCCTGTTTTTCGGGCAAGTCTTCGATAATGGTGCGATCGGTTTTCAAACGCCGCAGGATAAAGGGTTGGGAGAGCGATCGCAGGGTTTGCAAGGATTCGCGATCGCCGTATTTCTCAATCGGAACCGTAAACCGGCGCTGGAAAAACTGCCGAGTCCCCAAATAACCGGGATTGAGAAAGTCCATAATTGACCAAAGTTCTTGCAAGCGATTTTCTACCGGTGTTCCTGTTAAGGCAATGCGAAACTCTGAGGTTAGCTCGCGCACGGCTTGCGACTGTTTCGCCTGGGGATTTTTAATATTCTGCGCCTCATCTAACACCACCCCTTGCCATTCCACCGCTTGCAAGTCTTTTTGGTCTCGAAATACCAAAGGATAGCTGGTAATCACCAGATCTTTCCCCTCAACGGCTTTAATAAATTGCTTGTTTTTAACTCGCTTATCCCCATGGTGAAGTAACAGGTTCAAACTGGGAGCAAACCGTTTAACTTCCCGTTGCCAATTGCCTAAAACGGAGGTGGGACAGACCAATAAAGTCGGTTTTTGCAGCTTTTTCTGCTGTTTCAAAACCAACAAAAATGCTAGAAACTGAATCGTTTTTCCCAGCCCCATATCGTCGGCTAAACAGGCTCCTAAGCCCCATTGTTCTAGAAACGCCAACCACCCCACACCTCTGGATTGATAGGGGCGCAACTGTCCGTTAAACGTCTCTGGAGGGGCGATCGCCTCAATGGTGCGCGGCTCCATCAAGCGAGTCAGTAATTCACCCAACTGGTCGGAAGCCTGAAAGTCTACCACCGGCAGCTTTTCCACCATCTGCGTATCCCCGGTACTGATGCGAAGGGCATCTTCGAGGGATAAACTCATTTGGTCTTTACGCTTGCTGAAAAACTCCTGAGCGACGCGCACATCTTGGGGGCGCAACTCTACCCATTCCCCATTAATTTGCACCAAGGGAGAATCTAGGGCTACCAATTGGTCAAATTCCTTCTTAGAAACTCGCTGTCCTCCTAGGGTTAATTCCCACTTAAATTGCAACAAACTTTGTAAACTTAAACCCTCGGTTTTCTTGCGCTTGGGCGTATCAGCAACTAAACTTAATCCTAAGCGATTAGAAAATCCTTTTTCCGGTGCGAGAGATGGAGGCAAAATTACGCCTAATCCACTTTCTCGCAATCGCCCCACTCCCGTTTTCAGGAATTCATAGGCGTGCTGAGGATCGAGGCGACAAAAGAGGGGTTGGGAGGTGTTTAAGCTCTCTTCTAAAGGGGGAAAGATGCGCGAGGCTAATCCTAATCCGGCTAGAAAGGTTTCTTGGGGATAGCGAACAGTATAGCCTTCATAGATCAGGGATTCTACAGGATTACTCCAAATGGTATTAGCATCTACCACACAATCGGGATTTTCTACAGATTGTAATCCATATTCGAGTAACCAATCTTGGCGTTTTCCCTGGGGAGAATGGAGTTTTAAGACGGTGGTAAAGGCGCTCTCCCGATCCAGGTGTTGCAGGGGAGCCATCCATTCGGTTAACTGGGTTTTAAGCTTCTCTATTTCGCGGGTGGGGGAGAGGGAGTTAGCTTTACCCGTTAAGCCTTGCAGCCATTGAGCGATCGCCCCTTTCAGATTCGGCAGGGGAGTCTCCTGCTTCTGGATCTCGGCGTTGAGAATTTGGCTCAAAAAGTCCCACAGCAAGGGTTTAGGAGCTGTGGGAAAATCCAATTTTAGGCATTCTTGTGCCGGTTGATAGGTGTGGCAACTGCCCGGCATCAGGCTGCTAAACTCAGTAAAGCGGTGGCGATCGCTCTGACTATCGAGTAACGGTTGCCATTGAGCAATTAAAGAACCTTCCGCACCAGCCTCAAGAGTGGGCAAAAACTTACACCGAGCGAGTAGATCCAAACACCACCGGCTAATATGAGACCAAAAGCGCAGATCCGCCCCCAACCAAGCGGGTTGAGAGTCTAATAACCCCAGAGGCAGACTGTGCAGAAAGGGTAAAGTTTGTGCAGGAGTTAGACAGAGGGTTTCAATGCGCCAAGGATGCAGGAAAATACAGCCGTTTTCGCTTTCATGAGCGACATTAAGATCCCCCCAACCCCCCTTAGAAAGGGGGGCAGTAGAGGAAGTACCGCTTTCTAAGGGGGGATCGATACTGGAGGCGATCGAGTATAACGGTGTACAAACCATACCCGGCGTTTGCTTCCGTTTCGATTTGGACTTGGGTGCAGCTTCAGGAAACTCGATTGAGGTCGGCAGAGCCAATTCTACCGAGACTGTCTTACAATCAGCCAAAGCCTGTTGCACCGACTCTGGTATTGGACTCGACTGTAACCAAGTTTGCAGATCTTCAGCACTGAGAGCTAAGGGATGCATGGCACACAATGAGCGATCGCACTCTTGGGGGGGAACTCTGCGCCAAGTTTCTGCCCAAATCACAAATTGATGTTGAGTTAACCAACTCCCGTGTAAAATTGCCATGCGATCATTGTTCTAAAGTTTGCTCAAAGTTGAGAATGATTCAGAAACGGCTCAACTTCAGATTCTCATAGCCGCCTAATTTTAGTAACCATATCACGACAATGACCCAATGGATCGGGCAAAAACTAAGGGCTGAGTTAAATTAGAATTAGCCTTGGAGGATTACTTACCATGAAAGAAGAAGATCGTCAAGTTGTTTTAGAGTTTTCTAAACGTTTAACGGCAATCATGCCGATTTTGGAGTTACGAGTATTTGGTTCAAGAGCGCGGGGAGATGCAACGGAAGAATCCGATCTAGATGTGTTTATTCAGGTAGCAGAGTTGGATCGCGCCAAACGAGAACAAATTTATGATCTGGCATGGGAAGTGGGTTTTGAATTGGATCGGGTGATTTCTACCTTTGTAGTGACGGAGGCAGAGGTAAACAATGGAGCAGTGGGGGCGAGTCCGTTATTGTTCAAGGTCTTAAGTGAAGGTATTGCGATATGATTGACCTTCAGTTAATGTTAGCACCCGATCAAACATTAGCAACAAATTTATTAGAGCGATCGCGTTTTTTTGTGAGCCAAATTGAGACATATATAGAACAGTGGAAATTAAATCCGTAAGATTCCTAGAGAGGGTTGTAAATATACAGCATTTTTCGCTGTTATGAGGTACATTAATGACTGTTTTGAACGATAGCTAAAATGGCTCAAAGTGCTACCCAGTCTGCTGTTTGTTCCCCCCATTCCCCCATCCCCCCATCCCCCCATCACAGCGCGAAGCGCTGTATGTCCAGTCACTGGCTACACTTCTGTAGACAGTGCAGAAGCCACTATAATTATGGATAGTTGTCAGCACACTCAGATCCAAATTTGGGGAGCATCATGATCTTTAGGGTGAAGTCCAAACTCTACGAACGGCTTCAAACTCGCCGGGTACACGCCGGAGAGTCGATCTTCTATGAAGGCGATCGCGGAGACTTCGCCTATATTATTGAAGAAGGAGAAGTCGAAATTTGGACTCAGATAGACGAAAAACGCCGGATTCTGAATCGTCTCTATCCTGGCTCCATGTTTGGTGAAATTGCCTTAATTGATGGTCAAACCCGCTCCGCTTCTGCCACCGCATTAACCGATGTTAGATTAACCGTAGTCACCAAGGAACAGGTCAACCGCCGCATTCAAGATGCCGACCCTTTGTTGCGAATGTTACTGTTAATGGTGATGCGCTATTTTCGTTCAGAAACCCAAAATTTCCGATCCCGCAGTAAAACCCTCGCCCCTCAGTTTTTTCTCGAAAAACTCTATCCTGACATTAATCCCCAAAAAGATCTCTCTTTTCGACTTACAGAAGCGGTGGATTTGATCCGCATGGAAAATGAGTTACGCACCGCCTTAGATGAGCAACAATTTAAGCTGGTCTATCAACCGATTATTGATTTAGAAACTCAAATCATCACAGGTTTTGAAGCCTTAATTCGTTGGCAGAGTCCCAAACGCGGGTTTGTGACTCCCGATCGGTTTATTCCCTTGGCAGAATCGACTTCTTTAATTGTGCCCATTGGTCAATGGGTGATGCAGACAGGCTTAGAAGCCTTAAAGAAGATGCAACAACGGGTTAACTACCCAGTCAGCATGAGTTTTAATATTGCCAGCCGCCAAATTGAGGAGCCAAATTTTCTACAATTTTTACTCGATTGTACCGATCAATATGGACTCAATCCTCAACAAGTGAAACTAGAAATTTTAGAGCGAACTCTATTTGACAGCGAACGAGCGATCGCTTGGGTACAACAATGTCATGCTTTGGGGTTTCCTTTAGTTTTAGATGATTTTGGTACAGGCTATTCCAGTCTCCAATATCTGAATGAATACAATCTCGATACCCTAAAAATTGATAAGTCATTTGTCCAAGGTATGAATGTCCAGGAAAACAATAAAAGCTGTAGTATTTGTCATGCGATCGTTAAGTTATCGAAAGCCTTGGAAATGACCATTATTGCAGAAGGAATCGAAACCCCAGAGCATCTACAAGTCCTCAAAACCTTTGGCTGTAATTATGGTCAAGGGTATTTTTTTTCACGACCTGTTTCCCTAGAAAAGGCGATCGCCCTCTTTGACGACCCCCGGTTTAGTTTAGGGAATGGGGAATAGGGAATGGGGAATGGGGAATGGGGAATGGGGAATAGGTAATGGGGAATAGGGAATGGGGAATGGGGAATGGGGAATAGGGAATGGGGAATAGGGAATAGGGAATGGGGAATAGGGAATGGGGAATGGGGGTTAAGCTTCGATGCGGCGGTCTTTTTCAAACCAGGATACAATATCCATCACCTTTAAATCCGTAACTTTAACTTGGTTTTCCTGGGCGATTTTCTCCAGGGGAACCCGTGCTGAACTCACTAGACGAGCGAAAAAATTGATGAAGCTCTCATCAAGATCGATAATCTTCTGAATGTGGGTGTCGTGTTTCACCCAATCGGCGATCGCCTCCTCAGAAATCGTTTCTGCGGGTTCATGGGTCTCTAGACTAATTTCTTTGAGAGCGCGACAAGCATAAATCGCCAGTCGGGTGGAAAACTTATCTGCCGAAGATAATAAGGCTGAATCCACCACCATGGCTTCTTCTTCGGTGAGAAATTCTACCGGTAAACGGGAAGTCATAATCAATTAAAAATTAAAAATTAAAAATGCTTGCATTCAACACTATTCTTTCCCACCCCAGCCCAAAGCTTGAGAAACGTAAGGTTTATTTAATTGAATTTTGGGGGGCGATCGCCCAAGCTTAAGCTGATTCAGCCCGATTCATGACCGGCGCGATTAAATAACCACAGCGATGTTCTCCATCAATAATCCAATGAGTACGTTCCACCTGACAATCCGGAAACAGATCAGAAAACATCTCCAATTCATGGCCACACACCGTCGGAAATGATTCAGCTACATCGGCGATCGCACAATGATGCTCCGTTAACATAAATCGAGTGACTCCATTCGGATTCTGGGCATCCGGTTCTACAGCATACCATTGAGCCATATACCCTTCTTCCTGCCGCAGTTCCACCAACTTTTCCACCCGTTCCTCAATCGTGCCACTTCTGAGGCGATCGCGGTAAACCTGCGCTTTACGCTGCCATTGCTTCTGCAAAATCGACCCCACTTGGTCTTTGCCCACCGTTTCCGCTAAAGTATCCAGAAGAGCCACAGCAAATTCACCATGATTATTGGGAAAGCGATCGCGCCCCTTCCGACTCAGGGAATACCAATGTTGGGGCCGTCCCATCGAAATCTGTCCATCCTTATCTCCATGCACAACCTCATACTCAATCAACTCCTCCCCCTCCAAGTCCTTCAGATGTCGCCGAATCGCTTGGGGACTCACCCCCAACGCCTCTGCTAACTCCAAAGCCGTTGCTCGGCCATCCTTAAGGAGGTATTCCAGAATGGCCTCTTTCGTCGAGATTTGGTGAGCTGTTCCCATGATCGTCACAAAACTTAATCACCACTACAGCGTATACACAATCCCAAAATTGGGATTTGACAACAAACTTGTTGCTAAACTACGCTAAAATCATAGTAAAGCAACATGCAAGTTGTTTAAACTCATTATACTCGTTTAATTCTGTTCATTCATTAAGAATTTGCCCATGAGCCTATCATCCCAACCCCAGCAAGCCACAGAAGCCAGTCTAGAAGCCATGCGGAAATTTTCCGAAAAATATGCGGAAAACACCGGCACGTACTTTTGTTCCGACCTGAGCATCACGGCTGTCGTCATCGAAGGACTCGCCAAACACAAAGACGAACTTGGCGCTCCCCTCTGTCCCTGTCGTCACTATGAAGACAAAGAAGCCGAAGCCAAAGCCGCCTACTGGAACTGCCCATGTGTCCCCATGCGCGAGCGCAAAGAATGTCACTGTATGCTCTTCCTCACCGAAGATAACCCCTTCGTCGGCACAGAAAGAGCCATCAGCATCGACCAAATTCGAGCCACCACCAACCCCGTCGCTCAAGGGTAAAACCATCAAGGAAAATCACCCCGCCCCCTAGTTACTAGAGAACACCCACCATGTCTACGAGCGTCAAAACCCTAGTCAACCAACCCTACAAATACGGTTTCATCACCGACATCGAAACCGACAAAATCCCCAATGGCTTAAGCGAAGACGTAGTACGCCTGATTTCCGCCAAGAAAAACGAACCGGAATTCATGCTCAACTTCCGACTCAAAGCCTACCGTCGATGGCTAGAAATGAAAGAACCCAACTGGCCCCATCTTCAATATCCCCCCATCGACTACCAAAACATCAGCTATTATTCTGCCCCCAAAAAACAGGATAAAAAGAAAAGCCTAGATGAAGTTGACCCCGCTCTTCTAGAAACCTTCGAGAAGCTAGGCATTCCCCTTTCCGAACAAAAACGGCTCTCCAACGTAGCCGTCGATGCCGTATTTGATAGCGTTTCCATTGCCACCACTTTCCGGGAAAAACTAGCAGAAGAAGGGGTGATTTTCTGCTCCATTTCCGAAGCCGTCCATGACTATCCCGAACTGATAGAAAAATACCTCGGTAGCGTCGTTCCGGTCGGCGATAATTACTTTGCCGCCCTCAACAGCGCCGTCTTTAGCGATGGTTCCTTTGTGTATATCCCCAAAAACACCAAATGTCCCATGGAACTGTCCACCTATTTCCGGATTAATAGTGGTGATACCGGACAATTTGAGCGCACCTTAATTGTAGCCGAGGAAGGCTCACAAGTTTCCTACCTGGAAGGCTGCACGGCTCCCATGTACGACACCAACCAACTGCACGCGGCTGTAGTAGAATTAGTCGCTTTGGATAATGCCGATATTAAATATTCCACCGTCCAAAACTGGTACGCTGGCGACGAAAACGGCAAAGGCGGAATCTATAACTTCGTCACCAAACGAGGACTGTGTAAAGGAGTCAATTCTAAGATTTCCTGGACTCAGGTCGAGACCGGTTCAGCCATCACTTGGAAATATCCCAGTTGCGTGTTAGTGGGCGATAATTCCGTCGGTGAATTTTACTCCGTTGCCCTCACTAATAACAAACAGCAAGCCGACACCGGAACTAAGATGGTTCATGTGGGCAAAAACACCCGCAGTCGGATTATTTCTAAGGGCATTTCTGCCGGAAACTCGGCCAATAGCTATCGCGGTTTGGTGAAAGTCAACGCCAAAGCAGAAGGGGCGCGAAACTATTCCCAATGCGATTCTATGCTGATTGGGGATAATGCCGAAGCCAACACTTTCCCTTATATCCAAGTACAGAATAACTCTGGGAAAGTAGAGCATGAAGCCTCAACTTCCAAAATTGGAGAAGACCAGCTCTTCTACTTTGCCCAACGGGGAATTTCCGCCGAAGATGCAGTTTCAATGATGATTAGTGGCTTCTGTAAGGATGTATTTAATCAGTTGCCCATGGAATTTGCCGTAGAAGCGGATAAATTGTTGAGTTTGAAATTAGAAGGAACAGTCGGTTAAACATGAGTATTTTATCAGTACGCAACCTGACCGCGAATGTGGCGGGTCAATCGATTCTCAAAGGGTTAAATCTGGAGATCAAGGCGGGAGAAATCCATGCCATTATGGGGCCCAATGGCTCTGGGAAAAGTACGTTTTCTAAGATTCTCGCGGGTCATCCGGCCTATGAAGTCACGGGTGGCGAGATTATTTATAAAGGTGAGAATTTGCTGGAGATGGAACCAGAAGACCGGGCGACTTCTGGGGTGTTTTTGGCGTTCCAGTATCCTCTGGAAATTCCCGGTGTGAGCAATTTAGACTTTTTGCGGGTTGCCTACAATTCCAAGCGCAAACAACAGGGTTTGGAAGAGTTGGATACGTTTGATTTCCAAGACTTGGTAGAAGAGAAGTTAGAAGTCGTAAAAATGGATGCGGCATTTTTAGACCGCAGTGTGAATGAAGGGTTTTCTGGAGGGGAGAAAAAGCGGAATGAAATTCTGCAAATGGCCCTTCTAGAACCGACGTTGGCAATATTAGATGAAACGGATTCAGGTTTGGATATTGATGCCCTAAAAATTGTCGCCAATGGAGTGAATCAGTTAACGCGCCCGGATAATGCAGTGTTGATGATTACTCACTATCAACGGTTGTTGAATTATATTGTGCCCGATTATGTGCATGTGATGGCGGATGGCCGGATTTTACGCACGGGCGGTAAGGAGTTGGCTTTAGAACTTGAATCTAGGGGTTATGACTGGATTCTAGAGGAAGAATTGCAGGGGGTGAGTTAGGATGACGATGCTGGCAGTAGACTTGAACCGGGAAAGTCCCCGGTTTCAAGCGGTGCAACAACTTCTCAACCGTCGCCTAGGGTTCGATCGCCCAGAACTCGATCCGGCACTGGTGTCCTTAATTCAGGCGATACGGGAACATGGGGCGGCGATCGCCTCAGAACTGCAATTTCCTAGCTCCAAGGACGAGGAATGGCGGTTTACCGATATTTCTCGCCTCTTGGGTGTGGACTTCCAACCCGCCACTGTGCCCAGTGAAGCCTTTATGGATATTACGCCCTTTGTATTACCGGAAGCGGAACATAGCCGCCTGGTATTCGTGAATGGCGTATATTCTGCCCAACTCTCCGATCTTTCGGGACTCAAGATAGACACCATCACCAACCTGCTATCAGGAGCCGTTCCAGAAGCCAAACTTAATCCCTATTTGGGCAAACAACCCGCAAATCAAGAGGTATTTACCGCCCTCAATAGTGCCAGTTTGACCGATGGGGCAGTGGTTTCGATACCGGCAAATCAGGTGATAGAAACGCCGATTCATCTGCTGTTTTTATCCCTGGAGAATGGGCAAGCAGAAATAGCCAGTCCGCGCACCTTAATCATTGCCGAAGCCAACAGTTCAGCCACCCTAGTTGAACAGTATGTCACCATCAGCAGTTGTCCCGCCGCTCCTGGAATCACGCCCTATTTTAGTAATGCGGTGACTGAAGTTTGGTTAGAGGATAATGCCCAGATTAACCATACTCGGATTCAGCAGGAAGGACAGCAAGCTATCCACATCAGCAAAACCGCAGTTTCTCAAAACCGCGATAGTCGATATACCCTCAATAGTATTAGTTTAGGAGCCGGTTTATCCCGTCATAATATTGAGGTGAGCCAGCAGGGAGAAGGAACCCAAACCACACTCAATGGCTTAACTGAAATTACCGGTCAACAATGCTCGGATACCCATAGTAGCGTTAATCATTTGTATCCCAATGGCAGCAGCAATCAACTGCATAAATGCATTGTGGATCGAGAAGCCCATGGGATTTTTAATGGTAAAGTCTTTGTGCCCAAAGCCGCTCAGTTAACCAACGCCCAACAGCTTAATCGCAGTTTGGTTTTGTCAGATAAGGCGAAAGTAGACACCAAACCCCAGCTCCAAATTACTGCCGATAATGTCAAATGTTCCCATGGAGCAACGGTGAGTCAGTTAGAAGAGGAAGAAGTCTTCTATCTACAAAGTCGAGGCTTATCGAAAGAAGCCAGTCGCTATTTGTTAATTGATGCCTTTGCCAATGAGATTTTAGCTCGCATTCCTCTGACTTCCTTGCAAGGGAAATTGGCTCAGTGCCTCTCGTGCCGTACTCATTTTTGATCCCCCCTAGCCCCCCTTAATTTGATCCCCCCTAACCCCCCTTAGAAAGAGGGGGGAAATCAAAAAAGTCCCCCTTAGAAAGGGGGGAAATCAAAAAAGTCCCCCTTAGAAAGGGGGATTTAGGGGGATCGAGATCTCCCTTTTCCCCACTCATTCTCTATTCCTATTCATAACCCTATGATGACGTTTACCCAGCCCAAACCCCTAGCCACTCTTGTACGAGATGATTTCCCCATTCTGGATCAACAAGTCCATGGAAATCCTTTAGTTTATCTGGATAATGCGGCAACCTCCCAAAAACCCATGGTGGTTTTAGACACTTTAGGGCACTATTATCAACGAGATAATGCTAATGTGCATCGAGGGGTGCATTTACTCAGTTGCCGCGCCACAGAAGCCTATGAAGGGGCTAGAGATAAGGTAGCAGGGTTTGTGAATGCGCGATCGCGTAATGAAATCGTATTCACCCGTAATGCGAGTGAAGCGGTTAATTTAGTTGCCTATGCTTGGGGGTTGAATACCCTGAAACCGGGGGATGAAATTATCACCTCGGTGATGGAGCATCACAGTAATTTAGTGCCTTGGCAAATGATTGCCCAAAAAACTGGCGCAGTCTTAAAGTTTGTAGAATTAACGGAAACAGAAGAGTTTGATTTTGAGCAGTTTAAGTCCTTGCTCAGTCCCCAAACTAAGTTAGTGGCAGTAGTTCATGGCTCGAATACTTTGGGCTGTATTAATCCGGTAGAAGAGATTGTCAAAGAAGCTCATAAAGTGGGCGCAAAAGTGTTAATTGATGCCTGCCAAAGTGCCCCCCATTTGAAGTTAGATGTTCAGGCGATCGATTGTGATTGGTTAGTGGCTTCTGGTCATAAAATGTGCGGCCCTACTGGCATTGGTTTCTTGTATGGAAAATTGGAAATACTCGAAGCTATGCCACCCTTTTTAGGCGGTGGGGAAATGATTTCTGAAGTCTTTTTAGAGCGTTCCACCTATGCCGAATTGCCCCATAAATTTGAAGCGGGAACCCCAGCCATTGCTGAGGCGATCGCCCTTGGTGCAGCGATCGATTATTTAACCGGTATTGGATTAGACAAAATCCACGCCTATGAATTGGAGTTAACCGATTACTTATTTGAGCAACTTCTGCAAGTTCCCGAAGTAAGGATTTACGGGCCAAAACCTAGCAAAACTAAGATTAGAGCCGCCCTCGCCACCTTTACCACGGGCGAGATTCATGTCAATGATATCTCCTCCTTGTTAGATCAAGCAGGTGTAGCGATTCGTACCGGTCACCATTGCACCCAACCCTTACACCGAATTTTAGGGGTCAATTCCACCGCCAGAGCCAGCCTCTATTTCTACAATACCTTTACCGACATCGATCGCTTTATTGTCGCTCTCAAAGACACCTTAGCCTTTTTCAAGAGTATTTTGTAGAATCTATAGCCTTTCTCTCTTGCATGAGGTATAGCCCTCACCCCCAACCCCCTCTCCCACGGGAGAGGGGGCTTACAGCAGTTTTCGCTGCTATGGGGTACATTTGAATCGCCCTCAATCTGCCCTTATACAAGACTCAGAGGGACTTTCTTACTCATTACTCATTACTTAACAGCGCTTCGCGCTGTATATTAGAGCCAATTGTCTAAAGTGAACAAAATGCCTACTGCCGATCAGCTAGAAAGCCTATATCGGGTGAGCTATCAACTAACATTTATGATGCTACAACCCATTCATTTAATCTGCATGGATCGTCGCACGGGTAATGTGTATTTGCTGGCTGGTTATAATGAAGATCTTGAGTTTGAGATCGCACCTAACGGGGAGGTTTTCTAATGAATTCAGCTAATTTTGAGGCAATGAGTGATGAGGAATTGAAACGGTACTTCCTAGCCAACCGTGAAGATAAAATTGCTTTGCAAGCTTATTTAGACAGATTCAGTCAGCGTCCGAAATCACTGATTGCAAGTCCAAATGAGCCTGATTTTGACGCAAAGATTCAATCAGCGATTCGGCAGAAACTTGAAGTATCAGATAACAACAGAGTTGGGCAGATAGAATAGTTCAAGGGGCGATCTGAGCTATAATAACCCTAAGTTTCACTGGTCTTCTGGGTAATCTCATGAAATTAGACCGTATTACCAGCAATCCCAAACGGATGAATGGTCAACCCTGTATTCGCAATCTTCGCCTTACCGTTCGTCGAGTCATTGAACTACTAGCAACTTATCCAGATCGGGAAGAACTCTATCGAGAGTTTCCCCAACTAGAGGAAGAAGATATCCGACAAGCTCTCATTTTTGCCTCTTCTTACCTTGATGATCGCATCATTGGACTTCCCAACTCTTATGAAACTGTTGCTTGATCAAGGATTGCCACTTGTTCATGTCCTCGAAGCGGAAATACCATGATTAAAAATTTAGGGAGCGAGACGCTCCCACTCCAGTAATATCAAGGGATTAGAGGAGTGCGGGCATCTGGCCCCCTTCTTCACCCTTTATCCGGACTTGATATGAACCCTTCTCACACCCTAACGGTCACATGCAACAACCAAAACTTCGGGGTAGAAATCTCCATTCATCCCCCAAGTGCTTATGTACAAGAACATCTTCAGGAGTTATTACCCAACTGGCAAAAAGATGCAATATCAGTAATTATTTTCTTGCAACAAGCGCAGATGTCTTTAACTGAACTCTCTCCAGAAGTCGAAGCCGAAAAACAAAGACTTTGGGACAATTTTAGCCGATGGTCGGACTTAATTGCCAGTGAGTTAGGCGATCGCGGTTATGTTACCGATGCCTTCGATCCGCGCACCGGATATCCCCGCAGATCCCAACCTGGAACCCTTCACCACAGCGATGTTCCTGCCGTTCATGCCGCTCTGGGGTATCCCATCGAAAAAAACGGCGACTGTGCCGCCATTGTTCACCCCCATTGGGGAACTGCTGTTTATCCCAGCGTGATGATCTCAACTGCTCCTGCCGATGAAATTATCAACGCCATAATTAAGCTCCGTTTAAGTTAGAGAAATTTCTGATTTTTAGGGAACATCAAGATACCATCTAAAGTATCCTGCACCTCACCCCTATCTATCCGATGAAATACCTACCCTTTAAACCCCACTTCCCCCTACAAGTGGTCTTAATCGTGCCTTTTCTCCTGCAAATTACGATCGCCGTCGGCTTAGTCAGTTGGCTTTCCTTTCGCAGCGCCCATGAGATGCTAGAAAATATGGTAGAACGATTAACCACTGAAATTGGCTCAGAAGTTGAACAGCGTTTATCCTCCTATTTAGAACTCCCTCAAAGGGTTAATCGGTCTCATCTGGGGGCGATCCAGTCAGGTTTGCTAGAGGTGGAAAACCTGGAGCAATGGGATTATTATCTCTGGAATAAAATCCAACAAGTCCCAGAGTTGAGTTTTACCGCTATCTCCAATAGCCAAGGGGGGCAACGAACCGGAGAACGTCTAGGGGATGGTTCTTTAGTGATTAATACCGTTACCCCTAGCGATCGCCACACCTTCCGCTCCTATAATACCGATAGTCAAGGAAATCGCACTACCCTAGCTCTTGAATTAAGCGATCGCGATCCCCGTAAACGACCTTGGTATTTAACCGCACTTGCAACAGGAAAAGCCACCTGGAGTAATCCCCATGTTTCCTATCTCGAACCCGTCCTCCTCATCTCCGCCTTGCAACCTATTGATATCGATAACAACGGTATAGTTGAAGGCGTTCTCAACACGACCCTCAAACTGAGTCAACTCGGCCAATTTCTCAGCCAAATTGACCTAGGAAGAACCGGAAAAATCGTCATTCTCGATCGCCAAGGCAACCTCATCGCCAGTTCTACCCAAGAAACCCCCTTCGATCCAGAAACCAAAACTCTCCTCCCCATTACCCAGAGCCAGGATACTCTGACTCGCCAACTGATCGACCTTCTGCAAAGCCAGAACATTACCTTAAACAACCTCACCAGCCCCACCCTCACCCAAATCACCTTAGAGGGCGAGCATTACTTTAGCCGTATCCTTCCTTATACTGACTCCTATGGCTTAGAGTGGAGTATCATTGTTTTCCTCCCCGAATCCAACTTTACCACCGAAATCCAGAGCTATCAACAGCAAATCCTGATCGTTTGTATAGCTGCACTAATCATTGCGACTGCATTAGGAGTATTCACCTCTCAGTGGATTGCTCACCCCATTTGTCAACTCCGTAATGCCAGTGCTGCCTTTGCCTCCGGTAGACGGCAAAATTTAGTACAAGCTCAGGGAATACAAGAATTAGAAATTCTAGCCCAAACCTTTGATGAAATGGCAACTCAAATTGCTAATCAGCTTGATATACTCGAACAACAAGTCGCCGAACGCACCCATCTCCTCACCCAACACAATCAGGTTTTAGCCGAACTTGCGGGCGATCCCCGCTTACACCAAGGGGACTTAAACCAAAGTTTACCTCAACTGACCGAGGCGATCGCCCAAATCCTTCAAATTGACCGCAGTAGCATTTGGCTCGTCGAACCCGAAAGCAAACTATGGCGCTGTGCCGACCTATTTATACCCCCTCTCAGAACCCATACCCAAGGAGACTTATTAGCCATCCAAAACTATCCCCACTATGCCCAAATCCTACAAACCCAAAACGTCATTGCCATTGAAGACGCTTGGACAGACGAGCGCACCAGCGAACTCAAAGACATCTATCTAGTCCCCTGGGGTATCCATTCCCTCCTCGAAATTCCCCTTCGCCGACATCAAAACCTAATTGGCGTAATGTGCATTGAAAGCACCCAACCTCGCAACTGGACTCAAGAAGAACAAAACGTCGCTCGTTCCATCGGCGATTTGGTTAGCCTTGCCATTGAATCCTACCATCGCCACCAAGCCGAAATTAGCTTCAAAGCTGCTAAAGAAGCTGCTGACAAAGCCAACCAAGCCAAAAGCGAATTTCTTGCCAATATGAGCCATGAATTACGCACCCCCCTTAACGGTATCCTCGGTTACACCCAAATTCTGCAACGGATGGATGACCTTAAACCCAAGCAACGGGAAGGAATCACCATCATTGAACAAGCCGGTTCCCATCTGCTCACCCTAATTAACGATATCCTCGATCTGGCCAAAATTGAAGCGGGAAAAATGGAACTACTTCCTAGAGATATTCATTTTCCCTCTTTTATTAATGGTGTTGCCGAAGTGATTCGCATCAAAACCGAAGAAAAAAACCTCACCTTTAGTTCTTTCTCCGATCCGAATTTACCCCAGGGCATATATGTTGATGATAAACGCTTACGCCAGATCCTACTCAATCTCTTAGGCAATGCCACTAAATTTACCGATCGAGGAGAAATTTTATTTTCAGTCTGGCATACAGGTGATATACCTCCCCGGTCTACCGCCACCCTACATTTTGAAATTTGCGATACCGGTGTAGGCATGACTCCCGATCAAATTCAGAGCATTTTCTTACCCTTTGAACAAGTGGGAGCCAATTCCAAGAAACATGAAGGTACAGGTTTAGGATTAGCCATTACCCGCCAAATTGTCCAAATAATGGGAGGAGAAATTGAAGTCAAAAGTCAGCCGGGTATAGGGAGTCAATTTAGCTTTGAAATCGAGGTTCCCATTTCCCAAAATTGGGGACTCTCGTCCCGTCAAACCCAGCAAGGAAAAATTATCGGTTATCTAGGTCAGCGCCAAAAAGTTCTCGTCGTTGATGATAAGATTGTTAACCGTCGAGTCATTCTGGAATTTTTGTCTACTCTAGGATTTGAATTGGCTGAAGCAGAAAATGGACAAGTGGGGTTAGAACAATACAATCGATTACAACCGAATTTAATTATTACTGATTTAGTGATGCCAGAGTTAGATGGATTTGAAATGGTGCGTAAAATTCGCCAAAGTCCCGATCGGAAAGTGATTATTATGGCTTCATCGGCCAGTGTTTTACAGCAAGATCAAGACAATAGTTTAGTCGCCGGTTGCAATGATTTTATTCCTAAACCGGTCGATCTAGAGTTTTTATTACATAAATTGCAAAAATATCTGCATCTGACCTGGATTTATGAGGAAGTTGCAACCGATCTTTCGACTGCATCCTCGGAAAATTCAGATCGGGTGATTTACCCTCCCCAAGATCAATTACAGGAGTTATTCAACGCTGCTACTGTGGGCTACATTGATGGCATTGAAGCAGAAGTAATCCGGCTACGAGCGATAGATCCTGCCTACCATCCTTTTTGCGATCGCATTATGGATTTATCCTCTGAGTTTGATGACCAAGGCATTCTACATTTTATTGCCAAAAAGTATTCTTTATCTCTTTCAACGATAGACAATGACTAAAAAACAAAAATTTCCCTTTCTGGTTGGCTCGAAATGGACAGCTCAACAAACGACCTGGGGATGGCGACACTTTCAAGTAACTAATCGTAAAAATCAGGGAAAATTTATTTTTGCGGAAATGGTGGCTTCTTGCGATCCGAATGTACGTTTTTGGCTCAATGCTGCCCAACTGAAAGACCGTTCTTTATGGCAACCGGGATGGCAAACGCTCCAGGAGATGGGGGAATTTAGTAATGAGTCATGAGTAATGAGTCATGAGTCATGAGATATAAGCCTTAAAGCGCCTCCTCAATTTCCCTTTTTAAGGGACAATACAAGTCTTCTGGGCGGTCAATATCGGCGAGAATGGGCAAGAGAGAATAGGATAAGGCTAGAGAGTTAGCAATATTTAGGGTTTGGGCTAAAACTTCTGAGGTTCCCCAATCAATGCCTTGAAATAATTGTGCAATGGGGCGCGATAGACCGATTAAATAATAACCTCCATCGGCGGCTGGGCCTAGGACTATATCATGGGAGGTTAAACCATGAAAGGCTTGGGTTAAAAGTTCTGAGGTGAGACTGGGGCAATCAGTTCCAATCACCACTATACGCTCTATTCCTTCCCTAAACTCTCGATCGATTGCCCTGTAGAGCCTTTCCCCTAGGTCTCCTTGTGCCTGACTGCGATAAACTAGATCAGCACCTAACCAAGTCTCCATGGCCTGAAGGGTTGACCCTGTAAAGTAGACCACGAGCTGTATCTTCCCTCTATGCCGATCTTGTAGCTGCCGTCCTTGGGCGATCGCCCATTCAGCCAGTTGACGGTGTAATTCAGTCGCTCCCTGAACCCCTAATGCAGGAATTAATCGGGTTTTGGCTTTGCCCAATTCGGGATACCGAGTAAACACGAGCAGTCGGCATGGGGAAGATACTGGAGAAGATAAATTAGGAAAATCGCTCACACTTAACCTTGGTTTTAATTGGGAACATGACTAGAATCGTAGAAGTTTTACCCGATAAAGGCGCTCTAATCACCCGCGCTCTCTCTTTAGTCAAAGAAAAAATAGAAGCGGCGATCGCCTCCCAGGGCTACTTTACCATTGCCCTGGCTGGAGGCAGTACCCCTGAGCCAATCTATGAAGCTCTGAGCCAAGAAAATCTCCCCTGGGACAAGATTCAGGTTTTTTGGTCAGATGAGCGCTATGTCCCCTCAGATCATCCCGATAGTAACGAAAAGATGGCTCGCCAAGCCTGGCTCAATCAGGTTCCCATCCCTCCAGAAAATATCCATCCCATGCCCACCCAAGGGCAAGATCCCCAGCAGGATGCCCAAACCTACGATAATGAATTACAGGCGTTTTTTGGCGGCTCATCGGGAGACTTTCCCTCCTTCGATCTGATTTTGTTAGGGATGGGGGATGATGGCCATACCGCTTCCCTGTTTCCCCAGACTGAAGCCTTGTCAGTGGGCGATCGCCGGGTTACCGTAGGCAATAAAGACGGCCAACCCCGTCTCACCTTTACCGTTCCCTTGATTAATCATGCTCGCTGTGTCGTTTTTCTAGTAGCAGGAGCCAATAAAATCGACGCTTTAACCCAAGTCTTCAACCCAGACGGCGATTCTCAACAGTACCCCTCTCGTTTAATTGCTCCTGAAGGAGAACTTTGGTGGCTCTTAGATGAAGCAGCAGGGAATCCATTAAAACTTAAAACTTAAAAAGTTTAACTCCTTTCTCCTCTCCTATTAATTCTATGATTGTTTGTCCGAATTGTACTCACCAAAATCCTGATGGCGCTCAAGTTTGCGAAGCCTGTTATACAGAGCTTCCTGCTCTCACCACTTGTCCTCACTGTGGAGCAACAGTTCAACAAGATGCCACATTTTGCGGTCAATGTGGAACGGCCTTAAAATCGACTCCTACTCCGGATGCCTCACAAGAAGAAGAAGAGGTTGTAGAAATTCCGGCCTTAGTTGAACTTGACCCCCTAGTGATTCCCGATCCCATTGCGGGTTCTAGTCCTAAATCCTCCTTATCCGAAGGGGCAACGGAATTAGAAGTAGAAAAGGAAACTTCAGATCCTGGCCATATGAATCGGTTAACTGAACTGCAATCGCCCGCAGCAGCTCTAGTACATATTACCAGTAGCAATCGCTTCGAGTTATCTACTGATCGTGCCATCTTACACATTGGTAAACCCAATGACCGTCTTCCTCCAGAAATAGATGTATCTGGATTTCCCCATGCGGATGTGGTTTCGCGGGTTCATGCAGCCATTCACATCGATGAGGGGGATTATTATATTGAAGATCTAGGCAGTTCTAATGGAACCTATATTAATCATCTCCCCCTAACTCCAGGTAATCGCCATCGTTTAAAAACCGGCGATCGCATTACATTAGGCAAAAATGATCTGGTATCCTTTTTATTTGAACTCTGATGGCATCCAGATGATCCCTGAACTCAAAAAGCACACACTCTAGTTTCGTACTCCTCATTATTTTCCTGTGACTGATGTGATTACCCTAACCTTGCTACATCCTCTCAAAGATACCCCCATTCAGCATTGGGAATTTACACAAGAATCCGTGGTGTGTATCGGACGCTCTACCGATAATCATGTGGTTCTCTATAGTGCGGTGGTTTCCCGTCATCATGTGGAACTCCGTCTAGGAGAGGGAGCTTGGGATGTAGTAAACTTGGGCACTAATGGCACTTATTTGGATGGTCAACGGATTGAGCAAATACCCATTACCGGTGAGGTGGTCATCCGACTGGCTCGCTCTGGGCCAAAGATCCAGATTAAAACTGATTTTGAACAAAATCAATCTAGTCCTTCTCCTGTGGATCGCAAGTCCATCGATCGAGCGACTCCATCGGTTAAGGAGAGAATGAATAAACTCACGACAGCGATCGATCCCTAGAAATCAATCCATTTTCTATTACTGATTGTAGAAAAAAGACTTCTAAAAATCCAGATCGAAGGAGAGTATTTATTGGCTGAATAAATAGAAATGACTCGCCTGAGTTAGTCGAGTCGAGCTATAATAATCCTATTAATCAGTCCCTGTATTTTTCCGAAAATTGACTAGAGTTGTGCTTCATTTAAACTCCGTCAGGATAATTTTATGTCAGTGATTACCATATCTCTAATGCATCCAACTCAACCGATCGCGATGCATAGTTGGACTTTTGAACCCGATCGAGATGAACCCATTCGTATTGGTCGTTCCCATGATAATGACATCATCGTTTATAGCTCTGTAGTTTCCCGTCATCACGCGGAGTTATGGCCCAATGAAGAAGGTTGGAGTCTGAAGGGATTTGGGGCAAATGGTACATTTGTGAATCAACAGTTGGTTACCCAAGATGTCTTAGTCGATGGCACGATTATTCGTCTAGGCCATTCTGGCCCCAGATTACGAATTCGTTTAGGCATTACCGATCCGAAGGCTAAACTGGTGAGAAAGGGCGATCGTAAACCGCAGGTTGAGCCAAGTGAAGCCCAAAAAAATAGCACATTTATCAATAACCCTCAAAGTCAATCGGATGATTAGAGTTGCCTTATTGATGAACTAGACCTGACCACTGGACGGATTTGAGCCGATCGCGGCGATAAGAAAAGAAAAGATCGGGATTTTCATAGGTACAATAGGGAGCGATCGCCACTTGCTCTACATCTATACCTAACTGTTGTAGTTGTCTGAGATTCACCTGACGCACATCTAAGCGGATACGATCCGGTTCAGCATCGGGCAAAAAGACCGGGTTTTCACCTCCAGATAACTGATCTATCCAATCTAAGGGCATCTCACCCTCGATCAAAGTTTTCCCCACCTGTTGAGCCACATCTAAGCCCACCTGATACTCAACTCCAGAAATAGCCGGCCCTAGGGCAATTCGCAGATCCTCTAGTTGGGTGCCCAAGGCTTCAAAACGGGCGATCGCCTCCGGCACAATTTCCGCCGCAGTTCCTCGCCAACCCGCATGAAGCGCCGCCACTCGACCCGTTCTCAAATCTCCCATTAGCACCGGCACACAATCGGCCGAACACACCCAAACCGCATCATGGGCATTTTCCGATAACAAACCATCAGCCTCTGGACGCTCAACCCCTGACGCTTGAACCTGGGAAGGAGTCAAAACCCGTTGACCATGGACTTGCTTCACCCGATAGACGTGAGCTTGCTCATCCAAAAGAGGCGCTAAAGATTCTGGAGTTTGGGGTGCAAACTGGCGGGTAAAAAAACCATGCTGCCAAGGATCGAGCAAGCTACAGGTAAGATAGTTCAATCCCTGAGCCATCCGCCAATGCCAAAGTGAACTCATTACTGATTACTCATTACTGATTACTCATTATGACTCTAAATCAGGAACGAATCGCTCAAACCTGGGAACAGATGATCCAAACACTAGACCTAGCCCCCCTTCCTCTACCCCCTATCCATTGCTTTGAGACCCTGGAATCCACCAATCAAACCCTGTGGAAATTGCTGAGGGAAGGGGCCCCACCGGGTACAGTGGCGATCGCCCGTCGGCAAACCTCGGGCCGAGGACAATGGGGGCGATCTTGGTCTTCGGCGGATGGGGGTTTGTATCTCTCTTGGGCGATCAGCCCTAACCTACCAACCGAGAAAGCTTTGTTACTCACCATCAGCAGCGCTTGGGGAATCGCCACTCTCTTGCGTCAATACGATCAAAACTTGCCTATCCAAATCAAATGGCCCAACGATTTAATCCTTAATCATAGAAAAGTAGGAGGCATTCTCACCGAAACTCGCTTACATCAAAACCGGATTCACCAGGCCGTCATTGGGGTAGGGATTAATTGGGACAATCCCGTTCCTGAACCCGGAATTAGCCTTAAACCCTGGTTGCAAAGCCAAGGCGCGATCGCCCCCATAACTTGCCTAGAAGACCTTTTAGCCCTAACCTTAAGGGGGCTAATCTCCGGATATGAGGCGATCGATCGGAAAAAAGGAGCAACCCTAATCTCTGCCTACAATCAACTGCTCATCCATCGGGGCCAGGCGATCGCCATCCAAGGACAACAGGGCACAATCATGGGTATTACAGATACCGGTCAGCTCTGTATTGACTTTAACTCCTCCCAACTGCTCCTCAACCCTGGTGAAATTCAATTAGGCTATTAGAATGCCTACAGAAGTCATGAAAAGTATGATAAAACTTGTCAGAGACCCAATCATGGGATACAGATCAAACCCCTAATCGTGAAAACCCTTAACCGACAACCAATTTCAATGAGTACGGATAAGACAACACCAACCCCAGATCGCCAATATACTCGCACCTTCTTTTGCCTCACCTGTCACCGTTCCCTGCTCATGCAAGGACTCGGTTGGTTAGGGGCCTTGGGTTTACTCAGTGGCAGCATGGTTTGGACTCCGAACCGAAGTGCTGCCTACGAACAAGACTCCATCGATCCGGTTGCCTATGATGCAGTTCCCGAAGCTGAATGGACAGAACCGGCCTATGAACCGAGTTACGAAGCTGAATGGACAGAACCGGCTTATGAACCGAGTTACGAACCGGAATGGACTCCCGAACCAGCAGCCTATGAACCGGAATGGACTCCTGAACCGGCTGCCTATGAACCGGAATGGACTCCTGAACCGGCTGCCTATGAGCCAGAACCCATTGACGATGCGTCTGTGCCGGTAGTAGTAGAAACCCATGAAGAGGCTCCCATTTCCTATTCGGCTGCGGACTTGATGCCAGACCATGCGACAGCTCAAGAAAGTGCCTATATTGATACTTCTAACGATTTTGACACAGGAGCAACGGCTGCTTATCAGGAACCCACAGAAGAGCGGGTTTCTGATAGCTATATCCCTGCTCCGGTATCAGAACCCGTGCATCAGACGGCGGCCGCTCCAGCTCCGAGTGCCTCATCTGAACCCATTCCCGCTTGGTCTCCAGATCCTTATCAACCGGCTGCCTCCAGTGGAAGCGGCAATGAAGGGTATACTTCTGCACCGCCTCCAGCTCCCGTGGTGGGAGGAACTACAGCCAGTGGTCGGTCTTATTTTAATGCTCGCCAACCCATGGGTCGGCCAGGTAATGGGAATGTGAGTTTGTTGTATCCTCTGGCAATTCCGGCTCAAATTACGTCCCATTTTGGCTGGAGATTGCATCCCATTCATGGAGATTGGAGATTACATAGCGGTACGGATATTGGCGCAGCGACGGGAACCCATGTGTTGGCGGCTTTGGCTGGACGGGTGGCGATCGCCAATTTCTTAGGTGGATATGGCTTAACCGTGGTTCTCGAACATAGCAATGGAACCCAAGAAACTCTCTATGCTCACTTGTCCGAAGTGTTTGTGGAACCCGGTCAAGAAGTAACCCAAGGAACCGTGATTGGTAGCGTGGGTAGTACCGGTAATTCTACGGGGCCCCATTTGCACTTTGAACTGCGACAACAAACGGAAGAGGGATGGGTAGCCGTAGATGCTGGGGCCCAGTTGGAATACGCCTTAGCTCGCTTCGTCCAATCTTGGGAAACGGCTTCGGCAACCCCTTATACGGGCGGCAATGCTAAGGAGTTGCAACTCTTACCGATTCCAGAACTGGCCACGCAAGAATTGCCCTATGTGAACATTCGCCCGATGTAGGGACAAACAGGGGGATATGAGGGCAAGGAGATAGGGAGAAGGGGAGAATTCCATCTCCCCATTCCCCCATCTACCCATAGCCATGTTCGCTCAAAAAGTCAGCAGTAATGGAATTTTGGGGTTTCTCATCTGGCGATCGCAGTAACCCTTCCACATATTTGCCCAAAATATCCCCTTCCAGATTCACTAAATCCCCAGGATGAAGATACTGCAAATTCGTATTTTGGAAGGTATGGGGAATCACAGCCACCTTAAAAGACTCGGTTGCCCCTTGGTCTTGAGCTAGGGTCAAGCTAATACCATTGACGGCAATACTGCCTTTAGGGACAATATAGCGGGCTAGACTGGGCGTTTGCAGCCTAAATACCATTTCCCAGGCGATCGCCGTCTGTATAATCGAGAGAACTTCCCCCAGACCATCCACATGACCCGTCACAAAATGACCCCCTAGTTTACTCCCCACCCTCAGAGAAGTTTCTAGATTGACAGGTATTTGGCTCATAGCTCGATGGTTCAAAGTCGTGCGACTGAGGGTTTCCGGCGAAACAGCAGCAATAAACCCCTGGGAAAGCAGGGTTTCTACTGTCAGGCATACGCCATCGACTGCTACACTATCGCCTATAGCTAAATCCGCCAAAATTAGCCGTCTCCCTTCCGGAGAACAGATAATTTGGACTTGGTAATCATTTAGAGGCGCGATCGTCCCTAGGGCTTGAATTAATCCGGTAAACACAGGTAACGTTCTCGAAAAGTGAGCTTAAGATGAGAAGGAGACAGATTAGAGATTTTAGATAAACTTATGGTCTAATTAGGATAATCGATTTTAAGGTAGAGAATACTGCATGGGTTTCCTGAATCAGCTTACCCTTCAGAAAACCCCAGACAACACCAGATCTTATCTACGAGCAACGCAGCCCAAAGATAAGCGTCCCTTGCCAGAGAGTGATCTAGAGGCTTTACCCGATGATTGAAATGAGAGTTGCTGGAATTGCATTAGATGCGGGCACACGCAGCCCCATTGTTTTGTTAAAGGATACGACCGATCGCCGCGCCTTGCCCATTTATATTGGCCAAGACCAAGCCAGGGCGATCATCAATGCTCTGGAGAGGCAAAAACCGCCTCGACCCCTGACCCATGATTTGATGGTCAATGTTTTAGAAGCTTGGGAGATGTCCCTTGAACGAGTAGTGGTTCACGCACTCCATGATAATACGTTTTATGCTCTGTTAACGATGCGTCAAGGGGATATAGTCCATGAAATCGACGCTCGACCCTCCGATGCTATTGCTTTAGCCCTGCGTACAGGGACTTCCATTTGGGTGATGGAAGAGGTGATCGCCGATGCCTCGATTCCGGTGGATCAAGAGGCCGATGAAGCCGAACAGGAAGCCTTTCGCGATTTTGTGTCCAGTTTGCGACCGGAGGATTTTGCCCAACGGGGTAAAGGACGCTCAGTGAATGGAGAGTAGGGGAGCGGGTGAAATATCGGCGCTTTGGTAAAACCAATCTGGATCTATCTGTTTTTTCTCTCGGTACAATGCGACCGTTGCGATCGGAGGAAGGGTTTGGCCAGGTGGTTTTACAGGCCCTCTCACGAGGCATTAATCATATTGAAACGGCCAAAGGGTACGGTAAAAGTGAGGTTTATTTAGGTAGATTTTTAAGTCAAATCGACCGGGAATCTGTTTATTTAACTACTAAATTGCCGCCGACTCCTGACCCGAAAAGGATGGCAGGCTGGATCGATGAGTCTTTATCCCGTTTAAGGGTAAAACGTATCGATTGTTTGGCCCTCCATGGGATTAATACTGGGGAGCATCTGGAGTGGGTGCAAGGGGAGCAAGGATGTATGCAGGCGGTGCAGGAGGCGATCGCCGAGGGTAAGCTGGATCATGTCGGATTTTCCACCCATGGTTCCCTGGAGTTAATCCAAGCTACCCTAGAAACGGGTTTATTTGAGTTTGTTAATTTACATTATTATTGGTCATTCCAACGCCATGCTCCCCTGCTGGCGATCGCCCATCAACTAGATATGGGCGTTTTTATTATCTCTCCAGCCGATAAAGGGGGACGCTTATATACGCCCCCAACCCAACTACAAGACTTGTGCCAACCCTTTTCACCCCTAGAATTAACCTATCGGTTTTTACTGAGCGATCCGAGAATTACTACTCTCAGCATCGGCCCCGCTACGGTAGATGAGTTAGGGCCATACCTAGAAATGGGCGATCGTCCCCTCACAGAAACCGAACAACAGGTTTTATCCCGTCTCGAACAGCACATGAGCGACACCTTGGGGAGAACCCAATGTCATCAATGCGATCGATGTCTGCCCTGTCCCGAAGACATTAATATCCCAGAAGTCCTACGCCTACGCAATTTAGCCCTAGCCTATAATATGGTGGACTATGGACAATATCGCTATGGCATGTTTGAAAATGCGGGTCATTGGTTTCCCGGAAACAAAGCTTCCCGATGTACTGAATGTGGCGACTGTTTACCCCGATGTCCCACCCAACTCAACATCCCCCAACTGTTGGATGAAACCCACTCATTACTCAAGGGAAAACAAGGGCGCAGACTTTGGGAAGATTGACATACTCCCCGCGCTGAAGCGACGGGGATTCTAACTCTCGGTTCACTGAAGTCCACTTGCTGTTTCAGGTTTCCCCTCGACAGTAGAGGCGGTCTTCTCCCCGATCTTTCCCTCTTTCGAGGCGGATCGCGTATG
>NZ_JAQOSP010000027.1 GCF_030068475.1 Roseofilum acuticapitatum BLCC-M154 | reverse complement strand
CTTAACTATGTCGGGTGTAGGTCAAACCATGTCGGGTGCTGGTTTAACTACATCGGGAGTGGGTTTAACTACATCAGGAGTAGGCTTAACTATGTCCGGTGTAGGTCAAACCATGTCGGGTGCTGGTTTAACTACATCGGGAGTGGGTTTAACTACATCAGGAGTAGGCTTAACTATGTCCGGTGTAGGTCAAACCATGTCGGGTGCTGGTTTAACTATGTCGGGTGTAGGTCAAACCATGTCGGGTGCTGGCTTAACTATGTCCGGTGTAGGTCAAACCATGTCGGGTGTAGGACAAACCATGTCGGGTGTTGGTATGGAAATGCCTACAATGTCTGGCGTACATATGTCTGGGGTAGGGTTCTCTGCACCTCCTATTCAACCGCGCAAGTTCTGGTTAGTTGCTGATGCGGAATTGATTGTGTATGGTGCAACTGAACCGGATGCTACGGTCACGATTGGGGGTAAACCGATTAAACTGAATCCAGATGGAACATTCCGTTTCCAGATGTCTTTCCAAGATGGTTTAATTGATTATCCGATTATGGCGGTTGCGGCTGATGGAGTACAAACCCGTTCGGTACATATGCAGTTTACTCGCCAAACCCCTTCTCGCGATACGAATACGAAAGAAGAGGCGGTTTTAGAATGGGTTGAATCCTAAAAAATCTTGCTCTCTTGAGTTAAGAAATGAAGCTCCGATTTTGGTAATACCCGGTTTAGGTTTTAAACCGGGTTTTTTTGATGTTTCTTATGTGCAAAGTCTTAAATCTATGGGAGCAGTGCTATACAATGGGGTCTATTCTTCCCTCCGATCCAAAATATGTATCAAAAACTCAATCCTACCTCCCCCCTCTCCCTGGTGTAAGGGATTTAGGGAGAGGGCAAGGGTCAACAAACTTTTCTAAAACTGTTTTTACTTTTTAAAAAGTGTGTCATACTGGAGGGGTCGCGGGGAGGGAAAGGGTGATGTTGACGGCGTTTGAGTATGTGTTACCGGTGGTGCGGGGGATTCAAGCAGGGTGTGAGTATTATACGTCGATGTGTCCTTTGCGGTTTTTACCGAAGTTGTTTCCGGTGGGGATGGGGAAGAGTGACCCGGTGTTGAGGGTTGGCCGATCGCCGTCTCGATCGCGAATCAAGGCTTTGTCTCGTTATATTTTAGACCATCCCCAGAGTTATGTTTTACCGGGGCTGATGGTGGCTATTGATGGGGATACGCGGTTTGAACCGGTGAGTGAGGAGGGGGAAGATTGGAAGATGGGGCGCTTGTATGTGCCCATGGATGCCACGTTTACGATTAATGATGGGTGGCATCGTAGAATGGCGCTGGAATGGGCACTACAGGAGCGTCCAGAGCTGGGATATGAGACGATCGCGGTGTGTTTCTTTTTGGCGATGGGATTGGAGCGATCGCAGCAGATGTTTTACGATCTCAATCGCTATGGGATGCGCGTCGATCCGGGTTTGGGGTGGTTGTATAACCATCGAGAGCGGGGCGAGGGTTGGGTGTTTCATGTGATTAAGGAGGTTGAGGGCTTACGGAAATTAACGGAGATGGAGCGCAGCCGTTTAGGGGCGAAGTCGGGTAAGTTGTTTACGTTGTCTGGGGTGTATCCGGCGATCGCCCAGATGTTGGAGCAGGGGGTGACGGTAGCAGAGGCGGTATTATTTTGGCGGGGGGTGTGGGAAGTAATGGGGGTTTGGCGATCGGTATTGACGGGGGAGTTGATGGCGTGGGACGCTAGGGAGAGATATGTCTGTTGTCAGGCGATCGCCTTTTGGGGGTTGGCTGACGTGGGGGTTGCGGTGTTATCTCTGTATCCGGAGTCTTGGGAGAATTGCTTACAGGGTTTAGCACGGGTGGATTGGTCAGTGGCTAACCCAGTTTGGCAAGATTCGATTATGATTAAGGGACGCTTTCCCGTTTCTGCTGCGACTAGGGTTTGGATGCAGGAGTATTTGATGGGGTTTTTGGAAACATGAGTCAGGTTAGGAGGTTAACCTAACTCATGACATGGAATCAGAATGAAAATTTAGAGCAGTTTAGAACAGTGGAGTATGATCAAGCCACCCTAGTTGTTGTCGTACATGATCAACAGCTAGTTTTACACCATTTCTTCCAGGTAAAATTCTATAAGGTTGACTTGGGTTTTTAGGGTTTTGCTGTAATCTAACAAGATTATCCTGCCACAAGTTACTACTGATTGACCAATCTAATTGAGCAAGTTGCCCAACTCTTTGAGAATCAAAAATGTTTGTATTTGTATCATAGGTATGATACAGTAAGCGTCCTAGGACTTCTAGTCCAGCACTTTTACTTAAAATACAGTATTCCTGAAACTTTTGAACATCTTCGATAGTTAGATCTCTGATGTTCATATTAAAAATATACTGTGTATTGCTACAGTTTGAGAAAAATTCATTGCAGCACTTGATTAAAGTATCGCATGAAGACTCAACATTATAGTCCTTTAATTCTTTACTTGCATCATCTGCAAAAGCACAACTAACAAATTTAGCAATATAGTTGGTTGTGTAAATCAGTTTTTGTTTTGTGGCTGGTGTTTTTTTGATTTTTTCTGTTTTATCTTTAAACATTGGAACTGACTCAATCAAGTTTTTAGTGATTCCAATTACACCTTCATATTCACCAAATGATAACAGCAAAGCTTTGTCTAGTTGCCTGGTTTTTGCCATATCACGAAAATCTATTTGACACTGTTTCAAATCACCTTCTAGAACTAAAGTAATGGGAAAGTAATCATTACAAACTAATTCGTAGTCTGAACTAAAATACAACTCATGAATTGCACGAATCCTATGTTGTCCATCAGTAATATCCAACTTGACACTTTTAGGTATAACTGCGATTCCCACTCCTCGCCCTAACTTAATAATTT
Organism: Roseofilum acuticapitatum BLCC-M154; assembly: GCF_030068475.1. GTDB lineage: Bacteria > Cyanobacteriota > Cyanobacteriia > Cyanobacteriales > Desertifilaceae > Roseofilum > Roseofilum acuticapitatum. The sequence continues at coordinate 9,180 of NZ_JAQOSP010000027.1, read as the reverse complement.
GAATTTGCGAAGGATCAACATTAGCTGTTATTGTACCTAAAATCCAAGGCTTATTGTTTTTCACTCTGTCTTGAATATATTCTTTTATTTCTTTGACATGCCCTTGAATTTCTGGCCTGTTTTTACCAGAATCTGGATCATTTTTGGTAGAAGGTTTTGCTTGTAATAGTGTCGTCAAATGATCGGCAGGAACATTAATCTGCAACATTTCCCTATTACCTTGATGCAAGACCAAGGCAGGATAACATCTGTGTTCATGGTGTTCAGCAAAGTAGGGGCCGAGAACTTGATCGAGATTTAAAAGCTCTTCAGTGGGATGATCGCTATCTGTAGACATGGTTAAGGGTATAATGAACGATTGTATTAAGTCATATTTTAATATACTAACAATAAAAAGTAATATAAACAACCCTAGAACTACGAATATTCCATCATGACAGCAATCAATCCCTTAATCTTGCCACAGCGTACCGTCGATGAGTTTATCATTACCATTGAGAAACTCATCGAAGAAATTCAGGATCTTTACTGTCTCGATGAAATCCCTTGGGTGATAGGATACAGTGGTGGTAAGGATTCAACCGTAATTGTACAGCTTATCTGGAATGCCTTATCCAGACTACCGATAGAGCGCAGAACGAAAACGGTTCATGTGATTACCACAGATACCCTAGTTGAAAATCCGATTGTTGCTGCTTGGGTAAAAGAATCGATAAAAAATATCAGAAAGTCTGCAAAAGAGCAACAAATGCCAATTGAGCCTCACTTACTTTATCCAAATTTCAAAGATAGTTTTTGGGTTTGTTTGCTGGGCAAAGGATATCCTGCACCTCGGAATGGCTTTCGATGGTGTACAGAGAGGATGAAAATTCAGCCCGTTAACTCATTTATCCGAGATGTAATTAGAACGTATGGTGAAACAATTATTGTTTTAGGAGTTCGTAAAGCCGAAAGTTTTGTACGTGCAGCACGGATAGAAAAGTACGAAGCTAAAAGACTGCGAGATCGGTTAAGCCCTAATCCTTGCTTACCCAATTCTCTTGTATATAGTCCCATTGAAGATTGGCGAACGGATGAAGTTTGGATGTACCTCATGCAATGGGAAAATCCTTGGGGAAACAACAACAAAGATCTCTTTTCCATGTATCGGGGAGCAACTGCTGATAACGAATGTCCCCTAGTCGTCGATACCTCAACCCCCAGTTGTGGAAGCTCTCGCTTTGGGTGCTGGGTTTGTACCATGGTAAATAAGGATAAATCCATGGAAGCCATGATCCAAAATGACGAAGAAAAAGAATGGTTACAACCCCTTTTAGATCTTCGCAATGCACTCGATCCAAAAAGCGATCGCGATAAGCGAGATTTTCGGCGCATCTATGGAAAAGTAGAACTTTTTGAGCGCAAAGTTGAAACCGATGAGAAACAACCCGCTCATGAAAAAGATCCGCCCACAACGCTTCAACCTATTCCCGGCCCTTATAAAAAAGAATGGCGGGAATATCTGCTCAGACGACTGCTCGAAGCACAGGTACAAGTTCGGCAAACTGCACCGCCAGAAATGGGAGAAATAACCTTGATAACCCCCGAAGAACTGAGCGAAATTCGCCGCATTTGGCTAGAAGAAAAACATGAATTCGAGGATAGCTTACCGCGAATTTATCAAGAAGTCACCGGAGAAGCATTTATCGATCGCCGTCCAGAAGGCGATCGCACCCTCCTCGGTTTAGACGAGTGGAGCGTTCTCGAAGAAGTCACCGATAAAGACTCCATGGAATTCGAGCTACTCGCCAGACTCCTCAACACCGAACGCCAATATCAAAACAAAGGCAGTCGTCACGGCATTTATGACGCTCTGAGCAAATGCTTTGATATCAGTTCCCGCGAACAAGACAAAGCCATTACAGATGCTCATTTTCAACGAGCCATAAAAACCGCCACTTTGGAAGGAAACGCGGAAAAAGTGGAAGACTTCATCAAACACCCCGAAAAAGCCGACCCCAACCATCCCGACAACCAACCCAAACCCGAACCCCCACCGCCAACCGAACAACTCAGTTTAGGTTGGGGAGACATCAAATTTGGCTCGTCTGCTGAACCCCAATAATTCAACATTCAGGAACCCGAAACTGGGAAACAGAAACCCGGTTTCTTGAAGAAACCGGGTTTCTAACCGGGCCATTGTTAATTGTTAATTGTTAATTGTTCATTGTTAATTGAATGATCTTCCTCGAACTCGTATTAGAAAACTTCGGCCCCTACAAAGGTAGACAAGTCCTCAACCTCTGCCCCAATGATGGTAAACCCATCCTCCTCTTAGGGGGAATGAATGGGGGAGGAAAAACCACCCTCATGGATGCCATTCGCTTAGTCCTTTATGGCCATCGCGCCGAATGTTCCACGCGGGGAAATCTCAGTTATGCCAACTTCCTGAAACAATGCGTTAACCGCCATACCCCCAACGGAGAAAAAACCCGGTTAGAACTGTTAGTTGATATCATCTCTGGGGATAGCAGAAAAATCGCCAGAACCGACACCCTAAAACCCGAAGATCCAGAATCCCAATTCCATACTCAACTGCGAATTATCCGCTCTTGGACAACAGCAGACAGCAAAGATACCCTAGGCATTCTTAACGGTGAATTTCCCGAAAATGCCCTCAGAGATACTTGGGATGATTATATTGAAAACCTGTTACCTTTGGGCATTTCTAACCTGTTTTTATTCGATGGGGAACAGGTGAAAGAATTGGCCGATCTCGATGCTCCTCCTCCCTTAGTCGTGCAAGCGATTCAATCCTTATTAGGCTTAGAATTAGCCGATCGCCTGGACACCGACCTAGACATCCTCTCCCGTCGTCAGCAAAAGAAGATCGCCGATAAGCAGGAATTGGGCAATTTAGAGGACATTGACCACAAACTCAAGGGGTATGACCGGGAGAAGGAGCGCATTACCCAGGAGATCGGGAATACAGAAGGTCACTTGAAACGGGCCCAAAAAGCCGCTAAACAGGCCGAAAATGAGTTTGTTTCCGAGGGGGGAAAAATCGCCGCCGAACGCCATCAGCTTGACTTGGAGAAAAAGAACCAAGAGGCGAAAATTAAACAGACTCGCGACGCACTGGTGAATTTAGCCGCCACCTCCCTCCCCCTGAGCCTAATTGAAGATCTGATCAACCCGGCGATCGCCCAAGGGAAAGCGGAACAGGAGTCCCTGAAAGCGCAAATTTCCCGCGATCGCATTCAGGAGCGCGATCGCCGTTTACTTAACCATCTGGAAACCCTCAATCTTTCCGACTCCCAAACCACCGAAATTCAAGCCTTTTTACAGCAAGACTACCACCATTTAGACCAGGAAATCTTACCCCCAGAAAAAACCTGGCTGCAAGCCACCCCAGAAGAACTAGAAACCCTAGAAAAACTGATCGCCTACGACGTTCCCACCCAACGACAAAAAGCCCAAGCTGAATCCGAAGCCCTGGAAAAATTAGAGCAGCAACTGATGGATATCGAGCGCAAACTCACCGTCGCTGCTTCTCCTGAAATCTATCAAAAATTAATGGAAGCCAAAGAACAAGCCAACGACAAAAAGACCAAACTCGAAATCGATTTAGAATACAAACATCGGCAACTGCGAGACATTGAGCGCAGCATCGACGACGCGAAAAAAGAACTCAAAGACTACAGCGAGAAATTTCTGGCTAGGGAAAGTGAGACTCATATGGTCAATTCCATCGCCAGAGTTAAAACAATACTCGCCCAATACCGAGAAAAACTCACCCTCAAGAAACTCAACAAGCTCGAAAACCACGTCACCGAATGCTTCCGCTACCTGCTGCACAAATCCGACCTCGTTCACCGCGTCGTTATCAGTACCGAAGATTACAGTTTGGCTCTGTATAATTGCGAAGGTCAACCCCTGCCCAAACACCGCCTATCTGCCGGAGAAAAACAACTTTTGGCGATCGCCTTTCTCTGGGGTTTAGCCAGAGTCTCCGGCCGCCAACTCCCTGTCGCTATTGATACCCCCCTCGGTCGCCTCGACTCCTCCCACCGGCAAAACCTAATCGAGCGCTACTTCCCCAGCGCCTCCCACCAAGTCATGCTCCTCTCTACGGATACGGAAATCGCCCAAACTGAACTTAAAAACTTACGAGAGCAAGAAGCCATTACCCGCGAATATCTGCTCAAATACGACCCCACCACCGGCCAAACCAAAATCCAAGAAGGCTATTTTTGGTAATACAGCTAGTCTAAATGAATTGTGCAATGGGAAATGCCCTCTCCCTATATCCCTCTCCCACGGGATTCTTGACTTTCCCCCTTCTCCTGTGGGAGAAGGGGGTAGGGGGATGAGGGGCAATCGTTACATACAGCGCTTTGCGCTGTAGTGGGGGAATGGGGGAATGGGGGGAGCAAACAATAGACTTGGTAGAAGCTCTGAGCTGTTCTAGATATCGTTAAAAACCATCATTAATGCACCTCATAGCAGAGGAAACTGCTGTAAAGATTTAGTCAGAGGGTAAACTCATCTGCCTCACGGGAATCTGAATTATAAACGTCGTTCCCTCACCCACCCTAGACTCACAGCGCAACTGCCCGCGATGTTTTTCGACAATAATCCCATAACTAATAGACAACCCTAAACCCGTGCCGCTACCCACCGCTTTAGTCGTAAAGAAGGCATCAAAAATCTTAGACTGAATCGCTTCCGGAATTCCCGGCCCATTATCACGAATAGCAATAGAAACCCAATGGGGTTGTTTAATCTCAGTAGTAATCGTAATCTGGCTAGGACATTGGATAATCTCCTCCCAAGTGCGCTTTTTATTCTGTTCCTCAAAAATATCAATCGCATTCACCAAAAGATTCATGAATACCTGATTAAGCTGTCCTGGATAACATTCAATCAGGGGTAATTGTCCATAGTTACGAATCACTTCAATTCCCGGATTATTAGGAGTTTGATTCAGTCGATTCCCCAAAATCATCAAGGTACTTTCCAGACCATCATGGATATCGACAACCTTAAAATCCGATTCATCTAAACGGGAAAACATGCGTAAAGATAGTACAATTTGCCGGATTCGATTGGTTCCTACCTGCATCGAATTTAAGAGCTTGGGCAAATCATCTTGAATAAACCAAAACTCTAATTCATCCTCTAATTCGGCGATCTTCTGGCTCGATTGTTGGTATTCTTGTTGGTAAGCATTAAGTATTTTTAATACGTCCTCTACATAATTCATGGCATGGGTAAGATTGCCATGGATAAAATTCACGGGATTATTAATCTCATGGGCAATTCCAGCCACCAATTGACCCAAACTAGACATTTTTTCCGTTTGTACCAATTGGGTTTGGGTGCGTTTGAGCTGCTGTAAAGTGGTGGATAATTCTGCCGTTCTTTCCGCTACTCGTTGCTCTAGCTGATGAGTTAACTCTTGTAGAGCGGATTGGGTGCGTTCCCGTTCTTTAATTTCCAATTGTAGCTGTAAATTTTGCTTGTCTAATTCATCTTCCGCTAATTCTTGGCTTTCTTCAGTGAGGACAAACCACCAAGCCCCCATTGCACATAAAACTAATAGTAAGGAATAGATCTCTAAAAACAGAGTTCTAATTAACTGGATATCTTCTAGGAGAAACTGGGCAGATTTCCAGACTCCAAAAAAGAAGACTAAGCCCAAAACGCTTCCACTGGTTCCGGCTAAGAGGAAAAAGCCTCCTAAAAATCGGATCGCCCGTGTGAGAAATTGGGGAGAAAAGTGTTCTTGAAGGGTGAATAACCAGCCTGGGGAAGGTAAGGATAATGGATTCTCTGGAGTCTGCTTACAGGAATCATGACAATGGGCTTCTAGGGTACAACAGAGGGAACAAATATGACCCTGATAAACAGGACAATAGGCACTATCAGCCGGTTCATAGTGTTGTTCGCAAATAGAGCATTGAATGAGGGAGGGGCTGAGGTTGACGAGATCCCGCAGTTCATTTTTACGGGCGATATAATATTTTCCCTGGGTTATCCAAGCCAAAAGGGGCGATAAAACCAGAGCAATCCCCAAGGCTAAAAAGGAGGAATAGGCTTGCAGATAGGGGCCCAAGAGTCCGAGAAAGGCGATAATGGCAATCAGGGAGGCGATCGCCATAGAACCAAAGCCGACGGGATTGACATTGTAAAGATAGGCCCGCTTAAATTCGATATAGGAAGGGCTGAGTTTGAGGGGTTTATTAATGACTAAATCGGCGACTAACGCCCCGATCCAGGCGATCGCCACATTGGAGTATAGCCCCAAAACCGCCTCCAGAGTCTCAAATACGCCCAACTCCATGAGCAATAGGGCGATCGTCACATTAAACACTAACCATACCACCCGCCCTGGATGGGAATGGGTAAGACGGGAGAAAAAATTAGACCAAGCCAACGATCCCCCATAGGCATTGGTGACATTAATTTTTACCTGAGAAATAATCACAAACAGAGTAGCTACCGCTAACACCACCGCCGGATCTTCAAACATATCCGCAAACCCACCCAGATACATTTGAATCGGTTGTTTCGCCTCACTTTCCGCCAATCCATGGGCGATCGCCAACGATGCTAAAAAAGACCCCCCTAACTGTTTTGCGATCCCTAAAATCACCCAACCGGGGCCAGCAAGGATAACCGCTAACCACCATTTCCAAGCATTTTTCGAGGTCTTTTCCGGCAAAAATCGCAAATAATCTACCTGTTCCCCCAACTGAGCAATCAGAGAAAAAGATACAGTTGCTGCCGATCCAAACAACAGGGGATTTAACCCCGATCCACTCGCCGAATGACCGACAAAACTCACCCAATTTTGAAAGGATTGCGGCTCTTTATACAGCACAAAAATATAGGGCGAAATCATTAAAAATAACCAGATCGGCTGCGTCCACAGTTGCAACTGATTAATTAACGTGACCCCATAAAAAACCAAGGGAATAATCACCACCGAACAGACCAAATAACCCCAAGCTAAAGGCAGATTAAAATATAACTCCAAGGCCTGGGCCATAATGGCCGCTTCTAAGGCAAAGAAAATAAATGTAAACGAAGCATAAACCAAAGATGTAATCGTTGAACCGATATAGCCAAACCCTGCGCCCCTGGTCAACAAATCCATATCAATACTGTATTTGGCGGCATAATAGGTAATCGGCACACCTGCCAGAAAAATAATCAAGCCCGAAAATAAAATGGCCCAAAACGCATTAGCAAATCCATAACTGATTAATAAAGAAGCCCCGATCGCCTCCAATGCCAGAAATGAGATCCCCCCCAAAGCTGTATTTGCCACCAAAAATTCCGACCATTTACGGAATGATTGGGGAGCATAGCGGAGCGAATAATCTTCTAAGGTTTCATTGGCTACCCAAGTATTATAATCTCGTCGTTCCTTAACAATGCCTTTCACTAGATTCTTCATCAACAGCGTCATATAACTTGTGCCTCAATTACCAACATTAGAGGGTAACCCTTATTATTCGATGCTATAGTTTGGTACAATTTTCCGATGATGATAGAGTATTCTACCCACTCATCTCAGGGTTTTAGATCAGAATAGATGCCTCAATGATGAAAAATATCTTAAATCTAATCGGATTTCAGTTGCAGTGTCTCACGCTACTATAGCACTACGTCCCGTTCTTGATCGGTTTGAGTGGGTTTCAGTTGCTCTAGACGATCTTCTTAATCACAGTATTTCCCTAGGGGCGGAGAATTTTTCACCCCTACTTTATGGGCCATCAGTATACATTTTGATCCCCTTAAATCCCGCTTAAAAGGGACTTTTTGAGGTCACTCTGGGTGCAGAGGGTGTTGCTAACGAGTTGGTTACCGAGGGGACTGAGGTGGATATGATCTCGATAAAGACTCTCTGGGTTCTCATGGGCATTAAAAATCGGTAAAAAGTCAATATAGGGGATTTGAAACTCTTTGGTGAGCGCTAACAGTCGCTCTCTAGCTTTGAGTTCATAGTCTCTGGGGCCCGGTTCTCCGACTTCGCGCTTTAGGGGAGTCATGGCTAAGAGAACTTGAGCTTGGTGGTCTTGACTGTAGCTCTGAATATCCTGAATCGCTTGTAAATTAAAGCCTACCCGATCGCCTTTTTCGGCTCGAACTGCTGCCATTTCTGGGGGAGACTCATAGGGCAAAACGAAGCGGGTAAAGGCTTCCACGAGACCCAGGGGAGGATATTGACTGGGATAAAAGCGATCGCGCCCTACAGGAATCGAAGTCGGCGCAGTGCCAAATAGATCGTCCGTATTAATCAACAGAATAATCAGCTCTGCCCCAAATGTACCATATTTGCGTAAGTAGGCAATTTCATTGCGCGGACACCAGGAATTAGCCGAAATATTTAGCACTTCTACGGGTTTTCCGCCCTCTTCCCGGAGTTGATTACCGATCGCAGTTGAGAGAATCTGCTCCTGATCTGTCCACCATCCCCCATTAGCAATGGAGTCTCCGAGCAATAAGATTCGTTGGGTTCCCGCTTCTGGTTTTTCGGTAATCTCAGCACTCCGCATCGAATATCGATTAATAGTAATCCGATTTCCAAACCGGCGCGTCGTTTGGGAGGGAGCGAGTAAATAACCAATCTCTGGATCGGCTTGGTAAATTAAGGGTTTCCCCAAACCGAAGAAGCCACGCAGAGCAAGTTCAAAGAAAGTAAAAAGACTTAGGGCGATCGCCCCAATCAGTAATAGAATTTTAATCTGGCCCATGAATTCGGAGTATCTGCCTGATTTGACCCTTCCTATCCTACTCGATCGCCCAATTGGGTGATGGAAGCTCAAACCAGGAACCGTTACCCTAGGGCCGGGTCTCAATTATCAAGTTTTGTATTTGTTCTCATGGAGGCTAATCGCCATGTCTGACTTAAATCGCGGCATCATGAAATTCAAAGGAGCAGATAGCCCGGCGGCGATCGCCCTCTCGTCTATCGTTGTTTTAGGGGGTATTGCCGTCCTAATTTGGTGGGGTCTACAATCCGCCTACGCCTTGGGCTAATGATATGCAGTCCGATTGTTCATGTCCGCGAAGCGGAAATACCATGATTAAAAATTTAGGGAGCGAGACGCTCCCACTCCAGTAATATCAAGGGATTAGAGGAGTGCGGGCATCTTGCCCGCTTCTTCACCCTTTATCCGGACTTGATAT
>NZ_JAQOSP010000026.1 GCF_030068475.1 Roseofilum acuticapitatum BLCC-M154 | reverse complement strand
TGGACAGTAGGAAAAGATCCCCCCTTGCCCCCCTTAAAAAGGGGGGAATAGGAAAGTCCCCCTTTTTAAGGGGGATTTTCCGCAAGCGGACATGAAAGGGGGATCAAGATGTCCCACATAAAGCGCGAAAACTGCTGTATAACTGGAGTGGGAGCATCTTGCTCCCTGGATTTTTAATTAGGGTATTTCCGCTTCGCGGACATGAATAAGCGAACTTGATATAATCTGCCTAATTCGGCACATGAGTGCCCATAATTTTCCCTTCCGGATCGTATAACTCTAAAGCAATACCCGCCGTTTGACTAATATCTTCGAGGGCATTTTGAACGCTCTGCACATGCTCATCCACAGAACTAAATGTCGTTAAATCTCCACGTCCCCTAGCTTGCATCAGAGTTTGCCGAACCGTTTTCACATAATCAGAAGTTAGAGTGACTTTCAATAAATTCTGAGTCACTGTATATTCACAGATTTTTGGCATACCCGCACAAGTTTGATTGAGATCGTTTCGGGCTTGTTCTAACCGATTAGCTTGCTGGAGTTTTTGCTCGGCTGACTGTAATGATCCTTGGTAAGCACTTACGAGGGGCGAGGCTTTACTATAATAAAAACTATCCGTGGGAACTTGCTGCAAATAATTTAAGGCTTGACTCCAATGACCGACAGCCAAGGCTAATTCATCATTTTGTTCAAATTCTTTGGCTTTATCCGCTAAAGTTAATGCTTGATTATAGGTGTCACTGGCAATTTCTTCTTTTAAGAGTCGTTCTCGACTGGCTTGAAACTGGGTTTCATAGACATCCAAAAGTTGATTAGCTTCTAGCTTGGCTTGAGTTCCTTGGGGAATGTTTCTTAAGCCATTAATTGCTGTATTCCAACTGGCATAAGCCTGTTGCCAATTCTGCAAAGATTGGGCAATTCCTTGGCGGGTTTTGGCTAGATCGGCGGCTTGTTTGGCCTGTTCTAAATTCTGCTGGGCTTGTTGCTCTACTTGGATGCGATTTTGAATGGCTTCTAAATTTTGTTCGTATTCTTTGAGCTTAGTTTCTACTAAGGGATAAATGGTTTCTGCGGTAGAAACTCGTTCTAAGTTTTGTATGGCTCCTTGCCAAAGTTGTTCCACTTCTTGCCAAGTGGTTAAAGGATGGGGCGGGTTCAGGCTCAGTTGAGCGGCTTGGGTAGCTTGGGAAAAGGCGGTGACAATCCGATTTAGGTTAGTGGCATGTAGTTCATTGACTAAGATAAAGTCTTGGGAGGCTTGAAAATAGGGCGACCAAAAGGGAATGCTTCTGGCTTTAGCCAGGGCTTCTTGTAGCTGTTGTTGGGCTTGTACCAATCTTTGGGGGTTATCGGTGGTTTCCGAGGTTTGGATGGCGACTTGGCGCAGACGTTGGGCGGTTTCTAGGGGAATACAGGTGGCGATCGCACAGGGACGAGTCATCATATACATGGCTCCTGCGGCGATCGCCAGTCCCAAAAGTCCCCCCATTCCCCAACCCCAGGTAAATAAACGAGAGGGTTTTTGAGCGGGGGGAAGGGACGGAGAGGGGGAAGAAGTCCCTTCTAACTGGGGTTGCTCTTCAATCTTAAAAGACTGGGAAAAATAGGGGCGTTTTTGTCCCGCTACCCGCACATAGATTCGCCCCTGACGACTGACTAAGGGGCGATGATGTGCGATATCCTCTTCAAGTTGGGCAAAAATCTGTTGAGTATCCGGTTGAATTTTCGGGGTATGTTGGGCTAAGACCATTAAGCTGCCCTTTTGGAGCAAACACTGAACCCGAAAGGCTCGCCCGTAGGGGAGTTTGCCATTGAGGTTGTTTTGTAGATGCTTAGTGAGAAGTTGGAGTGGGGTACACTCCTGCTTAGTGGCCATAGTCAGCAGAAACCGTTAAAGAAGGAGTCAAGGAAATAGCGATCGCTATTCTAACCGTTTTAAGCCAATAGCTCGTCAACCGCGATGCTAAATCCAGAAAGCATTTTCTGCGTTTTGGCTTCTTGTCCTGAACCGAACATGAGTCCCCCTTCTTTGGTAATGACCATTACCCAGTGACTTTCGGGATAAACTAACCAGACTTCTTCGCTACCAGACTCTAAATATTCTGTGGCTTTTAAGAGGATTAAATCGGCTGTATCTGTGGGTGAGATGATTTCTGCACAGAGGGGAAAGCTTTGGGGAAGGGTGGGAAGATTGCCATATTGGGCGACTAATTCGGGAGTCAGATAGGCAACATCTGGCGATCGCCCCTGTTTATGGGTGCGACAAGGAACTTCGGTATAGACTTCTCCCCCTTGTCCGCTAGACTCCTGATAAACTTCCCAGCAACGAGCTAATCTAAGTTGAATTTTGCCATGTCTTAAGGTCATTCCTGCTTTCTCCACTAAGTCACCGTCAACCCACTCCATACCGTCTGGGGGATGCTGAGTAAAGTCCTCTAGGGAAAAGGGCGCTTCGGAAATTAACTGTGCAACCATAACTACTCTCTGAGGATCTGCGAGTGTGCCATACCCTCTATTCTAATCTTTCCCTTCTCAAGGACATCGATAATGGCACAATATTGAGGATAAGTCTATAACTGAGGTCTTATGACGATTCTTCCTCAACTGCAACCTGCTTTAGCCCAAGGACGGGCGCTGAAAGTGATTAGCGGGTTAATGAATTTTGATGCCGATCGCACTGCACTGGTCGTAAAAGCTGCCGATCGCGGGGGTGCAACCTTTGTCGATATCGCTGCCGATCCCGATTTAGTTCGCCTTTGTCGCAGTTTAACCGCTCTACCCCTATGTGTTTCTGCCGTGGAGCCGCAGAAATTTGTGGCAGCAGTGGACGCGGGAGCCGATTTGATTGAAATTGGGAATTTTGATGCCTTCTATGCCCAAGGACGGCGATTTGAGGCGGATGAAGTATTGGCTCTGACGCAAGAAGTGCGATCGCTGCTTCCAGAGATCATGCTTTCAGTAACCGTTCCCCACATTTTACCCTTAGATGAGCAAGTCCACTTAGCTCAGGCTCTCGTTGCCGAAGGTGCGGATGTGATTCAAACCGAAGGAGGAACCAGCAGTCAACCCACCCATTCCGGCACATTGGGCTTAATTGAAAAAGCCGCTCCCACCTTAGCTGCTGCCTACGAAATTTCCCGTGGGGTAGAAGTTCCCGTATTATGTGCCTCCGGCTTATCCAATGTTACCGCACCCATGGCGATCGCCTGTGGCGCTCAAGGCATTGGTGTAGGTTCAGCCATTAACCGCTTAGATAACGAGATAGCCATGGTTGCTGTAGTGCGTTCTCTTGTAGAAGCCTTGAACTCGGCGATCGTTGTCCGATCCTAATTAAACCCGAATAAAGCATTACAGCGCGAAGCGCTGTAATGGGGGAATGGGGGGAATAAACAGCAGACTGGGTAGCACTTTGAGCCATTTTAGCTATCGTTCAAAACAGTCATTAATGTACCTCGTAACAGCGAAAACTGCTGTAACCAACAAGGGGCCCCAAGCCCCTTGTACCCTTCCTCAAGTCCCTAACATCTGTAACTGATACAAACTCGCATATAATCCCTTTTGAGCCAACAAAGATTCATGAGTTCCCGTCTCAAACAATTCCCCCTGCTTTAAAACAAAAATTCGGTCTACATTACGAATCGTTGACAGACGATGGGCAATAATAATCGCAGTCCGATGGATTAAAAGCTGATCGAGCGCTTCTTGAACTAACGCTTCCGTACCCACATCCAAACTAGAAGTCGCCTCATCAAGAACCAAAATATTCGGATTCCGAATCGCCACTCGCGCAAAAGCCAACAACTGTTTTTGTCCGCTCGATAAATTCGTTCCTCTCTCCCGTAATTGGGTATCATACCCTTGGGGCAACTCTTCAATAAAGCGGTTAATATTCGTCAGTTTTGCCGCTTCCTCAATTTTCTCTAATGGATAGGATTCACCCAGAGAAATATTACTTTTCACATCCCCCGAAAACAGAAAACCATCCTGTAAAATCACCCCAATATGACGACGCAACTCTTGCTGAGGTAAATAGCGAATATCAACCCCATCCACTAAAATTCGACCATAGGTAGGTTCATAGAGGCGACACAAGAGACGAATCACCGAACTTTTACCCGCTCCCGTCGGCCCCACCAGGGCGATTTTTTCCCCTGGGCGAATCGTGAAATCCAGGTTTTTGATCACAAACTCATCATTTTTATAAGCAAACCAGACATCCTCAAACCTAATTTCACCGAGTTTATTTTCCGATATTTCTGTATGTAAATTTTGTCGTTTTTCAGCTTCAGGATCTCGAATATCAATCGGTTGGCTCATTAGTTCATTAATCCGTTCAATCGCCGTAAATCCCGATTGAAACATGGTAAATTTTTCGGCAAACCGGCGCAGGGGGTCGAAAAACCGAGGCGCAAAAAGAATAAATTCGGAGAGAGTCCCAAACGTAAGTTTATCTTGTAAAATCAACATTCCCCCTAAACCCAAAACGCCAGCAACCGCGACGAGGGCAACCCATTCTAAGGTGGCGGAAACTCCAGAATCATAGAAGATTGTTTTATCAATGGCTTCAATAAATCGTTGATTGTTTTTACGAAATAGTTCTTGGTTAAAGCGCTCGCGGCGGAAGAGTTGAACGACATCAATACCGATAATGTTTTCTTGAAATTGGGCGTTAAGCTTGGATAATTCTTCTCTGGCGAGATAGTTGGCAGCTCGATATTGCTGTTGAAAGTAAATAATCAGTAAAGTGACGGGAATCAGTAGGGCAATGAGCAGCAGTGCCAGTTGCCATTGCTGGCGAAACATCACCACACCAATAACCACAATAGAGACGATATCATTAATAATACCGATCGCCCCCGTGGAAAAAACCTCTCCGAGGGCTTCCACGTCATTAGTTAACCGGGTAATGAGGCTGCCGACGGGAGTGCGATCGAAAAATTTAACCGCCAAAGCCGTCACATGGTCAAATAAATCATTCCGAATATCTGCCGTTAACTGCTGCCCCACCTTTTGAATCATAAAGCCTTGCACCCCAGCAAACAGCAGGCGAAAGACAATCGTAAAGAGGAGTAAAGCCGCTAAAAGATTAATACTAGCCGACACTGACAAAGAATCTAAAATATCCCAAGTCGGCTCACTTTTAAGTTTAGAAACCGCTTGCCCAACAATCAACGGCTGAATTGCACTAGCCAAGGAAAGGGGCAATAATAGCGTTAAAGATACTGCCAACAACTTGCCATGGCGACGGGCATAGGGAACCAGTCGCATTAACAGTTGCCAGTCGTTTTGTTTGCCGCGAGAATTCTCGACAGAGGAAGGGGAGGAAGTCATAGGTGATCTCAATTAAAAATTAAAAATTAAAAATTAAAAATTAAAAATGGATAATGAATTTCATTTCATCTTATCAGTTTTCGCTGGGGGGAGTCTCTCTCCCGTGGGAGAGAGATTTAGAGAGAGGGCAAGAAATTAGCTCAAAAAGGGACGGGCTAAAACAAAGGCTGAAATCGATTTCGCATCCACTTGTTCCCCATCGATAATAGCTTGTTCTAATTCTTTGGGAGTCATTAAGACATTTTCCATATCTTCATCTTCGTCTTGCTGGGGAGGGTTGGGCAGGGGTTCGAGATCTTCGGCTAAAAAGGCATAAATAATTTCATCGGAATAACCGGGAGCGAGGAAAAATTGCCCTAGTTTGCGCCATTTATGGCTCCGATATCCCGTTTCTTCTTCAATTTCTCGTTTAATGGTTTCGGCGGGATCTTCATTAATTTCTACAGTTCCGGCGGGAAATTCCAGTAAGCGTCCCTGTGCTGCAAAGCGATATTGACGCACGAGGACTAATTTTCCTTCTGGGGTGACGGGGACAGCAAGAGCGCCTCCGGGATGATGGATGCATTCCCAGTCGCCGACTACTCCATTGGGAAGGCGCAGGGTAGACCCCTCGAAGCTGAATTTACGTCCTTGGTAGAAGAAGCGTTGTTTAAGTTGTTCGGCGGGTTCGGGTTGAAAGACCATGGTGGGGTGTATGGTTAGAGTCTGTTTCAAACTTTGCCATAGTCTTGGGGTAAGGGCAAGTTATATCAATTAAAAATTAAAAATTAAAAATTAAAAATGGGTAGGGGTTGGGGGCTTGCATATTTTTGTCCACTACAGGTTACATTGGAGACCATGACTTACGCATTCGGGCTATATCTGTAGGGGTGATTCATGAATCACCCCTACATTTAGGATTAGATTTCCATTAAGTGACGACTGTTCATAATACTACCTCTTTTGCTTTTTTTTATAGAAAAGAGCAATTGATGTAATTAATACAAACCATAGAATTGCAAAAAACAGCCAAAGTATTGAGTTACCCCAAATAAATGTGGAACAATGCTTGCTGGCAGTATTCAGAATCTATGTACAGTATAAAGATGTCAGCCTGATGGGAGAGTGAGAACGTTATGATTCGGTTTAAAACAATGGGAATTCAACCTGCAAAATGGGTGAGCGCGGCGATGATGTCGCTGACGATGGTGGGGTTGTCGGCCCTTCCAGGATGGTCTCAGGTCGATCGCCTGCTCAAAATTGGGATTGAGCAACGGTTTGGCGATCAAGTGGGGGAAACGTTAACCTTAACTGCATTACCTGGCGATCGCCTCACCCTACGCTATGCCACCACAGAGGGAGAAGCCACCCTAGAAACCGATAGCGTTAAACTCCAGATCGAGATGAAACCCCTACCCCAACCCATGGTTGAGGAAAGGGTCGTCTTAAGCACCCATCGCAGCTTTGAAAGTGCCGAACATGATGCCCAGAAATGGCAAGAACGGGGTTTAGAAGTGGAAATTGCCAATCCGGAACGCTGGCAAGTTTGGGCCAAGCGCGAAGTTTATAATACCCCCCTACTGCGCCGCCTGTTGCTCGATAGCCTAAAATCTGAAGGCAATACCATTGCCCATATCGAGACAAAAGTCTTACGCACCTATCCCCAAGCCTATTGGATCGTGAATGGTTATCGATATAACCGGCGCTCCCTAGAAGTCGAGAGTGGCAATAACCGGATTCAAGTCGTGCATACCGGAGGAACCACCCGACTCTATGGGGGTTCTCTGCGAATGCAACCCAATGCCTATGGCAATTACACCTTGGTGAATTTTGTCCCCTTAGAGACCTATTTGCGGGGCGTGGTTCCCCATGAAATTGGCCCCCAAGCCCCCCCCGCAGCCGTGGAAGCGCAAGCCATTCTAGCGCGAACCTATACCCTGAGAAACCTACGCCGATTTGCGATTGATGATTATGAACTCTGTGCCACCACAGATTGTCAAGTCTATTGGGGGTTGGGGGATGCTTCTGCTAGAGCTGACCGGGCAATTTCGGTGACGCGCTCTTTAGTGGCTACCTACGAGAATGAATTAGTGGATGCCCTTTATTCTTCCACGACTGGTGGTGTGACTGCTCCCTTTGAAGATGTTTGGGATGGTCAAGCGCGGCCCTATTTGCGAGCTGTTGTTGATTCTACCGGCTCCATTTGGGACTTATCGCAAAAAAGTTTAGGGAATGAAGCCAATTTACGGCAATTCCTCAATCTGAAACAGGGATTTAATGAGACAGGGTGGAACCGTTTCCGGTGGAGTTATAGCACTTCCTTAACGGAAATGGCGGAGTTTTTGAATAAATATTTGACCAACCGCAATCATCCTATGGCTGGAATTCAAAAAATTGACCGCGTGGAAGTCACGGAACGAGCGCCATCGGGTCGAGTCTTAACGATGGAAGTGCAGACCGATAAGGGGCCATTAGAAATTAGTAAAGACCAGATTCGTAATGCTTTTTATCCTCCCATTAGTACCCTGTTCTATCTTGACCCAATGATGGATGAAAACCAAATGCTAAAAGGCTATACTTTTGTCGGGGGTGGCTTTGGCCATGGGGTCGGATTGAGTCAGACGGGGGCTTATCGGTTAGCCGAGTTAGGCTGGAATGGGGAGCAAATTGTGCAATTTTACTTCCCCGGAACTCAGATTCAACCGTTGAATGAGGCGATCGTTTTTTGGCGAGATCCGATGGTAGAGGACTAACTTTATTGAATTTGCTCTACATTTTTTTCCCAGTTGCGTCCATCAAAAGGAGTAATTTGGAAATCCTCAAGATTGACATCATCCAAACAGCGTAGATTGACATCAATATCATTGGGATGAGATCTGGCGCGATAAAAGGAATGAATGCCACAAGTAGGGCAAAACCAATGTTGGGCTAAACCGGTATTAAAGGTATAGGTGGAGAGTTCGTCTTTACCTTGCAGTAGGGTAAAATCTTCTGGGGGGATAATCAGATGAAGAAAGCCCTTTTTAGTACAAATGGAGCAATTACAGGCGATCGCCTCCCATTTTCGCACCACTACCTGAAACTTCACCAATCCACAGTGACAGCCCCCATTATAGGTTACGGGTGATTCGGGTTTATGGGTCATTTTTAGTCTCCTTTATCCTTTCTTTAGGTTTTTTGGGTAGCTTCCCCTGGGCTTCATAGGGTTAAATTAGAGCAACCTTACTCGATCTAGAACTCTCCCATGAACCCACCTCTAAATCCCCTGGGGACTCCACCCAATGCTTGGCATGTCAATGCTGATAGGGCTGATCTTACCCGTCCTCCGATTCCTCCTGATATCATGACCCTGATGGCCGAAACCAAAACCTTACAGGTCGATTTGGTAAAATCTGCCCTATTGGTGATTGATATGCAAAATGACTTTTGTCATCCCCAGGGTTGGTTAGCTCATATTGGGGTCGATGTTTCTCCAGCGCGATCGCCTATCGATCCATTAAATCAGCTTTTGCCCCTCTTACGCGCCGAGAAAGTCCCCATTATTTGGCTCAACTGGGGGAACCGTCCTGACCTACTCAACATCAGCGCCGGGTTAAGGCATGTATATAATCCTACTGGGAAAGGGATTGGCTTAGGCGATCGCCTCCCCGAAACCAATGCACAGGTACTCACAGCAGGCAGTTGGGGTGCTGCCATTGTAGATGAACTCATACCCCAACCGGAAGATATTCATGTAGATAAATACCGTATGAGTGGCTTTTGGGATACTCCCCTCGACAGTATTCTCCGCAACCTAGGCAAAACCACCCTCTTTTTTGCCGGAGTCAACGCCGATCAATGCGTTCTCTGTACCTTACAAGATGCCAACTTTCTCGGCTATGACTGTATTTTAGTCCAAGACTGCACCGCCACCACCTCACCCTCCTATTGTTGGGATGCCACCCTTTATAATGTCAAACAATGTTTTGGCTTTGTCTGTGACAGTGAAGCAATCATCCAGGGAATTGAGAATCTTTAAAGTTAGCCCTTATTTTACGATTTTATAACATTATGAATAAACATCACTGTATGATTCCAGTGGTCAAATCTCCCACCGAATACCAAGCCTATCGCATCAGCCCTAAAGACAGCAATCGGCTGGCGATCGTTTTTGACCCCACCATGTCCGATTTTTCCTTAACTTATTGTATTGAAATTTTCGATCCAGGAGGCAAAACTCCCCCCAATCGTCATCAGTTAGCCGTAGAAATGTTTTTTATCTTAAAAGGAGAAGGATTAGCCTATTGTGACGGAAAAGTAGTCAGCATTCAAGCCGGAGATAGTTTGATGGTTCCCCCCACAGGAACCCATATCATTGAAAATACAGGAAAAGGGCGCATGTACGCCCTCTGTATTATGGTTCCTAATGAAAATTTTGCCGAACTCATTCGCAGTGGTATACCCGTAGAATTAGATGCAGAAGACTTTGAAGTTTTGCGCCGTTCCGATCGCGCCAAAGTGCTAGTTAATAGTTGTTAATTATTATAGCGCTTCAACTTCTTTCAAATTCTGGGCACGCAATTTATGAAACTGAGGATTCAGCGTCGCCGCAGTACGCCCAGTTAACGTCCATAAAATCGATCGGCTGACATCTCTGGCGATGCTCATCAGTGATTCTCCTTCATCTGAAGACGGCACTTCTATGGGGGTAAAAGCAATCCCTTGACTCCCCAAAATAATCGTCGCGATCGCCTTCGATCGGGGCATATGAAAATCGGAAGTAATTAGATAAACATGATGAATATTTTTGGCTTTCAAATCATCAACTAAAGTCGAAAAATTAGTCACCGTATCCACTGCCTGATAATCCAGATGAACCCGTTCTTCTGGAATTCCAGCATCTTGGAAAGTTTGGCTCGCTTGTTTACGCCCCACACCCGAAGAAACCCAAATTTCTAGGGGATACTCTTGCTGGGCAGCAAATTGAGCCGTAAACGGTTCGCGCTCATGATTTCCCCCCAACATTAAAATAGCTTCCGGTTGGGGAGATTCTCGCAGCGCTAAAGTGGTTTGAATTTTTATCCAAGTGCCTAATCCAGTCACATAAACACCCAATAGAAGCAATAAAAGGCTGACAGATTTTTTAACATTGGCTTTTGTGAAAATAGAGGACGTTCTCAATTTTCTCCACTCCGAGTCTGAAGTCAACGCTTCTAGAGACCCATTGGAGTCAGAAATGTTCCTCAGTGGGAGAATTTTAGGCAGCCGTCAGAAACCTGTTTTTTAGAATAAACTTAGTTTATTAGATCATTTCAACAAGACTCTTTTGTATTTGCGCTTCTCTAAGTTTTATTCAAGAGTCTAACAAAACTCAAAGGCAGCCATACTCAAAACACCATAGGTAAAACTAGAATGGAGTCGCTTAGATTTCCAGGATTCTCCTGCGGCTCCTAGGGCAACAAATAGGGGCAGTAAGTGTTCATCAGTGGGATGATTTTCAACCGCATAGGGAGCGAGTTGGCGATAATGAGTTAAGCGCTCTAAATCTCCATCTTGAAGTGTTTTTTCCATCCAACGATCGAATTCTTGTACCCAGAAGGGAGGTTCAGCATGGAGAGGATATTGGCCAAAATAGCTTAAGTTATGGGTCATTGAGCCACTGGCAATGATGAGAATGCCTTGAGATCTCAGAGAAGAGAGCGATCGCCCCAGGGCTAGATGATAAGCTGGATCGCGATGGGGCTGAATCGAAAGTTGGGTAACCGGAATCTGAGCTTCTGGATAAATACAGGATAAGGGAACCCAAGCCCCATGATCTAATCCTCGATGTGGGGTGATTGCACAAGTAAGGCCAGCTTCTTGTAAGCACTCTACAATCTGATGGGCTAATTCGGGTGCGCCTGAAACGGGGTAAACGATCTCAGATAAAGAAGGCGGAAATCCACGAAAATCATATAATGTCTCTGGATCAGTCGCAGCACTAACCACGGGTTCAGAAGTTGTCCAGTGAGCGGAAACCCCTAAAATGGCTTGAGGGATGGGACAATCAGCAGAGAGAGAGTGCCAGCATTCCAACACCGGCAGTGAGTGTAAAAGGACATCCGGAGCGCCATGGGAAATAAACCAACTGGGATAGATCATGAGTCGCCTCCCTCAAACTTAACCAGTGGAGTCTTTAACATTATCTCTGATTTCCGTCAGGTCAGCAGGCCAGAGCTGGAGTTAGCCCCACCGATGGTGTTTTCAGTTACAGTCCAGGGGGCCATACTCATCAACAATGGAAGATTCAATCTGATAACACCGATGAATTCAGCTCGTGACGGTGATACCCTACCTTTATATGAAACCTCGAATTATCGTTTGTGGTCTTGGACGTACTGGATACACTATTTATTCCC
Organism: Roseofilum acuticapitatum BLCC-M154; assembly: GCF_030068475.1. GTDB lineage: Bacteria > Cyanobacteriota > Cyanobacteriia > Cyanobacteriales > Desertifilaceae > Roseofilum > Roseofilum acuticapitatum. The sequence continues at coordinate 58,715 of NZ_JAQOSP010000026.1, read as the reverse complement.
TGCTCAGACAACAGGGAGCTGTGGTGATTGGCATCTCTACCCAACCGATTGCTGGCGAAAATACCAATATCGTCGTGGGTGACTTGCGTTCAGCCTCTACCCTCCTAAAATCCGGAATCGTAGAAGCTCATACCTTGGTGATTGCCAGTGATGATGATGCCGAGAATTTAGCAATTTTGGTGCAAGCGAGGATCTTAAATCCCCATATTCGGGTGATCAATCGCCTATTTAATACTAATTTAGGCGATCGCCTCGATCGCACTCTACCCCAACACACCACCATGAGTGTGTCTTCCCTGGCTGCACCCGTCTTTGTCTTTGCGGCATTTGGCAATCATGCCATTGGCCAACTGAAACTCTACAACCAAACTTGGCCCATCTATGAAGAATATATTGATGCCAATCATCCATGGCGAGGAACGAGCCTAACCGCTCTGTGGGAAAATTCCCATCGAATGCTGATTTACTATCTTCCTCACCATGGAAAAACCGATCTCATCTCTGGGGTGATGCAAAACCGAGAATTACAAATCGGCGATCGCCTCATTTTAGCCACAGAACCAAGCCCCAAAACCGCTTCGACCTCCATCCTGGCTAAAATCCGCAAGTTCATTACCTATTTACGCCAATTTCAACAACATTTTCAATCCTCGGTTCTAGTCACCTTGCTCCTGTGTCTAACCATTCTGATTGCCACCTTTACCTATACCACTATCAACTGGGAAATTCCCGTCGTTGATGCCCTCTATTTTTCCGTCGGCATGATTACCGGTGCAGGGGGACAAGAAGACGTAGCTGAACAAGCTCCTGCTGCCATTAAGTTATTTACAGCCTTTATGATGCTCATGGGAGCAGGGATTGTTGGGATTAGCTATGCCCTCCTCAATGACTGGGTTTTGGGCACTCGCTTTCGTAAACTCCTAGAAACTGCTCCCATTCCCCAACAGAATCACTATATTGTTTGTGGTTTAGGCGGTATTGGTATGGAAATTGTCCGCCAACTGCATAGCAAAGGCTATGAAGTAGTCGTGATTGAACCCGATGCCAACTGTCGGTTCCTCAATGCTGCCTATGCCCTGAAAGTCCCTGTCATTATTAGTGATGCCTGTTTAGCCACCACCTTAGAAAGTGCCCATATTCAAAAGGCAGAAGCGCTCTTTGCCGTAACCAGTGATGATACCATTAACCTGGAAATTGCCCTCAGCACTAAGGGATTAGTACCTAAATTACCGGTGATTGTCCGCAACCAAGACCCCCATTTTGCTAAGTTATTCCAACAGGTTTTCGATCTCGACTCCGTTCTCAGTCCCATAGATTTAGCCGCTCCTTCCTTTGCTGCTGCTGCCCTAGGAGGAAGAATTTTGGGTAATGGCATGACCGGTGAAAGCTTATGGGTAGCCCTGGCCGCTTTAATTACCCCCAGTCATCCCTTTTGCGGTAAACGGGTGAAAGAGGCGGCCATGCAAGCGGATTTTGTACCCCTGTATTTGGAAACCAACTATCATCAGGTGATGCATAGTTGGGAGTTATTAGAGGCGATGTTAACCCCTGGAGATGTGTTGTATTTAACGATGCCTGCCAGCCAATTGGATCAGTTATGGCGGGTAAAGCCCTCTTCTGGGGCGATTCGGGCGAATCAAGGTGCATCCGATCTAGAAATGGAGAATGGCTATTCTTTCCGGAGGGAGGGCGATCGCTATAAGCTAGAACAAGAATAATTGAGGAATCAATATGCTCCTCTCCAAAGGTTTTGAAATTGAAATGTACACGGGGACTCCCCAGGGCGAAATTGTGGGGCTGTCCGATCGCATTGTGGCCGATCTCAATGGTTTTGTCCGCGAACCCGATAGCCGTAATGTGGAGTACACTACCGCTCCCTTATGTCGTTATGAGCGTTTGTTGTGTGAATTGCTTCAGCCTCGACAACGACTGCGCCACTATCTGAAGGGGTTGGGGAACTATACCCTGATTCCGGGCAGCACCTTATCTTTGGGTGGGGGCGATCGCTTTTATCGCTCCGACCCCGATAATCCTTATCATGGGTATATCGAAAAAACTTATGGGACTAAAGTCGTCACCGCCAGTATTCATATCAATATTGGGATTTCTGACCCGGAAGTGTTAATGCGGGCCTGTCGTTTGGTACGCCTAGAAGCGCCTCTCTATCTGGCTTTAAGTGCGTCTTCTCCCTTTTTTAATGGCCAAGTGACTGGCTACCATTCCACACGCTGGCAGGTTTTTCCCCAAACCCCTGAATTTGTCCCCTTATTTGAAAGCCACCGCCATTATATCGACTGGACTCAGGAACAGTTGGCCCAAGGAACCATGCAAAATGTACGTCATCTGTGGAATTCTGTCCGTCCCAATGGCGATCGCCGTCCCTATACCCTCAATCGCCTAGAATTGAGAATCTGCGATCTCGTCACCGATCCGATCGCCCTTTTAGCCATTACCGCCCTCTTAGAAGCTCGCTTATGGCAACTCATTACCGATCCCGGTTTAGATCCCCTACTCCTAGGTGGTGGCGATCCTCAAGAATTAGTCCATTTAGCCACTAAAAATGAACAAGCCGTCGCCCAATCGAGTTTAGATGCCCCATTAGTCCATTGGCAAGATGGACGCTCTATTTTAGCCAGGGAGTGGATCGAGGAACTCTACGATCAGGTTTGGCCCGTAGCCAAACAAAAAGGATTTAGTTGTTTTCTCTCTCCCGTGAAAAAGATTTTGCGCCAAGGCAATGAAAGTTTACGATGGTTAAAGGATTATCAAGTCCATGGTAATCTGGAACAAGTGATGCAAAAGGCGATCGCCGCCACAGCACAACAGGAACAAGACATGGCCGATCATCTCTGTTATCCATTAGGAGCTTAAAAAAATATCTTTGGCCAAAAAGTAATTGCCCCCAATTTAAACCCACCTCATGCTCACTCTGATTAGAATTTCTGATAGCATTCAAGACTATGGTTAGGGTCGTTCTGGTTCATCCCCAAATTCCTCCCAATACCGGAAATATTGCCCGAACCTGTGCGGCAACCCGTACTCCCCTGCATTTGGTGGGCCCTCTGGGTTTTGAAATTAGCGATCGCTATCTGAAACGGGCCGGACTAGACTACTGGCCCTTCGTCGATCTCACCTATCATGTTGATTGGGAAACCTTCACCACCCATCAACAAGCTCAAGGAGGGCGCTGCATTGGCTTTAGTACCTCCGGCACAACCAACTATATCCATTTTGCCTTCCAAAGCAATGACTGGCTCCTATTTGGCAGTGAAACCCAAGGCTTGCCCCCAGACATCCTCAAATCTTGTGATTGTGTCGTCAAAATTCCCATGGATCAACCCGGAGTCCGTAGCCTCAATCTCTCAGTCAGTACAGCTTTAGGACTATTTGAAGCCCGTCGGCAACTGGGTAAACTCGATCGGCTTTAAGCTCTAATCTATAACTCAATCGAGTCAGTTGAATAAGAAATTTCTATCAGAAGTCTATTGATAGGGGTTTAAAGTCCTGAAACCCTTCAAAAATCTAGATAATCGATAAGGATGACAATTTAACCAGTCAGAGCTAGAATCATTGAAACAAAAATTAACGCTTGTCAGATTTGAAAAAGCAAGGTAGTCTTGCCTAAGCCTATTACATTGTCTGTGATTCCGATCTCCGAACTTAAGTGTTTCAAATCACGAAAGTTAGGTTATATTGACTCAGATAGCTCAGACACTGTTGAGCGCTCGTCTATTAGGAGGTCGTTCTTTGAAACGAGCAAATTCCCAGAAAGATAATCAATCGGTTCTGCTTCCCACCGCTGTATTTCAAGCGGAATTAGGTAACTCGAAGCAGGTTTCCCCAGATAGCAACCGCAGGGTGTGTACATCGGCAGCCATGATTGGCTTGGCGGCGATTTCCATGGGTTTTCCCAACCTATTATTCCCAGAAGGTCAGCAAGCGGCTAGAGCGGCAGAACCAGCAGCGCTTGACCCTAATCCAACTACTGATCTAACTTCCCAACCCAATTTAGCGGGTCGTGAAGTGTCCACAACAGTAGCTTCTCCAGGGTTTATAGCAGCACCTGCTTCTCTGGGAAATGCGCCTGCGGTCTTCGGAAGTCAAGGGTTTTCTCAAGTGGAAACCTTGAACGAGACATCCCCAATGCTCGGCTCGCAGCCTCTCGAAACTCCCTTGCTAGACAATAAGAGCCAATCTGCCTCTGAAGTCCCAGCTCAGGGAATGAAGGTCACCGCTCCGGCGATCCTCACTCCAGCATCAACCAGCCATCAACCGGTGGCCGAACAACAGAAAGAAAAAGAGCAAGCCGCCTTAGAAGAGGTAGTTAGCTATGTAACTTTACTAGAATCGGTAAACCCGGAATCATCCCGCACTTTAACTGTTCTCCCCTCTGGAAAAACTGCCCCTAAATTCCAAAGCGTGGCTGTAGAGGAATCTCCCGTCCAATCGGAATCGGTGATTCCGGTGACGACAGAAGCGCAACTACCAGAAGTCACGGCAGTTAAACCCTCTTGGCAGGAGCGGAACATCCCAGAGACAGGGGAAGTGAAAATTGCTCCCCAGGTGAGAGTTCAGCCCATGACTGTGCCTCAAGTGGATGAGGCCCCGAAAAAAGTTACTCTAGAAGTTTACCAAGTTCAATCGGGAGATACGGTCAACAAAATTGCTGAAACCCATGGCGTGGACTCCCAAGCTCTGATTGAAGCGAATCAGCTCAGTAATCCAGATGAGCTGGAAGTCGATCAGTCCTTGGCAGTACCTCGGTTTCAAACCTCTGGGTCAGCAGTAGCCCCCTCTCTAACCTGGCAAACGGCAGGAGAGCTAAAAACATTAGAGCAGTTAGAGGCTCAATCGAAAGGGTTTACGGAATCTCCAGAGGTTGCGTCAACTGAGACATTCCCGACTCAGTCCCTGCTCCCTCAAAGCCAAGCTGTTCCTACCTTAGAAAACGCTAACCCGATGCCGGAAGCGGCAGCAAGGGTGACAGAAGTTGAGGACTCTTCGGCTCAAACGAAAGATCAAAGCAAGGAAATGACCCCAGTGGAGTTGGGTTCAGCTCAGATGGAGCCAGAGCTAACTCAGTTGCCGATCGCCCCTTCCTTGAATTCTACTCCGATTGCTTCTACGTTTAATCCGACAAACTCGAATTTCCCCCAACCCATCCTGCATCAAGTGCAAACTGGGGAAACCTTAGATGCGATCGCCCGTCGCTATGGCGTAACGCGATCTGAGTTAATGCGAGTGAATCACATTACCAATCCCAATTTGATTCGAGTCCATCAAAATCTCAAGATTCCTAAGAGTCATAGCGTAGACTCATTTCCTGCAACAGCCCTGATTCCAGGAATGAATAGCACCCAAATTAGCTCATCTGTAATTGATCCCAATCAACCAGTAGCTTTGGTGAGCTTCAACGATGATTCGTCATCCCAAAAGCAGTCTACCAACTCCTCTAGTGGAGAAAACTCTTATAGTACCTATGTGGAAGGGTTAACCACAGAACTCAATCAGCTTCGCCAACAGTATCAAAATCAGCCGGCAAGCGTGACGTTACCCCTGACTCAACCCTCAACCCCAGTACAGCAGCCAGTGACTCCGGTGGCTCCCCCTGTAGAGCGGGTTAATCCAGAGTTCTCAGGTTCTAGTTCTGGTGGAAACTTAGAAGCAGACTTACGGCGCTTACAAGAGCAATATCGCTCTTCTAGTCCTTCGCTTCCCACAACTCCAGCTTCTGGAGGGGGGCAAAATGTAGCAGTGGCTCCACTAGGGCCAGATGCTTATGACCCCAGTAAGTTACCCATTGGGGAAATGGTTTCTCCAGAAGTTCCCCCCTTAGCGCCTGGTGAGCGTTATCTTCCCGATAGCCATCGCATGAATGGCTATATCTGGCCAGCTCAAGGAGTGTTAACCTCTGGATATGGCTGGCGCTGGGGTAGAATGCACCGAGGAATTGATATCGCTGGGCCCATTGGTACGCCGATTTTTGCGGCTGCGCCTGGTGTGGTAGATTATGCCGATTGGAATACTGGCGGTTATGGCTATTTGGTGGATATTCGCCATCCAGATGGTAGTTTAACTCGCTATGCCCACAATAACCGTTTGTTAGTCCGTGAGGGGCAAACCGTTCGCCAGGGACAGCAAATTGCGGAAATGGGAAGTACCGGTTACAGTACCGGCCCTCACCTGCACTTTGAAATTCATCCTTCGGGACAGGGTGCTGTTAATCCCATGGCCTATTTGCCCAATCGTTAAAGTTGATAATTGCTAGATCGGGAAAATTTTCCCGATCTGCCTTGCTTTTTGGCTCGCAATTAAGTTATAATCGTGAAGTTGCGAGTTTTGGCTCGGTAGCTCAGTTGGTTAGAGCAGGGGACTCATAAGCCCAAGGTCGGCAGTTCAAATCTGCCCCGAGCCATGGAAATATTAAATAGTCTTCAAAATCGTCTGTATCTTCTGGGTATAGGCGATTTTTATGGGATGCATTCCTCAAGATTAGGGAAAATTGGCAAAAAAAGGAGTCATAACGACTATGAGTATGATATGATTCGTAACAATATGTAACGGAGAAAGCAGACATGACTCAATCAGAAGGATGTATCCGCGTTGGCCAGGCTGCGCCTGACTTTACGGCAACCGCAGTGGTCGATCAAGAGTTTAAGACGATTAAACTATCTGACTATAAGGGTAAGTATGTGGTGATTTTCTTCTATCCCCTAGACTTTACCTTTGTTTGTCCGACCGAGATTACTGCATTTAGCGATCGCTATGAAGAATTCAAAAATCTAGGTACTGAAGTTCTAGGAATTTCTGTAGATAGTGAATTCTCTCACTTAGCTTGGATTCAAACCGACCGTAAATCCGGTGGTGTTGGCGATCTGAACTATCCTCTGGTCTCTGATATCAAAAAAGAAATCAGCGCTGCTTACAATGTCCTCGATCCCGATGCTGGAATTGCTCTGAGGGGTCTGTTCATCATTGACAAAGAAGGCGTGATTCAACATGCCACCATTAATAACTTAGCTTTTGGTCGCAACGTTGATGAAACCTTGCGCGTGCTGCAAGCGATTCAATATGTTCAATCTCACCCCGATGAAGTTTGTCCTGCGGGTTGGAAACCGGGTGAAAAAACCATGAACCCCGATCCGGTAAAATCCAAAGTTTACTTCGCAGCCGTATAAAAGATACTGCTTAGAAGTTGATTAACCAGGTACACTAAATGTACCTGGTTTTTTATGGGGAATATAAAGGATTGACTTGGCCAACTGATGCTTCTAGTAGAGGAACCGTTATATTAGTAACGGGGCCAGCGCGATCGGGTAAAAGTGAATGGGCGGAAACTTTGGCCCAGCAGAGTGAAAAAGTTGTGGTTTATGTGGCCACAGCCCACCTCGATCCTACGGATCGGGAATGGGTTGAGCGGATTGAGCGACATCAACAGCGCAGACCTGCACAATGGCAAACAAGGGAGGTTTCCGAGGATTTAAATCACTGCTTGGAGAAGGGGCAGAAAGGAGAATGTTTTTTAGTGGATTCTTTAGGAACTTGGTTAGCGAATTGTTTGGATCTAGAGGAAGAGGGTTGGTTATTGGTGGAACAAAGATTTTTAGCTCAGGTGGCAAAGACGCAAGCGGATCTGATTTTGGTGGCGGAGGAAACGGGATGGGGGGTGGTTCCGGCTTATCCTTTGGGTCGCCAATTTCGCGATCGCCTGGGAAACTTAGTGCGTCATGTCGGGGCGATCGCTGACCAAGTTTACCTAGTTACGGGAGGATATGTCCTCAATTTAACCCAGCTAGGAACTCCTTTGAAGACCAATCTTTAGAATTTTATAAGCTGTTTTGACTTAATTTCTCCCTTTCGATGGGCATAAGGCAGAGAGAATCAAGGTTAAGATGGGAATACAAGGGGAGCGATTAGGGATGTAAACCCTCATAAGTTGTATTCAGGTTAAATTATTTATGGCATCAGCAGACCAAGTTAAACGATATTTAGCCCACTGGCTTCAGTTAGGGCGCAAAATTTATATTCATAATGGCGATCGCTCTCTTTCTCCCCATCCTGTCATAGAAGGAAATCGCTATAGTAAAGCGTTTGAAGAGTGTTGGCAAACCCTCCTTGCTAACGAATCAGGAGACTGTTATTTAGAAGATACGGATCAAAGGATTGCCGAATTACTCACGGACAAATGGGATATTATTCTTTGCTGTCGTTGTGTGATGCCCATTCCCATGACCATTGGTAGCATGGAGTCTAAAACTTGTCCTTGTATTAGTCTCTCTAGTTGGCCTAATTTAGACTTACCTTTACCGCGATCGCCAGTGGATAATCAATCTATCTTAAGTACCATTAAACAACGGTTAATTCAGACCAGTGAAAAACCCATCCCTGCTGAAATAGCCATTTTAGAACCCGGTGAAACTCCTCCGCCAGTTAGCACTACTGACACTGAATTACTCAATAAGTTGCCCAAATGTCAGTGTTCTCATCAAGTAGCTTAAAGGAATGATGAGTCATGAGTAAAGCTTTCATTTGGACAATATGGTTGGTTTATGTGGTTTATCTCTTGTTTTCTGACCTACCTCCCGGCCCCTCTTTGCTGCATATTAATGCCGAATTACTGCAAGAAGTTTGGGATTTAAGCTTAAACTTTTGGTTTATTACTCCCTTGGTTTTACCGGACTCTGCACCCCTGTTGCATCCGGCCTTAGAAGGGTTATTTAATATGGTTGTGGCTTGGGCTTTATTATTATGGGGCTTTTTGGTGGATGGTCGGGGTCAAAAATGGCCGATGTTTCCCTTTTTAGTGGGTATTGCCTTTCTGACCAATGTGTTTTATTTGCCTTGGTTAGGGATTAGACGCAGTAATCCGGAATGGGGCGATCGCCCCCTATCCCCATTAGAACAAGTCACAGAAAGTCGCGGTTGGAGTCTCTTTTTAACCGGAATTGTATTTCTGTCGGTCAGTTGGGCCCTGTTTGCGAGACCGGAATTCGGTAATATGGGGCAACGGTGGCAAGATTTGATGCAAATTATATCAAGCGATCGCCTCGCCTATTCCTTTGCGATCGATCTACTCTTCTTTTCCCTCTTTCAATCCTGGCTCGTTGGCGATGACATGAAGCGCCGTCAATGGCATAATCCAACAATACTATGGGTCACTCGTCTCATTCCCTTTTTTGGCCTAGTCGCCTATTTTCTCCTCCGTCCTCCCCTCCCCATCCCAGATACTACCGTCTCTCTAGAACCAAAAAAGCAATAGCCATCAATTCGCCATGTTCAAGAATTGGTTTTTCCCATTCCCCATTCCCCATTTTCCCATTCCCCATTCATGGTATCATAAGGCAACTTAATCCCTCGACTTGGTACTCCTAAATCATGCCCACTCGTAACAGTTCTAACCGCCCAATTCTCCTGGGTATTGTCGGTGATAGCGCTGCTGGTAAAACCACCTTAACCAAAGGAATCGCTCAAGTTCTTGGAGAAGACAGCGTTACCGTTATTTGTACGGATGACTACCACCGATATGACCGTAAACAACGGGCAGAAATGGGCATCTCTGCACTGCACCCCGATTGTAACTATCTGGATATTATCCAACAACATCTAGGACTACTACGAACCGGTCAATCCATCCTCAAACCCATTTATAACCATGATACCGGGATGTTCGATGCCCCCGAATATATCGAACCCAAACGCTTTGTCATTGTTGAAGGACTCTTAAGCTATTCCACCCGCATTGCTAGGGATAGCTTTGACGTGAAAGTATATCTTGCTCCCCCCGAAGATCTCCGCAGTCAGTGGAAAATTAAGCGCGATACCCGCAAGCGCGGATATACTCAAGAACAGGTAATCGAACAACTCCGCAAACGGGAACCCGACTCAGAGCAGTTTATCCGTCCCCAACGGCAATGGTCGGATATTGTGGTCAGCTTCTATCCTCCCAATGATGGAACTGAGGAAAATGACCTTTTGTTAAATGTGCGTTTAGTCATGCGCCCCACTATTCCCCACCCCGATTTTACGGGTATTTTAGAGCCGAGCCGATCGCACCTCAGTTCTGCCATTCGTCTCGAATTAGACCGAGACATGAATAAACCCGTAGATGTTTTAGAAGTTGACGGTCATGCCAACAGCGAACAAGTTAGAGAACTGGAAAAAATTCTTTGTAATGATGTACCTTATTTAGGCAAATTCTGTAGTTTAGAAGGCAACGACGAAATCGGTAAACTTGTCGGCACAACCGGCGAAATTTTGCAAAGTTATCCCTTGGCACTCACTCAACTTTTGATTACTTATCATATGTTGAAAGCCGCCAATGTTTACGAGTGAATCCTGTGGGATCATAAGTCCCTCTCCCGTGGGAGAGGGATATAGGGAGAGGGCAGGATCACTCTAAATTTTTAATTTTTTGGCTGTCGCCAACCTGAAAACTTTTAATTTTAATTGAAATGACCTACAGTATCCGGATGCTGGATCTGCCCATCAGCGAACGCCCCCGCGAGCGTTTACTTGAGCTGGGAGCTAGTCATTTGACCGCAACCGAGTTAATTGCCATTTTGTTAGCGACCGGGCAAGGAAAAGGCAAATTATCGGCCATGGGATTAGGACAACATCTGTTAAAAGAACTCAGCGATGGGCAGCGCGACGCTCTAGAAGTCCTACGAGATATTAGTCCCCAAGAATTAACTAAAATTCATGGTATTGGCCCAGCTAAAGCCACCACCATTATAGCCGCCATCGAATTAGGAAAACGGGTGTTTGAATGCCGCCCGCTCAAGCGAGAAATCAAGAGTCCAGATGAAGCGGCGGCGGTTTTGAGTCATCAGTTAATGTGGCAAAATCAAGAAAAGTTTGCAGTGATATCTTTAGATGTTAAAAACCAAATTTTAGCCACTAAAGTAATTACCATCGGCACAGCTACTGAAACTTTAGCCCATCCTAGAGAAATCTTTCGAGAAGTGATTCGTCAAGGGGCAAGTCGTTTGATTATTGCCCATAATCATCCCACGGGAAGCACGGAACCAAGCGAGGAGGATCTGGAGCTAACAAAACAGTTATTACAGGCGGCTCAATTGTTAGGTATTCCGTTGTTAGATCACTTGATTTTAGGTCAGGGTTCCCATCAGAGTTTGCGTCAAACTACGGATTTATGGGATAATTATCAGGAGTTCGGTTAAGCTTTATTTACTGAACGGGTTATTGTTTTTATTTTATATGGCGTTTTGAAGCAATCAGCATTTTGCCCTCATCCCCTAACCCCTTCTCCCGCAGGAGAAGGGGCACAAGTCCCTCTCCCGTGGGAGAGGGATACAGGGAGAGGGCAAAATCTGGTCTATGCAAAAATTGATTAAAAATAGTATTGTGAATGAATCATGCTACAAATTCCGCGACAAATTGCCCAAGAATTAAACCTCAATCTCTCTCAAGTGGAGAATGTGCTGCAATTGCTGCAAGAAGGGGCGACGATTCCCTTTATTGCTCGCTATCGGAAGGAAAGAACGGGATCGCTCGATGAAGTGCAGTTGCGGGAAATTGCTGACCGCTCTCTCTATCTCTCGGAACTGGAAGCGCGGAAAAAGACGATTTTAGAGTCGATTGAGAGTCAAGGAAAACTGACGGATGAGCTAAAAGCGCAAATTGAGAACTGTGAGCAGAAAACGGAACTGGAAGACCTGTATCTGCCCTATAAACCGAAGCGCAGAACTCGCGCTACTATTGCGAAGGAAAAGGGACTCGAACCCCTGGCGCAATTGCTGCAAGACTTGAATACATCCCAAGGTTCGGTTTCGTCTTTAGAGGAGTTGGCTCAACCCTATTTAAATGCAGAAAAAGGGGTGGAGACGGTGGAAGAGGCGCTCAAAGGAGCGGGTGATATTCTTGCCGAACAAATGGCGGAAACGGCGACTTTGCGGGCGCAAGTGCGGGAACAGATGATGAAAACGGGGGCGTTTGTTTCTCAAATTAAGAAGGATTATCCGGAGGGAACGACAAAATATGAGATGTATCGCGATTATAGCGCTCCAGTGAGCAAAATTGCGGCTCATAATTGGTTGGCTTTGTTACGGGGAGAGGCGGAGAAGGTTTTGAAGCTGGATTTGGACTGCGATCGCGATAAAATCCTAGAGACCTTAGAAGGCCAGATTCTCCGTACCCGTAACCGGGTGTTGCGTCCCTGGTTTCAGGGGGTGATTGAGGATAGCTTTAATCGCTTGATGAAGCCGTCTTTAACCTCGGATATTCGCAGTGAGTGTAAATTGGCGGCGGATATTGAGTCTATCCAAACCTTTGAAACGAATCTGCGGGAGCTGCTGCTTTCTCCTCCAGCAGGAATGAAGCCGACGCTGGCGATTGACCCCGGATTTCGCACGGGGTGTAAGGTGGCGGTGTTGGATGAGACGGCGAAGTTTCTGGAGTATCAGGCGATTTTTCCCCACCAGGGAGAGCGGAAACGGCAGGAGGCGGCCCAGGTTATCGTTAAGCTGATTGGGAAGTATAGCATTGAGTTGATTGCGATCGGTAATGGTACGGCTTCCCGCGAAACGGATCAATTTGTGACCGAAGTGTTGCAAAATTTAGAGCGCAAACCGATTAAGGTGATGGTGAATGAATCGGGGGCTTCGATTTATTCGGCTAGTGATTTGGCGCGGGAGGAATTCCCCGATTTAGATGTGACGGTGCGGGGTGCAATTAGTATTGGTCGGCGGTTGCAAGACCCGTTGGCGGAATTGGTGAAAATTGACCCGAAATCGATTGGCGTGGGGCAATATCAGCATGATGTGGATCAGAAATTGCTGAAAAAACAGTTAGACGAAACGGTGGAAAGTTGCGTGAATTATGTGGGGGTGGATTTAAATACGGCTTCGATGCAGTTGTTGTCGTTTGTGTCGGGAATTACGCCCACCATTGCCAAGAATGTGGTGAAGTTCCGGGATGAAAATGGGGCGTTTAAGAATCGTCGTCAGTTGCTGAAAGTGCCGAAGTTAGGGCCGAAGGCGTTTGAACAAGCGGCGGGGTTTTTGCGAATTCGTGAGGGTGAGAATCCGTTGGATAATACGGCGGTGCATCCAGAGAGTTATGGCATTGTGGAGCAGATGGTACAGGATCTGAATTTGCCGTTGGCGAGAGTTGGAGAAATTGCGGATCGGGTGAGTAAAATTCGCTTGGAAAACTATATTACGGAGGCGATCGGATTACCAACGCTCAAAGACATTGTGAATGAGCTTCAGAAGCCGGGACGCGACCCTAGAGCCAAATTTGAATATGCGACGTTTAGAGAGGGCATCAATGAGATTACAGACCTAAAAGAGGGGATGATTTTAGAGGGGGTGGTATCGAATGTGGTGAACTTTGGCGCGTTTGTGGATATTGGGGTACACCAAGATGGATTAATTCATATTTCTGAAATGGCGGATCGTTTTGTGAGCGATCCCAAGGATATTGTCAAGGTGGGACAGGTGGTGAAGGTGAGGGTTTTGGAGGTGAATGAGAAGTTAAAACGAATTGGTTTGTCGTTGAAGGTTTAACGAAGTTATGGATGGGAAATGAGGGATACGGTTAAACTTGCCCCTACAAGAATAGGGAATATTGATTAATTCGTACGGGCGGGTTATACCCAAATCTAGGACACCCACAGATCAATAACGTAAACCCGCCCATCCCAACCATTTTGGTTAAATGATGACAAGGGGCGGCAATTGATTGATTCCGGCGAAGACCAGAAACCCGGTTTCTTGAAGAAACCGGGTTTCTAGACAGGGGTGGGGGCAGGTTTAGGGAATTGATGGGTGGGTGTTCTAGATTTGGGTATAACCCGCCCCTACAAAAATTGGTAATAATGCATTAACCCGCCCCCACCATGGATTAACCCGCTAAATTATCCGCGCTCCAGTTCGGCAATATCCAACATTGTCTTCAACACTGAATCCGGATTCAAACTAATCGAATCAATGCCTAACTCGACTAAAAAGCGGGCGAATTCTGGATAATCACTCGGTGCTTGACCGCAGATGCCGATTTTTCGACCTTCGGCTTTTGCGGTTTCAATGGCCATTTTCACCATCCGTTTAACGGCTTCATTGCGTTCGTCAAATAAGGGCGCAACTAACCCGGAATCCCGGTCTAAACCTAATGTGAGTTGGGTTAAATCATTGGAACCAATGGAAAACCCGTCAAAGACTTGGGCAAATTCGGAGGCTAAAATCACGTTGCTGGGTAACTCGCACATGACATAAACTTGCAAGCCATGTTTACCCCGTTTCAGTCCATGTTTTTCCATTTCTGCTAACACCTTGCGCCCTTCTTCTGGAGTCCGACAGAAGGGAATCATGGGGATAGCATTCACCAATCCCATGTCATCGCGAACCCGTTTTAAGGCTTGGCATTCTAGGGCGAAGGCTTCCCGATATTGGGGGTCGTAATAGCGGGAGGCTCCGCGCCAGCCAATCATGGGGTTTTCTTCCTGGGGTTCAAATTGACGACCGCCTAAAAGATTGGCGTATTCGTTGCTCTTGAAGTCGGAAAGCCTGATAATGACGGGATGGGGATAAAAGGCGGCGGCGATCGCCCCCATACCATAGGCTAACCGATCCACAAAGAAGTCGGGTTTATAGGGATAGTGTGCCGTCAGCTCCTCAATTTCCGCCTTTACGTCGGCATCTTCGAGGTCGTCAAAGTGAAGGAGCGCTAAGGGATGGGTCTTAATTTGATTGGCAATAATGAACTCTAAACGAGCTAAACCGACTCCATCACAGGGTATGGCTGATAACCGGAATGCCTCCTCTGGGTTGCCCACGTTCATGAGAATCTGCGTGCGGGTTCGAGGTAAATCATTTAACACCGTTTCCTGCACTTCAAAGGGTAACAAACCGGAGTAAACATTGCCCTGTTCCCCTTCGGCACAGGAGACGGTAATTTCCTGACCATTACTTAACCGCTCGGTCGCTTTTTCGCACCCGACAACGGCGGGAATGCCCATTTCTCTAGCAATAATGGCGGCGTGGCAGGTGCGTCCCCCGGTATTGGTGACGATCGCGCTCGCTTTCTTCATGATTGGCTCCCAATCGGGATCGGTGCGATGGGTGACCAGCACTTCCCCGGACTGGAATTGATCGATTTGCGACACATCCAGAATCACCCGTGCGGGGCCGGAGGCGATCGCCTCTCCCACGGCTCGACCTTGCACCAACAGCTCGCCCTGTTCCTGCAACTGATAATGGCGTAAAACTTGGCTCGACTTCTGGGACTGCACCGTTTCCGGCCGTGCTTGCACAATAAACAACTGCCCGGTTTTCCCATCTTTGGCCCATTCAATGTCCATCGGGGTATAGGTTTGCCGCAATTTAGAGTAATGATCCTCAATCATCACAGCCCAATCTCCGAGCTTGAGAATTTCCTCATCACTGAGGGCAAACTGTTGTTGCCGCATCCAAGGAACCGGCACAATCTTCGTCGCATGGTTGCCATCCTCACGATAGACCATTTTAATCGCCTTACGACCCAGACGTTTCTGCAAAATCGGCTTGAATCCTTCGCGCAATGTGGGTTTAAACACCAAATATTCATCCGGGTTTACCGATCCTTGCACCACGGTTTCTCCTAACCCATAGGCAGCCGTAATCAGAGCGGTGTTCTTAAATCCCGTTTCTGGATCAATGGAGAACATCACCCCGGAAGTCGCTAGGTCAGAGCGTACCATTTTTTGCACGCCTACAGAGAGGGCGACCTCAAAATGGTCAAAGCCTTTATGGGTGCGATAGGAAATGGCGCGATCGGTAAACAGGGACGCAAAGCAGCGATGAACCGCTTTAATGACCTCATTTAAGCCAGAAATATTCAGATAGGTGTCCTGTTGACCGGCAAAACTGGCATCGGGTAAATCTTCTGCGGTGGCTGAAGAGCGCACTGCTACATCGGGATCTTTACCGTAGAGTTCTCCTAAGCGCTGATAGGCAACGGCGATCGCCATTTCGATGTCTTTCGGGAATTTAGTATTGAGAATGAGCGATCGCGCCTTAGCTGCTCGCTGACGCAACAATGGCCCATTCTCCACATCCAAATCTGTCAACAGTTCCCGCAGTTGCGGCTCTAACCCCGCCGACGAGATAAAATAACGGTAAGCATGGGCCGTAATGGCAAATCCTTGGGGCACATTAATCCCTTTGGGCGTTAACTGACCGATCAGTTCTCCTAACGACGCATTTTTACCGCCAACTAAGCCAATATCATTTAAACCGACTTGATCGAACCAAAGGATCAAGGCATTTTGTTTCCACAACACCAAAGCCTTGGCTTTAGCTTCTTGGGTATAAGCATTTGTTAAAGCAACAGTTTTTAACATTTTTTTAATCTCTCCAAAAACTGGAATAATAGAGGCAAAAGGCAACAGGCAACAGGCAACAGTTACAGCACGTTGCTCTGCTCTGCGACACATATCGATCCCCCTAAATCCCCCTTAAAAAGGGGGACTTTTATTGCCCCCCCTTAAAAAGGGGGACTTTTATTGCCCCCCCTTAAAAAGGGGGACTTTTATTGCCCCCCCTTAAAAAGGGGGACTTTTATTGCCTCCCCTTAAAAAGGGGGACTTTCGCTGCCTCCCCTTAAAAAGGGGGACTTTTACTGCCTCCCCTTAAAAAGGGGGACTTTTACTGCCTCCCCTTAAAAAGGGGGACTTTTACTGCCTCCCCTTAAAAAGGGGGGACTTTTACTGCCCCCCTTTTTAAGGGGGGTTGGGGGGATCTTCGCCTATCGAATCAAAGAGGTAAATTGAATCAAAGAGATAAAGATTCCAAAAATGAATTAAGGGGGGTAGAGAGTGGGAAGCAGTGCCACCCCTACCGGGAATCTTTACCTGAAAATAGAATGGGATGAAAAAGTGGGAAAAATTGATCCCTGAATGTTAAAAAGCAATTTCAAAATGGATTATCTCAATTCTAGCAAACAAATTGTCAATGAGACAAGAGAATGTTGCTGATTTGTAACAGAAAAACCAAACTCAATTACGGATATAAACCGCGATCGCTCAAAGCCTGAGCCACACGACCCACACCCAAGGTATACGCCGCCAACCGTAACGGAATTCCACGGTTTTGAGACTCTTCATAAACCCGATGATACGCCCGTACCATCAAGCCTTCCATCTCCTGGTTTACCCGTTCCTCATCCCAAAATACATAGGACTGGCCTTGTACCCATTCCAGATAGCTAACCACCACACCACCGGCATTAGCCAAAATATCCGGTAAAACCGTAATACCGCGACTTTGCAACAGTTGATCTGCAACCAGCGTCACCGGGCCATTTGCCGCTTCTGCCACAATTTGTGCCTGAATCTGAGCCGCATTGTCTTCCGTAATCTGATTTTCCAGAGCTGCTGGAATCAGCACATCACAGGGCAAAGTTAGCAGTTCCTCATTACTAATCAGTTCGCCACCGGGGAAGTTACCCATATGGCCATGATGTTCAACCACATGCTTATAGAGTGCAGGAATATCTAAACCATTTTCGGCAAACACGCCACCGGAAACATTAGAAACTGCTAACACTTTAGCCCCTGCTTCATGGAGTAACAGAGCAGCCGCACTACCCACATTACCGAAGCCTTGAATGACCACAGAAGCACCCGCCAAGGGTTTCCCCTGTTGCGCCAAAGCTTCCCGCACCACAATCATCACTCCTCGACCAGTTGCCTGTTTCCGTCCCTTAGAACCGCCCACAGACAGGGGTTTACCCGTGACAATTCCGGGAACCGCATGACCGACATTCATGGAATAGGTATCCATCATCCAAGCCATTTCCCGCGCCGAAGTCCCCATATCGGGAGCCGGAATATCAACAGCCGGGCCAATATCCTTAATCAGTTCGCTGGTATAGCGGCGAGTAATCCGCTCTAGCTCACCCACGCTATATTGATTCGGGTCAATAGCAATACCGCCTTTAGCTCCGCCGTAGGGAATCCCCAGTAAGGCACATTTCCAGGTCATCAGCATGGCCAAAGATGAGACTTCCTGCAAGGTGACGGAGGGATGATAGCGCGTTCCCCCTTTGTAAGGGCCGAGAACATCGCAATGTTGGACTCGGTGTCCGGCTAAAACCTGCACTTCTCCGGTATCAAGCTTAACAGGAATCGAAACCGTTACCACTTTGCGGGGATTTTCCAAAACCACCAGAATACCCGGATCGATATTAAGTTCAGAACCGGCTTGCTGTAAGTAACTACAGGTGCGATCCATCGGGCAAATATGGGCCGGAGTTGGAGGCTGGGGCATCTTAACTGAGGTGTTCATCATCAGAGTTTACCTCTTATGTATGGTGTTAATTCAACCTTATAGCTCTAGATTAGCCCACAATTATAAAGAAAAACAAAAAACTGTAAATTTCGTAACAATTTGACATTTTTTAACATAATTCTCATAATTCCGCTCTGCCTGTGTCCTGAGCGGAGTCGAAGGGTAGATCTCTCCTATCCTTTGAAATGTGAGTTGTAGGGTGGGCAGGGTATAGAGCGATCGAAATCTATTCTTCCAAGCTATCCGACAAATTACGATAACCACTCATCACACGCACGATTTCAATACCGTCTTCCATCACTCGATAGAAGATGATGTACCCCATCAACGGAGTGCCTCGTAATCCGGGCTTCATATGAGCGTAAGAACGTCCTGAATAAGGAAACTTACTCAATTGCTGGCATTTGCGATGAAACCCCTCAACAAAGCGATCGCCTGCATCTAAACTCTTTTCCAAAAAATAATCAGAAATTTCTTCTAAATCCCGGCTTGCCCCAACCGTAATTCTTAAACGGCTCATTGTTCCTGCTCTCTAGCTGATAAGACTTTCTGTCGAAGTTTAGCAATAACGGTTTCTCCATCCAATACGTCCCCTCGTTTTGACTGCTCCAATCCTTCTTCTAGCTTTTGTCGAGTGTGTTCTAACCATTGTAAGTATTGGGGATTGTCCTCTAGTTCTTCTAATTCAGTTTCATCAACCAGAAGCATTAAGGCCGCATCCAGGGCCTCTTGCAATGAAGCATACCGTCCTTGTTTGACTAGCAACGTTAACACTTGGGTTTGTTCTTCAGTTAAGGCGATCATCATGATACCTGCTACATTATCTGGGTGAGCCAAATTCCCCTTATTCTAAACCAGAGCCTTAATCAGTCATCTCCCCATTTCCCCATTCCCGTATGATGGATAAAGAGTGAAGAGCTTGATGACCTTTGAGATCTTAGAAACATGGGAAGCGAAACAATCGTATTATTATCGCGGCGCGAAATCGACAAAATGCGCCAAGCCGGAATCTTAGCCAGCCAGTTACTGGATCACTTAGCGCCCATGGTGCAACCGGGAGTAACCACTTTAGAATTAAATGATGAAGCTGAACGCTGGACTCGCGAACATGGAGCCATTAGTGCGCCTTTGGGATATCATGGGTTTCCCAAATCCATTTGTACCAGTGTGAATGAGGTGATTTGTCATGGTATCCCCAACAGCAAACAAAAACTGAAAGATGGGGATATTATTAATATCGATGTGACTCCGATTCTGGATGGCTATTATGGGGATACCTCGCGAACGTTTTTTGTGGGGACTCCTTCACCGGTTGCTAAAAAGTTGGTGGAAGTGACCTATGAATGTATGATGCGCGGGATTGCGGCAGTGAAACCGGGGGGCAGAATTGGGGATATTGGCGCAGCAATTCAAGAGTATGCGGAAGGTCATGGCTTTTCTGTGGTGCGCGATTTTGTCGGTCATGGGATTAATCGTGAGTTTCATACGGCTCCCCAGGTTCCTCATTATGGGGTACGGGGTAAGGGGAAACGGTTGCGTAAGGGGATGGTGTTTACTATTGAGCCGATGATTAATGAAGGCACTTATGAAGCGCAGGTTTTAGAGGATAATTGGACGGCAGTGACCAAAGATGGCAAGCTCTCGGCCCAGTTTGAACATACGATCGCCGTTACGGAGAATGGCGTAGAAATCTTGACTTTACCAGAATCCCAAGACGAGGTGAAAAGCGCTTAGGGCTATTCAGGAGTCCTCGGTCTGAAGATACGGGGACTCATAAACTAGAATTATTCTCAATAAAATTGTTTTTTTGCAAATCAGTAATTCGCGCTTTATAATTGTGAAAACAGCACTATTGTTGAGAATTCCCCATGTCTCTCTATACTCCTACCTCTCTCAAGGCTGAACTGAATTCTAAAGGTTGGCGCTTAACCCCGCAGAGGGAAACGATTCTGCATGTTTTTCAGAATCTTCCCAGGGGAAACCATCTGAGTGCCGAAGAACTCCACGATCTTCTGAAACAGAGGGGTGAGCGGATTAGCCTATCGACGATTTATCGCACGGTCAAACTGATGGCCAGGATGGGGATTATTCGGGAATTGGAACTGGCAGAAGGTCATAAACATTACGAATTGAATCATCCCTACCCCCATCATCATCATCACATTGTCTGCGTTCAGTGCAACCAGACCCTAGAATTTAAGAATGATGCGATTCTTAAACACAGCTTAAAACAAGCCTCGAAAACCGGGGTACAGATGATTGATTGTCAATTGACGATTCATGCTATTTGTCCGGAAGCGATTCGCAAAGGATGGCCAGCCATGTTACCGAGTAGTTGGTCTTGTTCGATGGCGATCGCCTCCAGTCATAATAATCTAGAAGAGATTCAAGAATATCTCGATTAAGAAGAATCTGAAGACCTATCATAGAAGACCCAACCTATGTCCGATCCTCTGCCCCCTGAATTTTGGCACGGCATTGAACAATTTAACCAACAAGAATTTTATGCCTGTCATGATACCCTAGAAGCCATTTGGCTCGAAGCCTCGGAACCGGAACGCACCCTTTATCAAGGCATCCTACAACTTGCGGTCGGTATTTATCATCTGAGCAATCAAAATTTACGGGGGGCAATGATATTACTCGGTGAAGGGATCGGCCGCTTGAGTCGCTATCAACCGGACTACGCAGGATTAGACATTCGCCAACTGCTCATACAAAGCAAAACTTTACTGACTGAACTGCAACAAGCCAGCCTGAATTCTGCGGATCGGGTAAATATTGACGAGTATTCTCAACTATTGCCTAAAATTGAGTTTGTCGATCAAACCCATGGAACTGAACGCCCTGAAACCCATTGTTAATCATCAACTGTGAATTAATCTCATGAGTGTCTTATCCAAAACCTTGGGCATGGCATTAGTTTTAAGCCTATCCTATGGACTCCCCTCCCTAGCCCAAACCTCCACCTTCGCCCTAACTCCCGAAGTCACCGTTATGGAGGATGGGCGCAACTATAGATTTGAAGCGGGGCAAGGTATTTATCGCGTGCGATATAACTACACGGGTAAAAACTGGACTCATGCGGATGTTGCCCCCATTCGCATCAACACCAACCAACCCATCGCCATTTTACCGATTCAGTATACCGCTAACTCCATGCAACCGGGAGCCAAAGTTGAGGATTACCATGTGGGACTCTATTGGAATACGGTGACTGCTAATGAACTTTATCAACGGTTAACCGCCCTTGGATTTTATGTCCTGGTTCCCACGATTCAAATGTATGGCGAAAATCTCGACGGGTTTCAAGCCTTAGAACACTATATCGCTGGTGTCCATAAAGGGAACCGTAATGTGCAGACCCTAATTTTAACTGCTGATGCCCATGTCGTCAGTGAGGCTAATCCGTTTCCGGGGGCACAAATGTTAGTGACTGGGTTGCATGAGCGCGATCGCCAATGGGAAAATCGCATTCAAGCCAAACTGCAACCCTTTTATCAACAGCAAGGGTTACGCAACATTGGCCCTAGAGTAAGGGGAGGAAAAAGCGATCGCGAAGGGCATTCCCTAGCCTGGCATCCCCTGATTGAGCGAGCAGCCGAATATAATCCCCATGTTGCCATTCTAGAAGTGGCCCAAGCCAGGGAAATTATGGCTAAAGTCGGATCTTGGGAAAGAGCTGCTCAATGGGCAACTCCTGTATTTGACGCAGTAGCCGCAGCCATGGCAGAACAAGCTTGTGTGAATGGCGCACAACTGCCCCAAGTCTGTGGGAATGTCACCAATTAATCATTCCCTATTCCCTATTCCCTATTCCCCATTCCTTAAATTATGCGATCGCAGTGGCAAAATCTCTTAGAAAACCTCGGCATTTGGGACGGTTCCTTTACCCAATTCTCACCCCTAGGCATCCTGGAAAAAGATACCCCCACCGTCGTTACCCTCGAAGGCAGAGATAACAACCAAACCGTTTACCAAACCGTGCAACGATTTCCCCCTGGGGAAACTCCACCCCCCATGCTCGAACTCGAATACAAAACTCTCCATCGCAATATTCTCTTCTTCGACGATGGGCATTTTTCCCAAGGCAGTGCCCACTATAACCCCTTTGCTACTTTTGGGGGTGAATTTGGCTTTATCCACCAACAGCGCCGCCTCCGCTTCGTGATTCTCTATCAAAAAAGTTACCTTGACCAAATTACCCTGATTCGGGAAAAACTCCGAGGGACAACGATTCCCGAACGTCCCCCCTTAACCGTCGAGCAACTCTTAGGAACCTGGGAAGGGGAAGTCATCACCCTCTATCGAGATCTGCGCCCCCCAGACGAAACCCAAAGCACCCTGACTCTCTCGCGAGAGGGGAATGAAATCACTCAAACCCTGAACAGTAATGATTTTAATCTGACCTCAACGGCAATCCTAGAGGGGTCTAGATTAGAATTTTCGGGAGGATATCAACCGGTGCAAGTTCTCTTACTTCCTGATGGGGGTTCAACTACTAGCCCAGTGAGCCTGGAATCTGGAAAACCCTTCTTTTTGGAAGTGGGATGGCTGATTTCCCCGACGGAGCGCCTACGGCTCATTCGTAACTACGATCGCCAAGGCGCTTGGGAAAGCTTGAGTTTAGTGACTGAATACAAAACCGGTTCTTAGTCGTGAGGAACCTCAACCCAACGGTTACTGGTATGAGATTGATGGGTTAAGTCCATCAACAGTTGGGAGTATACTCCTTCTTTGAGGGTGGGAACAGTCGGTGGAGCAGAAGGATTTTCGATGCTGTCTACCCAAGCATCAACGACGCGCATAAAGGCGGCAATGCGTCCATCGGGGTAGGTTTGGGGAAATTCTAGCCGTTGGGGAATTTCTAGTTCGCTCAAGGGTTCGCCAAATTTGGCTCCTTGCAGGGTAAAGCCATAGATATAATCTTTTTGATTGGCACTGCCTAAAATTAGGGTAGCGCGATCGCCATAGACTTCTACCCAATGCCCCCGTCCTTGATAGGCGATGGAACTGAGGGAAACTTGACAGGGTGTACCATCCGCGAGTTCGAGCATCAGTAAACCGGTGTCATCTGCGTCTACCGGTTTGAGTTCCCCCGTTGTCGGATCGGGGCGCTCGGAAATCGCGGTACTCAAACGAGCGGATAGGCGCTTGATGTCTCCAAAGAGCCAGGCAATGTAGTCAAAGGTATGGGAACCGATCGCCCCTAATGCGCCGCCTCCTTTCTCTTTTTGGGAATACCAATTCCAAGGACGATTCGGATCGGAGCGTGAGGGAGCGAGCCAATCAATTTTGATGAAGCGTTTTTCACCGACATAGTTATCAGCTAAAAGTTCTTGAAACCGTTGCCAGGCTGGGACAAAGCGAAATTCAAAATCCATGGCTGCGACTACCCCTTGAGCTTGGGAGAGTTGATAAAGTTCTTGGGCTGATTCAACAGATAGGGTGGTGGGTTTTTCCAGTAAGAGATGTTTTTTGGCTTCCAAAACGGTTTTCGCCATCTCGTAGTGTAGGAAGGGCGGGGTGGAAATGCTAACGGCATCTACTTCTGGTAAATTGGCGATCGCCTCTACGGTATCCACAGCATGGGGAATTTGATGTTGGCTGGCGATCTTTTGAGCGGTAGCGAGATCTCGGTGATACACGGCTACCACTTGAGTGCGGTGGTGATGCTCAAAAGCGGGAATATGGACTTTTTGCCCAAATCCTGTGCCCACAATGCCGATACCAATAGGAGACTGACTCATAGAATTTTCCAGATTACCTCTACTGTGAATTATCTATAAAGAGTAACCCAATCGGCAATACATTGATGAATCCCTGATCAAAAGTCAGTATTTGTACAGGAGTTATTGAAGAGTGCCCTAGAACTGCTCTGTAAGCTTCACACTTCTTTTAACCTAAATTCGGTATTCTCGACAATTTACGGAAGCGGTTGAGTTAAATTACTCTGAGAAATAGGGAGTCAAATACCAAGATATCATCTCACGTCAAATGTAGATGGCGATCGCCAGCAACAAATACAGTTTTAGGAGCATTGATCATGGCACGCAATACAACAACTCATTTTCTCGGCACAGTCGCTACCCTCGGTTTAGCAACCCTCTTCACCTCTCCCGCACAAGCTGGCACATTAGGCGGAACGTTCAGCATTTTCCTCGATTGTAATAATGATGGTATGGCCCATCAGAGACAAGGAAAAATCAATGGATGGCAATTCACCCAAGATGCAGTGGGAGATAACACAGACGGCCCCCTATACGACATGCGAGGGATGGCTACCACGGTAACCGAGGATGGAAAAGTTGTTGTCGTCATGACTGGAAACACAAGCATTGATGGAGAAGGAAGCGATCGCAGTGGTAACACCATTGCCTGGGGTGACCTCTTCTTCACTGCGGGGAACCAAACCTTTGAAGAAGCGCAAAACTCCGGTAACCTCTTTGCCATTAACTTCTCCCAAGCCAATGATTCTAATGCTCCTGAAGTTGGTGTTTATAACAGTGTCACCGCTCAAGGGGTGGGAATGCACAACTTTGGTCACCGCACCTATGGCAACTACATGGATTTAGTTGACTCTGATGTAACCAACTTCTTCGGAGATATCGAATCCAATGAACTCGGTGGCAATAACCCCTACTACAATACCACTGGGCCAGGATACAATGTCATCGGTCAAGGAACCCGCGCCTACAATGATGGATTTTCCTTTGTTGACTCCACTCGTTTAGATACTTTAGGATTTAATGATTCTGGATTTGACAATGCAGGAACAGAGGTGATTGCCTTTGAATTCAATCTCAAGGCTTTAACCCAACCTCTCCCCCTACCCGACCAAGCCGAACAACTGGGTGTGGAATGGATTTGGGATGATGACTTCCAGGCAATTGACGATGAGTACGATCGCCTCCAGGCAGAACAACGGCGGATCTGGCGCGAAGAAATCAAAGACCATCACGAAGAGAACAAAGCCATTCGTGCAGACACTCCTGGTTTTGATGAAATCTGGGGCAACCGGCAAGCGGCTTTAGAGGTCAGGAACGCAGCCAACAAGCGCCAAGGGTATCTTGACGACATCACAGAAACCGAAGCCAAGATTGCTGAACTCAATGCTAGGGAAGTCAACGACCCCACCTGGAACACCAAGGATGAGAAATACCGCAAGTTCCTCCAAGATGAGATCAAGAATGCCAACAAGGAAATCCAGAAGATTGAGAATGACTACGGAACTGAGGCTTTAGCCACCGCTCAGGAGGACTGGAAAACGGCAAACCGGGCGTATGGCAGCCTGATTAATCAAATCCGTGCTGACAATCCCACCTATGTGGCCAATGAAGAAGCGATGGTAGAACCGAACGCACGTCGCAAGGAAGTGATTGCAGAACGCAATGCACAAAAACAAATGCGTAAGGATTTGGAGCAAGAGATTCAAGGTATTCTCGCCGGTATGCGCCAAGAGATTGTGGCTCAAGCAGATGCTCAGGAACAAGTCTTGGAAGAAAAATATGGGGTACGGACTTCAGCGAGCGATCGCAATGCAACCACCATTTCTGAGTTTGAAGACCCTGTTGATGTCCCCGAACCCTCTGCTCTGGCTGGTTTAATGTTACTCGGCTTGGGCGCGACTCAATTGCGTAGAACAAACAAGCGTTAAGTTTGTCCCTTCCAATCTCAATTAGCTATATCCATTGATTCCATCCCCCGGTATGAACCGGGGGATGTTTTATTAATTGTTAATTGAACTTATAGGGGGTGTAGCTATAGTATTTTGGTCGTGAATCCAGGCGAATATGGAGCCAGGGAACCCCCATGCCAGCAGTATTTAACCAAATTGGTATTTGGGGCGATCGCTGCAACTGAGCCGTCATTTCCCTGGCTACGGTTGCCCATAATTGGTGCTGTTGAGACTCTGGAGCCTCTCGCACAAAGGCGGCTAAGTGAACATAAACGGAGTCAGAGGCGATCGCACAGGGCACAATTAAATGAGCATCCCCGCTCAGATTGGGGAAACTAACCATGGTTTGCTCAGGGGAGGCTGAATCAAAATAGGTCTTAAATGCATCCGGATCGGGAGGACGGCATAAACTGGGTTGATCAATCAGCACATATTCAAAGAGGCGATCGCGGGTTGCCCAGGTGCAAGGGGGAGTTTCCCAGCGAAAGGCAGTAAAGGGGCGATCGGCGAGTATGCGGCTATAGAATAAGCGAAAATCAGGATTATCTTGCCAAAGTTCTAAAACTTCTTGAACGCACAGATAACTATCACCGCTACGGATGCGATATTGGATAATCCGACCGGGTTTTATTTCCTCAGATTCAATCTCCCACATAATCAAAAATTATAATATTTGATGAATGCTTTCAACCACTTGTTCAACAAAATTAACCGCATCGCTCACCATGATTTCATCAATTGGCCAGCGATTCCCGATACCAAAACTCGGATCAATATCCGCTTCATGGGCAATTTTATTGCGCCGATCCACAATTAAGCTCAGTTGTTGCTTGATATCTTTTGCCGATCGTCCTAACTTAACTGATACCTCATCCCATAGCTTCTTGTCTGAAATCAGTCTGATCCCATCCGCAATTTTTTCTGGTTGCTGATAACTTTTGTAACTGAGTTGCTGGCGAATTTCATCTTCTAGCCAAGAACTACGATTCAGTTTATTCACCAGGCTACTCGATAGAATACGCAATAAGGAAGATACTGTATAAGATTGCTGCAAAAAGAATGAACCTTGACTTTGCTGGATTTCATTCTCTAACCAAGAGGCAATATCGTTGATGATTATTCGTTCTTGTCGTGCCCCACCCAAGGATACCTGAAACCGTGAAAAAGCAGACTGAGAACTATTGGGTGGGACTTGAGGTTCAGCACGTTGTCCTTGATGGATCTGTATCATGCCTAGGGTGACTACTTCATGAATATAATAGTCTAAAGCACTCACTGTCAACACTAAAGTTGCTCTCAAAATATCGGATAAATCTAGAGCAGCAGTGGATTGTGCTTTAACAGAATTATGAATAGAAATCAAATCGCGAACACGGGCAATGCTAATCCGGAATTGATCAAGCGCTGATTGCATGGGCAGGAGAAGTACGAGTGATTATTTTATCAGCCAATTTTGAAAAATTTGATCTAAATTCATTTTGTTTTTCTTGGGCTTTGTCCAAAACTCGACCATACCAATGAGCGGATTTTAACTGCTCTGCTGTTAAGGCATAAACCGGTGTTTGATGTTCTTGAGATAAAGCAATTAGACTATTAAAGTCCGGTATTTTCATCAGTACAAAATTATCTTCTGTATTATTCCTGCTGCCTGTAATAATCATATTATTACGGTCTAAGACTGGAATCATTTTTTGAGCAACACTTTCTTCTATTGTTTCGATCCAGTTTTGAAAAGCTGCCGTTTCTGTACCCCTAATAATGCGATAATTTTGGACAATAATTCCTAAAAATTTCAGATGCACCTCTGGAAAGGGATAAACCGCTTCTTTGAGAATGGGGAGGGAGCTGGCGGTTTTAGCCCAACTATACCATTTAGGTAAAACATTCGTTAAAGAATCAATGGCCATGACTGAAAAGAAATCTGCCGTTGTGGGAATAATAAAAAAATCACTGGTCATCAATAAGTTCTGATTGATCGATCCCAAACTGGGACTCATGTCAATCAAAATGTAATCAGCTTGATACTTTTCTGCGGTCTTGTTTAATAACTCTGTAATCGAGCCTGGTAAATTTTTAAGAGCTTGAATTGAACCACTTAGTTCTTGGGCAATGCCTAACGTTACTTCATATTCAGCCAAGCCAACATGACCCGGCAATAAAAATAATCTTTCTCGATCTTGCACCGGAATACAATCGACGGCTTCAATGGGTTTGGGCTGTGATTCAAAAGCGGGGGCTAAAGCAGTTTTGATATTGGAAGGGGTTTGGTAAATGGCGGCAATTCTCTGTTGATTCTCTTCTGTTCCTTCTCCCAAAACCATGCCGGTCAAGTTACATTGAGGATCGGTATCAACGAGAATGACGGTTTTCCCTTTCTCAGCCAGCATCCAACCTAGATTAAATGTAGTGGTGGTTTTGCTGACTCCACCTTTATGATTAAAAAGGGCAATCTTTTGAACCATGAGATTGACTCCATATTGAGGGACGGGAATTGAGACGATTGCATATTATTATAGACTATGGGAGATACTAAAATTGAGACTCTAGTGAACTGAAGATTTTTTGACTAATGACTTCCCTAAAATCGCTTCTAACCCCTATCATTAATAAGTCAGTCTGAGAAAAGTTGATATGCCTAACGCCAATGCTCGTCAAGTTGCCTTTGCCATTCTCAAGGAGATCGATCGCCAAGATACTTATACGGATGTCGCCTTACATCGGGGGTTGAGTGGGGCGAAATTGGCGGCGGTAGACCGGGGTTTGGTGACGGAGTTGGTTTATGGGGTGGTGCGAAGGAGGCGATCGCTCGATGCCCTCATTAGTCAGTTTGCCCGTAAACCGATTGAGGAACAACCGGCGGATTTACGGTTAATCTTTCATCTGGGATTGTATCAACTGCACTATTTGAATCAAATCCCAGCGCCTGCGGTAGTGCATACGACGGTGGAGTTGGCGAAAAATAATGGTTTGCGAGGCTTGTCGGGGGTGGTGAATGGGGTATTGCGCCAGTATATGAGGTCACCTGGCGATCCCCTGAAGTTGCCCGATCCAGTCGCGCAACGGTTGGGCACTCTTCATAGTTACCCAGATTGGATCGTGGAAAAATGGTTAACCCAACTGGGAGAAACGGAAACAGAACAGTTATGTGAGTGGTTTAACCGTCCTCCAACGCTGGATCTACGGGTTAATATCCATAAAGTTTCGGTAGAAGAAGTGGAAAAGGCGTTTCAGGAGGCAGATATTCCGGTGGAGCGCTTACCTTATTCTCCCCAAGGGTTGCGATTATTGAAAAAAGTGGGCGCGGTGCAGCAGTTGCCCGGTTTTGAGCAAGGATGGTGGAGTATCCAAGATTGTAGCGCCCAATTGGTGGGGTATTTGCTCGATCCGCAACCGGGGGAGGTGGTGATTGATGGCTGTGCTGCTCCTGGGGGTAAAACGACTCATTTAGCGGAGTTAATGGGCGATCGCGGTACAATTTGGGGATGCGATCGCCAGGGTTCGCGGTTGAAGAAAGCGATCCAAAATGCCCAACGTCTCGATTTACACAGCATTAAAACCCGTGTGGGAGATCTGCGGGAGATGGCCGATTTTACGGGAAAAGGCGATCGCGTCTTAATGGATGTTCCCTGTTCCGGCTTAGGGACGCTCCACCGTCATGCCGATGCCCGGTGGCGACAGTCTCCAGAGGCGATCGAGCAGTTATCGGTGCTACAGCAAGAACTGCTCGAAAAAGCCGCCTCTTGGGTGAAACCAGGGGGAATTTTGGTCTACTCCACTTGTACCCTTGACCCCCAGGAAAATGAGGAGGTGATAAGCCGCTTTTTAGACCAGAACTCTCAATGGAGTATTGTGCCGGTGCAATCGCTTCAGCAATGCGGAGCCTTATCGCCCTCCCCCCTAGCCCCTTTATCCACCCCCGAAGGCTGGATTAAAGTTTGGCCCCACCGTCATCAGATGGATGGCTTTTTTATGGCACGCTTGCAATTAAGCTAAGAGTCGATTTAAGAATCTTTGTTATCTTTATTCACGTCCGGAATATAGTCCGGTTTTTCCGCATCCTCCCATCCGGCGGGACGCTTAGAGTTATACCAGGCGATCGAACCAATCACTACCGCAGCAATAAATCCCACCACATAAACCAGAGTAAAGGCGAGAGGAAATGATCCAGCTTCCATCAGGATTAACATCGTAATACAGCCCTATCTTTAAAGGTCATCTTTCAGGATATCAGCTTGGTATAGCCCTACGCGCTAGAGTGGAAAGATCCCCTAACACTTCCAAGTTAAAGTATAAGGATCGAACGGACAGACTTTCGGAAATTCAGCCTCCGTGGAAATAGCAGGCAGGGTAGAACCATCCGGGAGGGCAGGAAGACGAGAAGGGCAATTGTCTAGATGTTGCTCAATGCGGTTGGCTTGAGTTTGGGCAATTCTGGCAATATCCACCCAAGCATTGAGAAAATTAGCCACTTGATTCGGTGAAGCAGGTAATGGCGAAGTATAAGAATTATTCTGGTTTAAGGAATTAATCTGAGCTTGAATTTGGGGAATTTGATCGATCCATTTGCCTAAATAATTGGCATAGTCTTGCGGGTTGTCAGACACAGGCGGACAAGTGTGGGTAAAAACTTCTGTTGTTTGTAGCAAGATATTGAAAGCGGGACAAATTTGGTTATCCCGACAGGGAAATCCTAGAGTTTGAGCAGAGACCGGAGCAGTGAACGTTAGGCTGCTTAAAGTTAGGGCGCTAAGGGTGAATAACCCAGTTGATTTGGGTATAAGTTTCATTGAGTATTCTCCAAATTTCAAGCCAAAATTTTGGGTATAATGACGCACTCTTTTTGATTCACTCTTTCAGTTTAGCCCACGAAGATAGCAATAAGCTAAAATGGGCTTAAATCATTTCATTCAGAGATAGGACTAATTTTGTTCAATGAATATTAAACAAGTTTTAGTCATTGGCTTTGGAGTCATTCTCGGTACTGTTGGACTGAGTGCTGTTGTCTCCAATTATACCAATCATTTTGTAGAACAAAGTCAACATTGGGTACTCCATACTTATGGTGTGCAAATTAGATTAAAAAATATTGAAACCAATCTCCTAGAGGCTGAAACCGGTCAACGAGGGTTTATTTATACAGGTGATGAAATATTTTTAGAACACTACAACTGGTCAACTCAAAACATAAACAGTGAGTGGGCAATTTTAGAAGACCTAGTGGCTGATAACCCACAGCAGATTATCAATTTACAAAATCTTAAAAAATTATCTGAGCAAAAAAACGATGAATTAGGAGAGACTATCCAACTGAAAAGATTGGGAAAAGAAGAAGAGTTATGGCAATTAGTGAAGTCCAGAAAAGGTCAGATAATCATGAATAATATCGAAGTCGAGAGTCTACGGTAAATATCAATGATTTGATTATGGAAATTCAAAAATCTATTACTGGAACGACTCAAATGAGTCAAAAAGGTCAAGAGAGTGTGCAAAGTTGTTTCACGATTACTCAGGATACTAGCCACACCTTTGAAGAGGTAAAAAAGTCTGTAACTGATGTTATTGATAGCAACCAGCAAATCACTCTAAACTTAAAACAACAGTTGATTGGTGTAGAACAGCTCATCGAGTCTATTACCCAGATCAATGCCGGGGCAAATCATAATGCCAGTGCCCTAACCCAGATTAATGAGAGTATTCAACAGTTGAATCATGTGGCTTTGGAGTTGAAAAAAATAGCTTGAAGAGTTGAGGTTGACTTTGATATAATTTGATCTAAAAGAGTTTTTATATTATGGCACAAATACTCCTTACCCTAGCTGTTCTGGGGACGTTGGTGGCTCTGGTGGCTTCTATTGTCATTGAGGCTTATAATTCTTTGGTTAAGTTACGCAATCGCTATGAGAATGCCTTTGCTCAAATTGATGTGCAGTTGCGTCGCCGTCATGATTTGATTCCGAATTTGGTGGAAGCGGTGAAGGGGTACATGAAGCATGAACGGGAAACCCTAGAGGCGGTGATTCAAGCGAGAAATGCGGCGGTAACGGCGACTTCTCAGGCTTCTCAAGCACCGGGCGATCCAACTGCGATGCAGACTTTAGGTAGTGCAGAGGCAGTGCTGACGGGTTCTTTGGGGCGATTGTTTGCTTTAGCTGAGGCGTATCCAGATTTGAAGGCGGATCAAAATATGGCTCAGTTGATGGAAGAGTTGCGATCGACGGAAAATAAGATTGCTTTTGCTCGTCAGGCGTTTAATGATGGGGTGACTCTCTACAATACGAAGCGGGAAGTTTTTCCGAGTAATATGATTGCAGGTATGTTTAATTTTCGGGCGGCGCAGTTGCTGCAAGAAACTGATCCTGATGTGAAAAATGCACCTACTATTTCTTTTTAGAAAACGATGAACTTTTTTGAGCATCAAGAGCAGGCAAGGCGGAAAACGGTTTATCTGATTTTCTTGTTTGCGATCGCCATTATGGGGATGATTCTGGCTCTGTATTCTGTGGTAGCCATCATCACGTACATGGAGTTGCAAACCCGGCGATCGCTCATTTCACCGGAATTACTCATCCTTATTACCATCGGTGTATTGCTGGTTGTCGGGTTTGGCAGCGGCCACAAAATCCTGCAATTGCGATCGGGAGGGAAAATCGTAGCCTTCAGTCTGGGCGGGCGTTTGGTGCAACCGAACACCACCGATCTATTGGAGCAACGACTGCTGAATGTCGTCGAAGAAATGGCGATCGCCTCCGGAACCTCCATTCCCCCCGTCTACCTCCTCGATCATGAACCCGGAATCAACGCCTTTGCCGCCGGATTTACCATTAACGATGCCGTCATTGGCGTAACAAAAGGGTGCTTACAGGAGCTATCACGAGATCAACTTCAAGGCGTAATTGCCCATGAATTTAGTCATATTATTTACGGCGATATGCGGCTCAATTTATATCTGATCGGAATCGTTCAAGGCATCTTACTCATTCATATTTTAGGGCGCACCATGTTACGATTGATCAGTGATGGCCCCACAGTAAAGCGCAAAAAACAAGGACTACTCGTAATCGCCGGTTTAGCCCTTTTAGGCATCGGATATATCGGCTTTCTCTGCGGCAGAATGATTAAAAGCGCCATCTCCCGTCAGAGAGAATTTCTAGCCGACGCTTCCGCCGTTCAATTCACCCGCAATCCCCTCGGACTTTCCGGCGCTTTGCGTACCATAGGAAACCTAAAAGACGGCTCAAAAATCAAAACCCCCACAGCCGAAGAAGCCAGCCACTTATTTTTTGGCGAAGCCATCCGCAACTTCAATCACCGCTTCTTCGCCACCCATCCCCCCTTGAGCGAACGCATTGAACGGTTGGAAAATCTACCTGTGGGCACATTATCCGAGGATATTTCCCCACCAGAAAGGCAACTTACCGCAACTTTAGAAACCCCAGAAATCTCTCAATTACAATCTACTACCATCCACGCCAACCCCGAATCCATTATTACTGAAATTGGTACAACCGATCGCGCCCATCTCAACTATGCCCAATCCTTACTTTTCCAACTTCCAGAAGCCATTAAAACCGCCCTCAAATCTGAACCCGGTTCCCAAGCCCTAATTTATGGACTGTTATTAAACACAAAAGATAAAACTATCCAGGAGCGCCAAATCAGCCATCTTAGAGCCACCGAATCCCCAGAACTTCTCGATCATCTCTGGCAGATTTTCCCCTATTTTCAAGACTTAAATCCTCGCTACCGTTTACCCCTCATTGACTTAACCATTCCTATCCTCAGAAATTTATCCATTGACTCTTATCAACATCTCAGTCAACAAGTGCAAACCCTCATTGATGCCGACGGAAAACTATCCTTATCCGAATACACTTTACAAGTCATTTTACTCCATCGTCTCGCCCCCTATTTCCATCCCACTCGTAACCCCAAAACCCTATCAACAACCCTCCCTGAAATTTGGAATGATTGTCTAGTAATTTTGTCAGGATTAGCCAAAGTCGGACATCCGGATGAACAGCAAGCAATTCAGGCTTTGCGATCGGGATTACAACAATTCCCTGATGGCCCTAAAAAAACACTTCCCGATCGACTCATTCCCACCAATATTATCAGTATTCGCCGCAGTCTAAGACGGCTAATGAATACAACCCCAAAATTAAAACAAGCCATTGTCGAAGGTTGCGCCCACACCGTATTATTTAATCATCAAGTCAATATTAAAGAAGCAGAACTCCTACGCACCGTTATTATTCTCTTAGATTGTCCCATTCCTCCCTTTTTAGAAACGCTATAAAAATCAAACAGGATTAAACCTTAAACTCACTTAACCAGAAATTAACCCTACCTTAACTTGACATTTGACCAATTTTTGAAATGATAACAAGTGGGACTCTCAAGGATATAACGTCCATTCCCTGTTCCCTGTCCCCTGTTCTCCATTTAATGTACCTCATAAAGCAAGCAAAATTCCGTATATAAAAAGAAGTTTATGGCTAACAAAATTAATCCCAAGGCAGTCAAAGCGGGAGGAACTCTCAGCATCTTTGAAGCATACCTTACCCTTTGGGTTGCCCTTTGTATCATTCTCGGTATCATCTTAGGGCGTACCTTTCCTAGAGTCGCAGAAACCTTAGACTCAATGAGTGTCTATAATGTTTCAATTCCCATTGCCATCTGTCTATTTTTTATGATGTATCCCATCATGGTAAAAATAGATTTCTCCCAAGCAGTAAAAGCTTCAAAAAATCCTAAACCTGTACTTTTGACATTAGTCATTAATTGGTTAGTTAAACCCTTTACTATGGTCGTTTTTGCCCAGTTCTTTTTGGGCTGGTTTTTTTTACCCCTATTAAACTCAACGGAGATCATTCGAGGCTCAGAAGTAACCTTAGCTAACTCCTATATTGCTGGGTGTATCTTATTAGGAATTGCTCCTTGTACAGCAATGGTACTGATGTGGGGATATCTTTCCTATAGCAATCAAGGGCATACTCTAGTCATGGTTGCTGTCAACTCATTAGCCATGCTCTTCCTCTATGCTCCCCTGGGGAAATGGCTGCTTTCCGTCAATAATTTAGTGGTTCCTTGGCAAACCATCGTCTTCTCAGTTTTAATCTATGTAGGTTTGCCTTTAGCGGCTGGAATTTATAGTCGTTATTGGATATTTAAATACAAAGGAAAAGACTGGTTTGAGCGTCGTTTTTTACACTATCTGAGTCCCATTGCCACAACCGCTCTGTTGTTAACTTTAGTCCTTCTTTTTGCCTTTAAAGGAGATCTCATTGTCAATAACCCCCTGCATATCTTATTAATTGCAGTTCCCTTGTTTATTCAAACCCACTTTATCTTTTTAATCACTTATGTTCTGGCATTCAAACTCAATCTGACTTACGAAGATGCAGCCCCTGCTGCTTTAATTGGTGCAAGCAATCACTTTGAGGTCGCGATTGCCACATCCGTGATGCTGTTTGGTCTTAATTCTGGCGCGTCTTTAGCCACCGTTGTGGGAGTCTTAATCGAAGTCCCAGTGATGTTGCTATTAGTAGAAATTTGTAAAAAAACAGCTTTTTGGTTTCCTCGAAATCCAGAAAAAGCAACTTTACTCGATCCGCGCTGTATTGATTCTTTGAGATAGTTTGAGGTCATTTCCATGAAAAAAGTCATGTTTGTCTGTAAACGCAACTCCTGTCGTTCCCAAATGGCAGAAGGATTTGCTCGCAGTTTAGGTGAAGACAAAATTGAAGTCACCAGTTGCGGTTTAGAATCCTCTAGGGTTCATCCCACTGCCATTGAAGTCATGAAAGAAATTGGCATTGATATTACCGGTCAAACTTCCGATCCCATTAGTGACTTTAAGGCTGAAGATTATGATGCCGTTATTTCCCTCTGTGGCTGTGGGGTGAACTTGCCCCAAGATTGGGTTTTGCGAGAAATTTTTGAAGATTGGCAACTCGACGATCCCGACGGTCAACCCTTGGAAACCTTTCGCCGAGTTCGGGGAGAAGTTAAGGAACGAGTAGAAGGGTTAATTGCCCAATTATAGTTGATTTACAGCACCTTGCGCTTTTATGAGGTACGTTATTCTTGGCTGACAGAGAATTGAACCGGGCCAAAAAAACGGTTTTGAGAAGCAAAGATTTTGCTTTTGTTGTGGTATAATTTGTGAAAATGAAAACCCCCTGCTTTTTACAGCAGTTTTCGCGTTTTATGTGGGACATCTTGATCCCCCTTTCATGTCCGCTTGCGGAAAATCCCCCTTAAAAAGGGGGACTTTTCTATTCCCCCCTTTTTAAGGGGGGCAAGGGGGGATCTTTTCCTACTGTCCATCTATACAGCGCAACGCGCTATATTACTATCGATTGATCAACTAAATGCTACAACTTAAGCCACCGGCTTTTTTACTAAAGCGGGCATTTTCTCGATAGTCTACAGGACAATCAATCACCGCAGGAACGTCTTGTTCTAAGGCTTCTTTGAGGATGGGCAATAAGTTTTCCGCAGCATCTACTCGGTATCCTTTTAATCCCATACTTTCCGCTAATTTAACGAAGTCAGGATTGGTAAACTTAATGAATGCCGATTCCCCATATTGGTCTTCCTGTTTCCACTCAATTAAGCCATACCCCCCATCATTAAAGATAATGGTAACAAAGGGGGTTTTCACTCTTAGAGCGGTTTCTAGCTCCTGACAGTTCATCATGAAGCCCCCATCACCGGTGACTGCGACTACCTTATGATCGGGATACACTAATTTAGCGGCGATCGCCCCTGGAATGGCAATGCCCATGGCGGCAAATCCGTTAGAAATAATACAGGTATTGGGGCGATCGCAGTGATAATGGCGAGCCATCCACATTTTATGAGCGCCCACATCAGAAATAACCACATCTTCGGGCCCCATCACTTGCCGCAAATCATACACAATTTTTTGCGGTTTCACCGGGAACCCTGGATCGTTGGCATATTGTTCGTAATCTTCGCGAATTTCCGATCGCAGTTGATGAATATAAGGATCGGGTTTTTCTGATCGCTCGCAGCGCCGCAAAATTTCCAACAGCGCATCCGAAATATCTCCCACCACTTCCACTTCGGGAATATAGCTGCTATCAATTTCAGCCGGTTTTGCCCCAATATGAACGATGGGAATGTTTTTATTAGGATTCCATTTTTTCGGGGAATATTCAATCAGGTCATAACCAATGGCAATCACTAAATCCGTGCGATCAAACGCACAACTAATAAAATCCCGTTGCTTTAATCCCGTTGTCCACAAGGATAAAGGATGACTATAGGGAATTGCCCCCTTACCCATAAACGTATTAGCCACCGGAATATTCAAATGGGTAGCAAACTCCGTTAAGGCTTCGCTGGCATTGGCGCGAATCGCTCCATTGCCCACTAAAATCATGGGAAACTTGGCTTTAGAAATCACTAAAGCCGCTTCATTGAGACTATGATAAGCGGCATAGAACTTATCTTTTTTGTCTCGTTTTAAGGGGTCACCTTCTGCGGGCATGGCGGCAATATTTTCGGGTAAATCAATATGGACTGCACCCGGTTTTTCCGTTTGAGCAATTTTGAAAGCGCGGCGGACAATTTCCCTCGTATTGCTTGGACGCACAATTTGGGTATTCCATTTGGTAACCGCACTAAACATGGAAACTAAATCGAGATATTGATGGGACTCAATATGCATCCGGTCTGTACCCACTTGGCCGGTAATGGCGACTAGGGGAGCGCCATCGAGGTTGGCATCAGCAACCCCAGTCATCAGGTTGGTGGCTCCGGGGCCGAGGGTGGATAGACAGACCCCGGCTTTACCGGTGAGACGACCATAAACGTCGGCCATGAAGGCGGCCCCTTGTTCGTGGCGGGTGGTAATAAATTGGATAGAGGAGTGGGTGAGTGCTTTTAGCACTGCCATGTTTTCTTCTCCAGGGAGTCCAAAGATGTATTTAACGCCTTCGTTTTCTAAACAACGGATCAATAATTCTGCGGTATTCATGGGAATGGGGATGGGATAGGGGGATGGGGGATGGGGGATTGGGGGGATGGGGGGATGGGGGGATGGGGGACGGGGAAAATATTGTTTTCCTATTCCCTATTCCCTATTCCCTATTCCCTTGACCCTACTTTATCCAAACGGTTTTGAGGTTGACAAATTCGCGGATACCTTCGACGCTCAGTTCTCGGCCGTAGCCCGATCGCTTGATGCCACCGAAAGGAAGACGGGGGTCAGATTTGACCATACCGTTGATGAAGACGGCTCCGGCTTCTAAGTCGCGAATAAGGCGATCGCACTCTTGTTCGTTAGTTGTCCAAGCACTCGCTCCTAGTCCTAAAGAGGTGGAGTTCGCCACAGTAATGGCTTCGTCGATGTCTTTAACCCGGAACAGGAGCGCAACAGGGCCGAAAAATTCTTCGGTGTCGGCGGGAGTGCCGGGGGGAATGTTAGCTAAAATGGTGGGCGGGTAGTAGTTTCCTGGGCGATCGCCTAAAGGTTTGCCACCAATCAGAACTTCTGCCCCTTGACTCACACAGGCTTGCACCAGTTGATCCACTTCTTTCAGGATACTGGGGGTCGCTAGGGGGCCAATATCATTAGCCTCGTCCATGGGGTCACCGATACTGAGTTGCCGGTATTTTTCTACCAGGGCGTTTTGGAAGCGATCGGCGATCGCCTCCACCACAATAAACCGTTTAGCGGCAATGCAGGACTGACCATTGTTTTGCAGTCTCGCCGTCACCGCAGTGGCAACGGCTGCATCGAGATCGGCGCTCTCCAGGACAATAAAGGGGTCAGTACCACCGAGTTCGAGGACGGTTTTTTTAATGTGTTTTCCAGCAATGGAGGCTAAACTGGCTCCTGCGGGTTCCGAGCCGGTTAAAGTAGCAGCTTTTACTCGGTCATCAGCTACAATTTGGGCGACCTTATCTGCACCGACTAGGAGCGTTTGGAAGACTCCAGGGGGGAAACCACCTTGGGTAAAGATTTCTTCCAGGGCGATCGCACATTGGGGCACATTAGAAGCATGTTTGAGCAGTCCCACATTCCCCGCCATCAGTGCCGGAGCTGCAAACCGGAAGACTTGCCAGAAGGGGAAATTCCAAGGCATCACCGCTAAAATAGCCCCCAGGGGATGGTAAGCCACAAAGCTTTGACTGGCATCAGTTTCAGTATAGGTGGGGCTGAGAAACTCTTCGGCGCGATCGGCATAGTAGCGACAGACGAGGGCGCATTTTTTCACTTCGGCGATCGCTTGTTTAATGGGTTTCCCCATTTCTAAGGTAATAATTTTGCCAAACTTTTGGGCTTCGGCTTCCACAATATCCGCCGTTTGCTTTAACCAAGTGGCTCTTTGGTCAAAGGAAGTCTGACGATACTCTAAAAAGGCTTGTTGTGCTAAAGCTAATTTCTTCTCTAGTTCAGCATCTGTGAGTGCTGAAAAGGTTTGGCAAGTTTCTCCGGTTGCTGGGTTAACAGTGGCAATGCCCATGCAGTTTCTTCCTCAAGTGGATCATGCGATAAAAAAGCCTTTTGCCCGATCGGAGATTGGTCTTTCCGGCAAAAGACTTTTACAGATTGTCTTAATTTAAATTTTAGATACAATGGAGGATTACAAGATTGAAACTCTACAATTTGTATCACTTAGGTATTGTAGTGACTACATCTAAAGTTAAGAAATATGTGCGATCGCTCCTAATATTATAGATGCAGGGATCAGCTATAAGTCATAAGTCCCTGTAGTTCAGGCACTTGTGCTGCAATTTCTCGACCAATTTCCAAAGAAGCCGTTGCCGCAGGAGAAGGTGCATTACACACATGCATTTTTCGCTTATCCTGGAGAATCAAAAAATCATCAACTAACGCTCCATCAGGTTTCAAGGCTTGAGCGCGAACCCCCGCATGGGTAGGGATCACATCTTCCGCTTGCACTTCGGGAATTAATTGTTGCAGACTATGGACAAAAGCCGCCTTACTAAACGAGCGAATAATCTCTTTAATGCCCTCTTTGCCATGTTTAGCCGCGAGTTTCCACAGTCCAGGATAGGTGAGCATGTCGGCAACATCAGCCAGATCCACATCCGTTTTTTGATAGCCTTCCCGTTTCAAACTTAACACCGCATTCGGCCCCGCATGGACAGAGCCATCGATCATGCGGGTAAAGTGAACGCCTAAAAAGGGGAATTCTGGGTTGGGAACGGGATAAATGAGGTTTTTGACCAAATAACGCTTTTCTGGCTTGAGTTCGTAATATTCACCGCGAAAGGGAATGATTTTGGCTTGGGGCTGCATCCCACTCATCTGGGTGAGGCGATCGCTAAATAATCCCCCACAATTAATCACAAATTTGGCTTCAATTTCCCCTTGGGAAGTTTCGAGAATAATCGTTTCACCCATCTCCCGCCAGTTTTCCACCTTCGTATTCAGGCGAATCTCGCCCCCAGCTTCGGAAATTAACTGGGCATATTTTTCACAGACTTGGCGATAGTCAACAATGCCAGTTGTTTTCACCCGAATCCCGGCTAAACAACTTACATGGGGTTCAATTTCCTTTACTTCTTCGGCGGAAATTTTCGCCACTTCTAACCCATTTTCTAAGCCGCGCTGATAGAGTTTTTCTAATTGGGTTAACTGGTTTTGAGCTGTGGCAACAATCACTTTACCACAAACATCATGGGGGATATCATGCTGTTGGCAAAACTCGACCATGGATTTTGATCCAGCACGACTTAAACGGGCTTTCAAGCTTCCGGGTTTATAGTATATTCCTGAATGAATCACACCGCTATTATTGCCCGTTTGATGGCAGGCTAATTGAGGCTCTTTTTCTAATACTGATATTTGGGCGTTGGGAAAACGATTTTGCAAGGCTAGTGCTGTGGCTAAACCGACAATTCCGCCCCCAATTATTGCAAAATCATACATAATCGATATCCTCTATAGCGAACCTAAATGAGTTATGTAATAGCTGCCCCTCATCCCCCTACCCCCTTCTCCCGCAGGAGAAGGGGAGCAGAAGTCCCTCTCCCAAGGGAGAGGGATATAGGGAGAGGGTCTGTTCTTTAGAAATTATACAATTGCCGATATTTCTGCTCAATGTAATCCACAAATGGGGCAATTTTCAAATCGCTACCCGTGACTTTTTGCATTAACTCCAGTGGGGTGTAGACACTGCCAAATTGATAGATATGATCGATTAACCACTGGTGTAAGGGGGCAAAATGACCTTGGGCAATGTCGTCTTTCAGGTGGGGCAGATCCTGGAGAGCGGCTTGATAAATTTGAGCGCTCATAATGTTTCCCAAGGTGTAGCACTGGAACATGGCTCCGAGGGTGGAGGTGTACCAATGAACATCCTGAAGCACTCCCAGGCGATCGCTCTCTGGACAGACTCCGAGATCGGACTGATAGCGAGC
The DNA here is from genome assembly GCF_030068475.1 of Roseofilum acuticapitatum BLCC-M154. GTDB lineage: Bacteria > Cyanobacteriota > Cyanobacteriia > Cyanobacteriales > Desertifilaceae > Roseofilum > Roseofilum acuticapitatum. The sequence continues at coordinate 17,327 of NZ_JAQOSP010000026.1, read as the reverse complement.
ATTCCAAGCTTCGGGCAGATCCCGCACTTCTAGAGAGCCTTCAAGTAATTCTAATTCGAGGTCAAAGCGAATCATCACATGGAGATTATAGGTGACCTCATCGGCATCCGTGCGGATCAGCGATCGCTCCACCCGGTTAATGGCTCGGTAAAAGCGATCTAAAGCAACATCCTGCAATTGATCCGGGAACGTTTTCTGCAACTGAGGATAAAAATACTGCCAAAATTCTGGCGATCGCCCCACCAAATTTTCCCACAGTCGCGACTGACTCTCATGGACTCCAGAGGATGTCCCTTCTGCTAAGGGCGTACCCTCTAAACTGGGATCTAATCCCTGCTCATAGAACCCATGGCCCATCTCATGAATCGTACTAAACAGAGCCTCCGTCAGGTCGTTTTCCCGCACACGGGTGGTAATTCGCACATCACCAATGGAAAAACTGGTGGTAAACGGATGCAAGCTCTCATCCTGACGACCGCGATTAAAATCATACCCCACTTGCCGCAACAGATTTAGGGTAAACTGCAATTGTTTTTGGCGATCGAACCCTTGCTGCACACAGGAAACATCCGGTTGGGGACAAGAGGAAATAGCCTCCACCAATGGTACTAACTTCTGACGCAACTGGGCAAACAACGGTCGCAGAGTTGCCGTAGTCATCCCATAATCCACCTCTTCAATCAATGGATCGGCAATATGGTCATAGCCAGCAAAAAAACTCGCATACTGGCGAGTAAAATCCAGGGTTTTTTCTAACTCCGGTTGCACCAGAGCAAAATTATCCTCTTCCTTCGCTTTCGCCCAAGCTTCGTAACAGCGACTGCGATGGGCCGAAAACTGGGCCACAAAATCCCCAGGCACTTGTATCGCTCGTTGATAATTGCGACGAGTAATGCGAATTAAACTCGCTTCTGAGGAATGATAATCCCAGTTTTTTTGCCCAGTCTCTAAATCAGCCAACAACTGTCCTAACTGAGGATCAGTCAATTTCTGATGGGCCATTTGTCGCAACAGGGCGATCTGTCGTCCCCTAGCCCCAGCCCCACCAGAGGGCATATAAGTCGCCTGATCCCAATAGAGTACAGAAACAGCCGCATTAATATCGTAGATCTCGGTGACCCTTGCTTTCAATTCTTCTAATTGAGCAGTTGTGGACTTCAGGGTTGCTATCATAGTTCACAAAGAATGGGGTAAATGAGTTGGATTCAGCGATGGGGAAGAGTGACTCAAAACTTCCCATAATTTATGATGACACCCTAAATAAAGTTGTGCTGTTCACTCAAGCCTTGGCTTATGAGTGAATTGAGTGTAGCACTCTGGCGAGAGTTTCTGCATGTAGATCGGCAATCTTATGCCATTTTTACTTCGATATCTTGGGCAAATTTTTGCCGTTGTTCCGGGGTGAGAAATATGTCCGTGGCTAGGGGGTGGCAAAGGTTTTTTGGTTACGCGGTTCGCTCTCCCGATTCCCCCACCCAGAGCGCAAAGCGCTGTATTTTGTAAAGACGGCGATCGCCGCTATTTGGTAGAATGAGTTTCTTTCTATCAACCTTTGTACTTAGCCTAATTGGGCATCAAGATCCACTCTTAAATGAAGATTCCACCCATTCCTAGCCATGAAACAGAGCGCTTGCAGGCCCTAGAGAATTACGATATCTTAGACACTGCGGCAGAAGAAGCGTTTGACGATCTCACCCAACTGGCTGCATACATTTGCGACACTCCCATTGCCCTAGTGAGTTTAGTCGATCAAAATCGGCAGTGGTTTAAATCCAAAGTGGGCATAGATGCCGCAGAAACGCCCAGAGAGATTGCCTTTTGTGCCCATGCTATTAACCAACCCGATCGCCTTCTAGTGGTTCCCAATACTCTAGAGGATGATCGCTTTGCGACCAATCCCTTAGTCACCTCAGAACCCAATATTCGCTTTTATGCGGGCACTCCTCTCGTCACCCCCGACGGATATCCCATCGGCACACTTTGTACCATAGATCGAGTTCCCCGCGATCTAAGTGACGAACAATTGAAGGCTCTGAAAGCCCTGGGGCGACAGGTCATCTCTCAGATGGAATTAAGGTTAAAGTTCAGACATCTTCAACAAACCCAAGCTCAATTAATCCAAAGTGCCAAAATGTCAGCTTTGGGACAGTTGGTTGCGGGGGTTGCCCATGAGATTAATAATCCAACGGCCTTTATTCAGGGCAATCTCCATCATTTGGGAGAATATTCACAAGAATTATTGTCCCTAGCTCAAGCTTACCAAAACCACTATCCGAATCCACCGGAAACTTTACAAAACTTACTGGAAAATCTCGATTTAGAGTTTTTGGGTCAAGATCTTCAAGAACTCCTGAAATCTACTCAAGTGGGTATCGATCGCATTCAAACCATTGTTAACTCACTCCGCAAATTTTCTCGCTTGGATGAATCAGACTATAAAAGGGTAGATTTACAGGAAGCGATTGAGCATAATTTATTACTATTGGGACATCGACTCACCCCCAACGGCGATCGCCCCCCAATTACCATTATCCGTGAGTATAGCGACCTTCCCCCCATTTCCTGCTATCCTCGACAACTGAACCAGGCCATTATGCATATCCTCAATAACGCGATCGATGCTTTAGAAGAACATACAGTGCTAAAGAAAACCTTAAAGATTTCAACCTTATCCCTTCAAGAACAAGCCGTGAGGCTGTCCATCACCGATAATGGCATAGGGATATCAGAAGCCATACAAGAGCAAATTTTTCAGCCCTTCTTCACCACAAAGTTAGGTAAAAACCATAATGGTCTCGGTCTCTATATCAGCTATCAAATTATTACCGAACAACATCAAGGTCAACTCTATTGTCACTCTAACCTCCATCAGGGAACAGAATTGATCGTTGAATTACCTATTGCCTAGAGTAAAGCACCGTTCTCAAAAAGCGGCTTGTTATCCCTTACCCATGCGATCGTTGGCACTTAGTCCAACCACTCCTCAATTCCATTCAAGCGGAAACCACGGGTGCTAATGGCGATCGCGACTTAGCAGACTTAGACGTAGCTTTATCTACAATATTGGGGTTGTAGCTCTGCGCGATCGCCATAAATCCGCCCTCATCCCCCAACCCCTTCTCCCACAGGAGAAGGGGAGAAAAGTCCCTCTCGGAGTGGGAGAGGGATTTTCCGCAAAGCGGACATGAAAGGGAGAGGACACAATCTAGAACACCAACCCAGAACCATTGTTAATTGTTAATTGTTAATTATATCGCGCTATCCTAAAAATAGTTGATGTGGCACGCCAGAGATGACATTACCCGAATTACGCGATCGCATCCTAGCATTACCCATAGGCGATCGCTGGCATCTAGTCCAAGCACTCCTCAATTCCATTCAAGCAGAAACCAACCGTTCCCATGATGAGACGAATGAAGCATCTGTAACGGCTGAGAGTGAATTATCACTTCAAAGGTTGCGTAACTCCTCTGAGGCTGCTGCTCTTTTGGCTCAAGCCTTAAGCGACTCGAAGGCTGAGAATCATGAATTATCATTAGATGGGTTTGGGTTTCTCCCGCAACGGGTTGATCCTCTAGTCTTCCAAAAGCAACTCAGGCAAGAGTGGGATGACTAGATATTTACTCGATACGAATATTTTTATCTATTATTTCAATGGAGATGCAGTGGTTCAGCCCTTGTTTGCCGATATTTTAGCGGGTAATCATGAAGGTTACTATTGCCCTTTAACTTGGGTTGAATTACTCTGTTATCCAGCCTTAACCCCAAGAGAAGCCAATCAGATCAGAGCATTTTTGAGAAGACTTTCCTCAGTTACACTGACGGAGACGATTTTAGACAGCGCTGCTCAGATTCGGCAAAGTTACCGCTTGAAACTACCCGATGCTGCGATCGCCGCTTGTGCATTTGTACAAGGCTATACGCTAGTCACTCGTAACATAGCAGATTTCTACAGAATTATGGGTTTGGCACTGTATAACCCTTTTAATCCTTAGCCGCCACCCACCCAGAACCATTGTTCATTGTTAATTATTCATTGTTCATTGTTCTACGATCGCGCTATCCTAAAAATAGTTGATGTGGCACGCAACAAATGACAATAGCCGTTGAAAACGTCCCATTAGTTACCGATCGCCAAGGCGTTATCCGAGTTGCCCAAACCCGTGTAACTCTAGATACGGTTGTGACGGCTTTTCTTGAGGGATGTACGCCAGAGGAAATCAGAGAACAGTATCCATCATTACAACTTCCCGATATCTATCTGGTGATCGGTTACTACCTTAGACATCAGGATGAGGTTCATACCTATCTGGCAGAACGTCAACGACAAGCCGATGCGATGCGGCAGGAGCTTGAGCAGCGTTTCGATCCGGTGGGAATACGCGATCGCTTACTTGCCAGACAAAATCAATTCAGGTAGTCTGAAATGACTCGATTCCTGGCTGATGAAAATTTTAACAACCAAATTGTACGAGGTGTTCTTCGTCAAAGTCCAGATGTTGACATTGTGCGCGTTCAAGATGTCGGTCTGTCTGGAGTCGATGACCCAACTGTTTTAGAATGGGCTGCACAAGAGGAACGAATTGTCCTCACTCATGATGTGGCTACCATGACCACTTTTGCTTATCAACGCATCCAGGCTGGGTTGCTCATGCCTGGGTTGTTTGAGGTGAGTCGGCGCGTTCCTGTAGGGTTGGCAATAGAGGAAATAATCTTGATTGCCCAGTGCAGCCTTGAGGGAGAATGGGAAGGACAAGTAAGATTTCTGCCTCTGAGATAGCATGGGTAATGGATGATTGGATTGCCCGATTCCCAGAAACCCGGTTTCTCCCCAATCGCCTCATTGTTAATTGTTAATTGTTAATTGTTCATTCAATCGTAGGGGCGGGTTATACCCAAATCTAGAACACCAAACCACCAATCCTCTAAACCCGCCCCCACCCACCGGAAACCCAACCCAGCAACCCAGAACCATTGTTTCGGCTATCGCCGACATGAAAATTGTTAATTGTTCATTATTAATTGACCTATGGATGCAGACAATCTATTCAACCAAGGGATAGAACAATACTACAAAAGCCAGTTTCGCGAAGCTTTCGCCTCCTGGGAACAGGCCCTTGCTCTCTATCGGGAAATGGGAAATCGCCAGGGAGAGGCAGCTTCCCTGGGAAATCTGGGCCTTGCCTACCAATCATTAGGGCAATACCAAAGAGCGATAGACTTCTACGAGCAGTCTTTAACCCTAGCTAGGGAAATCGGAAATCGCCAGGGAGAGGCTTCTTCCCTGGGAAGTCTGGGCATTGCCTACCGTGCATTAGGGCAATACCAAAGAGCGATCGCCTTCCACGAGCAGTATTTAACCATAGCCAGGGAAATCGGCGATCGCCAGGGAGAGGCAATTTCCCTGGGAAATCTGGGCAGTGCCTACTATTCATTAGGGCAATACCAAAGAGCGATAGACTTCCACCAGCAGTATTTAACCCTAGCCAGGGAAATCGGTGATCGCCAGGGAGAGGCAGCTTCCCTGGGAAATCTGGGCAATGCCTACTATTCATTAGGGCAATACCAAAGAGCGATCGACTTTCACCAGCAGTCTTTAACCATAAAAAGGGAAATCGGCGATCTTCATGGGGAATGGAGTTCCCTAAATAATCTTGGTAATAGTCTCCGGAAAATTCCACAGCTAGTAGATTTAGCTGAAAAAACGCTACGAAAAGCGGTAGAAGTCTGCGAAACGTTGCGATCTGACTTACAAGACAGCCATCAAATCTCCATCTTTGAAACCCAGCGCTCCTCCTACCGAATGTTGGAAGAAGTCCTCATTGCCCAAGATCAACATATCCAAGCACTAGAAATCTCCGAGCGCGGGCGCACCCGTGCCTTTATCGACCTGCTCAGACAGCGCTTCCCCGAAGAGAGCAACCCTTACATCAGCGCCCCTCAAATTCGCCAAGTTGCCCAAACCCAAAACGCCACCCTGGTCGAATACTCCATTGTTACCGCAGAACTCTATATCTGGGTGATCCAACCCACCGGAAACATCGAGTTTCGCCGCTCCCCCATCACTGAATCCGAACTCGACAACCTGGAAACCCTAATTCTCCGGGCGCGAGTCTCCATCGGTATCACCGAAAAAGACAACGACAACCAACTCCTCAAACTCAACCCGGAAGAAAAACCCCGCAACGGTCACTTTCCCTGGCTGCAATACCTCTACAATATCCTCATCGCCCCCATTACCGACCTCCTGCCCACCGACCCCGAAGCGCGAGTCATCTTCATTCCCCACTATGCCCTCTATTTGGTTCCCTTCGCGTCCTTACAGAACCCCCAAGGGCGCTATCTGATCGAAGACCATACCGTCCTCACGGCTCCCTCCATTCAAGTCCTAGAGACCACCCACGCCCAACAGCAGCGCCTGCACCCAACCCAGAAAAAAGCCCTCGTCGTCGCCGAACCCACCCTGCACCCCAAGTTCCAGAAGAACTATAAACTCAATCCCTACCCCTACATGAAAGAAGCAGGGGAAAGCATTGGCGCTACCTTAGCAACCGATGCCATCACTGGCGATAGAGCGACCAAAGTTGCCGTGATTAACCGACTGCTCGAAGTAGACACGCGCACCGTTCACATTTTCGCCCATGCCTTACAAGAGTTAAAACTCGAAGACCGCAAACAAGACTTAGAAACCGATATTCCTGGCGTAATTATCTTAGCCCCCGATGGTGACGATGATGGAGCCTTATATGCCGAAGAAATTCTCGATTTAGACTTAAATTCAGAAATTATTGTCCTCAGCGCCTGTAGCACCGGCAAAGGTAAAATTACCGGCGATGGCATCATCGGCCTATCGCGCTGTTTCATTCTCTCCGGAGTTCCCAGTCTCGTTGTCTCCCTCTGGAACATCGGCGCACCGGCCGCCAAAGTCCTGATGACGGAATTTTACCAAAACCTCGCCCAGGGCAAAAACCGCGCCTCCGCCCTCCGTCATGCTATGCTCAACACCAAAACCCGGTTTCCCAAACCCGAATCCTGGTCTGGGTTCACCCTCATCGGCGAAACCCAACCCCTCACCCTCACCACCCAAAACATAGAAGAGGCCTTACGCACCATGTCCATCCCCGAACATGCCACCCCCGCAGCCATCGTCAAAGCCTTCACCGACCTATTCGACTACTACGAACCCGAATTTTTAACCCAAATTCAAGGCTTAGACCTCCAACCCACGGACAGCATCGAAACCCTAGCCACCAAAATCAAAACCTGGTGCAAAACCCATCCCAACGTCGAAGAAAACATCGAAAACGACCTCAGCCAAATGGGCCTCGATGATGCCGAAGAAGCAGAAGACGACCCGGAAGAAGTGGTCAAAAGAGCCTATGAAAAATACCTAGAAAACCTCAACCGCTTAGGTCAAACCAACGAGAAACAACAGTAGCTCAACCCACGCGGCAACCCAGAAACCCGGTTTCTTCAAGAAACCGGGTTTCTTAACCCTCTCAACCGATCCCCATTTTTAATTTTTAATTTTTAATTTTTAATTGATATGCCTCTCCCTGGCTACAAACCCCAAGCCGAAGACACCAGCATTGATGCCGATATTTTCCTCTTTGAAAAACTGCGTCAATTTTCCCCCGTCCAAAAAACCCAACGAGTCAAAACCTTTAATCAATCCGTCCGAAAAATGGCTCTCTTCTCTCTCAAGAGAACCTTTCCCCAAGCCTCCCCACCAGAGCTTACTCAAGCCTATGTCAACCAAAAGCTACTCACCTTCAACTTACCTAAATCCAGCGATCAATTACTCGATAAATTAATGATCTTAGACCCCATTTCATTAGCGCAAAACATCGCTGAAATCTTAAATCCTTTAGACATTCCCTATATGGTTGGTGGCTCGGTGGCGAGTTCTCTATGGGGGGAAGAACGCTCCACTCAAGACTTAGACTTGGTTATCGATCTCCAATCCGTTAAAGTTGCTCCCTTAGTTGCGGCAATGTCCGCAGAATTCTACATTAATGAAGCAACGGTTACCGAAGCCATGAATAACGAATCCTCGTTTAATGCTATTCATTTATTCTCAGCCGAGAAAGTCGATTTCTTTGTCCTCCCCAACGATGACTTTTCCCGTTCTAAATTTAGTCGTCGTCAGCCCTATCGAGTCTCTGAAGACCCCAATATTGACCTTTATCTCTACTCACCAGAAGATATTGTGCTGCAAAAATTGCGCTGGTACACCCTCACCGGAATGCAGTCCCAGAAGCAATGGCGAGATGTGTTAGGGGTTTTGAAAGTGCAACGTTTATCCCTTGATTGGGTTTATCTTAAACAATGGGCGGAATTTCTTCAGCTTACGTCCCTGTTAAATCAGGGGTTGCAAGAATCAGGTTTGGAAATGGGGGAATAGGGGAATGGGGAAATAGGGGAATGGGGCGGGTTTAGGTAAGATATTTGTGGGTATTCTAGATCTTGGTAAAACCTGCGCCTACAGTGAATCATTGACCTGGAAACCCAGAAACCCGGTTTCTTCAAGAAACCGGGTTTCTTAACCGGGAATGGGGCGGGTTTAGGTAAGATATTTGTGGGTATTCTAGATTTTGGTAAAACCTGCGCCTACAGTGAATCATTGACCTGGAAAACCCAGAAACCGGGAATGAGGGCGGGTTTAGGTAAGATATTTGTGGGTATTCTAGATCTTGGTAAAACCCGCCCCTACAGCAAATCATCATCAATTAAAAATGACTGAAATTCAAAACCCTATTTTCACGCTCTACGCTTTCCACTTTTGGTCAGATTTTGACCAAGGCTATCAAATGCCCGCAAAAAATGCCGAGGAACTCTGGCAAACCTTCGCCACAACGGTTGCGACTGCTTTTAACAGTGAAGAGCTGAAAACCTTCCGCGCCAACTTGCATCCAATTCAAGAAAATGAACCCTGGCAAGACCTGATCAAAGGACAACGAAAACTGAAGTTAAGCCAAGTTCCCTTAACTCCAACGCTGCAAGCTAAAGGAGCATTTCACGCTGAAAAGTTGCAAGATGTCTATCTAGGCGAACTAACTCTCTTTTTAGATAAACGTGACCGAAAAATATCGCTTTTTTGTCACCAAATTAACGGTTTTAATCCCAATAATATTCTTTCCTATTCTACCCTAAATCCCTCGTTAGGTCAAAGTTTTTTACTCTATGCCGAACCCAGTAAACCGATTGCCCTGAAAGACTATCGCATCCTAATTAATGAATATCGCGACCTAGCGGATGATTGTGTAACCGGCTTATTTCCCGATCGCCCCACAGAAATGATCCCCCGTCCTCTACAGACCCGTGAAGGTCAACTGTTCGGTAGCCCCTTATTCCTGTACGAAGCGGAAAATACTTATATTTTAGTCTGGCTCAAATTCAAAGAAAATAGCTTATCTTCTTTTATCAATAAAAGGTTCAACCGACCCCTGAAAGAACTACTCTGCTTTCGCCATAAAATCCTCTTCACTACCCAACAATCGAGACAATACTACGAAGAAGCGCAAAAGCTGGCCAACGAGCTAGAGCAACAAATTCCCCGGTTTAGCCAAATTGAGCAAGAAACCGATGACGAAAAACGGTTACAAGAGTTAAAACGATTACTCAATAATATCCGCAAACTGGGATTTAAGTATAGCCAAACCCTGCGCCTGCTCCGCGAGTGCTACAACACCACGGACACCAATATCAAGAATTTTCAAAAGGCATTTACTGAGATTAACCAGGCGAAATTGACCGATGATCATTTCCCCTTCTGGGACTCTTTTCTCGACTTAGCGAAAAATACTTATCTGCAACAAATCGAAACCTACTTAAATTATTTACTCGCGGGTCAAAATCTGTTTCAAGAAATGATTGCCACCATTCGCGGCATGTTAGAAATTGAGCAAATTGAAGCCGATCGCGCTCTGGAAGAACGGTTAGTCAGACAAGTAAAAGCTAGTCGAAAGTTACACAAAGATCTAGTTAAGCAAGCCAAACAAAGCCGGAAATTACAGAAGACGTTACTTAAGTTAGAGAAAAAGATTAAAAAAAGCAATGAACAAGAATCCATTGATAGCCACAACTTAAATATTACCATCGGGGTCGTCGGTGGCGGTATGGCTGCCGCGAGTGTGATCGCCACTAGCTATGCTCTGATTACAGACAAAAACCCCTTACTGATGCCGTGGGATGCCAATGCTACTGTTGTGCATCCCTTTGTAAAATCGGTGGGTTTGAGTCTCGGATGGGGGTTAGTATTGGCGATTTGGCTGATTCTCTTCCTATGGCGACGCAAACCCAAGGGAAGAAACGAAAAGGAGTAGGCCCTAGAGCATTTTGCTAAAATAGTGACTACTATTAAGGATTGCTCCTAATCATGATTGCCTCTATCCTGAGTTTAAGTCTACTGCCCTTCGCTCAACGCAGAGTACGGCGAAGTCTCCTTCTGATCGTCCTCCTATTCACCACCTGGGGACTCGTCATCAGTTGCGGTTCATCTGTGAACCAGGTGAAAAACTTGCAACTTGGACAAGGAGAACAGATTATTGTTTTGGGTGATAGCATTGCTTCGGGGTATGGACTGAACCCAGAGCAAGCTTTTCCCAGTCTTTTAAGTCGTCGGTTGAATGTGCCGATTCTGAATCAGGGGGTTCCAGGGGATACAACGGCTATGGGGTTAGCACGGTTGCAAACGGATGTGCTGGATGAAAATCCCTGGTTGGTGATGGTGGAGTTGTCGGGGAATGACTATCTACAGAACATCGCAGAAACGGAGACTGAGGAGAATTTACGGCAAATCATTACGCAAATTCAAGCTCAGGGGGCGATCGCCGTTATATTGGGGATTAATGTGGGAGTTGTGGGGGACAAATACGATCGCATGTTTGAGCAGTTGGCAAAGGAGACGCAAGCGCATTTGATTCCCCAGATTCTCAAGGGTTTGCTCAGAGACGAGAAATACCGACAAGATGATATCATTCATCCGAGTGCGGCTGGCCATGAGGTAATCGGCGATCGCATCTTCAAAGGCTTACAACCCTTACTCAAAGCCGCTAAGATTCCCCCAAACCTTGAGAATCTGGCGATCGAATAGTCAGAAAAAATGTTAACCTTTGTAAAGTATCAGGGGTGTGGCAAAGAACCTGGTAAGATACCTGTCGAAACTCTCCGATCTTATGAAGGGAAATCGTTATGAGCTGGGAAACTGTGCGCCGACATCTTTCGGAATTAACGGAATTAATTAGTCAATTGGAGTATGAAAACCTCAACGCGGAACAAAAGAAAGTCAAAGCTTCCCTCATTGAGACTTATGAAGAGATGAGAACCCGCGTCATAGAAGAGTATTGGCGCGAGATTGAGATGAAAGGCGCTTATATGTCAGAAGAAGGGGGATTAATTGGAGTGGCAGAAGAACTAAAAAATGCATTAGAGGCTGATGGCAATTACTTAGGCAAAACGCAAAAAGCAGTTGATGCCTTTATAGCAGATGTGCAAAAGTTGCGCTAAACCCTAGCTTGTCTCTAGCGGTTAACTAGAGAAATTGGCTTAAATCGAATTCTGGGGGTGACTCTTGGGGATGCCTTTGCTTGTGCAACATCAGGGGAAGATGATGGGTGATATCAATAATACCGCGCAATTCTTCTTGTAAGATCTGCAATCCCCCATTGGCATATTCTTCTAGAATTTGAATTTGTTGGGCGATCGCCTCTGGAGAGGATAGGGAAAGAACACTAACCTCCTCCGTTGTGGCGATCGCCAATAGGCGAATGGTGCGATCGTATCCTCGCGATCGAAAAACATCCCAAGCAATGGGAGCGGGTTCTTTGGCAATCACATCATCTAGGGGAATTGCCTGATGGCGTTGATATCCTAAACTAGCGGCAAACATCACCACATCTGCATAGGTTTCAAACGGTGCATTATCCTCATCAGACTCTACCAACCGCTTAACCAACTCTCCCTTATCCTTTGCCAATCGAATGCGGTAGACTGCCATCCTAACTTTTCCCCATTCAGAAAGTGAGTCGAGACGAGATTCGCCCCAATATCGCCATTAGGCTTTCTGAAACCCTAAACCATGCTCTTTGCCGTAGCGTTCCATAAAGCGCATAAACCGATCCCACTCACCTTCTCCCCTCATCACATAGAAGGCTTCTACCGTGGTGGGTTCACCATCAACAAACTTAGCGGTTACCTCCCGACTGACGATTTCTCCTTCTTCATCAATCAGATGTAAGCCGGTTACTTCATCGGTATTGCCTTCCTTAAAAACAGTGGGATCGGAAAAAATAAATGTTGCTGTACCACTACTTTTATCTTTAGCACGGGTTAGACGCACTTCAGGAACATCTTTTTCTGTGATTCCTTTGGTTAACTGGATTTCTGCCATATTTTTTGTGATTTAGGGTAATTCAAACGAATTAAAGGTATTTTACTATCATGTCAGTACCCAAGCACTTGTGCAACTCTGGCTCTAGGTCTTCGGTTTGGGTTTGATTAATTGGGCTTTAACTCGCGATCGCTTTAATTCTCCCACTAAACGGGCCGCTTGATGAAGATAGAGCCGTTTCGGTAAGATTTTGGGCAATTGATCCATCAACTCACGAGCGCCGCTTAAACTGTATCCGGAAATGCGCGCAATCACATTGGCTCCATCGAAAGCCGCATCCCTTGTCGGCGTAGAATCAATCCGAACTCTCCAAGTTGGGGTGATGATGGTTCCGTGTTCAATGCGTTTTAAGCCTTCAATGGAAGACAATACCACAATGCGATCGCCCACTGCCAGCCGCAGATCGTCAGAAGGCATCAATGTTGCCGTCTCCGGTGGAGTTTGGTGAAGCAGCACCACCACCCGATAGCCATAAGCCACTTCACTAATCAGTAATCCATGTAAGGTATCAATTTCTTCAATTTGATATTCTGTAACTAAAATGGTCTTATGATAGCGAAACAAACTAATAATATTTTCACCAAACGCCGCTCCAGCAAAGGCTTCGGCGGCTACCTCATAGGTTCCCAATATTTGTACATTGGTCAATAAGTGACTTAGATATTGGCTTAAACCTTGGCCATACGTGCCAATAACTAAATGGGTGTTAGGATTTAATCGCCGAGCCATGAGTGCAATTTCTAGATTAAGCATTTCATTATCGGTGGTGATAATCACGCTTCTAGCCGTTAATACATTGGCTTTGGTCAGGGCTTCGGTTAAATTTCCGACGACGAGGGGAATACGGGGTAGTACATTCTGATCCAAATTTGGGTTAAAAGGAATGACCACTAGGGCTTGTTCCAAATTATCCAAGAAACCGGCGACCTGTTGTCCGAGGCGATCGAGTCCCACTAGGATTAAATGGTCAGTTTTAGGAATGGGGGGACGGCGACGCAACAATTCAAATTTAGAGGAAAGAATGGCTTCAGTGAGCAGGGCATACAAAACCCCAACAAATGCCGTCCCCACTAAGGTTAGGGTAAACGCAAATAACTGTAAGGCTGCGGGAATCTTGGTGATGGGTTCCAAGTCTCCAAATAATTCTCCATAGTCTCCAAGCAACAGGATAGCTGTGGCATAAAATGAATATAACAGAGTCGTATTGGGATAATAAGCCTTAAATAAAACTGTGCCTAGGATTAATAAAAATACAACAATAATCGCATTGATAATGGCAACTTTTCGTACTCCAGTGATCAAAAATTCATCCTTAAATCTTTGCCATTGCAACTGCCAAAAGGTCACTTCAAAAAGCTGCGTATTCCAAAAATGAGTCAATCTAGACCCAAGGGTTTGACGAGAGTTGCTTCTGGGTCGCTCAGACAAATTTCTCCTGAAGTTGGGGGTCTGTTGCTCATCGGTTAGAGAAAGCTTGTCCACAACTTCTACATAAACAATCTCGTCACCCGGTTTAACCACATCCTTGGGATTCCATCGATAAAAATGGGGCAATAACCCCGGTTTGGGGTGATAGAACAGAACTCGCCGTTTGCTGGTATTGAGGTCTTGAAGCGATCGCGTATGACACCATCGATGGCCCTCTTCAAGTTTATGGGTAATCACCTGGAGATGTTGACCATCTAGCTCAAAAAAGCCCAAGGTTCCCGCCCCCAAACCGGCTAAACCAAAGGCAGTGGCGACCATTTGTCTCGGTTCGGCAGCAAAGAAATTACCTAACTGTTCGCTCAATAGTTGATTCAAGTTATCCGCCGCAGAACGCACTACAATTCTCACATGGGGATTCAGTTGCCGTACTGCTAAAGCGGTTTGAGCGTTCACTTCTTCGTCACTGGTAACAATTAAAACTGTCCGACAGCTTTGAATTTGAGCCTGTTCGAGAATGTATAGTTGCCGACAGTCTCCTATAATCAAGGAATCTAATAATTCGGGAACTGTCGCTAATTCCCATTCAGCAGGAGGCATTTTTTCAATCCCAATAACAATGACTCCAAAATTCCTCAGAGCAATCACGCATTCTTGACCGAGACGACCTAATCCACAGATTAAAAAGCGATCGCCGTTTTGAGAGGGAGGAGTTACATTGGGTGGTGTAGGTGACAGGGTTGACATAACCTCAGTTCTCACTTGAGAAACGACATCAACTGAGCCTTACTCATTATTCATGACTCACCGGAAGGTTGGGGAAAAATATAAATCAAGCCTGAAATCCAGGTTAGAGCTACAGCACTCCAAAAGAAGATTAAGATAGGTAGAGTCCAAGAAACGGGAGTTGGAGCAATTAAAAAGGCGATCGCCCCAATTTGCACCACGGTTTTCAGTTTTCCCCAAATATTCGCCCCCGAAACCGTGGTTTGATTGACGCGCCATCCGGCGATCGTCAATTCCCGCGCTAAAATTAGAAACACCCCCCAAGCTGGAACTTCTCCCAACTCCACCAACGACAACAACGGCGCTAACACCAACAACTTATCCACCAAAGGGTCTAAAAACTTACCCATCTCACTGACTTGATTGAGCCGCCGCGCCAAATAGCCATCTAACCAGTCTGTTCCCGCAGCCACCAAAAACACCGCCAAACAAAACCAGCGCCGCTCTACCGTCGGCTCCAGTAAACTGTAGAGCAGAAACGGAACTCCCAGCAAGCGAGAAAATGTAATCCAATTGGGAAGGGTCATGTCAATTAAAAATTATCTCAAGTCTGTTGAATCAATTATAATAGGTCATTGCGAATGAAGGGTTATATCAATGAACAATGAACAATGAACAATTTAAAAGAAATGATTGCTGGAGTAAGTCAAAATGAATATTACGATTCCTGATGAAATCCTTCACTCGGCTCAACTGTCCGAAGCGGATATTAAACTAGAACTGGCGATATCACTCTATCAACAACGGAAAATTAGTACAGGACAAGCCCGCCATCTTGCCGGGATGCACTTGATACAGTTTCAACAAGAACTATCTAAAAGAGGAGTATATCTCAATTATGAGGTAGAAGATTTCGAGGCGGATATTCAAACCTTAAAAAGGTTAGGAGAGTTATGATTGTTGTTAGCAATACTTCTGCAATTACCAATCTTGCAGCAATTGATCAACTTGAACTCCTGCACCATCTTTATCAGACTATTCTAATTCCCCAAGCTGTCTATATCGATAGAGCTGGCTTTCGTATTAATCAGCAATTGTATAGCACTATTTAGTTTCTGCTAATGAAAGTTGATTGAGGAAATCAGTATGAAACTAATGTAAAATTAAAAATGGTACTTGACTCTCAACTCTAAAACCCATGACCCATCGTCGTTATCACATTACTACCTTTGGATGCCAAATGAACAAGGCCGACTCGGAGCGGATGGCTGGCATTCTAGAGGATATCGGCTTAGAATTCGTCGAAGACCCTTATCAAGCGGATGTGATTCTCTACAATACCTGTACCATTCGTGATAACGCCGAGCAAAAGGTCTATTCTTATCTGGGAAGACAAGCCAAACGCAAACATGAAAACCCCAATTTAACCCTAATTGTGGCTGGATGTGTGGCCCAACAGGAAGGGGAAGCGCTCTTGCGTCGGGTTCCAGAACTCGATTTAGTCATGGGGCCCCAACATGCCAACCGCTTGGGAGATTTGTTGGAGCAAGTCCTAGAGGGGAACCAGGTGGTAGCTACGGAACCGGTTCATATTATGGAGGATATCACCAAACCCCGGCGCGATAGTAAGATTACGGCTTGGGTGAATGTGATTTATGGCTGCAATGAGCGCTGTTCCTATTGTGTGGTTCCTGGAGTTAGAGGGGTGGAACAGTCTCGGACTCCCCAGGCCATTCGGGAAGAAATGGAACAGTTGGGTCAGCAGGGATATAAGGAGGTGACGCTGTTGGGTCAAAATATTGACGCTTATGGTCGGGATTTACCCGGAATTACGCCGGAAGGAAGACGGGAGAATACGTTTACGGATTTGCTCTATTTTGTTCATGATGTGGAAGGAATTGAGCGCATCCGATTTGCCACCAGTCACCCCCGCTATTTCACGGAGCGGTTAATTCGCGCTTGTGCAGAGTTACCGAAGGTGTGTAAACATTTTCATATTCCGTTTCAGTCTGGAGATAATGACATCCTCAAGGCTATGCGGCGCGGGTATACCCATCAGAAGTATCGCCGGATTATTGATAAGATTCGCGACTTGATGCCGGATGCCTCCATTAGTGCGGATGCAATTGTGGGGTTTCCCGGAGAAACGGAGGAACAATTTGAGCATACTCTGGAGTTGGTTGAGGATATTGGCTTTGACCAGTTAAATACGGCGGCCTATTCTCCTAGACCAGGTACGGAGGCAGCAGTATGGGAAGATCAATTGAGTGAAGAGGTGAAGAGCGATCGCCTACAGAGGTTGAATCATTTAGTTGCTATTAAAGCACAGGAGCGATCGCAGCGTTATCTCGGACGCATGGAAACCGTCCTCGTCGAAGACCAAAATCCCAAGGATGCCACCCAAGTCATGGGACGCACGGATGGCAACCGCTTAACCTTCTTTACCGGAGATATTGAGCAACTTAAGGGGCAATTGGTGCAGGTGAAAATTACAGAAACTCGCGCCTTTAGTCTAACCGGAGAGCAGAGGATAGCTGTGGGTGCTGGCGATCGCACTTAGGACAAAAATGCTGTAATATTGTTTAATTTTCGATCCCCCTAAATCCCCCTTTTTTAAGAGCGATTTAGGGGGATCGAAATCCACTGTCATGAAAAGATAGTTATGCTATGATATCAAGTCCAGTTAATTGGTTAAGAAGCGGGCAAGATGCCCGCACTCCTCGAATTCTTTGATATGACTGGAGTGGGAGCATCTTGCTCCCTGGATTTTTAATTAGGGTATTTC
>NZ_JAQOSP010000025.1:0-2500 GCF_030068475.1 Roseofilum acuticapitatum BLCC-M154 | reverse complement strand
GCTGATTCACTCGGGATTTCACTTAACCCAAGCTACTCGGGATACTCTCGGGGGGTTGAGATTTTTGACTACAGGACTTTCACCTCCTCTGGTGCAGCTTTCAACTGCTTCGTCTAATCCGCTCCCTCCCTGATGAGAGTCCCACTACCCCAACCCCAATTTGAGGTTGGTTTAGGCTTCTCCCCTTTCGCTCGCCGCTACTTAGGGAATCGCTTTTGCTTTCTCTTCCTCTGGCTACTAAGATGTTTCAGTTCGCCAGGTTCGCTCTCTCTAGCCTATGGATTCAGCTAGGAGTTTCTGGGTTGCCCCATTCGGATACCTCCGGATCAATGCTTGCTTCCAGCTCCCCGGAGCGTTTCGTCGGTCACCACGTCCTTCTTCGCCTCTGTGTGCCAAGGGATCCACCGTTAGCTCTTTGTAGCTTGACCAGTTCTTTACTCTCTTTTACGAAAAGTCAGTTTTTCTGCTTTTTTTACGGTTTCTGCCTGAGATAAATAAGCAATGCCTATTTATCTCCCTTGGAATTTTCTTTTCAGTTATGCAGTTTTCAAGGTTCTTTTTACTGGAGTTACTCTCCAGCCGACTCGGTTGCTCTCGCAACTTGAGGGGCTAGGGTCCCTTCTTTTTTTCTTAATCTGGGCCATCCTGGACTTGAACCAGGGACCTCACCCTTATCAGGGGTGCGCTCTAACCACCTGAGCTAATAGCCCATGTCCGAACCTAACCTGTTTGAAAGCCTATTTTCTAAATTTTTCTGAGCTGACCTCGACCGACCTTGGGATTTTTCCAAGATTTCTTTCCTTGGATTAGGTCTCCCTTTAAAGGAGGTGATCCAGCCACACCTTCCGGTACGGCTACCTTGTTACGACTTCACCCCAGTCATCAGCCCTGCCTTCGGCGTCCCCCTCCTCGAAAGGTTAGGGTAACGACTTCGGGCGTGGCCAACTTCCATGGTGTGACGGGCGGTGTGTACAAGGCCCGGGAACGGATTCACCGCCGTATTCTGACCGGCGATTACTAGCGATTCCTCCTTCATGCTCTCGAGTTGCAGAGAGCAATCTGAACTGAGACCGGGTTTCTGGGATTAGCTGGCCTTCGCAGGTTCGCTGCCCTTTGTCCCGACCATTGTAGTACGTGTGTCGCCCAGGGCGTAAGGGGCATGCTGACTTGACGTCATCCCCACCTTCCTCCGGTTTGTCACCGGCAGTCTCTCTAGAGTTCCTAACTTAATATTGGCAACTAAAGACGAGGGTTGCGCTCGTTGCGGGACTTAACCCAACATCTCACGACACGAGCTGACGACAGCCATGCACCACCTGTGTTCGCGCTCCCTAAGGCACTCCTTCCTTTCAGAAGGATTCGCGACATGTCAAGCCCTGGTAAGGTTCTTCGCGTTGCATCGAATTAAACCACATACTCCACCGCTTGTGCGGGCCCCCGTCAATTCCTTTGAGTTTCACACTTGCGTGCGTACTCCCCAGGCGGGAGACTTAACGCGTTGGCTACGATACAGCACGGGTCGATACGTGCTACACCTAGTCTCCATCGTTTACGGCTAGGACTACAGGGGTATCTAATCCCTTTCGCTCCCCTAGCTTTCGTCCTTCAGTGTCAGGTCTGGCCCAGTAAAGCGCTTTCGCCACCGGTGTTCTTCCCGATATCTACGCATTTCACCGCTACACCGGGAATTCCCTTTACCCCTACCAGCCTCTAGCTAACCAGTTTCCACTGCCTTCCCACAGTTGAGCTGTGATCTTTAACAGCAGACTTAGTTTGCCACCTACAGACGCTTTACGCCCAATCATTCCGGATAACGCTTGCCTCCTCCGTATTACCGCGGCTGCTGGCACGGAGTTAGCCGAGGCTTATTCGTCAGGTACCGTCAGAACTTCTTCCCTGACAAAAGGGGTTTACGATCCAAAAACCTTCCTCCCCCACGCGGTCTTGCTCCGTCAGGCTTTCGCCCATTGCGGAAAATTCCCCACTGCTGCCTCCCGTAGGAGTCTGGGCCGTGTCTCAGTCCCAGTGTGGCTGCTCATCCTCTCAGACCAGCTACTGATCGTCGCCTTGGTAGTCTCTTACACTACCAACTAGCTAATCAGACGCGAGCTCATCTCTGGGCAATAAATCTTTTACCTTTCGGCTCATCCGGTATTAGCCACCGTTTCCAGTGGTTATCCCCGACCCAGAGCCAGATTCTCACGCGTTACTCACCCGTCCGCCACTCACTCCGAAGAGTTCGTTCGACTTGCATGTGTTAAGCAGACCGCCAGCGTTCATCCTGAGCCAGGATCAAACTCTCCGTGTTAACACTTTTGAGTTTTTTTTGGCTTTAGGGATTGAAACTTTCGCTTCTTTCCCTTATCATCTTGATTAACTTTAGCTTCTCTCCCTAAAGAGAGCGCTTCAGTTCAATTCACTAACGAGGGTCTAACTCATTTAGTTTAGGCTTTCAAACTATAGAATTTTCTAGGTTCGGTGGCTTCGATTGGGGGTCAGC
>NZ_JAQOSP010000024.1 GCF_030068475.1 Roseofilum acuticapitatum BLCC-M154 | reverse complement strand
CTCCGATAGCTTCCACCCGCTAACCTTGTACTCTACCGAGCGACAGTGTTTCTTGAACTTAGGATACCCTTTAGGCTTTTCCTTCTTCTTGCAACGACTATAGAAACTAGAGATAGCCCGCCAAGCTCTTTCGGCACTAGCCTGTCTAGCGGACGAGTTTAATTTACCCGCAAACGGGAACTCTTTCGCTAGATCCTTACATAGCGAGTATAGAGCCGCTTTCCCCACTCCTCGATTATCCATCCAGTATCGAACCGCCTTATTCCGAATGAATTGAGCGGTACGAATGGCATCGTCGAGAGCGCAGTATTGCGCCTCCGTTCCGTTTAGTAGCTTGGCTTCTCTAATTAACATGACATTATTTTATAACACATTGTTGCGGATAAATATAAAGCCGCCCTAGAAGGGCGTTGCTCTAAACCCAAATTTCCGGTAATGAGACATAGTTGTAGGGGCGAACGGCCGACCCTACTGGATTGTTTCAACTAAAATAGGGCAATAGGTTTCCCGGAGTGCGTAGCGTAGCGTGTCCGCAGGACAAACGTCTCGCTCCCTAGGGAAAACAACAGCGAGCAAGATGCTCGCACTCCTCTTAAATGCATCAAATTAGCTGAAACAGTTCACTACTGCCTTGACAACCCTAAAATGGTGGGTTACGGCGGATTGATAGATTGCTGTCACAGTCTAGGTTTTAGCCGCCTAACCCACCCGCACATTTTTAGCTGTGTCACGGCACTACGGTGTTAATACTGGGATCTACGGCTACCTTCCCCCATCACCCCAGCACAAAGCCCTGTATTAGGGATTGGAGAATAATATCATTGAGCAGTCGAGTCCCTGAATAATCGGAGTTGCCCAATCATTGAGGATTAATCCTTTACCCGGATGGATATCTTTGGCATTGAGGATAATTAAGTCAAAGTTGTGGGCAGTCTCCAGGATAACCGTAGCTGGATGGGTATTAACGATCGCCTCAATCTCGATCTGATGATATTCCTCTTCCAACCCAAATACCAGATGTTGGCGCAACTGTAGCTCAAATTCCCCTTGCTTCTCTGGGGGAGTGCTAGCAGAAATCAAATATTTAAGGGTAATATTGCCTTGATTAGCCGTAGCAATGGACTGAGCAAAGGCAATTAACTTAAGAGTATGGGGTGAGATATCCCAGATAAAGACCAAAATGCGACTGAGCAGCTTAGGAGCGGCTAACAGTCGCATCACAGCCACAGGAGAAGGGCTACTCTGAAATACTTGATCGATGATATTCCCTAACAACCGGGCTTGTAGGGTGGTAATGTCCCCATATCCCATTAACACGAGATCGGCTTCCTGTTCTTTAGCAGCATGACAAATGCCTAAAGCAATATCGAGATCGATACGCAATAAGGGTTGGGTTTCTACTCCTAAATTTAAGCTGTGTTCGGCTGCTTGTTGGAGGACAGAACGCTTTCGGGATAAGCTTTCTAGAAATCGAGGATCGTTGAGAGTGCTAGAAGTTTGGGCGATCGCCAAAGGCATCACCCGCCCCCCCTGCTGTTGAACCAGCAAACCCGCCATCGTCATCAGATTGGGTTCTGTCGCAGGGTTATTGACAGGGACAAGGATCGCCAGAGGGCGATCCGTAGAAAATCGATTATTAGATCTCTGGAGATCCTTAGAGGTAGCTCCATCTCCAGAAATCATTAACTGTTTAGCAAAGCGTTCCGTTAACACCGGGCCTAAGATCGCAGTCACCAACATCAACACAATCACACTATTAAAAACCGGTTCAGTCAGCAGTCCCACCTGAAATCCCACTAAGGCGGCAGCTAGGGTTGCGGCTACTTGCGGTAAAGAAAGAGACCACATGGTAAGGGTTTCGATCCAAGTGTAGCGATCGACTCCTTTAACTATCCAAGCCGCAATAAATTTACTGCCGATTAAAGAGCCTACGATCGCGATCGCCAACATTGGCTCATTCCCTAAAGTGTAGAGAAAAGTCTGAATATCAATCAGCAACCCCATACAGACAAAAAAGAAAGGAATAAACAGCACTGCGCCAACAAATTCCACCTTTTCTTTTACCGGGCCATGGCCGAGAACATCACTAACCGCTAGTCCAGCTAGAAATGCCCCCACAATGTTTTCAATTTGAATAACTTGAGTCCCTACTGAAGCTAGAAATAGGGACAGAAGCACAAATAAAAATTGATTGCCCTCTTCATTTCCCGTGCGTTGAAAGTATTCCCGACCCAGCCGATCTAAACCGATGAGAACGGCAGCCGCATAAATGGCGAGGGAAACCAGTTGTAGGATTAAACCCACCCATGAAAATTGTCCTTGATGGATCGAGACACAAATCGCCAAAACCAAGAGAGCGCTCACATCTGTGAAAATGGTTGCCCCTACAGTAACGGCGATCGCCGGATTTCGCACCACTCCAAATTGTTGGATCAAGGGATAAGCCAACAGGGTATGGGAAGCTAAAAGCGATCCGATCAGTAAAGAGGCATTTAAGCCAAATCCAAAGACTTGTCCGACCAGCGTTCCCGCAATGAGTGGGACTAAAAATGTAGTCAATCCAAACTTCAGGGAGCGATTTCGAGTTTCGCGAAAAGCCGCCCGGTCGATCTCTAGACCCGCCACAAACATTAAGTAAATTTTCCCAATGTCCGATAGAAGTTTGACCGTTTCCGTCTCCGGGTTGAGCAATTGCAGACCATAGGGGCCAAGAATTACGCCAGCCAGGAGCAGTCCGACAAGTCCCGGCAGTTTCAGGCGCTCCACTAGGGGAGGAACCGTTAAGCTGGCAAACAGCAACAGAGTAAATGAGGCGATTGGGTTGGCTGCAACCCAGGTCGGAAGATGCTGCATAAATGGCTGAATTGATAATGACTTTAATTATTATGTATAGGACTCAACCAAAAAAGGGATGAACCCGAAGATTCATCCCCATCAACAATATCAGTGAACAGTTAGGAACAAACGAAGAGCAAATGCTCAAGAAAAATTAAACAGCAGCGACTTCTTTAGTGGTTGCGTCTAATTCACCTTTGCTATATTTAACCGCATAGACATCTAAGCTATCTTGCTTGATCTTACTGGCATTACCGGCAGTCCAGAACTGTTGATAACGATCCAAGCAGACTTGTTTCATGTACTTGATAGAAGGCTTCATGAAGTGACGAGGATCGAAGTTAGACGGATCTTGAGCCGCCGCTTCACGGATAGCCGCCGTGATCGCTAACCGGTTGTCGGTATCGATATTAACTTTACGCACGCCACTCTTGATTCCCTTCTGAATTTCTTCCACGGGTACACCGTAGGTTTCAGGGATGCTACCACCGTATTGGTTGATGATGGCAATTAAATCTTCGGGTACGGAAGAAGAACCATGCATCACTAAGTGAGTGTTAGGCAGACGCTTGTGGATTTCTTCAATGCGGCTAATGGCCAGGATTTCACCGGTGGGTTTACGGGTGAATTTGTACGCACCATGGCTAGTTCCAATAGCTACGGCTAAAGCGTCTACTTGAGTTTGTTCTACAAATTGAACCGCTTCATCGGGATCGGTTAATAATTGATCGTGAGAGAGTTTTCCTTCAAACCCATGACCATCTTCTTTATCACCCATTCCGGTTTCTAGGGAACCTAAGCAACCGAGTTCGCCTTCAACGCTCACACCAATGGAATGAGCCACTTTAACAACTTCAGCCGTAACGCTAACGTTATATTCAAAGGTAGCGGGAGTTTTCGCATCCGCCTCTAAGGAACCATCCATCATCACGCTAGTGAAACCATAGCGCATCGCGGTATAGCAGGTGTCAGGAGCATTCCCATGATCTTGGTGCATAGCAATGGGAATATGGGGATAGGTTTCCACTGCGGCTTGAATCAGGTGACGGAGGAAGTTCTCACCGGCATATTTTCTAGCACCACGGGAAGCTTGCAGAATTACAGGGCTATCGGCTTCATGGGCAGCTTCCATGATCGCCAGAATTTGCTCCATGTTGTTTACGTTGTATGCTGGGATACCGTAATTGTTTTCGGCTGCGTGATCGAGCAGAAGTCGCATGGGTACGAGGGCCATACTATACTTGTCCTCCTAAGATGGTTATGGTTATCAGCAAGTTGTCTAATGACAAATCCAGTCTTGAAACAATATTAAGATATTTTTGGGATTTTAGGAAATCAAACCGGGATCTTGCTACGATCATCGGTTTTTCTTTTTATGCCGTGCGCCGTTCTCCTTCTCCATTAAAGAGAGCTAAAGTTTGACGGCAAAAGTGCTTTAACTTATTTTCCATGTCGGGGTTAGGTTGGGTTTCCCCTTCAAAGCGCCAATTTTCCACCGTGGAGAATCGCCATTGTTGCCCTTGGTGGCTATATCCAGTCACTTCAATACCAATAGCCCGATGAGCATTGTCTAGGGGATCTCGATGAAAGCGAATTTGGATCAACAGAGAACGACTTTGGAGAGATCGACTAAAACCGGGAAAATGGAAACCCAGATCGATGGAGTCCGGATCAACCCATTCTTGGGTATCGGGGTCATTCATCCAAGGCTTCATATCCACCCGCACATCGGGGAATTGGGACTTAAAAAGGTTGATAGCCGTAGCGATTTGGCTGGCGACTTCAAAGTTTTTTGCTTGTTCAGCAGCATTCACAGGCAATCCTCCTCAATCGTGATGATGATTATTGACTTATCCTCTGCACTTTTGTTGTATCTCAAGTTACAGTAAATCTACTCAAGGTTAAGATTTTGTAAAGGTTTATTAAGTTGACAATATAATCAACATTTTTGTAAAATTCAGGGACAACTTTGAAGCTGCTGGAGTAAAGCGATGGCAAAACCTTCAATTCTTGATCCTGCCGCAAGTTACAGCTTTAGCCAATATGCCGCCCTACCCTTTGACACCGCCGATATCCTAGCTGAATTTGGGGTGGCGTTCCAATCCACTTCTCTCCAACTGCCAGAACAACAACCTCTAGACCCGACCCCACTGATCCATGAATTGACAGAAAACTTGGCATTAGTCAATCCCACCTCAGAAATTGCCCGTCGAGAATCGCTCATTTTTCCCGTGCTGAAAACGGTCTGCAAGTTTATTCAGTCGCCCCTCAAAATTGAGTATTCGATCCAGGTGAGTAACCAATTGAAGGGAAATGTGGATTATTTTATTCCCGCGCATCAAAACGTTGTCATTATTGAAGCGAAAAATGCCGATCTGGGGAAAGGATTTACCCAGCTTGCGGTAGAACTGATTGCCCTAGACCAGTGGGTTGATGCTCCTGTAGATTGTCTCTACGGAGCGGTGACGACAGGAGATACTTGGAAATTTGGTCTGTTTTATCGCCAGCAAAAGTTGATTCAAAAAGATATCAATACCTACGGTGTACCGAATGATTTGGCCAAAGTTATCGCTATTCTATTTGGCATTACGCTGCAAACACCAGGAGCGATCGCCAGTTGATATCATTAAGGGTGGGTTGGTGAAGAACGCAATCTTACCGAATGTCAGCTAAGGAAGGTCGTTGAGATTATGTCCATCACATTACGGAGTATGCAAAAGCTCCTGCGGGAGAATATATCAGGGGAAAACCCCCTCACTGTTGACCCCGAACAGGCCCAAGCGCTGGCGGAAGACTTTTTAGCGCGAGTTGAGCCTCTCGCTGGGGTCAAGCGCCATGATACCTGTTATGATCTCCGTCGTTCTCAAACCGGGTCAAGTGCAGAGCAAATCCCCAGCCATAGGGTCTGTTGTTGTATTCTGCTCGAACAATCAAAAGAGCGCTGGTATCACCACGATACCCATTTACATCTGCTTGTGAGTCCGGAGCAACAGCTCTGGGTAGACTTAGGATATCAGCGATCGCCGGCCCCCGTTTCCGATATCAGTGAAGTCGTCTCCCTAGTAAAAGCTTTTTTACAGCGCGTTGACCGGCAAAAAGCCCAAGCTGCCAAGCGCAAAAAACAGAAAGACTTGAAAGTGCAAGCCATCTTAGCTCAGGTGCGGAAAATTGCCAAAGAAGATAAATTTGACTTTGCCACCGAAGTCGATAGCATTAAGCTTAAGCTAATGATTCGTCTGTCTGACCAAGACTACTTTGCCATTCTGATTCCCTTTAACCAGTTCAAAGAAGTATTACCCAAATTACGACCCGCCATTCAAACTCTTCGCGAGACTTACAATAGTGGTGTTCGCTTTACCACCCGTCTCAAGCGTCGTTATGGCTGGTCTGGCTGGATTCGTCATGAGGATTTGTAGTAAAATCAATGAACAATTAACAATTAACAATGAACTCCCACGGGAGCTAATCTTGTAGGGGTTTTAAAATACAGATCAATTAGAGTTGAAGGAGTGCGAGCGTCTCGCTCGCTGCCTTTCTCTCGTGAGCAAGATGTTTGTCCTGCGGACACGCTACGCACTCCCAAGAGTTTATTATTATTGGTTAAATGATTCGTATTGATGCTCGCGAACTCTATCAAGTGCTGGAACTCACCCCACCGGAGCAAAATATTCTTCTGGTGGGAAAGCATGGTATTGGTAAATCAGAAATTATTAGCCATTTCTACCGTCAGCGCCAAAATCTGCCTGTTATCCCCTTCTTTTTGGGTCAGATGAGCGATCCGGGGGATTTGATTGGCTTGTTGCATAAAGATGAGAAAACCGGGCGATCGGTGTTTTTACCCCCCTACTGGTGGCCTGAAGCCGATCGCCCCGTGGTACTCTTCCTAGACGAGCTGAACCGCGCCCGTCCCGAAATTTTGCAGGCGGTTCAAGACCTCACCCTGAACAAAACCTTAGCCGGTAAAGCCTTACCCCCTGGCAGTATTGTCATTGCTGCGGTGAATGGGGGAGAAGAATATCAACTAACCGAACTCGATCCGGCCCTGGTATCCCGGTTTAACCTCTACGAGTTTGCGCCGACGGTGGAAGATTGGCTACTCTGGGCTGCCGATCGCGATATTGATTCGCGGGTGTTAACCTTTATCCAACAGCATCCAGAATATCTCGATGGTGATAATCTGGATGCGGATACGGCGATCGCCACTGCCGGTCTAGTCAAAACCCCCGATCGCCGCGCTTGGGTGAAAGTGGCGGATTTTGTTGGCAACCATAAAGATCTGCAAGACATTCATTTCAAACTGATCGCCGGTATGGTGGGGACTCATGCTAGTCTCGCATTTCGCCAAAGCTTGGCTAACCAACGGGGTTTGGAACCGGAGCAACTGTTGTTACAATTTTCTAAGTATTCCAAGCAGCTTAAAGACCTGGAAATTCAGGACTTTGCGAGTTTAAATGAACGGGTTTTACTCTGGCTAAATTCGGGCCATTGCCCGGAAAATAAAGCCGATCAGGCCCGCAAGAATCTGTTGAAATACCTCCAGCATCTCGCCAAAGCCAAACAGCAGGAGGCGATCGCCCATTTTTCCTCCCTGGTTCAAAGCCCCAAATTTAGCGATGCCATGGGTTTTGTCGCTGAATCGATGGATCTGATTGACTTCTTGTCGGAGTATTTAGAGGCGATTCAGGTTTGAACCCCAATCCTTCGCCAGAAACCGCCAGAAACCCGGTTTCTCCAAGAAACCGGGTTTCTTCAACCTCTTTTAATCTCTCATCCTGAATAACTATGATTGCAACTCTAACAACCCCCGTATCGTTCGATGAATTTGTGGACTGGTATCCAGAAAACTCGATTGATAAATACGAGCTACGCAATGGAGCGATCGTCAAAATGCCTTTAGCAACTGGGGAACATTCTAACGTTATCGGTTTTATTGCGGGCGAACTCCATTTTGAAATTCGGCGATCGCAATACCCTTGTACAATTCCCGGCGATTGCTTGCTGAAACCAATTGATGGCGAATCCGGTTACCAACCCGATCTTATTGTCCTCAATAAAGCGCAACTGGCGGAGGAACCCCGTTGGCAGCAAGAATCGATTATTACCAAGGGAGATTCCGTCCGACTGGCGATCGAGGTCGTCAGTACAAACTGGCAAGATGATTATCTGAGGAAGGTCGGGGACTACGAACTGATGGGTATCCCCGAATACTGGATTGTCGATTATCTGGGTTTAGGTGGCCGCAGGTTTATTGGCAATCCCAAACAACCGACGCTCTCGGTTTACCAACTGGTGGATGGGGAGTATCAGGTAACGCTGTTCACCGGAAATGAGAAGATTGAGTCTTTGGCCTTCCCGGAATTTCAACTGAGCGCCGCAGAGATTTTTGCCGCCAAAACTATTTAGATAAAGGTATAGTAAAATTATCTCAATAAAAATTTAGCTTTTGCACTAATTATGAGTACATTGAAAGAAGCTGAACAAGTTGTTAGTCAATTACCTGCGGAAGACTTAGCTGCTTTTAGAGCTTGGTTTGCAGAGTTTGATGCAGAGATTTGGGATCGTCAGTTTGAAGAAGATGTAGCGGCAGGTAAGCTTGATGGACTCGCTGAGAAAGCATTGCAACATCTACAGGAAGGGCGTTGTACCGATCTATGAAATATCGTGCAACTCCTGACTTTTGGTATCACTATCGACAGTTACCACGTGAGATTCAAGAACTTGCCGATCGTTGTTACGAGTTGCTAAAACAAGATTCTCGCTATCCGTCACTACATTTCAAGAAGGTGGGCCCATTCTGGTCAGTGCGAGTAGGAATTCATTACCGTGCTTTAGCTGTAGAGAAAGATACTGATGTAGTGTGGTTTTGGATTGGGACACATGCAGAGTACGATTTATTATTACGATGAAACAGATTGCCCGTCACCGTATTGCTCGAATAGTCGAAAAGTGGCTGCTGGTTGAGCCACTATTCTTGGCTGTCTGGACGAGTCACGCTTTGGTGTCTGAGCCACGCATTCAAACGATTCGCGTGCAACGGGGTAGAATTGAGTATAATCCGGAGTTTATCGCGCAATTGAGCGATCGCCACTTAGAAGCCACCCTACGTTTTGAAGCCCTACGGATTCTGCTCAAACACCCCTACAGTCGCCGCCAAGCGCACTCCGCCATTAGCTATGCTGCCAGTAATATAACGCTCCAGGAATATCTGCAAACCGAGCTACCGTTTCCGAGGGCGCGGGATGTGTTTGGCGACTCCAGTTCTGACCAACAATTCTTCGAGTTCTACTACCACAAGCTGCTCGATCAGGTTCCCCCCTTTTTAAGGGGGGCTAGGGGGGATCAACAGTCCCCCAATCCTCAGCAGGGAGGCTCTGGAGCAGGGATGGGAGAAGCTGAAACTGCCCTCCCATGCAGCTCTTCTAACTCTTCAACTTCAGATCTCCTAGAAGTCTATACCGACGCAGACCTGAGCGGTGTGGAAAATACTGACCAGTGGGATCGAGACGAATTATTGAGCGATCGCCTAGACGATCTGGTGAGAATGGCACAAGCCAATGACAGTTGGGGCAGCATTGGCGGCAAATTGCGCGAACGGATTTTGGCCAATCTGCACCCAAAACTCGACTATCGGGCAGTTTTACGCAAGTTTCGCACCTCCATCCTCAGCCAACAGCGACGGCTCACCCGCATGAAGCCGAATCGCCGTTATGGGTTCGCCTATATGGGCAGTCGTCGCGAGTTTACCACCCGTTTACTCTTTGCCATTGATGTGAGTGGCTCCATGGGAACCAAAGAGCTACAGCAGGGATTTTCCGTGGTGAATCGCTTTTTTAACTATGGCGTTCCGGCGATCGATGTCATTCAATTTGATGCTCAGATTACCGCCGATGTAATGACGTTCCGCCGCGCCAAAAGGGAGGTTCAGTTAACAGGACGAGGCGGGACAAATTTTGACCCAGTTTTAGCGTATCTGGAAGAACATCGAGATTACGATGGTCTGATTATTTACACCGATGGTTATGCTCCCTGTCCTAAGCCACCCCAGAATCGGCGGACTCGGATTCTGTGGTTGTTTGTGAGCGAGACGCATTACCGGAGTTGTTATCCCAAGCTAGAGCATCTGGGGCTGGGGGCTTATATTAAGGCTAGTGCGGCGATTTCTGCGTTAGCATAAGTTAAGATTGCCCAAAACACAAAGTCTGAGTGGTCAAGTTATTAGTCGGAGTTGGCTAATACCCCACCTTACAACTTTACAGGGAAAGATAAGCGAACATAGGGAAAATCATGGACATTAATGAACTTGTTGGCTCATGTCAATCGATAATTGGGAACCTTGTATTTCAGTATTCTGACGATTTTCAGAAGTATTTATCTGCTGGTGGTAGATGTCCTTCTTGCAAAGAAAAACTTTGGAATTCCATGGGAGTTCATACAAAAGTTGAATACTACTTTGCTGATGGTACAAGAGCCTCAAACTTGCACTCAGTAGATCCTACTCTTTCACATGCTAGATGCTCCATTTGTGGGTATCAATGGAATGTGCGTCCAAATACCACAATTGAACAGCCGAAACAGGTCAAAGTTCTTTCTGTGACTGAAACTAGCCGAAGCCAGGAGAATATTGGTGATGATAAACGAATCATTGATAATCTTAAGAGTCCAGCTATCTTGAGGCGTAAATTTACGGTTAGCAAAAATTGGAAGAGAAGTTATACGATTGAATACGAGGCAGTTCAGGTTGATGGTCATGAGTTTTCATTGGGCATTCAAGGTACAGGTCTGAAATTTCTTACAGAAGAATCTCTACGCAGGCAGTATTCTATCTCAGAAAACAGTCAAGAAACCTATACTGAAGAGGTAGAGATAGAAGTTCCTGCGTTTACTAGACTAGCGGTCATATTTCACTGGAAAAGAATCCTACAAAATGGATCAATAAGAATCACGAATAATCAGGGGCAAGAATTCGATATCCCTTTTCATATCGTAGCCGGTTTAACCTTTGATCAGCTTCAGTATGAAGATAGGGAATAAAGATCGTGTAGGGTGCGTTAGCAGGGGAGCAATCTATCAATAAATGGAGAATCTCTGTTCCTGCGTAACGCACCAAAACCCTGAATAAAATAGCTTGGCGATCGCTTGTTATACTTACATCAAGGACAGAAGCGCGATCGCATTACGTTACTTCGTCTTCATCTCTACTTTTGCCCAGATTAGGAAAACGTCCTAATGTTTCAAAATTTATCAAGAATTTTATCTAATAAACGGTTAGCAGCTTGAGGACTATAGGAAACCATGCGATCGTTAATACTTTCTAAATCGCTTTCAGCTTTTGAAGATATTAAAACAAGCGTCATTCTTCAATTCTCAATTAAGTCGAGATTTTTTACTTTTAAGCGTTGTATAACTTCTCTTCCATCAACTTTTCTACCTTGTTTTAGATCTTCCACGCCGATTGCGACCTCTGTTTTCAATTCTTCAAATCTTCCTTTATAAATGCTTTCTCTTTCAGCTAATAAGAGTAAACCTTCTTCAATTACCGCTAGATCGTCCCGATATTTTCCGCTTTTGACGTGGCGATCGACTAGGGCTTCAATTTCAGGAGTCAGTTGGATTGTTTTCATAGTTGAATTGAGTTTTTATAATAGAGCTATCTTAGCAGAAAATTTCTAGAAGATACAAATAATTTCCATGCGATCGCGATCGCCTCTCCATCAAAAATCTGTTAACTCCTCAAATACTCGTTCTGTTGGAATTGCTTCTAATTCACCCCTGCGATATGCTTGCAAGCGATCTTGAGATTCGCTTAACCAGAGTCGATCTAAATGGGAATCGGGTCGATCTAAACTGAATACTAAAGCATCAATTAAGACACTTCTTTCAGTGGGAGATAAGATTAATGCCTCTTGCAGAACTTTTTGAGTCGATTCGAGCATACTGACGATTCTTACAGAAAGAATATTGTATATTTTAGCATGATTCAGAGTGTGAGGTGTTTGCTTGGTGCGATCGCCGATATTTTGCGAGTGCGATCGCTTGCTATACTTCCACGAAAGACAGATAGCGTTTCATTGCCCAATACTCGCGATCTCACTTGTGTTCTTTGCTATTGGCGTTGTTTCGGCTACAATTGAATGAGTAGTTATAAGAAAACTGAGGCGAAGATCCATGAATCTCATATTCAAGCCAGAACAAGAACGTTTAATTAAAAAGCAAATCCAACAAGGGAATTTTACAACAATTGATGAAGTTATTGATGAAGCCCTACAGTTATTAGAAGAAAAGCAAAAAATTCTCTCCCAAATCAAAAGCAAGATTGCACAAGGAACAGAACAATTAAAACGCGGTGAAGGTATTGAAGGAGAAATGGTTATATCTCGTTTGCGAGAACAAGGTAAAAGATTACGAGAGAAAGGCTAATGGGTCGTTATATTATTTCTCCAGAAGCCAGTTTGAATTTAGAGGAAATTTACAACTATCTGGCAAGTTTTGAGATCGATCTAGCCGATCGTTTTTTAGATCGCTTTGTCGAAAAATGCGAGCGTGTCTCAGGGTTTCCTAATATGGGTAAGCCCTATGAAAATTTAGCACCGAGATTGCGCGTTTTTTTAGTTGATGATTATATTGCTTTCTATTATCCTATGGATGATGGAATTGAAATCGTTTATGTATTAAGTGGATATCGTCAATTTGAGATGTTTTTTTCAGATTAAAAAGATGAACCACGAGTATTAGATCGCTAAAAAGCATAAAATTAGGATATAATGCAATTATATCAAGAGTTTCACGTTGAGAGGCAAGAGTTATTAATGACTTTTAGTGATTATAAAACTATTGCTCAAGTTCAAGAAGAGTATAATATTAAATACTTAGAAGAAAACTTTATTGAAATTACCGATTTAAAGCCTTCCGATCTTTTTGTTCAGGAATTGAAATTCAGCGAACAAACTATGGATATTTACACATCTGAATACTCAAGATGTGAAAGTATTATTTATCCAATTTTAAGAGAAGTTTATAAAGATTTTGTTGATCAATATACTCTCTGGAGCCACAAATCCATAACATATGATGCTAAACTCAATGGAACACCTGATTACTTATTCTCCACAAAATCCGAATTAGGTAAAACGGTTTTGGGTTTGCCAATCGTCGTTATTGTTGAAGCAAAAAAGAATGATTTTACAGAGGGATGGGGGCAATGTCTAGCTGAGTTGATTGCTGTGCAGAAATTAAATAAAGCCGAGGAACTTCCTGTGTATGGGATAGTAACGGATGGAGAATTATGGCAATTTGGAAAATTAGTATCTAATGAATTCACAAAAAGTAAGTTGAGAATTACAATTACCGATTTAGATAAAATTTTTGGAACGATAAATTTTCTATTGTCAAGTACAAGGGAAGCAAATATTCTGGACGAATAGAAGTTCGCGACCTACAACCATTACATAACTCATTTAGGTTTTCTAATGAAGCGGATCGCAAACTACTAAAAGATTGAGGCGATCGCTGGCTATACTTTAATGTCAAAGTCGGTTAACCTCTAATGTTAGGTAAGAAGGCGATCTCGGAAACTTTGGCTTTCGCGATCGCCTTCTTATCGCTTATGGTGCGCGATCGATCGTGAAGGCATCAAATTCGCCACCCTCAAATTCACCCGAAATCGTCAATTCATCCCCCACAGAGATATTCGCGGGCGTTCTGTCGCCGTAGAGATCCCAAGTATCAACCCGCAAAGTGCGATCGCCTGTATTTAAGCTCAGTCCGTCTTCCCATACCGCTTGAACCGTACCCGTGTAAACCTTAGATCCCGGAGAACGAGAAGCCGGGACACCGACCCCTTCAGAAACCGGAGCAGATCTAGCCCCCTCAATGCTGAAGGCATCAAATTCACCACCCTCAAATTCACCCGAAATTGTCAATTCATCCCCCACAGAGATATGCGCGGGCGTGCTGTCGCCGTAGAGATCCCAAGTATCAACCCGCAAAGTGCGATCGCCTGTATTTAAGCTCAGTCCGTCTTCCCAAACCCGTTCGACGGTTCCCGTATGAACGGTTTGAGCGCGACTGATGTAGGGAAAAGCCACCGCTACAGCAAGACTACTGGCAACTAAGACAGACGCAACAATACGATGCATGGCGAGACTCCTTAAGTATTGAGAAGAGACTCTTTCGACTTTAGGGACTAAAGATGACGGAAAAATGACAAGGTGGTTTATGGTTTCGATTCGGCGGTAGTCAATGAAAATCTATTGGAATATTCAATGATACATTCTTGTAGGGGCGAGCGGCCGCTCGCCCCTACATATACCGACTCTACGGGATTGCGCGTAATCTAAAACCCTGTTAACCGGCTGATGAAGCTGAGGTTTGTTGTTCAATACGTTCCAACATTTTCTCCTTATCTTGGCGGCGTTTCTTCGCATAAAGTTGAATTGCAGCTACCATAGAAACAACTAGCCCAAAAATGAGCCACGTTGTTAAATCTAAAGGTAAACTTCCCTTAAAGACTGCCAAGAGAACGATAACAACTAACAGCACTGTCGGGGCTTCATTTAATGCGCGAAATTGTTGACCTGTCCAGTTACATTCACCGGATGCTAACCGTTTCATTATGCGTCCACAATAGAAATGATAGGCCAGTAATAGAGCAACCATAGCGAGTTTAATATGGAGCCAACCCGATTTTAAGATTTCTGGTTCTGTAGAGATCAAACCGATCGCCATTGCCACTGTAACCACCATTCCGGGCATGGTAATAATATGATAGAGGCGCTTTTCCATAATTTCGTATTGCGCTTTGAGAATGGTTTGTGCGGGTTCCTCTCGTTCTGAGGCTTCAGCATGGTAAACGAAGAGACGAACTAAATAAAACAACCCTGCAAACCAGACCACAACACCAATGAGGTGGAACGCTTTAAACCAAAAATAAGCCATATAGTGTTTTCGTATCGAGCAACTCATCAAGGCGAGTTTAAAATTTCTCTTGGGTCAACAGTGCGATCGCGTAACAAAAGTTAATATAGTCTGAGGGAGTAGTAGGGTGCGATCGCATGGGGAAGAGCGCAAAACACTAAGGTTATTTGGTACTCTGGTCTACAACACTGAGTAGGTGAGGAGAAGAGCCTTGAGATTGGTAATTTTGGGTGGGCCGGGTTCAGGAAAAAGCACGCAAGCTCGGTATTTGTGCGATCGCCTCCAGATCCCATTAGTCTCTATGGGGGGGATTCTCAAAAAGGCGATCGCCAAGCAAACCGAATTAGGATTGCAATGCCAAACCTATGTAGAACGAGGGGAATTTGTACCCGATCCAATTTTAATCACCTTTATCCGCGATCGCCTCCTCCAAGCCGATACCAGCAGTGGATGGCTCCTCGAAGGCTATCCCCGTACCGCATTCCAAGCCGAAGAACTCGATTTCTTACTCGATGAACTTCACCAACACCTAAACTGGGCCATCTTCCTCAATACCTCAGAATCGGTCATGATAGAAAGACGGTTAACTATGGGAGAAGCTGAAGATCTCCCCCACCTCATCCAACGACGGATTGAACTCTTTCAAACCCGAACTGTCCCCATTCTGGATTATTATGACAAACGTCAGCGCCTACTCACCATTGATGGGAATCAATCCCAAGAGCAAGTGCTGGCCAAACTCCAAACTCAACTGATGGCAAACTCCAGCGAAACTTAACCTCAATTATGGCTCTACCCCGTCCCGATGGTCGTCAACCCGATCAACTCCGTCCCATCCGCTTTGAGCGTGGTTTCACCAAATTTGCTTGGGGTTCTGTACTCACCAGTTTTGGCGATACTCAAGTTTTATGCACCGTATCTGTACAAGAAAATGTACCCAAATTTCTAGAAGGCACAGGCAAAGGATGGCTCACCGCAGAATATCGAATGCTTCCCAATGCCACCCCCCAACGTCACCCCAGGGAAGTCTTGAAATTATCCGGACGCACCCAAGAAATTCAACGGTTAATTGGGCGCAGTTTAAGAGCCTCTTTAGACTTAGAAGTATTGGGTGAGCGCACCTTAACCGTTGATGCTGATGTACTGCAAGCCGATGCTGGCACTCGCACCGCCGCCATTACCGGAGGATATGTAGCGGTTGTCGATGCCATTAATCAATTGTTAGAACAAGGAAAATTAACCCAGTCTCCATTACGTTATCGGGTGGCGGCTGTCTCCGTAGGATTACTAGAGGGTGAACCCTATTTAGACCTATGCTACGAAGAAGATGCGATCGCCCAAGTCGATTTTAATGTCGTCATGAACGATCGTCTAGAGGCGATCGAAGTCCAAGGAACCGCCGAACATGGAAGCTTTAACCGGCAGCAACTCAACCAGATGTTAGATCGGGCTGAAATAGGGATTCAGCAACTCTTCACCGCTCAACAGGAGGCACTTTCCTAAGAAATTGAACCCGGATGAATTACCCTTCAATCCGGTGAATCTTAATAAAATTCGTCCCCCGAATCTTCTGAACTGGAGAACCCCCTAAAATCAAAATCTTATCCCCTGGAGTCGCCCAACCTTTAGCCAGCAGGCGAGCATTAATTTGCCCAATCAACTGCTCCAAAGAAGCTTCAGGATTCTCCAAAAGCATAGGCTTAACCCCCCAAACCAAATTTAAACGATGATAAACGCGATCGCGAGGAGTAAAAGCCACCACCGGCGCTTTCGGACGCTCCGCAGCCGCCAGAGTCGCCGTATACCCCGTCGTCGTAAAACAAGCAATACAGCGCAGATCCAGAATCTTATCAATCGTATTGAGGGCCTCACTTAAAGCATGGGTTTCATCCCGTTCTGCTGGAGGATAATTCACAAACTGGGCATTCTCTTCCGTATCACAGGCAATTTTCACCAACATTTCCACCGCCTTCACCGGATACGCACCCACCGCAGATTCACCTGAGAGCATCACCGCATCCGTACCATCCATAATCGCATTCGCCACATCAGACACTTCCGCACGAGTTGGCCGGGGATTATGAATCATGCTATCCAACATTTGCGTCGCCGTAATCACCGGAATACTCTTTTGATTGCATAACTGAATAATCTGCTTTTGCAACTTAGGCACGCGCTCCGGACTCATTTCTACCCCTAAATCCCCCCGCGCAACCATCAAACCATCGCATTCCTTAACAATCTCCTCTAAATGCTCTATCGCTTGAGGCTTCTCAATTTTCGCCATCACCTGAATATGATCCGCTTCATGTTCCTTGAGAAATTCTCTCAGAGTGATAATATCCTTAGCACTACGGACAAAACTTAGAGAGACCCAATCAATCCCCTGCTCTAACCCAAAGACCAAATCCTGTTTATCTTTCTCCGTCATCGAAGGTAAACGCAAGGTTAAAGAGGGTAAATTCACCCCTTTGCGATTTTTAAGGATGCCTCCTTCCATCACCTTACATTCGACCTGTTGCCCCTCAATGGCCATAATCTGAAGCTCCAATAAGCCATCATCAAGCAAAACTTGCGATCCGGGTTCAGCTTCTTCAGCTAAAAAAGGATAATCAATGGGAATAGTTGACTCTTGACCGTTATATTCAGCTTCAGGAACTAAGATAACCGATGCTCCCGGAATCAACTCTAGCTGACCTTCCGGAAATCGTCCCACCCGAATTTTAGGCCCCTGTAAATCTTGCAGTAAGGTAACCGGAATCTCTAATTCTTCAGAGACTTGTCGCAGTCGCGAGACAACAGTAGCATGATCTTCATAACTGCCATGGGAGAAATTGAGACGAGCGACTCTCATGCCTGCTTGGACTAATTCTCGCAGAATTTCTAACTTATTACTGGCAGGGCCAATAGTAGCAACAACTTTGGTTCGAGAGAGACTTGAGTTCATAGGATAATAGGAAATAGATGGGATAGTCGGTAAACTGCTTCCCAGGGTAACAGCTTAAGATTAATCTCTCTTCAAGAAAGGTTAAGCTTTTACTGATTACTCAAGATACAGCCTTGGCGAGCAGGAAGTTCGAGGCGCAAATCCCCATTGTCTAACCATTCGATTTCTGCTTGTCCATAAACGAGGGTTCTGGGAATTTGATTTAAGTTTCTGGGGAAACAGCGCACGGCAATGGCTTGTTCTCCAGCATTGAGAGCGATAATCAGGGTTTGATCGGCTTCTTGACGGGCAAAGATATAAACGAGTCCTTCAGCAAAAATGACGTGATAGGTTCCCACTCGTAGGGCGCGATATTGATGTCTGAGGGCAATGAGTTGGCGATGATAGGTGAGGATGACTGGATCTCGCTGTTCTGGAGGGGGGAAACTGCGCCGACAATCGGGATCTCTTGCCCCGGCTAATCCAATTTCATCACCATAGTAGATGCTGGGCGCTCCTGGGAAGGTCATGAGCAAGAGGGTGGCTAATTGGACGCTAGGGCGATCGCCTTGAGCTATGGTGACTAAGCGGGCAGTATCATGGGAATCGAGTAGATTGAGTTGCGTCAGTTGAATTTCCCAGTCATAAAGATGTAGCAGGGATTGAATTTTGCTGGCATAACCGGCAGCATCGAGGGCTGGATAGGGTTCATAGGCACAATCACGAACCAGATTAAAATCTACGCGATCGCCAGCAGTAAAGGCTATGGTAGGTGCAGTAAATAAATAATTCATCACCCCATCAAACTGAGTTCCATCGAGCCATGGTAGGGCATCCGTCCAAATTTCGCCGACAATATAGGCTTCTGGGTTAATGGCTTTCACTCGTTGCCTAAATTCTTGCCAAAAGCCTTCCACATTAATACAAAAGGGCACATCTAATCGCCAGCCATCCACCCCTAAGCCAATCCAATATTCGGCGATTTGCATGATATATTCTCGCACATCGGGATTCTGGTGATTAAATTCCGGTAAGGCGCGATTATTGGCCCAACCGATATAGTTAGCCGGTTTACTCCCATCATAGGCGGAGAGGGGCCAATCTTGAATTTTGAACCAATTGACCCAAGGGGAATGGGGGCCATTTTCTAGGATGTCATGGAATTGGAAAAAGCCCCGACTGGCATGGTTAAAGACTCCATCTAAGACAATTTTGATATTTTTGTTATGGGCAGCTTCCAGAAGGGCAAAAAAAGCTGAATTTCCCCCCAGCATGGGATCGACTTGGGTGTAATCATGGGTATGGTAGCGATGATTGCAAGCTGATTGAAAGATGGGGGTAAAGTAAATGGCTGTAATGCCTAAATCTTGTAAATAATCTAGGGTTTCAATGACCCCCCAAAGATTGCCTCCCTTGTAGCCTTGTTGGGTTGGAGGACTCTCCCAGGGTTCTAGGAGGAGACGGGGGCAAGTTGTGTTTGGGGGTGGGTTGCCTTTTGCCAGGCGATCGGGAAAAATTTGGTAGAAAACGGCGTGTTTTACCCAGTCTGGTGTGTAAATCTTCATCTGTGCCAAAGTCTCCCTGATCTTAGGGTGAGGGGTTTTATTCAACTCAAGTTTACCGAAGGTCAGCCCCAGTGAAAACGTTTGACCCATGACGCAGGTGAATTAGAATAAGGGGTTAGAAACCGTGAAAAGTCGCGCCCTTTCGCGTTTCTGGTTCCCTATCTGTAATTGTTCCATGAAATCTTTGGTCGTCGCCACGGGTAACCCCGGTAAATTAGAAGAAATTAAAGCCTATTTTGAGGGCCTCGATATTAACTTTCTGCCCAAACCCCCAGAATTGGACGTTGAAGAAACGGGGGATACTTTTGTCGAAAATGCTTGCTTAAAGGCTTCAGAAGTGGCGAAAGCAACGGGAGAATGGGCGATCGCCGATGACTCTGGACTGTCTATTGATGCCCTCAACGGCGCTCCAGGTATTTATTCTGCTCGCTATGGAAATACCGATACCGAGCGCATCGAGCGAGTTCTCAAGGAA
The DNA here is from genome assembly GCF_030068475.1 of Roseofilum acuticapitatum BLCC-M154. Taxonomy (GTDB): domain Bacteria; phylum Cyanobacteriota; class Cyanobacteriia; order Cyanobacteriales; family Desertifilaceae; genus Roseofilum; species Roseofilum acuticapitatum. The sequence continues at coordinate 23,012 of NZ_JAQOSP010000024.1, read as the reverse complement.
TTAGGGGATGAAGAAAATCGCCGCGCTCACTTTGTTTGTGCGATCGCCCTTGCCGATCCCTCTGGAAACATCGCCCTGAGTAGCGAAGGCATTTGTCCCGGTGAAATTCTCCATGCTCCCAGGGGGAATAGCGGATTCGGCTACGATCCCATCTTCTATCTGCCCCAATATCAACGCACCTTTGCCGAATTCACCCCAGAGATGAAACACAACCTTTCCCATCGGGGAGAAGCCTTTAAACTCTTTTTGCCTCAATTTCGACAACTCTGGCTCTAAAATGATCGCTTAAACCTCAAAAATAGGATTGGATCATTAGTTCCCCCTAGGAGACACCAGAAGCGCTCAGAGCCTTTTCCCTGAGCGCTAGGGTGGCAACTGTGAGTTAGAAGCTATCGGGATGACTCTTGTCCTGCCTTTCAACCGCCTTCAACAGAACATTCAGTCAATCAACTCCTAACCCATCATCACCAGACAACTGCGGTTGCTATCTTAGATTGCCTGTTGGTTAGATTCTCCGGTTCTAATGCGAACCACGGTTTCCACAGGAGAAATGAAGATTTTCCCATCTCCAATCTCACCCGTACGGGCAGCACTAATGATCTGATCGACCACCTTCTGAACCTCCGTATCTTCAACAACCACTTCTAATTTGAGTTTTTGCAGAAACTCAACCGTGTATTCAGAACCGCGATATCGCTCGGTTTGACCCTTCTGCCGTCCGAAACCCCGGACTTCAGAAACCGTCATCCCCACAATACCAGCATTGACCAAGGCAATCTTAACTTCATCCAGTTTGAACGGACGGATAATAGCTTCAATTTTCTTCAAGGTTTTAACTCCTTCAGGGCTTGTTACTCAAATAGACTGCACTAGGACTGCATTTTACTATCACCCCTTGGCAATAGAATTTTGTTACAGACTTTACGAAATTTACTTTGGATTGCCTTGTTGAATCAAGGGGCGAACAATCAGAAAGCTGGCTGTTCCTGCCATAGCCGCAATAATAAAGATAGCGATCGCCAGGCCAACACCATTCAGGTCAGAAGAACGTTCTGGGGCGCTAGGATAGGGATAGGGGCGTTGTTGCTCCTCACTAAATAAGGGTACATCTTCTGGATTGGGAGGTAAATCAATCGGGCGATCGCTCTCTTCTGGTTCCGGTTGCAGTGGAGGATTTAAATCCACTCGTGACTCCGGCTTAAACTGGGGTTCTGACATTACCCCCTCTTTGGGAACTGGGCGAGGAGGTGACAGGGGCACAACCGGTATACTGCTTGGCTCATAGGCATGGGCAATCTGTTGTAAGCGCACCACCGAACGCACCAACTGCTCAATTTCTCCCCGTAACTGTTGATTTTGTTGAATCAGTTGTTGATTCTGTTGTTTCAGACTCTCCAGTATGACTTGCTTTTCTTTCACCTCACTGGCTAAGTCCCGATACACTGAAATCGGTACAGAGGGGGAATACTTCTGAGAAGCCGCTCGGCTCTTCTCTGGGTCAGTTTCATAAGGGCCTGCCGGTTTTCGGGGAGGAGGTGTATAAGGTAAAGAAGTCATAAGCTTTTACCGAAGATCGTATTTGTTATTAGAGCAATAATCGGTCGGATTCGTCAAGAACTGAGTCTTAAAATGAAGTCAGGAAAATCTTCTCCCCGATCTTCATCCATCATTTCTTTCTCTAGGGTTCACTAATTATGACTTGTCAGACTTATTTTAATCTTCTCCTTTCCCGCCGGGATTATAGCGTTAAAGAACTGGAAAAGAAGGGCCAAGCAAAAGGATTTTCCCTTGAGGAAATTACTGAGGCGATCGCTCACTTGCAAAGTTTAGGCTATCAATCCGATCGACGATTAGCCAACAGCTTGATTGAAAGTGGCAAAGGGAAATATGGTAAAGCGGGGATTCGTCGCAAATGCCTAAGCAAAGGCATTCCCCCAGAACTCTTTGAAAAAGTTTGGGATCAACAGGCTGAACTCCCAGATGATTTAGCCGAAACCCAAGACTTACAAGCTAAAGTAGAACGCAAATATAAAATTACGGATTGGACTAACCTCGATCCTCAAACCCAAGCCAAGGTTTATCGTTATCTGCAATATCGTGGATTTAATCCTCGTGAAGTATTAGAGTATTGGCAAATGAGTAATCAGTAATCCCCCATTCCCCCATGCGTGTTATACTAGATTCCAGAATAAAGGTTTGAGAGTCCTGGGGGTTAAGATCCTTGGGGCTTTTTTTTACCTTTACTCAGAGGATTGACTCTGAATCCACAGACGGGCTTGTTCTTGTTCTGACCAAGGAAAACAAGCCACTTCTAAAGCCGGAAACAAGCGACGAGCCAAAGGCAACAAAGACTTAATCCACTTCGTATCAGAAACTACAGCTTTTTTATCAAAGTCCTGAAAGTGATTAAAGCCAATTTTCAAATCTTCCAGTAGTGCATCTGGAGTAATCCATCCCCACTGCTTCACTTCCACATAGGCTTGTAAATGGGGATACTGTTGTAGTTTGTCATCAATTTCTTGACCAATTTTATCAATATCCTCGCGCTCAATTTTGCCTTCAATACTCAGAGCAATCACTGAAGGATGATCGAAATCTATTAGGGTAATCATCAGCCGGTTCCTCTCCTGCTGGCTATCTCCTTTCAGTCTAGCAAGTTTCACCCAATCAGAAAAACCGCCTAACTCGGAGGTTAGGCGGCTCAAGTCCAGCTCAAGGGACTAGCTCAAGAGACTAGAGCCAAGTCCTAATCAGCCAGATCTAACTGGGCAATAGATTCTACCGCAGGGGTAGAAGCTTGCAACAGGGGAGTATTGATGACGGCATCATTGGCTAAAGTAAATAAGGGATTGGAGAAAATGCCACCTAGGGAAGTGACTAACAAGGAGACAATTAAACCCACTTGCAGAGGACGCAAGCCGGGAATATTCCATTGAATGGCGGGATAATTTTCTACAGATTCAGACATTTCATGGGGTTCTTTAACCACCATCATTTTGACGACACGGATGTAGTAGTAGATGGAAACAACGCTGGTAATTAATCCCAGTAAAACCAGGGTATATAAACCGGCTTGCCAACCTGCCCAGAAGAGATAAATTTTGCCGAAGAAACCGACGAGGGGAGGAATTCCACCGAGGGATAATAAGCACAGACTTAATCCCAGGGTGAGTAGGGGATCTTTTTGATATAAACCGGCATATTCACTAATTTGGTCGGTTCCAGTTCGCAGAGAGAAGAGGATGACACAGGTGAAGCCGCCGAGGTTCATGAACAGGTATACCAGGAGATAGAAAATCATGCTGGCATATCCGGCTTCAGTTCCAGCAATGAACCCAATCATGACAAAACCGGCTTGAGCGATGGAGGAGTAGGCGAGGAGCCGTTTCATGCTGGTTTGAGCCAGGGCAACCACATTTCCTAAGATGAGGCTGAAGATGGCAAGGGCGGTAAAGACAAAGTGCCATTGCTCGGAGACGGAGGGGAAAGCGGTGACGAGTAGGCGAATGGCGAGGGCAAAGCCAGCCGCTTTGGAGCCGACGGAGAGGAAGGCAACGACGGGGGTAGGGGAGCCTTCATAAACATCGGGTGTCCATTGGTGGAAGGGGACAGCAGAGATTTTGAAGGCAATACCGGCGATAATGAAGACGAGGGCAATGACGAGACCGATCGCCGGACTTTGGGGATTTTGACTAAAGCTTTGGGCTATTTCGCCTAATTGGGTTTCTCCACCGGATAAGCCATAGAGTAAGGAACTGCCATAGAGAAAGACTGCCGAACTTGAGGCTCCAATTAACAGATATTTTAGGGCTGCTTCATTGGAGCGGGGATCGCGTTTCATATATCCCGTCAGTAAATAGGAGGAGATACTGAGGGTTTCTAGGGAGACGAAGATCATGACTAATTCATCTGCTCCAGAGAGGAACATGCCTCCAATGGTAGCGGTGAGCAGAATCATCAGAAATTCACCTAAAGCGGTTCCGGTTTCTCGGACGTAGGTGATGGACATGAGGATGGTGAGCGCCGCAGAGAGGGCAATTACACCCCGGAAGACGATGCTGAGGGCATCACTGTTAAATCCGCCAAAGAAGGCGATGGGGTTGGGGTTATCCCATTGGAGAACTAGAGCGCCAACGGCGGTGAGTAATCCGGCGATCGCAATATAGGGTGTCCAGTTTGAGGCGTTGCGTCCACCAATTAGGTCTGTAATCAGTACGACCAGTAAGGTTAGAATAACGATTCCCTCTGGTATTATGACTCCAGCATTAAGCTGGGCAGCAAGGTTGGTAACATCCATAGGTTGTTTTGAGTTGAGCTATGCATCTGGCGACGTAACATTTCCGCATTATATAGCGATCGCGCTTCCCACCATAGGTTTATTGAGTTTAGAGCTTCTTTTAGCGCTACCATAAAAAGACTATTCTTAGTCGATTTCTCGTTATGGTACAGATCTGTGCTGAAACCTTAACTCTAGAGCAGTTTCTGCAACAACCGGAAACTCGGCCGATTCGCGAATATAGGGATGGGGTAATTCTGGAAAAACCCATGCCTGAAGGAAAACACAGTACGATTCAAACTGAGTTGGCGACAGCGATTAATATGGCTCTGAAACCCCCTAAAATTGCGCGAGCGTGGTCAGAATTGCGCTGTACTTTTGGTGGGAAATCGATTGTGCCGGATATATCAGTGGTGGTTTGGGAGCGTATTCCTCGCGATATGGATGGGAAAATTGCCAATAGTTTTGAAATTGCTCCAGATTGGGCGATCGAAATTGTTTCTCCAGATCAAGGACAAACGGCGATCGTCAAAAAAATTCTGCGCTCCTTAGACTATGGAACACAAATGGGTTGGTTAATCGATCCGCAGGAAGAAACCCTATTTACTTACGCTCCCCATCAGCAACCCCAATGCTACGATGAACCCGGACAAGTTATTTCAGTTCCTTCATTTGCGTCCCCGTTCCAGTTAACTGTCGCTCAATTGTTTGCTTGGTTAGTGGATTAATACCATCCCATAGCTTAATTCAAAGCCCAGATATTTAGCTATTTTTTTATAGTTGAAAATAGTTGTGATACCATGGCAAATTGATTTCTATAGTTTTTTCTATCGAATCATACTATAATTCACTTGTGAACATTGCGAATTTCTAGTCTTAATTAAAGTAATATGGTCTACCAGGTCAACACCAGTTTTTTCAATAGCAATTATGATCCCAGTAGAGAAGGGGGAACTTTATTTCAACAAGAGTTTACTCTCAACACTTATGTAAAATTACCGTCATTTTTCAATAATAATTCCTTTCAAACCTTGAAAGCAGAAGTTCTCAGAATATTTGAGCAGCATTCTCGAAGAAGAGATTTTCTCATGAAGCAGGATGGAAATACGCCTAGATTTATGAGTAATGTTTCTGGCAATGCTGTTGCAGAACACTCATCACTCATTCCTGCTATCTACCATAATTCTCAACTCATGGACTTTTTCTCTGGTATTGCAGGAACTCAAGTGTATGTAGCACCAGATATTTTTGAGAGACACGCCATTCACCGACTTGAAAAAAGAGGGGATGTTCATGGAGGACACCTCGATACATACGCTTTTGTGTTTGTGATTTTTATTCAAACCCCACCAGAAGAAGTTGGAGGATGTCTGGAGTTTGTGCCTCATAGTATGGAAATTAGCGATCTGGATACGCCATTAGTTCACCGGGTTGGGCATAATGTTGGAGATTGCTATTTTATGAAAGCGAACAAAACAGTTCATAGAGTTTCGCCACTTCTAGAAGAAGCCCAGCGCACTAACATCATCTTTACATACGCTGATGAAGAAACCCAAAATATTGATATTTCTTACTCTAGTGATACTCTTTACGGTTAGTTAGAGGAATTTAGCTCAATTACTCGTGAATTATTCTGCTAATGACTATAGAATTAGATAACAAATCTAACCAAATAACAGACAGCAACCATGCTTGGGGTATAGCAGCGCTACTGGTTGTTACCCTCATCTGGGGTAGTAGCTTTCCCGTCATCAAGGGAGCAGTCAGCAATCTTTCTCCTGCTGTAATAGTGGCAACACGCTTTGCAGTAGCAGCATTGCCTTTCACTCTGTATTTGCGCTTCCTTAATATTTCTCTGCTACGGGATGGCGTTCTGTTGGGACTTATAATCTTTTCTGCTTATACCATCCAGACTGTTGCCCTTGAGACTGCCCATGCCAATCATGCTGCATTTATTGCCAGTTTCAATGTCATCCTAGTTCCTTTACTCGGACAACTACTCGGTCGGCAGGTATTCTTAAAAACTTTCCTCACCGCAGGAATTGCCATCCTTGGTGTGGGTGTGATGTGTTGGGAGAGCCAAGAGATCGTTATGGGTGATTTCTTGATGCTTGTCGATGCTTTATTATACTCTATCTATATTCTCAAGCTTGACTCTATTGCATGGCGCTATCCAATTTTGCCACTCGGAGCAATACAGCTTTGGGTTATTGCCATAGTATCTTTAATCTGGGCCGCTCCCGATTTGGTTAGGCAGCAAGAAGTAATTGTTACGAATTTGGGGCCGCTCCTATACCTTGGTTTCGTTGCTACTGCTTTTCCTGTTGTGCTTAAAGTTATCGGTCAACGATGGGTTAACGCTTACGAAACCGCCCTAATATATACGCTAGAGCCGATTTTTGCTGCGGTTTTTTCATTTTTCTTGATGGGAGAAAAATTGGGAGTACGCGGTTTCATTGGCGCAGCTCTGGTAATAGCTGCAATGGTTTTAGCTCAAAGTAACCCTCAGAATACTAACGGCTGACGATCGGCTATGATTGTCTAAAAATCGTGAGGAGTAGTGAATATGCTAACTCGACTCAAAACTTTAAGTTCCCTCTGTGTCTTGGTTTCTGTGGGAGTTTTGACCCTAGGATCTAAAGCCAATGCCCAGTTTAATGCCGATCCCAATCCTACGATGAACCCGGACAAGTCATTGCAGTTCCTTCATTTGCTTCCTCATTCGAGTTAACCGTAGGTCAATTGTTTGCTTGGTTAGTGGACTAAATGGCGGTTATTTTATCGGGGTAAAACATCGTCTAATCGTAACTGTAAATCGGTCAATAAAGGAGAAAAAATCGCTTCTCCTAACCGATATTGTTGCTGATGATAGTCCTCTCCCTGCAATTGACAAACCGTAAACGTAGGTTGCTTTGGTTTCCCAATAAATGCCGTTCCCCCCAATCCCCTAAAGTCTACAATCCAATATTCAGGAATTCCTAACAGTGCATATTCTTCCACTTTGCGAGCATAATCATTTTCCCAGTTAGAACTGACCACTTCTACCACCAGCTTAATCGAGCGACCCAAGGTAATAATCGGTTCTCTTTGCCATAGGGGTTCACGGTCTAATAGAGTTTCATCCAACACCAGAACATCAGGACGACGCGCTGTAGCGATATCGGCAAACGGTTGAATTAAGCAGGTGCGCGGAATAAACCACGGTTGTTGAGCATTAGTAACAGCTATCCCAATTTTGGTAGCGAGTTTACCACTGACCGTTTCATGGGGCCCCGTCGGTTCCATATCGATTAATTCTCCATCGGCTAATTCATAACGAAAATCATCGCCGTATTCAGCAACGAATTGCTCAAAGGTTAGTAATTTAGTCGAAGTGTAAATCATAATTTAGCAGCTAAAATTTGACTGGCGGTTAGCTGAAGTTGTGGGAATGTGGGGGAGTTGATGAGTTGTTCGCCTTGAAATTCGGTTAGATTATACAATCCATGATCTAATTGACCAATAATTACTTTTTGTTCAATGGGGTCTACAATCCAATATTCAGGGATATTTAGCACACTATATTCAGATTGTTTAGAGCGATAGTCATCCATTTTGGTGGAGGGACTGACAACTTCAACTACGAGCAATGGGGGCGGTTCATTCAGGTTAATGACGGCTTCCCGTTCGGCCATGTCTTCCCATTGTTCTTGAGATAAGAGGGTAATATCGGGAATGCGGCAGGTATCCCAACGACCTCCACGAGGGGAGCGAACGGCAACGATCATTTGTTTTGCTGTCCAGGGAAGGGCTTGCTGTTTAATGATCTCGCGGAATTGATCATATAAAAATTCGGCGATCGCCCCATGTTTTCCCGTCCCCAAGCTCATCGGTACTAATTCTCCGTTGACCAGTTCGTAGCGGGTATCTGTGCCATCGTTATAAATTAGATATTCCTCAAAACTTAGTTTTTGGGTCGTCAGAGCCATATCAATGAACAATTAATAATGAACAATTAATAATGAACAATTAACAATGGGCTTGGGTTAGGGGTAGGTTGGGTTCGCCGGTTGCGTCCTCCAACCTACCCATGACTCCTAGGGAGATCTAACCGAGTTGATTGCCTCGTTTGTACTGGAGATAGGCAGCTACAAACAAACCAGCGAGGGTAATGGGAATTAAGCCGAGTACGATGCCGGAAACTAGGGGTTCTACCATGGGTTTAGGTTCTCCTTTTGAATTGGTGTGATGATAACGGTGTGTTTTCTATCCTATCGCTTCAGGAGCAGGTAATAAAGCTCTCCGTTGGAGTGGGTTAACCCGGCGCGATCGCCTGCTTCGCTTCCTGTGCCCATAAATACATCGACTCGTCCCGCTCCTTTAATAGCGCTTCCGGTATCTTGATCGAGGACAAACCGACTCACAAGAGTGGGTTCAAGCTGCCCCTGGGCATTGGGTTCGGGAAGGGGAGCATGAATGACAGCTAGAGCGCCTGGAGGCATGATTGATTTATCAGTAGCAATGGAGCGCCCCGCAGTGACGGGTACGCTTAAATTCCCGGTGGCGGGTTGTCCCTGGGTTTCCTTAAAAAAGATAAAACTTTGATTGCGGGGTAAATACTCGTTCATCTGTTCGGGGAACTGATGAAAATAGTCGATGAGTTTGGGTAAGGTTAAGGACTCTAGGGGAAAGATGCCCGCGTTCACCAGTTCTTTACCAATGCTAGTATAAGGATGATCAGTTTTCCCCGCATATCCAACAGTCATCACCTGGCCATTGGGAAGTTGGATCTGGGCGGAACCTTGGACATGGACGAGAAAGGCTTCTAGACGGTCTCTGAGCCAAACGATTTCGGTTCCTCGCAGGGGACTTTGCGCCCCTAAACCATCTTCCCCTTCCAGTTCTAGACGAGTGGGATGGGGTTTGTCCCAGTCCTCGAAGTCTGCGGGACGAGCATAGAGGGGATAGCGATATTGGGCGGTTCGGGTGCGACTTCCTCTGTAGGTGGGTTCAAAATAGCCGGTAAACCCGACGGTTCCTTGGCCATCGTTGCCGACGGACTGATACCCGGTAAATTCTCGCTGCACGGCTCTTTGGAGTTCGGCCGCATTGCGGGAGTTAGCTAGGATCTGGCGAAAGCGAATTAATGACTGACGGACGCGATCGCGATTAATCTCTGGATGGTTCAATTTAGTGTAATCTTCGATCGCCTTGGGCGTTTGCAAATACTGCAAACTATAATCAATGGCCCTTAAGAGCGATCGTTTATCTCCAGAAGGGCCAAACAGGCGATCGTCCCAACCCACATCACCCTCCAATCTCTGGGTTACTTCCAGCGCTTCCATTGCTGGGGAGGGTAAGGGAGTTTGCTGCCCCCAAACCGGAGGCATCCAACTGAGTCCAACCGTTAAAATCAGGGAGGTAACGAGGGGTTTCATACAGTGTGCTAGTCATCCATAGGTGTTTGATCTATACTGCTGGTATACACCGGTTCTACCCGGATAGCCAGGATACTCATGGGGCGAATGACCATATATTCGCCTTCTGAGTGTGTATGTTTATCGATTTAGCCTTTATACTTCTTCAGGAGGAATGAGAGTTTCTAAAACCCTGATTAATTCTGGTAATGCATTCTGAACTGTCTGCCATATGGTCGCTAAATTTAAACGATCATACTCATGAACAATCCGATTTCGCATTCCAATAATTTGATGCCAAGGAATCTCCGGAACTTCGGCTTGAGACTCTTCAGAAATCCTCCGAGCAGCTTCTCCAATAATTTCAATTTCGCGAGTAATGGCCGCTTGGCGCATGAGATCTGCTTGAAACTCTTCCCAACCGATCCCTAAAGCAAATTCTTGAGCTAACTTTGCTGCATTTAGCATATCTAGTAAGTAATGAATTTCACGAGATTGCATAAATCGTTTGAGTAGAACTTAAAATGGCTTTGCGCCGCAGATAATTTCGGCTTTGCTCAATTCCTCGACGTTCGACTAAATCGACATCTCTGGCAAATATTTCCCGTAATTCATCTTCCATATCTACCAAATGCAGCAACGTCCAACTGGCATCTTCAGCGAAGGACACTAAGACATCTACATCACTGCGATCGCGATCGAAATCTTCTCGCAAGACCGAGCCAAATAATCCCAGTTCCGTAATTTTCCAGCGATCGCAGAATTGGGCAATTTGGCGATCGTCAATCGGAATTTGAATAGCCATCTGTTCAGAAGTTCGATTAACCCTGTACTACGGTAACATAAGTGGAACCCTAGAGCTAAATGTTATCGTTGAAAATTGCAAACTATAATCAATGGCCCTTAAGAGCGATCGCTTATCTCCAGAAGGGCCAAACAGGCGATCGCCCCAACCCAGCTCCCCCTCCCCTCTCTGGGTGACTCCTAGGACATCCACCGCAGGAGAAGGTGAGGGAGTCTGCCCCCAAACCAGAGGCATCCAACTGAGTCCAACCGTTAAAATTAGGGAGGTGAGGAGGGCTTTCATTGAGAGGGTTAATCATCCATGGGAGTTCGATCTATACTGCTGGTATACACCGGTTCTACCCGGATAGCCAGTATACTATTGGGGCGAATGACCATGTATTCCCCTTCAGTGGTTTTCATGGGGACGCTTACAAAGTCGTCACTATCTTTTTTCTGCACCACTTCGGCCGCGTACCACTTCTGAAAGTCTTTGATGGTTGGAAAGCGTACTACTTCTCGGTGTCCTCCACTCATGAGTAGATGGACGGCATATTCATCTGGAGTTCTAGGCATGATTGTCGGATTTCAAAATAACTCACCAGACACTATTATGGGACGCGATCGCACCAAAATGACGATTGGGTAATGGGTAATGGGTCATCTTCAACTACAATACGCCCTTAGAGCTAGGAATGCTACTCGTGCGACGGGGATCGATTTCTAGGGCCATTCTCATGGAACGGGCAAAGGCTTTGAAGGTGGCTTCGATAATATGATGGGAGTTGATGCCATCGAGTTGACGGATATGGAGGGTCATTTGGGAATGGTTCACCACTGCTACAAAGAACTCGCGTACCAATTGGGTGTCATAGGTTCCCACTCGTTCCGTGGGAAGAGTTAACCCGTAACTCAGATGGGGCCGTCCAGAGAAGTCGAGGGCCACTTGTACTAGGGCTTCATCGAGGGGGGAGATAAAATGGCCAAAGCGGACAATTCCTTTGCGATCGCCTAATGCTTTGGCTAGGGCTTGACCGAGAGTAATCCCCACATCCTCATTGGTATGATGGTCATCAATTTCCCAATCTCCCTGTGCTTCTACTTCCAGGTCAATCAGTCCATGGGATGAAATTTGATTCAGCATATGGTCAAGAAAGGGAATGCCTGTTTTGGCGCTACATTTTCCCTGGCCATCCAAATTTAAGAATACGGTAACATCGGTTTCCCCGGTTACGCGATGAACTGAAGCTGTGCGCTCACCCATTTCCATTGTTCTCTGATTGTCTTTATTACATCAGTTTATGATACAGCGATTTGTGGCTGGATATAGCATTTATACTTCTTCAGGGGGACTTTTAAGAGAACCTATTACCTCGTTACCACGCGAAGCGCTGTATTAGATCATCTGAACCGGTAATGTTATGACCCACTCTATCCCTTCAGATACTTTGCTCAAACATTCAATGGTTCCCTGATGCTGCTCTGTAATAATTTGATAGCTAATGGAGAGTCCTAACCCTGTTCCTTGACCCACATCTTTAGTTGTAAAAAATGGATCAAATAATCGAGGTTTTATGGACTCTTTAATACCGATACCATTATCAATAATACTGATTTGCACTGAGCGATCGCCGATCGTTCGAGTGATAATGCTGATTTCCCCTAGATAGGATTGAACGTTGTCCGAGGAGCGATCGCGCTCTTCAATGGCATCAATGGCATTCATGATTAAATTCATAAACACCTGATGCAATTGATCGGGATAACATTCTACCAAGGGTAACTTACCATATTGTTTTTTGAGCTGAATCTCTCGACGATTTTCATCCCCTTGTAATCGACATTGTAATAACGTTAAGGTACTGTCCAATCCTTGATGAATATCTACCGCTTTAATCCCCACCTGATCGATATGAGAAAAGGTACGCAAAGAAGAAACAATCGCATCAATTCGATTTGCCCCTTCCTTCATCGATTCCAAAATTTTGGATAGATCTTCGCTTAAAAATTCCAAATCCATCTCTTCGATAGTTTCCGCCACCCGTTGCTCAGGATCGGGGTAGGATTCCTGATAAGCCTCAATCACACTCATCAAGTCTTTGATATAACTTTCAGCATAGCCCAAATTTCCATAGATAAAACTAACAGGATTATTGATTTCATGGGCAATTCCGGCAACCAATTGCCCCAAACTCGACATTTTCTCAGTTTGGATAAGTTGGGATTGAGCCTGACGTAATTCGGCTAAAGTTTTCTCCAGCTCTTGAGTTTGCTGTCTTAATTTATATTCAGACTCTCGCAAGTCAGATTCTGCCTGTTTACGAGCCGTTATATTTTCTTGAATTCCTAAAAAATGAGTTATTTTTTGATCAGCATTGAAGATAGGAGAAATAGTCGCATGGGCCCAATACAGAGAACCATCTTTGCGTTGGTTATGAAACTCACCCCGCCATTCATTTCCTGATTGAATCGTTTGCCATAATTCCTGATAATATTCCTTGCTCTGTTCTCCCGAATTTAAGATTCGCGGTGTTTTTCCTAGAACTTCTTGCACAGTATACCCGGTCATTTCAGTAAACTGGGAGTTCACATATTCAATTCTTCCTTTTAAATCCGTAATCAGAATGCCATTAGCGCTTTGTTCTACGGCTTGGGAAAGTTTACGCACTTGCTCTTCTGCCTTGCGGCGAGCTGTAATATCTAAACTATACTCAATCATTTGTACCAAGTTTCCTTGAATATCCAAAATAGGATAGGCATGAACTTCTACAATAAGTGGGTTACCTTGGGCATCAAAATGAGTATGTTCAACCACAGTTGGCTCTTTTGTTTTCCGCAATATTTCTAACGGACAAGGATGAGCCTGATCCATATCATCACTACAAGGACTATTCCGTTTATGAGTCAACGTATAACAGGTTGTATGGTTAACAGTACCCAGTTTTTTTGCCGCAGTATTAGCTGTAACAATTTTGTAATTGGTGACATCAATGACATAAAAAGAATCTCCTAAAGAATTGATGACATTATTTAGGAAACGATTTTGTGCCTCAATTTTTAGTTCCGCGTTTCTATGTTTGACTTGAACATCCGTTAACCCTATCGAAAGGACTAACACGATCGCCGCTAATAGGAGAAACGGTAGCGTAATTTTTTGCCCAATGGGGAGTAGGATTGCCTGAATCTCTTCCGTCGGTACATAGGACACGACTTTCCAGTAATACTCCGATGCACCGATCTCCAATTCACTGGGACTAAAGGCATCTGAAGCCCCCGTGCTGGATCTTTGTCCCTCCACTAAGGGATAGATAGTTACAAATGTAAACAAGCCATTAGTTGTATAAAATTGACCTTTCCTCTCCTGACTAATGCGTTGCCATTCCTGGGGAAACTGTTCGGCGAAGGTTTGCGGGAGTTCAGTTTGGCGATCGCGATACATAAATCCCCATAACTGCGATGCGGAAACTCCAGTCAACCAAAACCCTTCCGCATTCAATAACATTAGCTCCCCTGGAGCATGGATCGCATCCTTTTTGAGCGCAGTTAATAATGGCTTTCCCAGATAATTGAGTAAGACAATCCCTCGTTTCTCCCCCTGGCGATCGAACACCGGCATCCCAAAGCGAATCATGGGTTTTAAGGGCTGTTCAATCTTGCCTTTTTCCATGTTCAAATCAAAAGGAGAAACAAAAATTTCTCCAGCAGACAGAACCCAGGCATCTTGAAAGTAATAGCGATTTCCTTTATTTTGCAGTTTTTCTACTGGCACAATCGAGGGCTGACCGGCATTAAAATTAACCCGAACATTTTCCAGTCCCGTTTCATCTAAAAACCGAATCTGATCGTACAGTTCTTTATGGACAGAAAAGTGGAAAAATTCACGGGCTAGAGCATTCCGTTGCTCAACTGTTATTTCCGCGAGATAGGTTTGCAGCTCGTTCAGTTCTGCTAAGATTCTTAAATCGGATACCACTAACTGAAACTCTCTGGAAATTTGATCGGTTTGCCCTTTGAGGCTATTGGTGGCTTGGATTTCTAATAAAGTTTTTGCTTGCTTTATTTCTTGAGTATAGATAAAACCAGCAACGGTCGCAATGGGGGCGATAAAGAATAAAAAAGTGATGAGTAATCGGAATGCTTTTTTAGATTGAATTAAAGAGATGAATTGAGTCATGTTTTTTTTTCCTGCTCTAGCTCATTCTACACGCTGGTAAACAGGATGTCATGGCACGGTCATGAGATACAGTGGGAACGATCCCCCTTTCATGTCCGGCTAAACAGTTGTCATTGCGATCGCAGGGAAGCAATCTCCATCATCTCCAAATCTTAGGGTTTCGGCGATCGCTGAAGCGATGCCCAGCATTACAGCCCAAAGCGCTGTAACCTTATTGTACTTTCTCAATCCGAGATCCAGAGGTTGGAGACAAGCCAGGTTTGAGTTCTTTCGGTAGGCTAGATACGGCTCCCCACTGGCTCACCAGTTGGTTGACAAAGGCTTCTTGCTCTTCACGGAAATCTTCGTAATAGCTACCGCCATTAAACATAGCAAACCAAATAATACCTTTTTGGGCAGTGGGTAAGGCTCCTCCCAGGGTGCTGACAACGTAGAGACTTCCTGATTTGACGACAGCAAATTTAGGTAAAGGGCGCGATCTTAAGATCCCTTCATCTTGTCCGACAATGGCAACAACATCACCGACGGTCATTTGATGGGGTTGTAAAAGTTTTTGAATACCTAAGAATAAACCGATCGCCGCTCGTGGGGACATTTGGTTTTCTTCCCCTAATCCTGACCCATTAATCAGTTTAATCTCGGCTGGGGGAATACCGGCAAGAGAGGCCGCTTTTTGGGACACGATCCCTGCACCTCCCACCATGCGAGCGAACATTTCCGCCATGGGGTTATTGCTGTATTGGTTCATTTTTTTCAGCAATAAAGTATTCACAAGATCGTTCGATATTGTACCTTATTAATACTTCGTCTCGATCATTTCTTTTCCTGCTATAGTATTGACGTGAAAATCCTTCAATAGATGAACGAAACCCAGCATGGTTTTCAAAATAATCTTTGAGACGCTTATAAAACTGTATATAAATTTCTGAGTCCTGAATGTGGCTACAAGTCTCGAATGTAAATTGAGTCTGTTCTTGAAAAACAGAGAAAAGATGTTTATTATCCTGAATAAAACAATTCCCCATTGCTAAAGCTTCAATCAGCGCGATTTCTGGTTCAAGTGACTTTGTAGTTTCCAACGTTATCCGATGAATACTATCTCCAACTAAGACAGCACAGTAGCGAAACCTCCTAGAAATCCACTCAATCATTGCCTTAAGCTTTTCTGGGGTGAAGTTTTTATTCTCAAGACTGACTCCCAAAAAACAAGAATCTAATTGCTCAAAACTCATTCTGGCTGTATGGGGAAAAACACCATTGACTTTAGCTCGATAGGTTGTGCGATCGCCCAAGCGATGCGGAGTATTATCGCCCATTTCCATTGTTCTCTGAATTTCTCTATTACAACCGATCCCCATTGTTAATTTTTAATTGATAATAGAACTTTCTGTGGGTAAGTTAGGTTCATTGGCAAGCAAGCACAGCAAACCCAACTTACCCATAACGATCAACTCCGATTACATGCCCATAATTTCATATCCAGCATCCACATAAATAATCTGTCCCGTGATGCCACTAGCCAGATCGCTACAGAGAAAAGCAGCAGTATTTCCCACTTCCGTTTGCGTCACAGTCCGTCGTAGGGGAGCAATTTCTTCCACATGCTTAATCATATCCAAAATACCCCCCACGGCTGAAGAAGCTAACGTGCGAATGGGCCCAGAAGAAATGGCATTGACGCGAATATTTTTCGGCCCCAATTCAGCCGCTAAATAGCGGACACTCATTTCTAAACCGGATTTAGCGATCCCCATGACATTATAGTTGGGGATCACCTTCACCCCTCCCAAATAACTGAGGGTAACAACAGAACCGCCTTCAGCCATACAAGACTTAGCCTGAGCGCAGAGCTGAGTCAGAGAATAGGTGCTAATTTCCATCGCTTTGAGAAAACCAGCGCGGGTGGTGTCGCTAAACTCGCCACTAAGTTCATCTTTACCCGCAAAAGCCAAAGAATGAATCAGAATATCCAGATGTCCCCATTCTGTTTTCACCGTCTCGAACATTTCGGCCACTTGCTCATCATTTTGCACATCACAGGGCAGAAATAGGCTGGGATTGAGGGGAGAGACTAGATCTTCGACTTTTTTGCGAAAGCGGTCTTTTTCGTCAGGTAAATAAGTAATTCCTAAGTTGGCTCCCGCTTGATGGAGTTGTTGGGCGATTCCCCAAGCGATGGAGCGGTTATTGGCAATGCCTAAAATCAGCGCGTTTTTTCCAGTTAAGTTGAGCATGATGGTTTGATCGTCAATAGAATCTTGTCGAGATATCCCGCCTAAGCCTAAAAGGTTAGGGTTGGGTATACTGGCATCATCTCATACAGACTGACTGACCGATCTGGGTCGAGGAGATTTTTTTGGGGTCGAGTTTTCCACGAATGGGCAGAGATTGGTTAAACTGATAGCCATCTATCCCAGATTAAGATAGCCCCTTTATTGAAAAACTCCGTTAAATTTGTTTTAAGACCAGTGGTGGAAGGTGATACACTGCTCACCAGATCACTTGTTGGAGAGCGAGATTGCTCCGCAACACTATCGCGATCGCACAGTCACACATTAGAAGTAAGGCAATATGGTACTTAGTGATGACAAACCCCTAGCGGCTATGTTTCGCCAAATGAGTGGCGGTGGTTTTCCCCCAGTGGTGGAAAGCTTTGAGCGCGGTAAAACGATCTTTTTTCCGGGCGATCCAGCCGAGCGGGTTTATTTTCTGCTCAAAGGGGCAGTTAAGCTCTCTAGGGTTTATGAAGCTGGAGAAGAGATTACCGTGGCGCTATTGCGGGAAAATAGTGTCTTTGGGGTGTTGTCCTTAATTACGGGCCATCGCTCAGACCGATTTTATCATGCTGTGGCGTTCACTCCGGTGGAATTGCTTTCTCTGCCGATCGATCGTGTGGAGAAGACGATTAAGCAAAATCCAGAGCTGTCTATGGTGATGCTGCAAGGGCTTTCTTCTCGGATCTTACAAACGGAGATGATGATTGAGACTCTGGCACACCGGGATATGGGATCGCGACTGGTGAGTTTTTTGTTGATTTTATGTCGAGATTTTGGCGTTCCTACGGAGGATGGAATTACGATCGATCTGAAACTGTCTCATCAGGCGATCGCCGAGGCGATCGGCTCTACACGGGTAACCGTTACCCGTTTGCTGGGAGATTTACGGGGGGAAAAAATGATTTCTATCCATAAGAAGAAGATTACAGTCCATAATCCGGTGGCTTTGAGTCAGCAGTTTGCTTAAATTGAACACCCATGTGAATTCTTACGGTTTGGGCGATCGCCTTTACTCTTATGGGCTAGGCTATATCTGGATCTTAGATCGTCTCTAGCTACCCATGACTATTGGCATTATTCTGATTGTCTCGATTTTGTTTTTAGGGGGTTTACTCGCGACTCTGGGCGATCGCCTGGGAACTAAGGTGGGTAAAGCCAGGTTGAGCTTATTTAATCTTCGCCCCCGACAAACGGCTGTTTTAGTCACGATTGTTACGGGGACTTTGATTTCTGGCTCAACCCTAGGCATTCTCTTTGCCATGAGTCAGCCTTTGCGCCGAGGCATTTTTGAGTATGATGAAACCCAGCGTAAGCTCCGCGAAGCTCGTCGAGAACTTCAGTCTACCCAAGCACAAAAGGCACAGATTGAAATTGACTTAGCTCAGGTGCGGGCCGAACGGGAACTGGTCGAGCAAAATTTAGATAATCTCAATGCTAGTTTGCAAACGGTTACAGCTCAGAAGTCAGCAACGGAAGAAAATCTAAAGAAAACCCAAGCTCAATTACGGGAAATTCAAAAGAACTTTGAGCAAACCCAAGGTCAGCTACAGGAGATCGTGGGCAAATTTCAACAGGCTCAAGATCAATTAAAGCGAGTAACCGTTCAAACTGAAAATTTGCGATCGGAGTTAGATAAATTAAGGACGGAGCGCGAAGAGTTAATTCGTCAGCGAGATGAGGTCAAGTCCCAAATTGCTCAACGAGACGAAGAAATTGCCAATCGCAATGAGTTAATTGCCGAACGCGATCGAGAAATTGAAAATCGGAATAAGGTCATTCAAGAGCGAGAATCTAAATTAAAAGAACTGGAAAATCAACAAAAATTTTTGGAGCGACAAGTCCGGATTTTTGAGCAATATTATCAAGATTATCAAGATTTGCGGCAAGGTAATTTAGCCTTACTTCGAGGACAAATTCTCGCTTCTGCCGTAGTTGAAGTTCTCGATCCTCAAAGATCTATGCAAGCGGTGAATCGCTTATTAGAAATTGCTAATCAGTTTGCTAGAGACCAGGTTAAACCGGGCACGAGAGAAATCAATGAGCAGGTCATTCAAGTGACTCCGGAGCAAGTGGAACGATTAAAAGAAAAAATTGCTGATGGTCAGGAATATGTGGTGAGGTTATTATCAGCAGGCAACTATATTCGTGGGGAATCTAATGTGGAGATTTTTGTAGATGTGGCCTTAAATCAAGTTGTGTTTGAATCCGGAGAAGTGATTGCTACAGGAATCACCAATGGTGCAATCATGAGTGAAGAGCAGTTAATTGAACAAGTTGGTATTTTGATTGAGTCTTGTCGCTTTCGGGCCCGTCGAGGAGGGATTTTAGAAAGTCGGTTACAAGTAGGGGATGGCTCGCCAGAAACATTGATGAATTTTGTGCAGAAAATCAGGGAAAATCCTACCCGCATAACGATTCAAGCGATCGCCTCGGAAACGACCTATACCGCAGGGCCCCTACGGATTGATTTAGTTGCTTTTGACAATAATGAGGAAATATTTCGCACTTCTGCTCCATCTAGTATAAATTGATGAACACCGTAAATCAATTTCAATCTTTTGATCCTTCCGGATAGTTGAAGTTCAAAATCTGGATTGGATCGAGGCGCAATTGGTTAGCGATCGCTCGGTCATCTATGATTGTTATCAGTGATGCTTCGCCCATTACTAATTTAGCGGCTGTTGAACTTTTAGGACTTTTACATATTTTGATCGTATCTGGTAGAGGCGAACAGCCGTTCGCCCCTACAAAACGTCTAATTTTTATTTATAATGATTATAATTTTAATTGGTTTGGATTAGCAATTCAGCCATTGCTTTTGCCATAGGAAGTTTAGTTAATTCTTCAATCCAATACCATTGACCATTTGGGTTGCATTCTAAAAAGTAGTATTCTCCTTCAGGCGTTAGAATCAGATCAAATGTCGAGAATACCAAAGAATAATGACGGTTAAAAGCCAACAGTTTCTGAGCGATGTCTTCTGGGAGATCGTAAATGGTATGTTTGATTTGGTAAGTGTCTATAGCTCTCCAGTCAGACTTGGTTTTTTCAATCTCTTGTGAGTGAATAGCAGCCGTAAAGACTTGTTCTCCAATAATAGTAACCCTTAATTCTATGGATTTGTCTATGTATTGTTGTAAAAAAGTTGGAGCAAAATGTATGGTTTCTGCGAATTCAAGAAACTGTTCTTTGTCAATTTTTTTGGCAAAACAATGCCACGCTTCTGTTTGATTCACAACAAAGCCAGAAAAATGAAAGGTTTTCACGAGTAAATTCCAGTTGCAATATGCCCCAAACTCTCTAGCCACTTCTGCATTGTTAGTAATTAAAGTTTTGGGAATTTTTAAGCCTAGTTTTTCTGCAAGTTCTAGGTTCGGTAACTTTTGGCTGGAGTGTCTTAAACTCCAAAAAGGATTAACCCACCTCTTGTGACCATAAAGCGTATAAAATGACCGTAAAAAATATGCATATTCTTCCTGAACAAAAATCTGCGCGTGTTCTTCGGCAATACTGGGATTGGGATTGACGGGTTCTGGTTTTCGATACCAAATTGTATCAAAGCTATCTGCTGTTAGAGTTTTGTTAGAATCTTTGAAATGGAACTGTAGCTTCCAAGGTTCTTGTAAATCTGGCTTTCCTAGAAAGAAATCTGAGTTATGTCCCATATCTTGAGTATTCATGCGAATAATATCACCACCCATTTTCCTAAGTTCCATGGTGACAAAATCCGCGTGAACATCACATTTATCTGTAATAACTAGAATTGGCTTTATCATATAACTATAATGAAACACATAATCCCAACAAACTTAAAAAGATAGGTATCTATAATTTATAAACACCTATCTTTGAATTTCTCAAATAAGTGACTTACTTGCTTTCATCACCCATACTATCGTCATCAGAATCTCCAGTACCAGGTATAGGAAGACTACCAGTATTAGTAGATCTCCTAACACTTGTGCTGGTTTGCCCAGCTACAATAAGACTTAATTGACTTTCTTCGTTGATCTGAAGTTCAGGATTATAGCGAAGTTCTTTTTCAAGCACTTCACTAGAAATGCTGGTAAAAGCAGGCTCTACTGCAAACAACATGGCAAAAGGTAGCTTTTCAGAACACTTTTCTTCAGTTCCTAACATTTTTACCATTGATCTGATCCTCTAAGGGTAAAATTAAACCGGCCGTTTATATACTGTCATTCTACTGATAATTGATCAACTTACAAAAATGGGATTTAAGGGGGATATTGATGCAGTGATCGCGGCTTGAAAATGTCACAAAATTTGTTTTTATTCCAAGAAATGGGAAAATATGGGATAATGTAGGACAAAAAGATACAAAACTTAACTCTATTGATGAAGCTATGGAACTTCAAGAAGTCCTCAAGTGGACAGATGATGTGATTTTTGCGAAAACAGGAAAACGTCTGGATTCCCTACAGCAGGCGATTTTGGAGGGGGTTTGGGAACGTCAAGACTATAAAGCAATTGCTGAGGAATACCACTGCTCTACGGATCATGTGAGAAAGATGGCTTGGGAATTGTGGAAATTGTTATCAGATGTGTTGGGAGAGGATGTCAAAAAAAAGAATGTTAGAGCTATTTTAGAAAATGTGTCGTTTTTCTATTCTAATCCTAATATGCATATGGGTAACGGCAATATAAATATTTTTCACGACAATTCTTCAAATGAAAAAGTAAAAGAACAAACTTCTATTAATCAATCAGAAAATTTTCAGGCTGAAAAAATACACGATCGCACTCACATCCCCAAATACGATCGCCTCTATCCCCACCGTACAGAGGAACTCAACACGCTCAAACACTGGATACTCAACGAAAATAGCGCCATTATCAGCATCTATGGGTTATCGGGGATGGGCAAAACAGCCCTTGCAACCCAACTGGTAGACGACATAGCAGCGCATTTCGATCGCCTCATCTGGTATAGTCACCGCACCTTCCCCAATCTTAACGCCCTCACAACTGGCTTAATCCAATTCCTCTCCCAAGGAGAAGCAAGCGAACATCGCGCACTACTGGACTACTTGCGATCGCACCGTTGCTTCATTATCCTGGATGACTTCCACGAAACTCTCACCCCTGGAGAACTCGTTGGGCGTTACCTACCCGAATACCAGAGTTATGGTAAACTGCTGCAAGATATTGGGCGATCGCCCCACAACAGTTGCGTACTGCTCCTCAGTTGGGAACAACCCCCAGAAATAGCCACCCTAGAAGCCGAAAATCGTCCTTGTCATAGCCTCCTGTTATCCGGTTCAGTGCAATTAGCCGAAGAACTCCTACAAAACAAAGGATTAAGCGATCGCGATCGATGGTTAGAACTGATCAACCGCTACAGTCAAAACCCCTCATGGCTTAACATTATTGCTGCGACGATCCAAGACCTCTTTAATGGTAGCGTCGCCCAATTCTTATCCTATCCTAACCTATTTTTAGGCGATATAGAACTCATCATAAGAGACCATTATCAGCGTTTATCTGCTTCTGAAAAATTCCTATTATCTTGGTTAGCTCATCAAGAGAATCTCACCGATCTGTCCAACATCCCTTCAGAACAATTTTCCTCAGACTTCAATCTTTTAGCCACCATTTACTCTTTAAGAAAACGGGGCTTTATTCAAAAATCTCTAGACTCTAAACACTTCCAGTTAATTCTAGAACCTGTGATTAAACACTATAGCGCTTTGCACGGTAATGATAAACACTTGGAAAGATCACCGGTTGAAATCAAAGATGACCAAAGAAACTCTTAACACTATCTTAAACCAAACCTGTCAAAAACTTAAAACCCTATATGGACAGCAAATTGACCAAATTATTCTCTATGGTTCTCAAGCAAGAGGGGATGCAGAACCTGACTCAGATATCGATATTTTAATCATTCTGAAACAAGACTTTCAATATTCTGAAGAGAGCAACAGAATTAGCAAAACAATTGCCGATTTATGCTTAGAATATAATACGTTGATAAGCTGTGCTTTAGCCAGTAGTCGCCAATTCCAAGAGTATAACAATAGCTTCTTTCGTAACATCCGCCGAGAAGGTATACCCCTATGACACCAGAACAGCAAAAATTGCTGGAA
>NZ_JAQOSP010000023.1 GCF_030068475.1 Roseofilum acuticapitatum BLCC-M154 | reverse complement strand
GACATGAAAATTTGTTAAGAAGCGGGCAAGATGCCCGCACTCCTCGAATTCTTTGATACAGCACTTCGCGATCTTGTGAGGTATAGCCAGACAGATCCCCCTAAATCCCCCTTAAAAAGGGGGACTTTTACTACCCCCCTTTTTAAGGGGGGTTGGGGGGATCGAGATGTACCGCATAGCAGCGAAAATTGCTGTATCCCTCTTCTGTCACTCTTGGAAATTCTAACGAATTTCCGTCGTTATAGCCTGCGATCGCTAACGAAAGAATAAGGGTTTCAGCCCTCTTTTTCGCAAAGTGACAGAAGAGGGGTATGACTGGAGTGGGAGCATCTTGCTCCCTAAATTTTTAATTAGGGTATTTCCGCTTCGCGGACATGAATAAGCGAACTTGATATTAATCCCTTTTCACCTCTACACAAGATTTCCCTTCACAGGGATGGACTTCAACTAATACATGGGAAAGGGAAGAAATGGGGTCAAGGAGCGTTTTGTAATACTCTGGTTCTTGGGGATAGTGGGTAACCAAGGAAATTGTAGCGGCTAAATGCTCTTCACTGAGATGCCAAACATGCAAATCAACGACCCGATTATCCGCATCCTTTTCAATGCGATTAATAATGTCGAGCTTAGTTTGTTTATCAATTGCTCCATCGAGCAATAGGGCACTGGTTTCTCGTAAGAGGTTATAAGACCATTTGACAATGACGATCGCCCCAATCATACCCATGGCTGCATCCATCCAGATCCAACCGAGAAACTTACCTGCAAACAGGGCAAAAATGGCCAAAATTGAGGTTAAAGCATCGGCTAAGACATGGAAATAGGCAGCGCGAAGGTTATGATCGTGATGATGATCGTCATGATCGCGATCGTGATGGTCTTCTAATAACAAAGCACTGACTAAATTCACGACTAAACCAATGACGGCTACTGTAATGGCTTCATTAAACTGAATCGCTTCCGGTTGCAATAAACGACCGATGGACTCTACCACCATTACACAAGCTACGACTGCCAGAGCGACAGCACTCGCGAAGCCTCCTAGGGTGCTAACTTTGCCTGTACCAAATGTATATTTGGGGTCATTCACATAACGGCGAGCATATTGATAGGCAAATAGGGTAATCCCAAAGGCAGCAATATGGGTTGCCATATGCCAGCCATCGGCGAGTAGAGCCATGGAACCAAAGATTGTACCGGCAACAATCTCGGCAATCATGGTTATAGCGGTTAGAGCGATCACCATTTGGGTTTTGCGTTCAGCTTGATGGCGATCGACTAAGAAATTATGGGAATGTTGCCATTCTTTTAGGTTATGAATATGCATGGGAATGGGGGGATGGGGGGATGGGGGGATGGGGGAATGGGGGGATGGGGGAATGGGGGGATGGGGGAATGGGGGGATGGGGAAATTGGGGGATGGGGAGCGAGACGCTCCCACTGCTTCATAACCCATCAGGTTTACAACCCATTAACCGGACTTGATAGGGTTGCCTAGTTTTGACTGATTGACTTAACTTAATAGTCTACCAATTCGGCTCGTAATCCAGCATTGCGGACTAACTCTAGCCGGGTTTGGGCTTCTTCTAGGGTAGGAAATGCGCCGACTTGAATGACCGATCGCCCTTGATAGGAGCTGCGGAAGGCATCGGGAACCAGAGATTTAACCCGGTTTTGTTCCTGAGTAGAACCTGTATAGACAATCACGCGATAGCTCAAGCCCAAGGCAGAAGCGACGCTAGTCGGGGGAGGGGGAGGAGTTCCTGGCACACTGGCTCGGTTAGGAATGCGACTAGCATAGCTATTATCTCCCAAGGGGATATCGATATTGGGAACGGGCAGGGGTTCTAGGTTCGGGACTTGGGAAGTAACGGAGGAACTGCGGTTAGGAGCAGGTAGGGGGGTACTCGCTTGCCGAGGGGGAGCAGGTAGGGGGGTACTGGACTGGGGAGGTGGGGGTACGGGGATGGGAATGGGAGCGCGAGAGGGGGCGTTGTTGCTTGGAGGAGGTGTAACGGGACGGGTAGGGGTGGGGGGTAGGGTGCGGGAGGGTGGGGAGATAGGACGGGGAGTTTCTGCGGCAGGTTGAATCAGGGCTGTTGTGCCTTGAAAGTCGAGAGTGCCGATAATACGGCGGGTAATGAGTTGATTACCGTAGACGGGAATGATGTTTTTAGCACCTTGGGCATTAATGTCATATTCACCGTTGTTGCGGAACTGATTATTACCGGGTTCGTTGGCTGTACCGAGATTGGGTTGGGATTCAGAGATGGCGACTAATCCGTTGCGCTGGTTATTTTCGATGCGATTTTGTCGTAAAACGGGGGTGGCTTTGGCTTGGACTACTACGCCATCGCGATTATTAATAATTTGATTATTGATAATTAGGGGTGTAGCTTTCTGATTGATATTGATGCCAAATCCGGTATTATCAAAGACATTATCCCGCACTTCGGGATTGGATGTGCCATAGATGGTGATGCCGTTGGCTCCGTTGCGGGTAAAGTGGTTACTGCGAATGACGGAGCCACTTCTGCCGGTGATGGAGATGCCGTCATGGATGTTGCCAGTAAAGGTGTTATCGGCGACGACTAAGGAACTGGATTCGATCCATAAGCCATAACCGCGATCGCCAGGGTTGGTGACAGTTACCCCTGCTAGAGCGGCATCGTTGGCTCCTAGGAGGGTAATATTTTGCCGGGCAAAGGTGGGACTGATGAAGCGTCCCCCACCTTGGATAATGACGTTTTGCCCTTTATTATCGGGGTTCCCAACAACGATGACATCTCGTTTTAATTGAATGGGAAAGACTTCTCCGGTTTGCTCAGTATAGGTTCCGGGAGCGAGTTGAATGATGCTGTTGGGTGCAGCCATGCGTAAGGCATAGGTTAAGGTGCGATAGGGGGCTTGTGCTGTGCCATTTCCGGCGCGATCGTTGCCCGTTTGGGGGTTCACCCATAGGGTGGGTCGTTCGGTGGAGACTTCTGGGGTGAGTTGGGCGGTATACTCAGAGGCGAAAATGGGTTTGGGTGCGATCGCCGTACTCAAACTGAGACTGAGTAGGGTGAATAGAAGGGTACTGGAGTTAAGGATTGTTCTGTTCAAGGGAACCTCCCTGGTGGTAAGGGTGTGAGGATAGTTCAGAGTTGCACATTATGGTATCACCTAAGTCTATGGGAGTATAGATTCAGGAGATAGGCATTTTTGAATGCTTACGCGGCGATCGGGTTCCCATCAGGGGGGAGTGGGGAATGGGGAAAAGCTTGGTATGATTGGGGGTTGGGTGATTCAAAATAGGGAATTATGAAACAGGGACAGAAAACTCGCGTGGGGGCGATTGGGGGAGGACAGTTGGCTTGGATGATGGCTCTGGAAGCTGAAGCATTGGGTCTAGAATTGATGGTACAAACCCCGAAATCGAGCGATCCTGCGGTCTCTAGAGCTTCGGAGGTCATTTTTGGGGCGATCGCCGATGCGACCACTACAGAACGATTAGCCGAGCGCTGTGATGTTATTACTTTTGAAAATGAGTTTATCGATCTAGAGGCGCTCTCTTCTCTAGAGCAATCTGGGGTCTGTTTTCGTCCCCGTTTATCTGCCCTAAAACCATTATTAGATAAATACGATCAGCGCTGTTTTCTGCAAGATTTAGGAATTCCGGTTCCCTGGTTTAAAAGTTTAAATTGGCATCATTTACCGGAAAATTTTTCTTTTCCGGTGGTGTTGAAGACTCGAAGACAGGGGTATGATGGGCAAGGAACCTTAATTTTAAAAGATCGAGAAGAGTTAAATAAAGCGGCGAAAACCTTTGCTGATGTCCCGGTTTTAGTAGAAGAATTTGTGCCTTTTGAGAGAGAATTGGCAGTGATGGCGGCGCGATTTTCTTCTGGGGAGGTGGTGGTGTATCCTGTAGTAGAAACCCAACAGATTAATCAGGTGTGCCGGTGGGTATTGGTTCCGGCTGAAGTGGGGGAAAAGGTGCAGCAAAAGGTCACAGAAATTTCCCAGAAGTTGCTCAATGAGCTAGAGGTCATTGGCATTTTGGGGATTGAGTTTTTCTTAACCTCTGATGGGCAAGTTTTGGTGAATGAAATTGCGCCGCGTACCCATAATTCGGGTCATTTTAGCCTAGATGCTTGCTATACTTCCCAGTTTGCCCAACATTTGCGAGCGGTGGCTGATTTACCGGTGGGCGATCCGAGTTTGAAGTGTGGGGGAGCGGTGATGGTGAATTTGTTGGGTTATGAAGAGTCTGAGAGCGACTATTTACAGGAACGAGAGCGGTTAGCCCAACTTCCGGGAACTCATGTGCATTGGTATGGTAAGCCAGAAGTGAGACCGGGACGCAAGTTAGGCCATGTTACCGTCTGTACGGATAGCACAAAACGGGAGGAGTTGGTGGCGATCGCCCAGAAAATTGAATCGATCTGGTATCCGGCATAAAAATCTCTAATCCCCCCTAGCCCAGAACGGAAAATTGACTTACAATGCCGATTAAGATAGGCTGCGGCGTTGGTGACTGCCAATAACGTTTTATGATCTATGCTTGACTTATAAGGGAACTGAAAGAGATTCTAGCAGCAGTAAACCGAGCCAGCACTCGGAAACGAATGCCGGGACTTCAGTACCCACCTGGTAACCCCAGGTCAAAAGCTGAGGCAAGACGGCGTTGCGGTCTATCTCACCCCAAAAAATTCTGGTTACAACATTATCGCCACAAGGTGCTTGAGTAATGATAAAATCGAGAACGCGCTGGAAAGGAGCGCGTTTGTGTTTTTCTGTACTGCAACTCCTATGACGAAAACTTTTACTGTTGAAATTAATCACCAAGGAACAACCCATGTTATTGAAGTTCCTGAAGACCGGAAAATTCTAGAAGTCGCGAATGAAAAGGGTCTAGATTTACCCCAGTCTTGTTTAGCTGGAGTCTGTGAAACCTGTGCTGTATTACTGACAGAAGGCAAGGTGCGTTATCGGGATGAGAATGATGCGATGGGTTTGAGTCCTGAGTTGCGTCAGCAAGGGTATGCTCTGCTGTGTTCAGCCTATCCCCAATCGGATATTAAGTTGGAAACGGAGAAAGAGGATGAGGTTTATGATAAACAGTTTGTGAAATCGTAAAACCCAAACTCGTGCGATCGCAGTTTTCAATGAAATGTAAACTGGAAATGCCCTCTCCCTATACAGCAGTTTTCGCGCTTTATGTGGGACATCTTGATCCCCCTTTCATGTCCGCTTGCGGAAAATCCCCCTTAAAAAGGGGGACTTTCCTATTCCCCCCTTTTTAAGGGGGGCAAGGGGGGATCTTTTCCTACTGTCCA
>NZ_JAQOSP010000022.1 GCF_030068475.1 Roseofilum acuticapitatum BLCC-M154 | reverse complement strand
CCCCATCCCCCCATCCCCCCATTACGGTTTGCTCAGGAGTTTGGGGCCGCTCCATTGGATACCGATCGCCCCTAGGGGAGCTGTGATAATGATACTCAAAACGGCGATCGCCAAAATCATTTGTCCCGTAGCTTCCGTCATCGAAGTCATTTTACCGTCATAAAACAAACTCAGGGGTACTGCACCAATCGCCGCTTGTACCGTGGCTTTGGGCCAATAAGCAATCATGCAAAAGATCTTTTCTTTAGTATTTAAATGGCACTTGAGTAAGGACAGCCAAACCCCCAAACTGCGAGCGATTAAACCCACAAACAGAATCAACACCCCCATTCCCAACACTTCCATACTGATTTGATTCACATCTACTTGCGTGCCAATATAGACAAATAAGAGAATTTCTGCTAACACCCAAACCTTACCAAACTTGGCGGCTAGGCGATGGGCGAGAGTATCATATTTTTCTAGGATCACAAAGCCGATCGCCATAATTCCCAACAAACCGGCGATCGGAATGGCATTTTTCACCGCATCGAGTTCCGTAAATTCATAAAACAAAACCGCAATCATCGTAAAGATAATTACCTTTTTCGTATCTCGGATATGATAACGCTTAAAGAACCCAACTAAACCCAACCCAATCCCCACTCCTATCGCTACCCCAACAAAAATCCCCAGGGGAACACTCACCAATATATGGGTAAGATTCAAAGATTCACCGGTTGCCAAACCGACAAAAACCCCAAAAAGAGTAATCGCAAATACATCATCCGCCGATGCACCAGCTAACACTAAAGTTGGGACTTCCTTATGTTTTCCCCAACCCGCATCTTTCAATTCTAGCATCGAGGGGACAACCACTGCTGGAGACACAGCCGCTAAAATAAATCCCAGCATTCCCCCTTCAATCCAGGTTAAATTCAAGAGAACATGGGACAACAATAAAATAACTGTTCCCTCAATAATTCCGGGAATACAACTCAAACGAATGGCTGGCCCCCCAATCGTATTCAAAGTAGCTCGATTAATCCCTAAACCAGCGCGAATCAGAATCACAATTAACGCCACTGTCTTAAACTCTTTCAACAGCTCTAAAACAGGTTCATCGACCCAATTCAGGAAGCTGGGCCCAATCATTAATCCAGTAGTCACTAGCCCCAGTAACCCAGGCATTTTCATCTGGATAAATAGATAATATAAAATCAGCGCAACTAGGATAATTAAGGCTAATTGAAGTAACATCAGTTAAGTCCTTTTTAAACGATCGTGATTTCACTCAGTCTTCTTATTCTTTGTAATCCAATCCAGGATTTTTTTAAACTCAAAATCATCGACTAAGGCTTGCAAAAACCGAGAGACTCTCTCATGTTCAGGGCCTAATTTTTCAATAATTTCATCCATCTCATCAGGCATTCCCATCGTCACGGAATTTTCTAATTGCTCCAGCCATTGATTCGAGATATTTTCTAAATCGCTTTCATTTAGATAGTTTGGATCGTAGGCTAGTATTTCCGATTTTTCCTGATAAGTAAATTCCACACCCAGATAATTTTCTAAAATCTGGCTAATTTCAACCGTCCGAAACGGTTTAGAAATAATCCGATCGCAGCCAGTAGCAAGAATAGCTTCCTTTTGATGATCGAAGGCACTAGCAGTGAGGGCAATAATCACAGGGGTCAAATTTCCGACTGTTTTTCTAATCTCTTTTGTCGCTTCTTCTCCGGTCATATTCGGCATCCTCATATCCATAAAAATAAGGTGGGGTTGCCAGGTTTCCCACATTTTAAGCGCTTCTTCTCCATCTTGAGCTTCCCGTACTTCAAACCCCCATTCTTTCAGGAGGGAAACTAATAAGAATCGGTTAGTTTCATTATCATCAGCGATTAAAATACGGAAGATGGGTTGATCGGCTGCTAACCGGATCGCCTGGCTAGAGGATGAGATATCAGAGGCAGGAGTATTGAAAGCTTCTTGGATAGGCAGTTCAAATTGAAATTGAGTGCCCTTACTCAGCTTACTTTCTACGCTTAAAGTAGAGCCAAGCATCTCTACAAATTTTTGACTGAGGGTTAAACCTAAACCGGTTCCTTCTCGACTATGACGACCACTTTCTGTTTGTACAAAGGGTTGAAATACTTGTTCGAGTTCTTCGGGGGCAATGCCTACTCCTGTATCAGCAACGATGAATTGGATCTGTTTTTGAGAGAGTTTTTTTACGGTCAAACTGACCGATCCTACAGAGGTGAATTTAATAGCATTGTTGAGGAGATTAACTAGGATTTGTTGGAGTTTAATTTGATCGGTTTCAATGATAGTTGGGAGATCGGAGTCTAGATGGACTTCTAGCTGTAACTCTTTGGCTCTGGCTTTGAAGTCAAACATGGTCTGGATTTCTTCAATCAGGTGATGAAGATTAACAGAACTTAGGTCTAGAGATAAACGACCGGCTTCAATTTTAGAAAAATCGAGAATTTGATTAATTAAACTGAGTAAATAGGTTCCACTTTTATTGATGAGGTGCAGATAATGCCGGTCTTGTTTGCTCAAGTGAGGACTGTTTTGTAAGAGGGTAGGATAACCGAGAATGGCGTTGAGGGGGGTACGCAATTCATGGCTCATGTTGGCGATAAATTCGCTTTTGGCTTGGTTGGCTTTTTCGGCGGCTTGTTTGGCGTTTTTTAGCTCGGTGTTGGCTTGATAGAGTTGTCTGGTGCGATCGCTGACTTGTTTTTCTAGGATTAGGTTATAGTTTTTGACTAGGGCTTCCGCTTGTTTGCGATCGCTGATTTCTTGAAAGACATTAATGGCATAAATGACTTCTCCTTCTAGGTTGCGGATGGGAGCCGTGTGGACTTCTAGGGGAATTTGCACCCCATCAATTCTCAGTTCCAGGTCATCGGCGTAGGCATTTTCTCCCTGGATAGCCCGAACTAGGGGCAGTTCGTCTGAAGGGTAAAGGGTTGAAGTTCCTGCTCGATAAACCGAGTAGGCTTGATTCATGTCTCTCAGGGGAGTCTCTGGAGTCTGTCCCCGTAAAATTTCTTGGCCCTTGGGATTGATTAAAATCAGTTTGCCTTGAGGATCAAAGACCGCTACCCCCAAAGGTAAGCTGTTCATAATCAGAGTCAGTTCATGTTCTTTTTCCGCAATGGTTTGGAAGGATGTTTGCAGTTGTTGTTGCATCTGACTAAAGCTATCGGTCAAGCGATGTACTACACCAATCCCGGCGATGGTTACCGGGGTATCTAGGTTACCCGCAGCAATGTTTTGACTACTGTTTTGTAAACGAATTAGAGGATATACCATCCAACGAGCGGTAAGGAAACTGAAGCCGATGGATAGCACTAGAGCTAAGATACACAGGGCAATGGTTCGGTGAGTAGTGGCTTGAATCTGGCCCATAAATTCAGCTTCAGGAACGATCATTCCTACTTGCCAACCCCTAGGCAGTTGGGGAAGAAAGAGATGACCTTCAATATTTTTCTGTAACTCTGAGATTCTTAATTCTTGGAGATAAACTCTATACTTTTCTGGTCTTTCTCCGGTGGAGGGGGCGACGGTGAACTGACGATAGAGGACATCGCCGGAGTTCATGGGCTTTTTGGGTTCTAGCAGCCCTTCCACAGCCGCTACAATCGGATCGCTACTTTCGCTGGGGGTGATGCGTTTAAAGATGTGCTTGGGTTCTGCTGCTGTGGTATCTAGGGTGACTTGAAAGGGAGGATCGGGGGTGGAACTGGCAATTAGTTGTCCTTGGCGATCGAGCAGAATAACGCGACAGCCTTGACAAATGGGTAGAGATTGCAGGAATTGTTGCAGGCCTTTTAGGCTTAAGTTAACGGAAAATACGCCCCTGAGTTGTTGATTTTCGGTGTAGAAGGGGGCATAAGCATTGATGGCGAGGACGGGATCTTGGCCGATCTGAAAGGGTTCTGTCCAGCCGGGGGCGCGATCGCGCTCTGCTGCCTGATACCAGGGTCGTTCCTGGACGGGGAAAGGATATAATACTTCTAGGTTTTCCTGGCGATCGCCCTCTTCACTAATAAAATCAACCCTAAATTCATCCAGTTTCTCTGGATTAGAATACCCCAATTCAATCCTTCCCGGTTGAACCGTGCTACGGTGAATGATCCGAAATTGTCCTTGTGGCAAGCCTAACATTAAGGTAGTGACAGAAGGAAATTGTTGCAATTGCACCAAGAAATGGGACACCACTTCGTCTAAATTATTGAGATCGAGTTGATTGTTTTGGACGGCATCAATATTTATGCGGTTAATTTGGTATAGGCTAGAGAGTTCACTTAAAAGATAGAGCTGAACTTTAGAAGCTCTATCTTCCATTAATTGTTGACCCAGATGATCGATACTCTTATGGGCACTCCGATAAGATAAATAACCCACTAACCCCACTACGATCCCCAATTGCACAACAAACGGCACAATTAAAACTGCTCGTAAAGGCAGCCGTTGCAGCACTTGAGACCAGCGATTAGACTGGAAGACCATAGATTAACAGGAGAAACTATAGGTTGAACAGAGATAAGCCCCCAGGTTAACTTCTGCGCGATCGCTTTGGGGAATGTTCACTTGGGGTCATCTCTTCCATTCGGTTTGGTTATTTTAGCATTTCATGACTATACTATTTCAGTATTTTTTCTAAAGCTTCTTTCAGAGTGGAGTATTTAAACTCAAACCCAGCATCTAAGGTTTTTTTCGGTAAAACTCTTTGTCCCTCTAACACGACTTTTGCCCCATCTCCTAAGAGCGCATCTAAGACAAAACTGGGTACGGGTAACCAACTGGGTCGATTGAGAATAGTTCCCAGGGTTGTCGCCAAATCGTTCATCCGCACTGGGTTGGGTGCAGTAGCGTTAAATGTGCCTTGCATTTGCGGTTGACGCAGAGCAAACAGAATTAGGCTGACTAAATCATCAAGATCGATCCAAGAAAACCACTGTTGACCGCTACCAATCGGGCCACCGGCAAACATTTTAAAGGGGGGAATCATTTTGGCAACTGCGCCCCCATCTCCCACCACAATGCCAAATCTTAAGATGACTGACCTGACTCCATATTCGGTGACCGCTTCGGCGCTTTGTTCCCATTCCACACACAATTGAGCGAGAAAATCATCTCCTGCTGGAGAGGTTTCGTCAAACTCAGCCGTTTCACTGGTTCCGTAATAGCCAATAGCCGAAGTATTCACCAATACTTGAGGTTTGGGGTCAACTGCACCAATGGCTTCCACCAGTTTTTGAGTCCCCAAAATCCGACTCTGGCGCAAGATTTTCTTGCGATCGGCTGTCCAGCGTTCTTCGGCAATGGGTGCGCCTGCTAAATTCACTACACCATCACATCCGGCAATTTGACTTTGCCATTCTCCTCCCTCAGTCACGGAATAGCCGACAATTTCGACCCCAGAGGGCCAGATGCGTTTGGCTTTATCGGGATTGCGAGTTAAGACTAAAACTTGCTCGTTTTCCGCTATTAGCCGTTGGACAAGGGCTAGTCCTACAAATCCGGTTGCTCCTGTGACTGCTATTTTCATAAGGTTAAATGCACAATTAATAACATCAACACTGTTCTGGTGTAGTCATTGTAAGTCACGGAGGGTAATTAGTGTATGGACTCATTTTAAGGAAGAGATGAAACATAGCCCAGTTTAAAAACCGTAAAAAATCGGAGGACACCAGAGCATATACAGTTTAAAATAGAGATTATTTAATTGAAGTTGCTCAACTCAATTGAGTTGTTTCTAGGGGAGTGAGATATCAAAAATCTACCGATTTAGGGGAGCTAAACTATGAACTCTACACTTAATATTCATCCCATATCAATTTTATGTTTATTGATGGCGATCGCCGGACTCTGTTGGCTTGTACCCCTTAATCGGCCAGCAGTGGAGGCGAATCCTTCTTCTAATCCCCTTAGTTATTTGTCCTTTGGCCGGTGATGGAGAGATGGGGAGATGGGGAGATGGGGAGATGGAGAGATGGAGAGATGGGGAGATGGGGGGATGGGGAGATGGGGAGGATTGCCTTTTGCCTTTTGCCTTTTGCCTATTCCCTATTCCCCATTCCCTATTCCCTATTCCCTATTCCCCATTCCCCATTCCCTATTCCCTAAGTAGATGCGACCTGACTGGAGGTAATGGCGCTTACCCGTCCGGCATCCACTAGGGCTTGATAAATCATGGCTGCGGTTTCGGCACGGGTGGCTTCGTCATTGGGTCGCAAGCGGTTGACGTTGGGATAATTGATCACTAAGAGCTTTTGCAAGGCTTTGGCGATCGCCCCTTGTGCGTAGCTGGGAATCTGATCTCGGTCTTCAAAAATACTCAAAGCAGCCGAGGGGGCAACCCCTAAATCTAAGCCATTGACTAGGGAAACCAACACATCCGATCGCCTCACATTGGCACTGGGATTAAACGTATCGGCGGAAACTCCCGATAAAAAGCCCCCTCGATAGGCCTGTTGAATGACACTGGCTGCCCAAAAATCGGCGGGTACATCTTTAAAATTCACGGCATCCCGTTTGGGTTGGGGATTAAACACTTTGACCAATAGAGCGGCATATTGGGCGCGATTAATGGAACTATCGGGCCGGAATGTGCCATCTTGGAAGCCGCTAATTAACTCTTGTTCTAATAACCCGGTAATGAAGGGCTGGGCCCAGTGACCGACCAAATCGGTAAAGGAATCGGTGGTATTAGAGGATGTGCCCGTACCGGGGACAATATAGCGAGAATTAATCGGATTGGCTTCTCCGGTTGCGACTAAAGATTGATAGAGAATAGCCGCCATTTCTGCACGGGTGATATCTCGGCGAGGATTGAGGAGTCCGAGGTCGGGATAATTGACGATCATGCCTTTAACGGTTGCTGTGGCTACTTTGGTGGTGGCATAACTGGGAATAGTAGTGCGATCGCGGAATACAAACAAGGCGCTACTATCGCCACCGGTTAATTCTAAGCCACTAATTAAAGCGACAATTGCCTCCGTGCGCGTTAAATTGCGACTGGGGCGAAATGTACCATCGGGATAGCCGGATAAAAAGCCCATCTGAGAGCTTTTGGCGATCGCGGCTGCTCCCCAAAACCGACTAGAAATATCCAAAAACGCGATCGCAGCGCGTTTATAAGGCAAATTAAACGCCTTCGCCAACAGAGCCGCATACTCAGCACGGGTGAGATTATTATTGGGGCGGAATGTACCATCCGGGAATCCACTAATCACCCCCTTACTGACCAACGTTTCAATAAACTCTTGTGCCCAATGACCCGCCACATCCCGCAATTGGACTGGCGTTGGGGTGGGAGTCGGGGTTGGTGTTGGGGTGGGAGTCGGGGTTGGCGTTGGGGTTGGCGTTGGGGTGGGACTTGGCCCAGGAGTTGGAGTTGGCGTTGGCGTAGGAGTCGGGGTTGGCGTTGGCGTGGGAGTCGGGGGTGGAGTAATCACATCACTAGCAATAAACTCAATTAACCCCTTCACCCGATTCGGATTGAGTTGATTGCCCGCAGAAATTAAGGCCGTTGTCGTGGCATTTTGCAGATCGTATTCCCCATTCCCCTGAAAGATATTACCACCGGGATCTTGGGCGCTACCCAAATCGGGAACTGATTGGGAAATAACGGTTAAACCATCTTCTGTATTATTTTCAAGCACATTTTGCCGCAGCACTGGACGGGAGCGATTAGAAGCCACAATTCCCGCCCGATTATTACTGAGGCGATTACTAATAATGACCGGTGCAGCATCATCACTGACGGCAATTCCATAACCCGTTTGGTCGCAGACATTACTGCGAATTTCCCCTTTAGAATTTTTGGCCATGGAAATGCCATTGGCATCATTTAATTGGAATATATTCCCCTGAATTACAGGATTGGCGCTTCCTGTAGCAAAGACTCCTTCGCGCTTGGAGCGAGTAAACGTATTATTAGCAATAATGGGAGCAGCCGATTCAATCCAAACGCCCGTTCCACGGGTGAGAGGATTGGTTACGGTTACTCCTCTTAGTTGGGAATTGGTGTTGAGTCTGAGGGTAATATTTTGTCCGGCAAAGGTGGGGCTAAGATAACTGCCTCCTCCATCAAGGGTAATGCCTTGGCCTTTGTTGGCTTCATTGCCTAAAAGAGTGACACCAGAGGGAACGGTTAGGGGAAAAACTTCCCCACTGGTCGTATTATAAGTGCCTGCTGAGAGTTGAATGGTGGTTCCAGAGGGGACATTTTGCAGAGCGCGACTAATGGTTTTGAACGGAGCGCTAGACGCACCAGAGTTGCTATCATTACCCGTTGCCGGATTGACATAGAGGATGCTCATAGGTGTCAGGTTAAAGAGTACAGTTAATGGAGTACAGACTATCGATTCAGGGATAGTCTAGGGTGAATATGGCCATTCTACAGGGGCGATCGCGCTTTGGGGTTGGCGAGCGCTAATCTGGTAACGAGTGGATGAATGTGAAGGATCTCAACTCAAATTTAATATGGTGACTACCGTTATTTGTTTCAATTTACTAATTTCTGTGTTTTGTCTGTGGTTGGCTTGGCGTATTGGCCGATTAAGGAAGCGATTAGCCCGCATTGCAGATGTGTTGATTATGGCAGAAAAGCGTAGCGATCGCATTCTCTTCCATGCTCCGGAGCGAATTATCCGAGGACAACGGGGGACTCGATGGGCAAGACAACGCTATGCTCTGTTGGCTCAACAATGGGCCCAAGTGGAAAAAGTCTTATCGATTTTAAGTTTAGTTTTGGGAATTTGGCGCAGACGCTCTAGACATCAGCGCCAGGTTAGTTAAGATATGGGGTAAGAAAGGAGCGTACTAGGGTTTTGATCCTAGGTTATGCCAAGGAATAGCTGGGTTGTTTGTGGTGTAGTCTGACGAGGATACTGGCAAGGATATGTCTAATAATCAATCGGGACGGTTTATTGGGGGTTTGTTGTTGGGGACAGCAATGGGAGTGGTGACGGGTATTTTGATGGCTCCCCGTAGCGGACAACAGACTCGGAAGATTTTGAAAAAGTCGGTTGCTGCACTGCCGGATTTAGCGGAAGATATTTCGACAAGCGTTCAATTTCAGGCCGATCGCCTGGGAGCATCGACGAAAGATGGCTGGGAGGATACCCTGACTCGACTGCGGGAGGCGATCGCTGCGGGAGTGGAGGCAGGGTTACGCGAGCAAGATATGGGGAAAGCTTCGGCTCGTCCTTTGGCAAAGGAAGCGGAGGAGATCGATCCGGATGTTGATCCATCTTTGGCTCAGGGGTTTAATGGATCGGAAACGACAACTGAAGGGAAGACTCTCTGAATTAATCTTCGGCAATCCCATTGCACAGGTAAACTGAAGATAATGTTCTTACGCCCTCCTTTGACCCAACGTCTCTTTTATTCGTGATTGACCCCCTGTTTTGGTTAGGATTATCTATTCTCTTGGTCGCGGTTAGTTTAACTGCCGTGTTAGTTGTTGCAGTGCCTGCCGTTAAGGAATTGGCGAGAGCGGCTCGCTCGGCGGAAAAGTTGTTTGATACCTTAAGTCGGGAATTGCCCCCTACTTTGGAATCTATCCGTTTGACGGGTATGGAAATTAGTGACCTGACGGATGATGTGTCTGAGGGTGTTCAACGGGCTTCAAAAGTAGCTAAACAACTTGATCGGGGCATTGAAACGGCTCGCGAACAAGCGAAAGGGGTGAAAGTAACGACAAAGAGTGTGTTTACGGGTCTGAAAGTGGCTTGGAAACAATTTAAACAACCCTCGAAAAAGGGAGAGGCGATCGCCAATTCCGAACGTCCTTCCCTTCCCCCAAATGATACTCAACGCCATGGAAGCACTAGACGCAAACTGCCTCGGCGATCGGATTCTCCCCTCATTCCCACCGACCAGGATCGTTAAGGTTTTCCTATCCTAGATTTACATCAACCGGTCTCACAAGCCGTTGGCCCCAAATACTGAATTAAATAGGGCGAAAATACCTCATAAATTAACGTAAATGGCCGTCCATGATGCCAAAATAGATAATGACGACCCCAAAATGGCCCCGGTTGCTCAAAGGCTTCTTCTAAGGCTGGGGAATGGCCATAATATAAGCCTTGAATATCCCGATATAATTCGGTTCGCAATCGAGCTAAACTGGCCCAAATGGGTAAAGAACGATTTTGTAAATAGTCATCTACATGGCTGGCTTCCCACCAAGAGGTGGCATAGGCTAACCGTTGTCCTGATGCAGTTCTCAGCCAAACTTGTCGCCTTAATCTGGGGCCGGGAATGGCTGAAATTTGGGTAGGAGCATCATCGGGATTCATGCCGATGGGGGACATATCAATGACATCGACTTCCGTCGGTTCGCGGGTTAGTAATTGCAAATGACGAGTCGGCGAACCGTCCCCTAGTAAGAGAATTTGCCAAGCTGGAGAGAGTTGTTCGTGGGGCAGTCCGGTTTGGATGGCGGTTTCATCGCCTTGCCATAGGGGATGCAAGGGAGACCAAGCCGGGGTTACTGGGGTTAGGGTTTGAGATTGGGCAGTTATAGTCAAGGCTCTTCACATAACTTAACGTTTCCTCAGTTTTATGATAGCGCTATCGGTTGGTAAAGGGGTTAAGGATTAAGAATTTCATGCCAAGTGAGGTTGATTTGCTGACGATTTCTGACGAGCTGTTCTGGAGTTCTGTCGCGCATCATCCCTTGCACTATGGCTACACTATCTTTAATCAGAAACTGCCATTGAGTGACGTTCACCGCTAGGGGATTTCCCCCATAGGTGAACACTTTTAAGCCATTGCCACTGACGGCGATCGCCCGCGAGAGCAGTAACATTTTATTCAGCTTCAGTTTGGCTTGAATCTTCTCGATTTGTCCATAAGCCCTAGAAGGGTTTAATCCAGAGGGTTCTAGCTGGAGCGTGGACAAATAATCATAGCTGCGAATGACTAGCTCGATGGTTGCCACGGGTATAGAAAGGGTGAGTAGATGGCGCAAATCATAGCCATTAACATACATCCAGTTGGCTGTTTGGGCGATCGTCATATTTTTAGGGCCAATCGAGCCAAATTGCAAGAGCTGAGTAAACCCCCATCCGGGAATCGGAATTCCCATCGATGTACACATATCAGAAACAATATGACCCAACCAAATTAAGGGAGCAAAAATTTTATTTTCCTCGGCCATAGTCCAGGTTTTAATAATTCTTAAGTTGCCTTCGGTATCAAACGCCGTCAGGGAACCATTTAAGATATCAAATGTGCCAAAAATCAACCCGAATAAAGGATCATGACCTAAACTCAGTAAGCGATGAGTTGTTGGGCGTAAACCAGGAATATCTGAAGAAAAACTTTTATCATAGGGAACCTTACACACCTTTTCGCACCATTGCAAAAACGGGTGTAACTTGCCCTCATCCATTCCCAAGGTTCTCAACCATCCGGTAAATTGACTGCCCTTTTGCTGATATTTGCCTAAATAATTGATCTCTTTGGGAATGGCTACCACGAAGAAATCTAGGAGCGCTGCCACTAAACCGGTTATTCCCACCACGGCATAATCGAGTTGAGAAAGGGGCGGCAATAAATCCGGTTTTTTCAGCACCTCTTTTTTTACCCGCTCTTCCAGGGGAACCAGAGGATTATTGAGAAAAAATTGATCGTCCCAAGTGGCTTTTTTAATGGGGGCAGGTTTAGCAGAGTTTTGGGCTAAGATTTCATCGACGGAAACCCCTAAAAGTTGGGCAATTTCTTGGATTTCCTGCTCAACTTTATCCAATCGTTGAGAGTCTTGCTGTTGACTCTGGCGAAGAGTCTTGAAGTCTTGATGGATGTCTGACATTTTCTGATGGGATTCAGAAAATTGATCTTTGAAGTTAAATAAGTCTGACATAATCTTACCCGGATAAATTAGCTCCAAAAAAGACTAGATTGACTAGAAAGCTTGGCTTAAACGCTTCAGGATACCTAGAACTTCATAC
This sequence comes from Roseofilum acuticapitatum BLCC-M154, assembly GCF_030068475.1. Classification (GTDB taxonomy): domain Bacteria; phylum Cyanobacteriota; class Cyanobacteriia; order Cyanobacteriales; family Desertifilaceae; genus Roseofilum; species Roseofilum acuticapitatum. The sequence goes on along the minus strand of NZ_JAQOSP010000022.1, from coordinate 3,177 downwards.
AGTTCATTTTGGGGATTAATCAAAGAGAATAGTTTAGAGGTTCTGTATTGGACTGTGGGAGTATGAGAAGCTTTGAGAAAGAGAAATTCATTGCCATTGGTAATCATACCAAATGTGGGGTGTGGAGCTTCTGGGTTGCCTAACATATAGCTTAAGGTTTGGGGAATGGCACGAGTTACGGCAAAATCACTGCGTTTGGATTCAATGACAACCAGCCACAATCGGTTTTTAACGACGAGAATATCTATTCTGCCTCGAATGATGATTTCTTCGTCTTTTAGCTCAATTTCGATGCTGGTTTCTGTTTCTATCCGAAAGGGACGACGGTAAAAGCCAGCACAATCGAGTAAGGGAGCTAGGATCACCATTTTAACTGTGTTTTCCAGTAATGGGGGATCGTCCATTAAGTCTTGAAAATTGGCTTTGACGCGATCGAGTGTCTGCTGCTCTATGTCGGTTAAGGAAGGAAGTTTTTCCGACCATTCGGTAAAGAAGTTACTATTTTTAGCAACTTGTAATCCCAAGGTTTCTTTGAGGGTTCCCAGGGTAATTTCTTGTGCAGAAAGGGTTTGAGTCATAGTGAGCAATGGGGGAATGGGGGCAGATCACAATAATTCTTGATTGCGCTGTAAGGCTCGTTTCAAGTAATCTAGGGTGTTTTCCCCTCTCCCTAAATCCCTCTCCCACGGGAGAGGGACTTTTTCTCCCCTTCTCCCACGGGAGAAGGGGGTAGGGGGATGAGGGTAGATCACAACAATTCTTGATTGCGCTGTAATGCTCGTTTCAAGTAATCTAAAGCTTCTTCTAACTTTTTAATTTTCTCCTCGTTCTCTTGCTTGTTGTACATTAATTCATCCCGTTCATCTTCTAATGCGCGAATGCCTTGCCGTTGTTCTTTGATGATTTCTTGGGCTAACCGGATATCTTTTTGCACAAAAATTAGCTCTTTCATCACTACTTCTAGCTTGGCGGCTTGGTTAATGGCAGTGGTGGGAGATTGGGCTAATAATGACCCCATTCCTACCCCTGTACCTGCGCCTAAAATGGCTCCACCCCCAGCGATAACGGCAGCACCGCCTGCCATTCCTAAGCCTCCTGCGGCGATCGCCCCTCCACCCAAAAACGCCAATACCGAGGTCACTGCCGCCGCTCCTGACAAACCAGGGGCAATCATGGGGGCGAGAATACCCGCAATAATGGGCGTTCCCAATGCAGCAACCGCAGCTAAAACCACCGCGCCTATTGTACCGGTAACCCAGGGATTAAATCCCCCGATGATCCCTTCAACCGCGTCTTTGTAGTGAGCCTGAAAACGTTCAATACATCCAGGATCGAGGTTAAAGAGTTGGGCAAATGTTCTCAGTTTTTCTTCCGTGACTTTACGATTAACCTTGATACACTTAAGCTGTAAGTCCCTATCTTTGCTGTTATCAAAAATTGGATAGTAGGGAGTAAAGAGTGTGGATTCTAAGAGAATTAAATAGAGGGATAATTGATTCTCTGTGGCTTGGCTCTCTTCCTGAATCCTGAGTTTCAATTCTTCAAAATCAGTTATTAATTGCACCTCGCCAATCGAATCTTGCCATTGTTCCAACCAAGAGCTTTTTAACCGTTTTTTGCTGGTATTTCCCTCGACATTAATATCCGTGAGTACCAGATTGTACTGCAAGCTATACATCAGTTGGGTTTGGGATGGGGTTAATCCAAATTCCTGCATGACTGTACCTTAAATGGGGTGAATCACAATTGAGAGGGGGTTGCCCTCTCCCTAAATCCCTCTCCCACGGGAGAGGGACTTTTTCTCCCCTTCTCCCATTGGGAGAAGGGGGTAGGGGGATGAGGGCGTTTTCCCCTCTCCCTAAATCCCTCTCCCACGGGAGAGGGACTTTTGCTAGGGGGATGAGGGCACATCACAACAATTCTTGATTGCGCTGTAAGGCTCGTTTCAAGTAATCTAAAGCTTCTTCTAACTTTTTAATTTTCTCCTCGTTTTCCTGCTTGTTGTACATCAATTCATCCCGTTCATCCTCTAGGGCGCGAATACCTTGCCGTTGCTCTTTGATGATTTCTTGGGCTAACCGGATATCTTTTTGCACAAAAATTAGCTCTTTCATCACCACTTCTAACTTGGCGGCTTGGTTAATGGCAGTGGTGGGAGATTGGGCTAATAATGACCCCATTCCTACCCCTGTACCTGCGCCCAAAATGGCTCCACCCCCAGCGATAACGGCAGCACCGCCTGCCATTCCTAAGCCTCCTGCGGCGATCGCCCCTCCACCTAAAAACGCCAATACCGAGGTCACTGCCGCCGCTCCTGACAAACCGGGGGCGACGATCGGGGCAAGAATACCCGCAATAATTGGCGTTCCTAATGCAGCAACCGCCGCTAAAACCACCGCTCCCACTGCTCCCGTGATCCAGGGATTAAACCCTCCCTTAATTCCGCTCACCGCGTCTTTGTAGTGAGATTGAAACCGTTTAATACATTCGGAATCGAGCTTGAGCAGTCGAGCAAAAGATTTGAGTTTTTCTTCAATTAGGTTTTGATCCGCAAACTTTAACCCCTTAAACTGATTATCTCTGGCATCTCCAAAGATAGGATAATAGGGGGTAAATAGAGTGGTTTCTAATAAAATTAAATAGAAGGAAAATTTATGCTCAACCTCTTGAGCTTGTTCTCTAGCCTTGACTTTCAACTCGTCAAAATTAGTGATTAATCCCAAGGTAACATCCATAGATGGACTCACCTGTTTATGATTTTGCAAGATCAGATTCATCGAATCTCGCCATTTTTCCAACCAAGTAATTTTTAACCGCTTTTTATCTTTGTTCTCCTCTAGTTTAATATCCGTGAGTACCAAATTGTACTCTAGGCTATACATCAGTTGGGTTTGGGGTAGGGTTAATCCAAATTCTTCCATGATTGTAACTCGGACTGTAGTGTATTCCTCAGTTACCACTCTATCATGGTGCTTTAACGAACAAGCCTTAAATGTTACAAAAGATCACAATACTGGGTCTTTGCGATCGCCTAGATACAGCAGTTTTCGCTGTTATGTGGGACATCTTGATCCCCCTAAATCCCCCTTAAAAAGGGGGACTTTCCTATTCCCCCCTTTTTAAGGGGGGCAAGGGGGGATCTTTTCCTACTGTCCACCGATACAGCGCTTTGCGCTG
>NZ_JAQOSP010000021.1 GCF_030068475.1 Roseofilum acuticapitatum BLCC-M154 | reverse complement strand
GTTCGCTTATTCATGTCCGCGAAGCGGAAATACCCTAATTAAAAATCCAGGGAGCAAGATTCTCCCACTCCAGTCATATCAAAGAATTCGAGGAGTGCGGGCATCTTGCCCGCTTCTTAACAAATTTTCATGTCCGCTTGCGGAAACCGGACTTGATATAATCTCCAATCCAATCGATTATTTTGTCCGGAGCCGTCTTTTATCTGGGGGAAGAACATTCAATAGATGCACCCTGATTCCTATCTCACCCCCAGTTCTTAAAAGCTGGGGTTTTTTTTCTGGCCCTACCTGTTGCTATACAAGGGTGCGATCGGTGAGAATTTCGTAACCCTTCTCGGTCACTAAAACCGTATGCTCAAATTGGGCAGAGAGCGCATTATCCACGGTCACCACTGTCCACTGATCCGGTAAAACACGGGTAACTTTTGAACCCGCATTAATAATCGGCTCGATCGCCAAAGTCATTCCTGGATGCAAAGTTACATTCGGTAGGTCATGGGTGCGAAAGTTAAACACGGCTGGTTCTTCATGCAAGTTGCGTCCCACTCCATGACCAGTATAGTTTTCTACGATAGTATAGCCATAGGGTTGCACATAATCTTCAATGCCACCCGCAATATCAAGCAGAGTATTACCCGGTTTTACCTGTTTTATGCCTTCATATAGGGCTTGTTCTGCCACATCGATCAGTTTTTGGGTTGATGCAGGAATTTTTCCTAATGGAATCGTAATACAAGAGTCTCCGTGATACCCCTGATAATAAGCACCCGTATCGACCTTCAAAATATCTCCCGCTTTTAGCACTTGTTTCCGGGAAGGAATACCATGAACGACCTGATGATTAACGGAGGCACAAATAGAAGCTGGAAAGCCATGATAGCCTTTAAAACTGGGTGTGGCATCCATCTGGCGAATTCGTTTTTCTGCATAGGCATCTAGATCGGCAGTGGTCATTCCTGGCTCGGCTATTTCCGCAATTTCTTTGAGAACAGTAGCTACAATTTGACCACTGATTCGCATGATCTCAATTTCGGCTGCTGATTTAATTTCGATCCCTCGATTCCTTTGGCCAAATAAGGGTTTAAGTGCAGGTTTGGAGAGGAGTTTAGTCAAAATATTCATGTTGAATTTTTGGGAATGGGTATAGCTAGTCTAAATGAATTGTGCAATTGGAAATGCCCTCTCCCTATATCCCTGTCCCACGGGATTCTTGACTTTCCCCCTTCTCCCACAGGAGAAGGGGGTAGGGGGATGAGGGGCAATCGTTACATACAGCACTTGGCGCTCTCATGAGGTACAGTGCGATCCCCCCTAGCCCCCCTTAGAAAGGGGGGAACGAGGAAAGTACCCCTTTTTAAGGGGGATTTAGGGGGATCGAGATGTATCGCATAGCAGAGGAAAATGCTGTAACTCATTTAGGACTGCTATAGAAGCAATAGTTAATTTTACCGGATGTCTCCATCTAAGGGGGAAGTTAGGCAACGAATCAGGAATGATTTTGTTAAGATCGGGGTTATTCTGCTCCGATTCCCTACTCTTATGATTCCCATCCGCGATACCCAACCTAATACCCAGTCTCCGGTTATCTGTTATGGTTTAATCGGTTTGATGTTTATGGTATTTTTAGCCCAAATCCGCTTAGATTTAGCAGGAGACTTAAGGGATTGGGTGGGTTATTGGGGCATGATTCCCCATGAAATTACAGGATTGTGGCAAGAGGGAATCGCTAAGGGTAATCCGGCGGTGTGGGTGGCCTTTTTATGGCGCTGTTTTGCGATTTTACCTGCTTTATTTTTGCATAAAAGTTACGCCCAAATTCTGGGTAATTTACTGTTCTTGTTTGTGTTTGGTCAACGGCTCGAAAGGGAAATGGGGCGATGGGGTTTTCTGGGGTTTTATTTGCTCAGTGGTGTAATGATGGGTTTAGTGCGAGTTTTCCTCGATCCGGATGTGGCTTTACCGATTATTGGTGCAAATGGGGCGATCGCGGCTCTTCTTGGCGCGTATGTCATCCGGTTTCCGAAAGCTAAAATTGAAACTGTGCTACCCCTGCTGATTGTGTTTATCCCGATGCAACTGCCAGTGACTTTTTATCTGTTTTGGTGGTTCTTGCAGCAGTTTTCCTACGGTATTGGCTCATTCGATCTCCAGGTGAATCCCCTCACCCCTGGATATGTGCTACAACAACTGCTGGCGATCGCCTGGGGAATGGCGATCGCCTATTTCTGGCTCAATCCTCAAGTTTCCCAGAAAAGAGCGCTGCATCAAGGGAAGGAATAATATCAAATCTATTTATTTACGCTACAGATCTCTGTAGGGGCGGGTTATACCCAAATCTTGTAGACTGGCGACTATTTTCGTAAACCCGCCCTTCCCCACCATGTCTCTACAGTACACACAAAGTAGCAACCATTTAAGGATTTGATATAACCTCCATCCCAAATAGCCAGGATGGGGTTTCAGCTTACGTCTTTAACAACTCCAGTAACTCCCCTTTCTTCAATTTAGAATAGCCCGATAAACCCCGTTCTTTGGCAATTTTCTTCAATTGAGCAACCGTTAAACTCTTGAGCGCCTTTGGCTCAACCGTCTCTTTTTTCTCGATCTTAGGTGTCTCAACGGGAACAGTCGGTTGAGCAGAAAGATAAAAGACTTCCTTAAATGCATTCAGCTTTGCCCCTTTGGTGATGCCACACTTGAGTTGAGTTACGTCCATTAAACTCGGTTTCCAGGTTGGGCGCGGTGCTTCAAAAATGCGGTTAGTTGCCACAGCCACTTTTACCCCTTTTAAGGGATTAACGGCACGATGAATTAAGTAATCTAACCCCCGGTGAATGTCGTCAACCGTTGCGGTGGCTAAGTCAATTTTCGGTAAGCGCTCTTGCGAAAGTAACTCGCAGGCGGCTTGAGTCACTTCTGAATCGTCAGCAATGATACACCAGACTTTTTCTAAACCGGCTTCTTCGGCAACGGCATAGGCGAACATATTACTGATGACTTGGTAACGATCTTGACCCATTTGTTTGACGACGATCGGGAGCCAGTTGCGATCGCCCGCTCGACTCACTGCCTTAGCCGTTTCCTTAATCAAAAACTCATGCACCTTTACCGGTTCTCCCGGTTCAATTTCCTCTAAATAGAGATAGATGAGAGCGCCAATTTCCTGTTTCATTAGATAAAATACTCCTGAACTAATTCCTTATAGGAAGCCAACACCTCCTTATTAATATACGCCGCCGGTTTACGCTTAAATACTGCATTGGAAATATGGGCATGATTTTTCAGCGCAAACACATCCATATTTTTAGTTGATGATGTGTATTTTGGAAAAAAATAGGGCTGTAAATCTGAACCAAAGTCCTTTTTGTGGGATTTAATCAGTCTGACAATAGCATTCTGAGCCTGTCTTTGTTGGGCATCTGTCATCGTTTCTCCATTATAAAAGATGGGTAAAGCCGTAGGGTTATCCGCATCCGGAGATAAAATATCTCGCCTGCGGTTGCCCACTTCGGGTAAAAACTGCGAGATGGCTAAAGCGGCATTTTCCAAAGAAGCTAAATTATTATGTTTTGTCGGAATTAATACCACATCAGCCGCCATCACTGCTTCTTGGCTAAACAGTTGCCAATTGGGAGGAGAATCAATAAAAATATAATCATATTCATTCCGCAAAACTTGCAGAACCTGTCTTAATCTCCCCCTAGTCACTTTTGCCGTTAACTCTTGTTCTTTCAAGCGTAGAAAGGCTTCGTCAGCAGGAATGATATCAAAGCCTAATTCTTTACCAGACTTAAGTTTCTGACGATATTGGGCGATCGCTTCTTGGATATGATGGTTTTTATAATCCTCTAAACACTGATATAATCGACTCGATGCAGGCTGCATTTCTAAGCTATGAGTTAAATCTCGTTGATTCGGATCAAAGTCGATCGCCAATACCTTTCTCTGAGATAAACTCAAGGCAGCAGCAACATTAAGGGTAGTTGTGGTTTTCCCCACTCCACCTTTATTATTATAACAAACCACAAATAGCGCCCTAGCCGTCTGTTTCAGGTGTTGTTTAATATCCGCTACTTTTTGATCGATATTGTCGGCATTTAAAGGTGTAAGTTGGGTAACTGGAAAAACCACTTTTCCATGCTTGCGAAAGAGTTGAATCGCGTCTCCATTGGTAATGATTCCCCAGCGCACTGATTTACAGTTAATAGCATCCGGAGAAAGATAACGCTTCAATTGATTCACTGTTGCCTGATATCGGGTAGACTGGTTAAAGTTAACCTCTCTGCCTTTAATTTCAATCAGTAAAAAAGGGTCTTGAGGCTTGTCTAAAAAACTCTGATTGTTTTTATTCTTACGAGCAGCAAAATCAACCTTATCATTGCCCCTACCCGTAGGATATTCCGGAAAATAGTCAGAGTTACCAAACCCTAGGGCATCTAATAAAACGGGCATGAAGTTATGGTTTACAATGGATTCTTGAGCGTTTTGGGGAAGGGATAACCAAGCCTTCTGAAGCGCGGATTGGGTCATAACGTCAGGATGTGGGTATAATAGATTCACATTTAGCATCGTAACTCACTTAGATATTAAAGTCCAATTTTTAATCAAATTGTTTTATTTATTTACATAAATATACAGAGATTGGAGTCCGCTCTACTTCAGCATTGATTATAAAATCATAGTAAAATGGGAAGGTTGTCTGAAAAGCGATCGCCAAATTGTGCAAGCGCTGCAAACTGTATCAACATAAAGAGCAAGCGAGCGAGACGCTCGCACTCCTCAGAATCTAAGATCCATTGTTTCCGCGATCGCCGACATGAAAATTGTTAATTGTTAATTGATATCTATGAAACTCCCCAAACTGAACCGTATACCCACCATAGTGCTGATCCTTCTAGGCGTAATCCTTTTTACCAGTTGTAGCCTGTTGAACGGCAATAGTAACGCCCAAAGCCAAACCTGGCCGAAATTCGCCCAACCCATTCAGTGTTCTTTAGGAGAGGATTGTTATATTCTTCGCTATGTAGACCGCGATCCGGGGCCGGGGGCTGTGGATGTGGGATGCGGCCGGATGACCCAGGATGGCCACTCTGGAACCGATTTTGGGATTCCGGATGAATGGGCGATGCAGCAAGGTGTACCCGTGCTTGCCTCTGCTCCGGGTCGGGTGTTGCGGGTACGGGATGGGGTGGAAGATCGGCGGATTACTTCGGAGGCAGAGTTAGAAGCCATTGAAGGTATGAATTGTGGCAATGGTATGGTCATCGATCACGGTCAGGGTTGGGAAACCCAATATTGTCATTTACGCCAGGGGAGTGTGGCAGTCCAACCGGGAACTGAAGTAAAAACAGGCACAGTATTAGGTATGGTGGGGTCTTCGGGTGAGTCTTCCTTTCCCCATGTCCATTTAACCCTGCGCTATCAGGGGAATGTAGTCGATCCCTTTGTGGGGCCGGAAGCGGGGCCGGGCTGTAATGTTTCGGGGACTTCCCTGTGGAGTCAGGACATTAAATATACTCCAACGGGCTTGATTCGGGCAGGGTTTGCTAGTCAAGTGCCCAATCTGGAGCAGGTATGGTCAGGTAAGTTTCGCGACAAGCAGTTATCTTTGCAGGGAGATGCCTTAGTATTTTGGGTGCATGGGTTTGGGGTGTTGCAGGGAGATGAGGAATACCTACGGGTGGTCGATCCCCAGGGTCAGACGATCGCCGAAAACAAGACTGTTCGCGATCGCCCCAATCGCATCATTTTAGCCTATGGGGGAAAAAGAAACACCCGCGATCTGCCCCTAATTCCCGGTACTTGGCGCGGCGAATATCAACTTAAACGGGGCAATAATACCTTGATTAACGTGACTCAAACGGTTGAAGTTCAGTAAAGCTTGCCCTCTCCCACTCCAGTCAGATCAAGGGATTAGAGGAGTGCGGGCATCTTGCCCGCTTCTTCATATCAAGTTCGCTTATTCATGTCCGCGAAGCGGAAATACCCTAATTAAAAATTTAGGGAGCGATTAAAAATTTAGGGAGCGATTAAAAATTTAGGGAGCGATTAAAAATTTAGGGAGCGATTAAAAATTTAGGGAGCAAGATGCTCCCACTCCAGTCAGATCAAGGGATTAGAGGAGTGTGGGCATCTTGCCCGCTTCTTAACAAATTTTCATGTCCGCTTGCGGAAACCGGACTTGATATCACCCTTTATCCGGACTTGATATCAGAAATCCCTTATGCTAAATAGAGCATTCAGTCAGTGTAAGAAAACAGCAAAGATTTGATGAATATCTGGTATTTAACAGGGGGGGTAATAGTGGGTTTAGTGGCGATCGCCATTATCCTCTATCTCGTCACCGCCCGTCGCTATGAATCCTCCGCCTCCGTCGCCAACTCCTACGACCAATGGACAGAGGAAGGCATCCTAGAATTCTACTGGGGCGAACATATCCATCTCGGCCATTATGGCTCCCCTCCAGAGCGCAAAAACTTCCTCAGCGCTAAAGCCGATTTTGTTCATGAAATGGTGCGTTGGGGTGGCTTAGATGCCCTACCCCCCAACACCACCGTCCTAGATGTCGGCTGTGGCATTGGCGGCAGTAGTCGGATATTAGCGCAAGATTACCACTTTGACGTAACTGGCATTACCATCAGCCCCCAACAAGTCAAACGCGCCCAAGAGTTAACCCCAGAAGGACTGAGCGCGAAATTTGCCGTCGATGATGCCATGGCGCTCTCCTTCCCCGATGCCAGTTTTGATGTCGTCTGGTCAATTGAAGCCGGGCCCCATATGCCCGATAAAGCCATTTTTGCCCAAGAACTGCTCCGAGTCCTCAAACCAGGGGGAATTTTAGTCGTTGCCGACTGGAATCAACGGGATGACCGAAAAATCCCCCTCAATGGCTTAGAGCGCGTCATTATGAAACAACTTTTAGATCAGTGGTCTCATCCTGCATTTTCCAGCATTGAAGGGTTTGCCGAACTGCTAGAAGCCACAGGATACACCGAAGGACAGGTCATCACTGAGGATTGGACAGAAGAAACCCTTCCCTCCTGGCTCGATTCCATTTGGCAAGGAGTCGCTCGACCAGAAGGCCTGATCAAGTTTGGCCTCCCCGGTTTAATTAAATCCTTGCGAGAAGTGCCGACATTGTTGCTGATGCGCGTCGCTTTTGGTACGGGTTTATGTCGGTTTGGCATGTTTCGCGCCATTCGGGGACATGACCCCACAGATCTCCAAAAATCCCAATCTACTCAGGTAAGTACAATTGCTTCTTAGCCCTACTTATGATTCTCATGACTCTTCCCAATAGAGGAATGGATGTTACATAAGTTCAAAATTGGCTATAGTAGACAACAAGAGTTTATCTTGAGATTGAGAAAGATGACGATCAATCTAGCTCCAGCTCCAACCCCATCAAACCAGGTTGGAGAACAGGAGGAAGCGCGGGCCCTCAGAGAAGTATTCGCACAAGTGGATGAAAGGAGTTGCCCCAATTCCTATAATTTTCATATGCATAGTCAGTTTTCGGATGGGAGATTACGCCCAGAAGAGATTATTGACCAGGCGATCGCGATAGGATTGAAAGGACTGGCCATCACCGATCACCATAGTGTCGGCGGTTACCAAGTCGCCCGGAACTGGCTCAATCATAGCCATCTCAGCCCGAAACCCTCCCTCCACCTCTGGAGCGGTGTAGAAATCAATGCCTATTTGTCTAAAACGGAAGTTCATATTCTCGGTTATGCCTTTGACCCCAATCATCGAGCTTTAGCCCCCTATCTCCAAGGCCATGCGGTCAAGGGAGAAGCCTATCAAGCTTCAGCCGTGATTGATGCCATCCATCAAGCGGGGGGTTTGGCGGTTTTGGCTCATCCGGCTCGATATCGTTATCCCGCTACTGAACTGATTCCTGAAGCCGTTTATTTGGGAATTGATGGGGTGGAAACCTATTACGCTTACAATAATCCCAATCCTTGGACACCGAGTCCCAAACAAACGGCTCAAGTACGTCAACTAGGGGAGTTCTATAGCTTGCTGCATACTTGTGGCACAGATACCCATGGCGAGAATATCCAGAAGCGATTGTAATGGTTGGCAGCCCCCCACACAGATGAGACATTGGGGGTTGTCCAGAGTTGCTCTAAGGTATCGCTGATGAACTATGCTAGAGAAGAGGCGATCGCACTTACCCCCTTTAAACTCAGTATCAGAAGCATCAACCCTTGCCACTCTGGGACAATGATCTCTCAAGTATTAGGAAGTTTGATGAAATTGAAGGCTTATTGTATCACTCCAGAAAGAATGGGAATCAGCCAGGTTTCAATTTCACAAAGATAACTGGCTAATCCTGTATTCTCACCCCTTTCTCGCAGCACCTCTAGATCAGTTGCTTCCCAACATTGCTGTTCCCGTGAATAGTCATTCCTAGTGAGCTTGTAGAGAACAGACTTAGCATTTCTGAGTTCTTGGGGTTCAGGTGAACGCAATTTATACGCTTCTAGACAAGGATCGAAACTCAGTTTTTTGACCATATCCTCTAACAATTCTCTTTCTTGTGCATCGCCTGGTATAAATCCATTCAGCACCCAGGCTTCTCGATTGCGATCGGGTGTACCAATAATGATCTCTAATTGTGGTTTCTTGCTAATTTCCTCTGAACGCACGTCCTCAAGATGTTGTCTTCTCTCCGGTTGGTTATCTAAATCGCGAATAAATAGAATGGCTTTAATCTCCCGTTGTCGTTGCAGGAAACGCACTAAGTTCAAAATCTTCCTAGCTGCTGCACCATCTGTTTTCAGCTTTGCTCCTTTACCCCCTAGAAATCTAGGTGGTTTATAACCTAACTCTTGTTTAAAGAAATCGATAATTACCTTGATATCTTTCCAGCAAGAAAACTCCGTACCCTCTTTTAATCCCCTCCATTGAAAATAGTAAGGAAGCTGATCGCTATCCAACCATTCAACCGTTTCTAAAAATACTCGCTCTGCTAATTTCGTCCCAAGCTCTGCATCTGCCCTCGCTTCAACAATGACAATAAATTCAACCATTCATTTCTCCAGCCACTACCCAGTCTTCTCCCTCAGCATCCCAGAACTCTCCCGTAGTTAAAGTTTGCTGCGCCCATTCTACATCCGGATGTTCATCCAAGCGTTTACAAGCAGAAAATCCAGAATTTATATGACTTAACACATGAACTTGAGAAGGGTTTAACTCATCAACAATGTAAGGAGAGTGAGTCGAAAAAATGATTTGTAAGTTAGGATTCTCTTTAAGAATTGTCTGTAATACCTTAACTAAGTCTCGTTGTGCCTTCGGATGCAATCCCTGATCGATATCATCCAGTAACACTAAGTTGGCTTGTTTCGGATACATTAAAACAGTCAGTAACCCCAAGGCGAGTAGAGTCCCTTCACTAATGGCATGAGCGGGAATACGCTCCCCCGTATTCATATCTAAAACAACTTCTTTTCCTGCCCTATCTTGACTGTCAGTATAGGAAATTGATTGGCCGTCAATATTTATGACTCGCTGTCGATTAACCATTACACTGGTACGTCTTAGTCCAACCTTTTTCACACCTGGAACGACTTGTTTTAGCAGTTTTTGCAACTGTTCAAATCGATCGGGTTTTTCATCACGGAGATAGTCTAAAATTAGAGCAAAATTGGAGCCATCAAATGTCATTTTTGGAGTAACATCATCACTATAAGCAGGTTTAGCCAAATTACCAGCAACTAGCTTCAAATAAACCGGATAGTTGAAAACTTGTGGTATCGGAAAATCTGCTTGACTTAATGAGCTTGACCATCTCTCGATTTTGCCCTCTTGCCCTTCATCTATCTTCCATAATGCCATCGGTAACCAACGATTTTCAGGATTTTCTACCTTGTTCCATTGATAGGAAACTGTCCAGTCTTGTCGTCGATCTCGATCTCCCCAAAAACCCCTAGCTGTAACTGACATTTGAGTTGCGCCAATCGTCGTTATAAATTGAGGAGATTGTTCATTTTCAAAAATCTCTGCAAATGAGGAACTCCCCAGCCGAACGAGATACTGCAAGGCTTGTAAGATCGAAGTTTTACCTGAACTATTTTGACCCACCAGTGCATGGAGTCGAGAATGATCGAACTTCAATTCGGTAGAGCGATGACTTTTGAAATTACAGAGTTTGACCGTTTCTAGCATTTAATGATAATGACTATTCTTTGTCTTGAGTTAAATTCCTGATTTTACTCGAAATTCTACCAAATCTATCGATTTAACGCCACGTTCTTTATTCTCTCAAATTTTGTGACTTGCTGCTCATGCTCAAACGCTGAAGCAAGAATTTCAGCAAGGAACAGTTAAACGAGGAACGGTAGACGATCTAATTACTGATTTACTTGAGGATGAGGATGGAGATAGTCTGGAGCAGTAGCTTTAAGAGAGCGTTTAAGAAATTGGCCAAGAAACACCCTCAATTCACGTCACTTTTAGTTAAGTGCATTATCTAGCCTACCGTCTGAACTTTTGTCTGATCCGAGCGATAAATGATTGGGTTTCGGGTAACTTCAAGGGGAGACACAAGAGGATAAAAATGGCTAAACCGATACCTCCGGAAATGGAGAGTTGCAGGAGATGGAAGAGGAAGGTGGGGGTTGTCCAGAGTTGTTCTAAGGTGTCGTTGATGAACCACGCTAGAGAGGAGGCGATCGCACTTACCCCCGTTAGACTCAGTATCGGAAGCATCCACCCTTGCCAGCGTAATCCCTGAAGCTTGCGATCTAGTAAAACAATCATCGCCACCATGGAAAACAGGTTAACGCCAACGGTAGCTAAAACTAAACCGGGTGCGCCAAAGGACTGAATTAATACATAATCTAACACCCCATTTAAGACAATGCTAATCGTGCTAATCCGAAAAGGGGTTTGGCCATCTCCGAGGGCATAAAAGACACGCACCAATACATCTCGCCCCAAGTAAACAAACATACCAATGCCGTAGGCCACCAGTAAACTAGAAACAAACTGGGAGGCTTGGGGGTTGAAGGCTCCGCGCTCGTAAACTACCCGGACGATCGCATCACTGAGGGCAATCATCAATCCTCCTAACGGTAACATGCTTAGGGCCGTCAGAATCATCCCTTGGCGGATGCGCTGCTTCAGTTCTGGCCAATTTTCGGGTTCCGTGAGTCGGGAAAACACGGGTAATAAGGGAACCAAGAGCATATTGGAGAGAATACCCAGAGGCGTTTGCACTAATAAGCCCGCATATCCCAAGGCTGAGGCGGTTTGGGGGATGAAGGAAGCAAAAAAGAGGTCAGTATAAACATTAATCTGCATCATGCCAGAAGAAAGGGTTGCCGGGCCCAGCACCCGCAAGATTTGACCGACTCCCGGTTGGCGAAACTGAAACCTGAGTCGCAGGGTTCCCAACCCCGATCGCCATTGCACCACCAGTTGCGCGAACCATTGGATCGCCGCACCTCCTAGAGTCCCCCAGGCAAGCACTTGCCCCCCGATACGAGCATATTCAGGGTTGATGATATCGGAGCCTAATTGCAGGAAGAGAGCGCCTAAACTAGCCAAAATCGTCAAGCTAGAAAACAGGGGACTAATGGAGGGGAGAAAATACTGATCGCCTGCATTTAATGTGCCAAATCCAATACCAATCCAACCTGCTAGGAGTGCCAGGGGAGCCATGATCCGCAGTTGTGCCACGGCGATCGCATGAATTTCCAAACCTTCTGGAGTCCCTGCTAGACCTGGAGCCACCAAATTAATCAGGGGATCGGCTGCTACCATCAGAAAGAGGGTAACCGGCAGTAAGATCAGGCTGATTAAGGTAGTAATCGTTTCTACCAACGGCGCAGCCTCTTCCGGTTTTCGCTTGGCTAAAGCACTAACAATGGCACTATGAAAGGGGCCGTTAATGCCCCCTAGGAGGATCAGTAGGAAACCGGGAATTACATAGGCATAGGTATAGGCATCTACCGCCGGCCCCACGCCAAAAGCAGCCGCGATCGCCTGTTGGCGGACTAAACCCGCCACTTTACTCACTAAGGTGGCGATCGCCACTAACCCCGCAATTCCCGCTAAAGAGCGAGATGATTTAGAAGATTCTGACACAATTAATGATTAACCATTAAAACTTAAACATTTGGGTAGAGTCACAGGATAAGCCCCAGTATACAAGAAGAGTCATCGTCTTAGACTGAGGGGATCGGTGGGCGATCTATGAAGAAACTCGTCATACTAGATTGGAGAGGGAATTAACTCAACTTCTAGCTTTCCTGTGTGCTAACCTAAAATCTATGACTAGAACCAGCTCAAGACGCAAATCAACCGGTAATTTCGGCTCTAAATCTTCTCCCTTCAACTATACGTTGGTGGCACTGATGGGGGGGATCTTTGTTCTGGGGATCGGCATTGGGATTGCCTTTAGCTCCACCACCACCCTATCGCCGGAAAATGTGGCTTCCCGTGATTTTATCGATCGCAGTGCCCCCGATCCGGAATTATGCGTGAAATATGGAGCCAGTGCCATGGTGATGGATACTCGTCTCTTTGTTACCTTAAACCCCTTTAGCGTCTATATCTCTCAACCCGCAATGCAACCGGGATGCGTACTGAGGCGCAATAACTGGGTTGTTCTGGAGCAGCGTAACCTTCTGCCTCGCGATAAGTTTAATGACTGCAAGAATCGCATGAATACCTTTGCTTACACCGGCAGCATTGACAGTAACCCCAAGGTGAATTGTGTGTATCAAAATGATAGTGCTGAGAACTTCTTCCTCAGTCAGCCAGGGTTAAATCCCGGAGGAACTGCGCCGGAGAGCGATCGCTTTTAATCCGTTTTTAATTACAGTCAGTAACAGAAACTTAAAGCAAACCTAAAAAAATCACCTCCAGTCGAGAAAAATATGCTACCCCTGTCGGTAATTGAGATTATCCTACAGGGGATTAAACATTGTGCCCTATGAAATTCGCTATAAACCCGCATTTGCGGCTGTTTTTGTCACCCTGAATCCTGGAGAACAAATCATCGCTGAAGCCGGAGCGATGACGAGCATGGATGCAGCGATATCCATGAAAACCGAGTTTTCTGGGGGCTTCTTTTCTGCCTTAGTGCGGAACTTTTTGGGAGGAGAATCCCTATTTGTTAATCGCTTTCAAAATAACACCCAAAAACCCTTAACTGTCGTCTTTACTCAATCCTTAATTGGCGATATTGAATGTGTGGAATTAACCGGTAATGCCCTCTGTTTACAACCGGGGGCTTATATTGCCAGCACTCCCAACATTCAATTAGGAGTACGTTGGGCTGGTTTTGCTAGTTGGTTTGCTGGAGAAGGACTATTTAAGCTCAAAGTCAGTGGTAATGGAAAAGTCTTTTTTGGCGCTTATGGAGGCATTAGCCAACAGAGTGTATCGGGAGAATTTATTGTTGATAATAGCCATTTAGTTGCCTACAGTCCCAATATTAAAATGAGTATTGGTTTATCGGGAGGTCTGATTAGCTCCCTCACTTCCGGTGAAGGATTTGTGAATCGGCTAAAAGGAAAAGGTGTCATTTATCTGCAATCGAGAAGTATTAGTGGTTTGGTTGGTTTTTTACGTCCCAAAGTACGCAATTAAAGATTATGGAGATTCAATTACTTAAACAGCCTGATAGTGCGATCGCCAAAGTCACCATTAACAGTGGTGAAGAAATCATTGCTCAAGCTGGCGCAATGGTGGCTATGAGCGGCTTTATTAACTCTAGTACCACCCTGCGTCAAGGCAAAGGAGGCGGCATTATGGGCGGACTCAAACGCATGTTAGGGGGGGAATCCCTCTTTTTAAGTGTGTTTCGTTCTCCCACACCCAATGGGGAGATTTTCCTGGCTCCTAAACTGATGGGAGATCTGATGGTTTACGAGATGACTGGACAGGAATTAGTCGTACAAGCTGCCTCCTATTTAGCTTGTGCCACTGATGTCATTATTGACCTAGGTTTTGAAGGCTTAAAATCCTTCTTTTCTGGTGAATCCATTTTTTGGCTAAAAATCTCAGGATTCGGCCCCGTCATTCTTACATCATTTGGTGGCATTTATGAAATTGAAGTCAATGGCGAATATATTGTTGATACAGGGCATATTGTCGCCTTTGAACGCAGTTTGAATTTTGAAATTGGTAAAGCCAATTCTAGTTGGTTAGGGGCATTCTTTGGCGGTGAAGGCTTTATTTGTCGATTTAAAGGCAATGGCAAAGTGTACTGCCAAACCCATAATCCCGGAAACTTTGGATTTACCGTTGGTTCTCAACTCCCTGAGCGTCAATAGTTGCCAATTATCGTAGTGCAGTGACACAGCTAAAAATGTGCATTAGCGTAGGGTGGGTTAGGCGGCTAAAACCTAGACTGTGATAGCAATCTCTCAATCCGCCGTAACCCACCATTTTAGAGTTGTCACAGTAGTCGGTTGTTTCAGCTAATTTGATGCATTACAGAAGTGCGTAGCGTAGCATGTCCGCAGGACATTGCTCGCTGTTGTTTTCCCTAGCGAGCGAGACGCTCGCACTCCAATTACTCATTACTACCCATTACCGATTATCATGTCACAATTTAGTTATAAAATCGACCATTCTCCCGCTTACGCCTCCCTAGTGCTGAATTTACGCCCCCAACAAAAGGTATTAGTAGAAGCCTCCGCCATGGCTGCCATGGATACCAGTATTACCATGCAGTCTAAAATGAAGGGCGGGATGCTCAAAAGTGTGGGCAGAATGTTTGGGGGTGAGTCTCTATTTATTAATGAATTTACTGCCCAAAAACAAGCCGGATCGTTATATATTTCTCCGGGAGTACCAGGGGATATTGAATATTATGCTCTGGATGGCACTAAGAGTTTAATGGTACAATCTTCTGGGTTTGTCGCTTGTAGCGATACAGTTGAAATTGACACGAATTTTCAGGGTTTTAAAGGATTTTTTAGTGGGGAGTCTTTGTTTCTGTTGCGTGCCAGTGGCAGGGGAGATTTTTGGTTTAGTTCCTATGGCGCAATTATCGAGATTCCGGTGACCAGAGATTATGTGGTTGATACGGGTTATGTGGTTGCTTTTGAAGATACTTTGCAGTATAATGTAGAGATGATTGGAGGATTAAGTTTTAAGAGTTTGAAAACGGGAATATTAGGCGGAGAAGGTCTGGTTTGTCGCTTTAGGGGACAAGGGAGATTATGGATTCAAACCCGTGGAATTTATCCTTTATTGAACTTTTTATATCCGTTTCGTCCGGTTAAAAGTAGTAGTTAGAAGAGTGAACGATGAGCGATCGCAATCCTCCCACGAGCAACCGCCAGTTATTGATCCTTGTGGGCTTGTTTGTGCTGGCGATCGCCCTCACCATTTGGGGAGGATTAGCACTTGCCGATTTTGCCATTACCCGAATTCCCGTCAGTGTGGAACAAAAGCTCGGCGCTGTCATTGTTCCCATCTATGAGCAGCAAGCGCAAGACTCTGTAGAGCAAGACACCCTCAACCAACTGCTAGACAGACTAGAGAGCCATGTAGACGACGGCGATCGCGACTATCGGGTATTGTATATCAATGAACCCACCGTCAATGCGATCGCCATTCCCGGAGATGTCGTCATCATTTTCCAAGGACTTCTAGAAAACGTCGAATCTGAAAACGAATTGATGATGATTCTCGGCCATGAATTAGGCCATTTTGTCCATCGCGATCACCTAAAACGGTTAGGACGTACCCTAGTAATCCGTCTGGCGATTTCAACCCTTTTTGGTAATCTTGATTGGCTCAATAATGCCAGCACTTGGTTCATTGCCATTAGCAATTCCCGCTATTCCCAATCCCAGGAAACTCAAGCCGATCGCTTCGGTCTTACCCTACTCTATCAAACCTATGGTCATGTGGCTGGTGCGACCGATTTTTTCAGCCGTTTAAGCCAAAACTCTCATCGCAATTGGGATTTTCTGGCAACCCATCCTGCACCGCAAAAACGAGTTCATACTTTAGAACAAGAAATTGAAGCACAAGGTTATCCGCTTCTGGAAAAGCAACCCTTACCTTCACCGCTCTAGCTTCAGTAGAATTTCCAAGAGTGACAGAAGGGTATACGGTGCGTTACGCTGTCGCTAACGCACCCTACGATCTGGATCTTTCCAGGGTTTCTAGGGAGCATGAGCGTAGGGTGGGTTAGGCGGCTAAAACCTAGACTGTGACAGCAATCTCTCAATCCGCCGTAACCCACCATTTTAGGGTTGTCACGGCACTACGATCTGGATCTTTCCAGGGTTTCTAGGGAGATTTGGGCAAAATATTGGCGGCGAAACTGTTCTTCTTGTACCGCAGCAAGAAAGGTATAGATCGGATTCACTTCAGATGGTTTTTGAACTGGATGATAGATAATTTTCCAACCGTTTTCTTCCTCTTTAAGACTAAAACCGATCTGGGATAAAGCAGCTAAACCTAATTGTAAAGTAGTCTCGGTCACTTGCAGTTGATTTTGGAGGCAATCCAGAGTAATGAACTGTTGTTTCCGACTTAAATATTTAGCGATTCCCACTAACTTTTTCCAGATTTCAATGGGGGGAATTGGCGTAAAAGATTCATAGGCGATCGCCACCGGTTTATGTTGTTGAGTGGCTTGCCATAATGCTTGTTCCAGTTCTTGCCAACTGACAGGATTCTTGGTAATTATCCAAGGATCGGACTCAGAAAGTTTTGCTAGATCCTCAAGCTTTTCAGTCCGCCAATCTAGAATAGGGATGTTTTCTGTTTTAGAGGTGGCTAAGTCTTGTTTTTCAGCAGCAACTAAATCAATAATCCGCACATGATATTTTTGTTCCTTATTCACATCTAACTCCACCACCGCATGACATTGACCAGGGGGGATATCTTCTTGATAATGCCCCCACCATAATCCGGGAATGCCGCGATCGCTACTAGAGTCCATTAAGGTAAAATGAGTTTTAATATATTTAACTTTCTTGCCTTGAGCATCCTGAATATTTTTATTAAACTTATGAGTAAACCAACAATTTTTAATCAAAATGCGCGGAACGGGGTTACCCATACCACAGGGTTCTAAATATTTGAGTTCTTGAAAGAGGTCTTTTCCTAAATCAGCCACGGTTAATTGTAGGTCAATATCGAGAAGGGGGGCACGATTAGCCGTCGCTAAAGTACGATAGAGTTCTTGATTTATCCCTTCCGTAAAAAGGGATAAATTTTCTAGGGGTAAGCTCAAACCAGCAGCAAAGGGATGACCGCCAAAACGATGGAGTAAATGGGATTGGCTATTTACCAATTGATAGAGGTCAATATTGGCAACGGAACGGGCCGATCCTTGGGCAAATTTAGACCCCAATTCACTACTTAATAAGATCGTGGGTTTATGGTATTCTTGGGCAATTTGGGAGGCAACTAAACCGAGTACACCAACCGGCCATTCGGGTTTGTGGAGAACGATCGCTTGGGTGGTGGAGAGGTCTAATTGGGAGACTTCAAAGATGGCATCTTGAACGACACTTTGCTGAATTTCCTTGCGTCGAGTATTGGCAAGTTCCGCAGATTCGGCTAAAGAGTGACAGGTTTTTAGGTCTTGGTTGGTGAGCAGTTGGACACAAAAACTAGCATCGCCATAAATGCGACTGACGGCGTTAATTCTTGGGCCAATGCCAAAGGAAATATCGGTGGGGCGATCGCCGGTTTTTCGGCATAAATCCAGTAAACGCCCAATTCCGGGACGACGACGTGCTTCAGGAGGACGCTGATAATCCTGCTGTAAGCACTGGATTCCCCGTTGAGCTAAATAGCGACAATCTCCTTTAAGCTGGACTAAATCGGCAATTAATCCGATCGCCACTAAGTCCAGCAATTCATCTAAGGGAGCTTGGGGAATTTCCGGAAACGCTTGATACAGAGCCTCCACCAGTTTATAGGCTACTGCTACCCCAGATAAATGGAACAGAGGATGATCTTCAGCCAGATAGCGGGGGTTAATGATGGCAACGACTGGGGGGCGGCGATCGGGGAGAGTATGATGATCGGTAATAATGATATCAATGCCTAAAGTTTGGGCGAACTCCACTTCCGTTAAATTGGTGCTTCCCGTATCACAAGTAACAATCAGTTGGGTTCCTTGCTCTGCCAATCGTTCAATTCCAGCAGCATTTAACCCATGGGATTCCGTTAAGCGATTGGGAATATAATAATCTAAATCAGAAGCTAGAAAAAACTGTCCCAATCCATCCCATAAAACCGCCGTAGAAGTCACTCCATCCGCATCAAAATCCCCCCAAATTGTCACCTTTTCCCGTTCTTTTCTCGCTTGCTCTAACCGGGCAATTGCTGATTGCATTTCTGCACCAAATGCAAACGGGCTAGTAGGGGGATACTGCCCAGCAGACAAGAAACGCGCTAAGGTTTCCCGGTCTTGAATTCCCCTCTGCCACAAAATTTGCCCTAGGCGATCGCCTCGGCACAGTTCAGGCAAAAATCGAGCAATTTCTGCTTCAAACCAGTCTGGAAGATGAACTTCAGGAGCAAGTTGCCAGGTTGCCGTTGGTTTCATATTACTATTCTAAATAAGCATTGAGGTCTTCAATCATACGGGTGAGTTCCGCTTCTGTACTGATCCGGAGGCGATCGCTCTTCAGCGTCACCAACACCTTAGCAGCAAAGGGACTCGCATAAATATTAGGATTACAGAAGACCTCTAAGAACACCTCCCCATTATGGCGGTATTCCATCGGCGGTTGAGGGGTTTTCCGTCCTGGAGTCACCGCTTGTGCAGCAGCAGCTTTCAGGCTATCCATCAAGTGATGAATTGCGGCTCTGAGGTCTTGGGCCGCTTCTGGAGTAAAATTGAAAGAGACAGAGCCTTGAGCAAAATTAAGGGTCAGTTGGGTCATAGGTCATAAACTAGATTAAGATTACTTCCTATCCTAGAAGATAATGTTGAAGGATATTCGCTCTCAAGTCCGTCAGGTTTTGCTCATTACCCTAGGACTTAATGTACTGGCATTACTCATTAAGGTGGTCGTGGGTTGGAAAACCGGCTCACTCAGTTTATTAGCTGATGCCCTTCATAGTGTCACCGATAGTGCTAATAATATCTTAGGGTTAGTGGCCAATCAGTTCGCCTCACCCGAACCCGATCGCGAGCATCCCTATGGCCACCAAAAATTTGATGCTATTGGTGCTTTAGGAATTGCCGCATTTTTAGGACTCGCTTGTTTTGAAATTGTCTCTAGTTCCGTCGAGCGTCTCACCTCTGGAGGCGATCCCCTCACCGTTGAATTTCAAGATTTATGGATTTTACTGATTGTTTTGGGGATTAATATTTTTGTCGCCTTTTATGAACGGGGAGTGGGTCAACGCATTGGCAGTGGTATTTTAGTGGCCGATGCCAAACATACCATGAGCGATATTTGGGTAACGATTATGGTATTGGGGGGCTTATTGGGGGTGATGTTGGGCTATCCCCTTTTAGATGTGGTCTTAGCGTTTCCTGTGGCGATCCTGGTGTTTTATAGTGGTTGGGAAGTCATCAAGGATAATTTACCCTGGTTAGTCGATGAAATGGCGATCGCCCCGGAAGCCATTCATAATACCGTTATGGAAGTGCCGGGGGTGATTAACTGCCATGATATTGCCTCACGGGGCGTTGTTGGCCGTCAAGTTTTTATTGAAATGCATTTAATTGTTGATGCGATCGATGTGGCGACTTCCCATGAAATTACCGAAGCCGTAGAAGACCATTTAGAGCGCAAATATCACCCGGTTCGGGTTCTGATTCATGTGGAACCCCCCGATTATCAATCCGATCAAATTACCTTTCAACCCTGAGCCGATCCAGGCATTTTTTCAATGTTTTCCACAGAAAGACCTATTTTTCCACAGTTTCCCGGCACTTTTCCACAACTTTTCTTAAAAAGTATTGATTCCTAAACGGTTGAGATCTTGCTCAATTTCCAGACACAAGCGGCGGTTATGGGGGTCAGTACGTCGTGCTTTTTGCAGATAGAGTAGAGCTTTTTCCGATTGATTTTGTTTGAGTAAATGTTGCCCCTGAGACTGATAGGTAATCGCTTGCCATTGTCGCACTTCTGGATCGAAGGGCAGGCGATCGCGCAAAGCTTCTACTAAGGCGATCGCCCTGGGAAAGCGCTTATTTTTTAACAACTCTCGCAGTTGCTCATAGGAACTTTGCTTTAAAACCCGATCTTGGGGACTTAAGGGAGGAATTTTCACCTTTCGGGGTGCAGGAGCAGGAGGCGGAGTCACCGTTGGTTCAGGAGCAGGATGGGAAAAGGTCTCAAATCCCAACTCAGTATCCGTGACCTCAGACATCTGCTTTAAGAGAATTTCATAGGCTTGAGTTAATTCAATAAATTTATCTTTAGCTTGTCCATCTCCTGGATTTACATCTGGATGGCACACTCGTGCCAATCGTCGATAGGAAGCCTTAACCTCCGCAAAGGAGGCCCCCGGCTTTAAACCCAACAGTCGATAGTAATAGGCGATATTCATCCCCAGACATTAACAACGATACACTCCCCAAACGCCCTCTCCCTAAATCCCTCTCCCAAGTAAGAGGAACCAATGATCCCCTTCTCCTGTGGGAGAAGGGGGTGGGGGATGAGGGTAAGATCTGCTATCCCTCAACCCATTAAACCCGGTCTACAATCACCTTATCGATCAGGCCGTATTCTTTTGCCTCTTCAGCAGACAAGAAATAATCGCGATCGGTATCTTTTTCAATTTTCTCTAGGGGTTGTTTGGTGTGTTTCGCCATTAACTCATTTAACTGGGAACGAGTGCGGAGAATTTGTTGAGCTTCAATTTGAATATCGGTGGCTTGTCGTCTCCCTACACCACCGAGGGGTTGGTGAATCATGATCCGAGAATGGGGGAGAGCCAACCGTTTACCGGGACTTCCCGCAGCCAGTAAAAAGGCTCCCATGGAAGCCGCCAAGCCAACACAAATGGTGATCACTTCTGATTTAATGTGTTGCATGGTGTCGTAAATGGCCATGCCTGCGGTGACCGAACCACCGGGGGAGTTGATATAAAGATAGATGGGTTTATTCTGGTCATCAGAGTCTAGGTAGAGCATCACCGCGACCAGTTGGTTGGCTAAACTATCTGTGACTTCGCGACCGAGGAAAATAATCCGCTCTTGATAGAGGCGATCGTAAATATTAATCCACCGTTCGTAAGGACTTCCGGGGAGACGATAGGGAACACTAGGAACACCGATAGGCATAGGAAAATACCAGAAAAAATGAACAACAAAACAAACAGGTGAACGTTAATTGCCCAAGGGTTAGGAACTCATGGCAGGCATGGGTTGAGGAAGATCCTTGCTACTGGTTAATACTTTATCAATTAAACCGTATTGTTGGGCTTCTTCGGGAGTCAGGTAGAACATGCGATCGGTGTCTTTGGCGATTTTCTCTATGGGTTGGCCCGTATTCTGGGACAAGATCGAGAGCATGGTCTGTTTATTATCCAGCACTTCCTTCGCCCGAATTTGGATATCCGTGGCTTGTCCTTGCGTACCCGTGCGGGGTTGGTTGAGGACGATGGTGGCATGGCTGAGACTGGCGCGACAGCCTTTCGTTCCCGCCGAGAGGATCATGGAAGCCGTTCCCATGGCTTGACCAATACAGATCGTATGCACGGGAGGTTTAATGTAACTGAGGGTATCGCAGATGGCAAAGGCTTCGGTTTCAAAGCCAACGGCTTCTCCTCCGTACCAGGAGGTTCCGGTGGAGTTGATGTAGAAGTAGATCGGTTTTTCGGAGTTGTCAAACTGTAGATACAACAGTTGGGCGATAATCAGTTCAGTAACATCGATACCGACTTGTTGTTTCACTTGATCGTCGGAAAATAGGGGCATCCCTAGATAGACGATGCGTTCCTTGAGGAGTAAGGAGGCTAAATCGGGAGGGGGAGTTCGATAATAGGCATCTCCGTAGTAGGGAGATTGTGCGGCCTTAATCGGTGTATCCATAGACTAGGATTGCTATTGAATGGGTGTTTGCTAATGTTTCTTATGGTAGCGCGATATTGAGATTTAATCGGACGGAAAACCCCCTAAAGCTCGATGATGTCACAACTTATGCCATAGGTTGAATGCAGATTACAGGTTTGATGATCGGTAATGTTGGTATCGCTCAATTCTAGGTTATAAAAATCCACGAAATCATGGTCAATATAAGGGCCAGCGTGCCAAGTTCCCAGATGGAGTTTGACGAAGCAGTTACCGGGAATATGAAAGGCGCGGATCTGCTCTGGGTCGGGTTGGGGGGTTTCACTGGGAGGGGCAACGGCTAAAAACCAATCTTTACCTTCAAGCGATCCTAGACATTGGGTGCAGTTTTGATGACGGGTGATGGCAGTAAATTTGCGCCCGTTTTGGTGTAAGCGCATGATGTAAAATCGGGGAGTTCCGCGATCGAGGATCAGTTGAGCATCTTGAAGATCGTAGGGTTTGTCATCGTCAGTGGCCCAGATGACTTGACCGTAGGGTGCAAAGGTTTCTGGGGCGATCCAGGGTGCGGGAAGGGTTTGCAGTTTTAGGGTTTGGGTCATGGGAAAGGGGGAGTGGGCTAGATTGCGGATCAGGATATTCCTAGTTTAAACGTCTGGGGAGTGCGATGACTTCGCGATGCGGAGCATTATCGCCGCACCATTTTCTGCCCCACTCTCGAAAATCGTGACACAATAAACTATCCACTTTCAACTCTGCACTGGTATCCATGGCTGATTCGACCCGTCGTAAGTCTAAACCCATTGTCCTCACTTCCCATCCTCGCAGCAGTGGGACAAAACCGATCGCCGTTGATTGGGGAAATGCCGATCCCATTGCTAGGGGGCCAGTGATTGCTACATTAACCAATCCAGCTCACCGCAATGTGATTGGAACTCACTCCGGGTCTTATGCCATTTATCGCGCTCTAGCCGTAGCTCGTCAAGCGCTCAACCCCGAACATCGAGCGGATTTAACTAATACTGCGCCTGTAGCGGATATTGGCCCCCATCCCAGTTGGAGAGATCCGGATAAGATTGTCTCCCTAGACCCCTTTGGCGCTCGTGTAGGTGAAATTTATACCCAATTTTATGAACAGGGGATTGATATTCGACCGACGATCGCCATTACTCAAGCTCATATTAATATGCCGGAACTTCAGGAAGCGGTGAGTAAGGGACGGTTGCAAGCGGATGGCAAGATCCTCAAGGAAGGAGGAGATTTAGTGGTGGTTAAAGCGGCGATCGAACCGGTGTGGTATTTACCGGGAATCGCTAAACGCATTGGAGTCGAGGAAATGGATCTGCGTCAAGCTTTGTTTGAGCAGACGGGGGGCATGTTTCCGGAGTTGGTGACCCGTCCGGATTTGGTGTTATATTTACCCCCGATTGGCGGCATGACGGTTTATTTGATTGGGGATTTAAGGGCAATTTCGGATCGCGATCGCCCCATCGCCGTCCGTGTCCATGATGAGTGTAATGGTTCCGATGTCTTTGGCTCTGACATTTGCACCTGTCGCCCCTATCTTGCCCATGGCATCGAGGTCTGTATTCGCACCGCTCAAGAAGGGGGTCTAGGGGTGATTGTTTACTTCCGCAAGGAGGGTCGCGCCCTTGGTGAAGTTACGAAGTTTTTGGTATATAATGCTCGCAAACGCCAAGAAGGAGGCGATCGCGCCAAAGCCTATTTTGAGCGCACCGAATGTGTCGCTGGAGTGCAAGACATGCGCTTTCAGGAATTTATGCCCGATGTCCTCCACTGGTTGGGCATAACCCGCATTGACCGATTAGTGTCCATGAGCAACATGAAATATGATGCCATTACCAACTCCGGCATTGAAGTCATCGAGCGGGTTCCCATTCCCCCAGAATTAATTCCCAAAGATGCCCAAGTAGAAATAACAGCCAAACGAGCAGCCGGATATTATGCACCAGAAGAAGTTCCGGATGTAGAGATGCTAGAGCAAACCCTAGGTCGCGGTTTAGAGGGATAGTTTTGGGGATGGGGGGATGGGGAGATGGGGGAATGGGGGAATGGGGGGATGGGGGAATGGGGGAATGGGGGGATGGGGGAATGGGGGAATGGGGGGATGGGGGGATGGGGGGATAGGCCACTCATTACCCATTCCCTATTCCCTATTCCCTATTCCCTATTACCTATTCCCTATTCCCTAATTCTCTACTCTTCGATTTTCACGGAAATAATCTTATCTCCCTTACGAATAGCATTCACCACATCCATATCTTGAGTTTGACCAAATGTGGTATGTACGCCATCTAAATGGGGTTGAGGAGAATGGCAAATAAAAAACTGACTGCCTCCCGTATCCCGACCCGCGTGAGCCATGGATAGGGTTCCAGCCACATGCTTATTATCATTAATTTCGCACTTAATTTTGTAGCCGGGGCCGCCGGTTCCCGTTCCTAGGGGACAGCCGCCTTGAATCATAAAGTTATCAATGACCCGATGGAAAGTCAGTCCATCATAAAATCCTTTCTGGGATAATTCGACAAAGTTTTTAACCGTGTTAGGAGCATCTCCATCGAACAATTCTAGGTTAATTGTCCCTTTTTCGGTTTCCATAATGGCGCGGGTCATAGCTTCTCCTTGAGGGGAATTTATACAACCTTTCTACCCTATCACAAATTGGGTCGTTCTAGAATAGATCTGGGCAGGAGAATGGGGAAATGCTAGACAAGGCAGGCGATCGCACTTGAGTCTACCCATTTTTAATTTTTTCGGCTGTCGCCGACATGAAAATTTTTAATTTTTAATTGATATTAGGAAGCGAAGACGGGGAGCAGAAAAGCCAAAATAATACCCCCCATGACCATAATTTCTACTCCTTGGAAAAGCCGACTAGAGGAGATTTTTCTCAGACCTCGTAACCAAGATTTAGGGGTATCTCGATCGCGCCGGGAGAATTGCAACATCGATTGCAATAAGGGCACTCCTCCGACTTTAGCTGCCAGTAACAAATGTAGAGCTAAACTCAGGAATACAATCAGCCATGAAACTAAATGGGCTAAATACCAAGGGCGGTTAATTTCTCCAGCCGGAAGCCATTCTTCTTCCATCATTCTACCGGTAATCACGGCGAAAGTGGCGGCCAGTAACATGAAGGTATTGGCTAAACGGTGCATAAAGATCCACCAAACCGGTTTACCCACCTGTTTTAAGGGATTGAAAGCTTGCTCCTGGATCAGGCGATGATAGCCAATGTGGAAGCTATAGAGGGCAAAGATAGGGAGGAGAAGCAGGAAGGTAACGGCGATCGTGCCGTGAATATCTTGGGTATCCGATAGGTTGGGTAAAGGTAGGCTACCCCAACGCCCATCATAGATGTTATAAACCCAAAATCCGGAAATCAGAGCCAAAATGACCAGAAGGGCGCTGCCACCATGCAAGATTCGCAGGAGAACAGGTTGGTAAGGAATAGACCGGGGCATAAGCAAAAAGGATTCACTCTATTTCGCTTCAACTATAGCAAAATTGATTACGGTTGACTCCGTGCTAAGGATCGGGTTGGCTCAAGGCCTTGACCTTGTACTCGACTATAGGGTTTAGAGTAGGGCTATTGAGCTGGTAACCCAGGGAGATCTATGTTTCAAGTCGGCGAAGTATCGCGCACTTTAGGCATTAATCCACAAACCCTTTACTTTTATGAGCGGATTGGATTAATTCCTCCTCCAGAGCGTACCCCAGCAGGCTATCGGTTGTTCAGTCAGAGCGATATGGAACGTCTGGCTTTTATTGTGCAAGTGAAAGCTTTGGGACTTAGTTTAGATGAGATTAAGGATATTGTCGCGCTTAAGGATGGGCGATCGCTCACTTGTCAAGCCGTACATGAGCGCCTCTGTAAGAAACTTAACGAGATTGAACAGCAGATTCAACAGTTACAAGCTCTGCATAATCAGTTAACCCCATTGGTGAAGTATTGTGCCCAAAATCTAGACATCACTGATCGAGAGTGTATTGTTTTAGATACGGCATATAAGACTCAACCGATGGATCGATTCACTCAGGAGTCAAATGATGAGTAAGATTCAAGTGGAAGTTTTAGGAACCGGCTGTAAAAAATGTCAGCAGTTAGAAGCGAATGCAAAGCAGGCGATCGCCGATCTCAGTCTGGATGCAGAAATTTTACACATTAAAGACGCGATCGAAATTGCCAAGCGGGGAGTCCTCTCCACTCCAGCTTTAATGGTCAACGGGAAACTCGTCGCCAAAGGTAAAGTAATGAGTGCAGAAGAAATTAAACCCTTATTGCAAAATTAGAGGGAAATCTTACCCATGTTCGATCCCTTTTATCCCTTTGATTGGCTCGCTGTTCAAATTATCACCCATCTGTTGGGCATTTCCCTAGACTCACACCTCGGCGAGAGCTTGCGGTTTTTCCTCTATGATGTGCCCAAAATTCTCACTTTACTGATCGTCATTAGTTTTCTCGTCGGTACAGTTCAGAGCTTTTTACAACCGGAGCATGTACGCCATTGGTTAGCCGGAAAACGCCGATTCAGTGGTAATGTTTTGGCCGCCCTAGTGGGAATTGTTACCCCCTTTTGTTCCTGTTCGGCAGTTCCCTTGTTTATCGGCTTTTTGACGGCAGGAATTCCCCTAGGAGTCACTTTTTCCTATCTCATTTCTGCCCCCATGGTGAATGAAGTGGCAGTGGTGTTGCTCTGGGGATTGTTTGGCTTTAAGGTCACCCTGATCTATATTGGCTTTGGGGTTATTTTGGCGATCGCGGCTGGATATATTATCGGTCAACTCAAATTAGAAAGATGGGTAGAATCCTTCGTTTGGCAACTGCCAAAAGTCGATCAATCAGTCCTACTAGAGGATGGCTCAATCTCCTCTCTCACGTGGAAAGAACGATTTAATCAGGGGTGGTTTCAGTCCAGTCAAATTATCAGCTCCGTTTGGATTTATGTAGTCATTGGTATTGCCATTGGTGCAGGCATTCATGGCTATGCCCCCACCTCCTTTATTAGCCAATTTGCCGGTGCAAATAATCCTTTAGCTGTACCCGTTGCCGTTATTCTTGGTGTGCCTCTATATGCCAATATTGCCGGGGTGATGCCCATTAGTGAAGCCTTGGTTACTAAAGGGATTCCTTTGGGTACAGTGTTAGCCTTCACCATGGCAGTCACGGCTTTATCTTTGCCCGAAATCGTGATTTTGCGGAAGGTATTGCGCCCTCAATTATTAGCCGTTTTTATCAGCTTGATGACGGTGGGCATTATTAGCGTAGGTTACTTGTTTAATCAACTGCTATAGCCTTGCTCGAATAGATGATACAGCAGTTTTCGCGCTTTATGTGGGACATCTTGATCCCCCTAAATCCCCCTTAAAAAGGGGGACTTTCCTATTCCCCCC
>NZ_JAQOSP010000020.1 GCF_030068475.1 Roseofilum acuticapitatum BLCC-M154 | reverse complement strand
CTCCGATAGCTTCCACCCGCTAACCTTGTACTCTACCGAGCGACAGTGTTTCTTGAACTTAGGATACCCTTTAGGCTTTTCCTTCTTCTTGCAACGACTATAGAAACTAGAGATAGCCCGCCAAGCTCTTTCGGCACTAGCTTGTCTAGCGGACGAGTTTAATTTACCCGCAAACGGGAACTCTTTGGCTAGATCCTTACATAGCGAGTATAGAGCCGCTTTCCCCACTCCTCGATTATCCATCCAGTATCGAACCGCCTTATTCCGAATGAATTGAGCGGTACGAATGGCATTGTCGAGAGCGCAGTATTGCGCCTCCGTTCCGTTTAGTAGCTTGGCTTCTCTAATTAACATGACATTATTTTATCACACATTGTTGCGGATAAATATAAAGCCGCCCTAGAAGGGCGTTGCTCTAAACCCAAATTTCCGGTAAAAGAGAAACTTCCTCGCAAGGGTATGATCGCGGGGATGAGTGATGGAAGATCATGTATACTTACGCTTTAATTAAAACGCCAGAAACAGCCTTAGAACTGCCTCCTGGGTTGGTGGGCGATTTAGAGATGGTTGCTACTGAGAAGTTAGCCGCTATTACTGAGCCGAAACTATCGCCGACCAAAATGGAGGCGCTGGTTCAAGATGATGGGCTTTTAGAACAGGCTTATATTCATTATGGGGTGGTGGTCTGTGATTTATTTGCTAAAACCACGATTTTACCTCTGAAATTCTACCATTGTTTTGGCGATCGCCGTGCCCTAGAAGACCATCTGACCACCCATCAAGAGCGGTATCTGAAAACGCTCAATAGCCTAGAGGGGAAAGGGGAATATATCTTAAAAGCATTTCCCAAAGCCCTAGAACTTCCTCCCTTAGATAAGGAACAAAAGGGAAAAGCCTATTTTATGGCGAAGAAACAGCGATATCAGCAGCAGCAAGAGTGTCAAAACCAGCAAGAGGCACAATGGGAAAAGCTAACGGATCAGATCTTAGCCCTTTATCCAGCAGCGATTATTCCTGAACCCCAAGACGAAAAACGGCAACTCTTTTGGTTAGGAGAAAAAGATGGGCGATCGGACTTAGAAAAGAAGCTTATCACCTGGCAAGAACTCTGCCCAGATTGGGAGTTAAACTTGAGCGATCCCATTCCTCCCTACGATTTTTTAGATTCGATTTGAGATCGGTTGAAGCTATGGGGTTTGTCTAGAGTCGATGGAGCATTCTGGCTAATGCAGGATAGTTGATTTTGGCATTGTGACGGGCATCGACGGGGATTTTGGGCACAATTTTAATTTGGTCGATTTGGGCGAATTCTAAGGCTGATTTGAGCGGGTAGAATTGATGTTCATCGGGGGGGTGGAGGGGATTTAATTCTAATATGAGCCAGCGTTGATGGTGGTGGCTGATGAGGGCGGCACGTTTGATGAGGGGGAATTGATGGGCGATCGCCTCTACACTGAACGGATAGAGTATCCCTTTTTCATCCTCAATCTTGGCGCGGGTGCGGCCGAGCAGCCATAAATTCCCCTCACTGTCAAGATAACCCGCATCTCCGGTACGATGCCAAGGGGTATCGCCAACACGAAATTTGGTTTCTAAGTCCCCCTCTCCGTTCACATAACCGGGTAAAACATGATCGCCACTGACCACAATTTCCCCAGGAGTGAGGGGGGGCAAGGTATAGTTGGCAAAGGCTTCGGGAGTCAGGGGAGCAATGGGTTTTCCCCAGGAGTCGGGTATAATTTTTAGGTTGATTTCGGCGATCGGATGACCGGCAAAGAGTCCACCCAGGGAAGATGGAGAGGGTTGGGGATGGAGACTGTGGGCGATGGGTTCGGCTTCCGTGGAGCCATATATGGGGATAATTTGGGCATGGGTGGCGCATTTTTGCAGGCGATCGCACAATTGAGGAAAAACCGGAGCGCCCCCCGTAAATATACGCTGGAAACTCTCCAACCGGATCTGATGCTCTTCGCAGTAGCTCACCAAACGCTCTAGAAACGCCGGAGACGCAGCCGTACTACTGGGTTGATGGGTTTCAATTTGCCGCAAAATGGGAACAGGATTCACAAACCCCGGTTTTCTCAAATCCCCCGCAGGAATAAGACTCGTGACTCCAGAGGCGAGATTCGCCAAAATAAAGATCGGCAGAGTCGTTAAATCGATCGCCCCCGGTTGATGATCGAGATGACGCGCTAACACCTGATGCTGGGTGAGCAGAAAACCATGGCTACGCAAAGCCGCTTTCGGTTTCCCTGTGCTACCACTGGTAAACGTCAGCAGAGCAGCCGTTTCAGCCGTTGCCGGGTAGAGCATCGCGGAAGGGGAATAGGTGCGGAAACGATACCAATTTTTCAGCCCCGGAAAAAAAATATGAGGAACCAACTTCAAGGGAATTTGTCGCAGTGCCGGAGATTTCAACAGCAGCAAACTCGCTTTCGGAGTTGCTAAAAGGGCTTTAGGAGGCGCTATGGAGCAACAGTGTTCTAGATGAGTTTGCCCGGCACTCGGATCGATAAACATAGCAATAATACCCAATTTGAAGACTGCAAGCAGAGCAATGTAGAGATCGATTGACATGGGCAAGAATACCAGAACGCGATCGCCAGGCTTTAACCCTAAATCTTGTAAATAAGCAGCCGCACAACTCGAAGCGCGATCCAATTCGGCAAAGGAAATCGATTGATTTTGGCTAATAATCGCCGGACAATCCCCAGACTGACGACACTGCTCTTGAAGACGACAGGCAATATTCAAAGCGCCTCCTGCAACCACTGGGGAGGATTAACCAGGAACTGTGCGGCGCGATCGTGATCTAAGGGTTTAGCAAAAAAATAGCCTTGAGCCATTTCACAACCTAGAGCTTGTAATTGCTTAATTTGGTCTATTGTTTCCACCCCTTCCGCCGTCACATCCATACCCAATTGATGCGCTAAAGTAATAATCGCTTCCACAATTTTCAGATTATCCTCATTGCGATCTAAGTCCTGAATAAACGAGCGGTCAATTTTCAAAGTATCCACTTTCAAGCGCTGAAGATAGCTCAGAGAAGAATAACCCGTACCAAAATCATCTAAACAGACTCGGATTTGCCGCTCTCGAAATTGTTCGATCAACACCTCAGATTGATCGTTTTCCATAATCACGCTTTCTGTGATTTCCAGCTTAATTAAGTTGCCATCAATTTCCACCCCTTGCAAGACTCTATCGAGTTGGGGAATCAAATCAGCCTGTAAAAACTGCTTCGTTGAAAGATTTATGCTGATGGCGATCGGAAAATAGCTTAAATAACGCTCTTGCCAAATTCGCAATTGTTGACAAGCTTCTTTTAAGATCCAACGACCAATGGGTACAATTAAACCCGTTTCTTCCGCCGCCGGAATAAATTCATTGGGTGGCATAAATCCTCGCTCTGGATGCTGCCAGCGCACCAGAGCTTCAAACCCCGATATTTTACCCGTTTTCAAGCAAATGATCGGTTGATATTGCAGATAAAATTCATGGCGTTTCAAGGCTTGCCTTAAATCCATTTCTAGCCGCAGTAAAGATACGGCATTAGCGTGCATAGCGGAGTCAAAAATCTGATAACTGCCTTGCCTTAAGGCTTTAGCCCGATACATAGCTGTTTCTGCATCTCGGAGAATCTCTTGAGGTGGGCGAGCTTCTCCTTCATAGAAAGTAATACCGGTACTAATATTTAAGTATACGATATGTTCCTCCACCTGGAAGGGAGATATAAATTCTTGATGGATTTGTTCCGCAATGTCTGTGACTTCTTCCAAGTCCCGAATTTCTTCGAGCAAGATGGCAAATTCATCACCGCCCAAATGAGCTAAGGTATCGATTAGACGGGTTAAGTTTTCTAAGCGGCGAGCCATGGCAATAATGAGTTGATCGCCGATTGTATGACCTAAAGAGTCATTGATGACTTTGAAGCGATCGCCATCAATAAATAAAACTGAAAATAGGTAATCTGGCTGGTGTTTTTTCCGACTGACCGCATCTTCTAAGCGCTCTAAAAATAACGTGCGATTCGGTAATCCTGTTAAGTTACTATAATAGGCTTGGTGATGAAGCTTTTTCTGAACTTTATGACGTTCAATAATTTCTTTTTTCAGTTCTTGATTGGCTTGCTCTAGTCGTGCAGTTCTCTCTTGCACTCGTTGTTCTAGTTCTAGGTTAAGTTTTTCAACTTCTTCTTGCAGAGTTTGGCGGGCAGAGATTTCTTTTTGTAAACAACTTTGTTGTTGTTTGACTTTTTTAGTTAGACTTTGGATTTTGAGCTGATTTTTCAACCGAATCAGGGTTTCTGGATCGTTATAACCATTAAAAATACAATCAAAAATCCCCATGGGCATCAAGTCTTCTAATTGTATAGATTGACGATTATCCGCAATTAAAACCACCGGGATTTCACAGGTTTTGATATTTTCTTTTAACTTTAAGCAAAGATCTCTATCTTCCGATTGAATCTCGCTGACTTTGAGAATAATCAAATCCGGTTGAGTGGATCGAGCAATCATGAGCGCCATCACCGGATTATGAATATGGCGCAGGGTATATCCTTCTTGACTTAATCGGTGCGCTAAATCCTCAAATCCTTGGGATTGGCGATCGACAAGTAAGATATCTCCGAGGGGTAAAGAGGATTGCATCCGATCCATTTTTTCATTGTCAGATGGATATAATCTAGACACAAAAGAAGAAGGTAACAACATTTAGGAGCGATTAGAGGATGGAAGGCTCAATGCTAGAGGCAACTATCATTAGAGGGTTTATGCAAAAGTAATTTTATCTCCCTAGGGATAGAGGGTTTGAGAAACAACGCTTTAAGTTTAGATTCTCTCCAATTCTAAAACAGGTTGGATTCTCCTGAAGTAATTTTTCTGGAGTTTTTAACCTCCGGTTACCCGTGCCTAGTGCTAGACTTGCTCAGGGCGATCGCTTACCCAACCGTCAATAATCTCATACCCCCAATGGGGATGGGCTGCTACCAGTCGTTGAGCGGCTTCTAATTCGGCGATCGCACAGAGGTCGATCAACTTTTGATATCCTTCTTGTCTTTCCCTCTCTCGTTGCTCATGAGCCTGTTTTTGGCGCTGCTCAGGGCTAATTTGGAGTCTTCCCGAAAGTAGGGGATCGATTTGGTGTAAAGGTTCCATCATCCGTAATGGGTACTGAGTAACTGATTACTATGCTTTCGGGCAGACTTCCTACTGCCCACTGCCTCTCAGCCATAGTTCTAATTACCCATGACCAGAGAAAGGGCAATAGGACAAAAGTCATGGATTAAACGTGACCTTTGGCTCTGTTTTCCCACGGGATATCCTCAGTACATTGGGATCATCTAACGGAATTATCCAATAACTGAGGAAACAACGATGCCTTTAAATTCTATGCCTTTCAACAGTCTAACCGCAACCAACGGGCAAAATGTGAGAAATCCCCAGCTCGCTTCAAGTAATGAATTTCCACCAGAAGGTGGTCAAAACCGGCCTCGTCCACTTCCACCAGAAGTACGGGAAGATATGCAAGAGTTGATGAGCAATTTGCAAGAGATCATCGACAACCCTCCCTCTCAGGAAAGTCTCGATCAATTGCATAATACGATTGAGACCGCTAGAGAAGATGGTACGATCGCCCCAGAAGAGAACGAAGCCATTACCCAAGCGACTCTTAATGTGTTTGAGAGTATGGGCTTGACCTCAGAAGAAATAGATACCCTGCGTACTGAGCTGCAAACGATCGCCGAAAATGCCCCATTCCCTGGCGAACCTCCCGAAGATGGCGATGATTTCCTATTGGGTAACCTGGCTTCAAATCTGCGGGATTGCCCACCCATGAATGGGCCAGCAGAAGAGGATGCACTGATCAATGGTGGCGCTTTGGGCCCTAATAGTCTGGGAGATCCTGGATTGAGATTTTCAGGCAGTGTCGATGACTTTGGGGCGATGTCTAATCCTAACTTTACTGATGACACTATCCCATTCCAGGGCAATGAAGGGGATTACGGTTCCGGCAATTTACCCCATCATCCCCCCATGCCAGGAATGGGTCTTGCTCCTCTGACACAGGGTCAGTTTCCTGGATTGATGGGCATTCTTGCAGGCATAGAAATGACTGATTTTAGTCAAGGCTTGACCGAATAAGTACTGTCGCGACACAGCTAAAAATGTGCATTAGCGTAGGGTGGGTTAGGCGGCTAAAATCTAGACTGTGAAAGCAATCTATCAATCCGCCGTAACCCACCATTTTAGGGTTGTCACGGCAGTACAGCACTTTGTGCAGTAGAAGGATCATCGGTAATCTCCGCGTCCCCCTAAAAGGGTAAGGAAGGCTGTACTTGGTTATCAATAATTTCATAGCCCCATTCGGGATGCTGCTGGAGTTGCTGTTTTACCCAACTGCGTCCGAGGGGACTTTGATAAGCTTTTTGCAGTTGTTCTAGGGAGGGGGTAGCCTCTGGTTCAGGATCGGGTTGGGATTCGGGCAGGGCGATGGGAGTAGAGACTTGTAATAATTTCTCCATCACCTGTTCTTTGGTAATTTCGGGTCGTTGGCTGAATGAGGGGGGTAAATAGGGGGTGGTTAAGCCTTTTTTCTTGGCTTTGAGGGCTTCATCGGCGAGGCGATCGCACTTTCGCAAGAATCCTTCCCATAAATCTTTTGCCAATACGGGTTTTCTTAGGTCGGCTCGCGCTCTAGAAACGGCGACTTCTAAGGGTTCTCCTTTCTGCACATAGTATTGAATGCGTTCTTCTTCAAAGGCAGGATAGGGCACACCGGTTTCAATTTCCCAATCTCGTTTGACCTGCTGACTCGACCCCAAGGGAATATTTTGGGTAAACTCATCCCAAAAGGGTGAAATAATGCCTTTGGTCAGTCCATCAACTATTTTAAACATCCATCCCGATGGATTGTCTAAGCCTTTTTGTTTGGCATACTCCAGAAGTTGGCTCTGAAACTCTTCAAATTGTTCTGGAGAATTCCAAGGCCCTGTAAATTGGTAATGGGGGGTGACGGCAGTGGCGATCGCCTGGCGTTTAACGGGAAAATAGCGGTCTACAGCAGGAACAGAGCGAGGAGATCCTCCCCCCTGAAGCGCTACTTCTAGTTGTTCCAGATTTAAGCGCACATCCACCACACCCGGTTTACCCGGTACTCGACGCTCTTCGAGTAATCCTTTTTGGGCTAACTGTTGGCGAGCGAGTTGCTGTTCTGCCTCAGTTAAAGCCGTTTGAGTGGCGATCTCTTTCTGGTTCAGTCTGATCCACTCTGGGGAGCGATCGCCCAATTTCTGCACAATATGCCAAGCCAAAATACTCCCCACCACCCCACCTGTCGCCGCCGCCACTTGGGGATAATAAACTTTAGCCTCTCCTAAATTTCGGCAAAATTGAGCAAAATTCATCGCTAACCTGAATCGAAAAAAACTCTTCTTAACCTCCTCATATCAAGTCCGGTTTCCGCAAGCGGACATGAAAATTTGTTAAGAAGCGGGCAAGATGCCCGCACTCCTCGAATTCTTTGATATGACTGGAGTGGGAGCATCTTGCTCCCTGGATTTTTAATTAGGGTATTTCCGCTTC
>NZ_JAQOSP010000019.1 GCF_030068475.1 Roseofilum acuticapitatum BLCC-M154 | reverse complement strand
TCCGTAGGGGGAGAGTTCCTTGGTGATCTCTGTGTCTCTGTGGTAGATTAAAACCACGGAGCCAAGGAGGGCACGGAGAGATTTCCGTAGGGGGAGAGTTCCTTGGTGATCTCTGTGGCTCTGTGGTAGATGAAAGCAACGGAGCCCCGGACGGCACGGATAGCTTTCCGGAGGGGGTGAGTCCCTTGGTGATCTCTGTGTCTCTGTGGTAGATTAAAACCACGGAGCCACGGAGGGCACGGAGAGATTTCCGTAGGGGGAGAGTTCCTTGGTGATCTCTGTGTCTCTGTGGTAGATTAAAACCACGGAGCCACGGAGGGCACGGAGAGATGGAGTTGGATGAGATTTCAGGGGAGGTGATTGGGGCGGGGATTGAGGTGCATCGGGCTTTGGGGCCGGGGTTGTTGGAGTCCGCTTATCAGGCTTGTTTGGTGTATGAACTGCGACAGCGAGGCATGGGGGTGGCGGAGCAAGTGCCGGTTCCTGTGGTTTATAAGGGGATTGGCTTGGAGTGTGGTTATCGGCTGGATTTGTTGGTGGAAAATCAGGTTATCGTGGAGTTGAAGGCGGTTCAGGCTCTGCAACCGATTCACCAGGCCCAATTGCTGACTTATTTGAAGCTCTGCCAACTGCGGCTGGGTCTGTTGATTAATTTTAATGTCCCTATTCTTAAGCAGGGGATTAAACGGTTGGTGAATGGTTAATCTCTGTGTTCTTTGTGTCTCTGCGGTTTGTCTCTTTAACCACGGAGGCACGGAGGACGGGGAGGGTTGATTGCTGTGTTTTAAGTGGGTTTATTTATGGGTTATCGTAAAAAGTTGATTGAAGTGGCTCTCCCCCTGGAGGCGATTAATGCGGAGTCGGCACGGGAGAAGTCGATTCGCCATGGCCATCCTTCGACTCTACATTTGTGGTGGGCGCGGCGACCGTTGGCGGCTTGTCGGGCGGTGTTGTGGGCTTCTTTGGTGGATGATCCGAGTAGTTGGCCGGAGCGGTTTGGGACTCAGGAGGAGCAGAACCGGGAACGGCAACGGTTGTTTGATATTTTGGCGAGGATGGTGGTGGAGACGGATGGGAAGGGGAATCAGAGGCAGGTGGTGCGGGGGTTGGTGTCTTGGGATGAGGTGAAGGAGCCACAGGTGGTTGAGGAGGCTCAGAGGGAGATTGCTCGCTGTTTGGCTTGGGAGCGGGGGGAGGAACCGCCACGAAAACCGGAGGCGGTGCGGGCTTATATTGCTGAGTATGGGCCGCCGGTTTATGACCCGTTTGCGGGGGGTGGGTCGATTCCTCTGGAGGCTCAACGGTTGGGGTTGGAGGCTCACGCGAGTGATTTGAATCCGGTGGCGGTGTTGATTAATAAGGCGTTGATTGAGATTCCGCCAAGGTTTAAGGATTTGCCGCCGGTGAATGGGGATGACCGGAAACGGCGGGGTTTGGAGTCGTGGAAGGGGGCCCAGGGGTTGGCGGCGGATGTGCGCTTCTATGGGGCTTGGATGCGGGAGGAGGCGTTTGGGCGCATTGGGCATTTGTATCCGAAGGTGGAGATTAATGACAGAGGCACGGAGGCGACTGTTATTGCTTGGTTGTGGGCGCGGACGGTGGTGTGTCCGAATCCGGCTTGTGGGTGTGAGATGCCTTTGGTGCGGAGTTTTCAGCTTTCGAGTAAGCGGGGGAAGGAGGCTTGGGTGGAGGTTTTGAATGAGGGGGATGGGGAGGGTTTGAACCACGGAGGCACGGAGGGCACGGGGGGGGCTTTGAGCCGTGGTGGTTCTGGGGTTGGTCGAGTTGGGTTTGAGGTGAAAGAGGGTGGGAACCACGGAGGCACGGAGGGCACGGGGGGGTCTTTGAGCCGTGGTGGTTCTGGGGTTGGTCGAGTTGGGTTTGAGGTGAAAACGGGGAAGGGGAAAGTACCGGAGGGTACAATTGTTACTCGTAAAGGTGCAGTCTGTATTGCTTGTAATACGCCTGTTCAGTTTGAATATATCCGAAGTGAAGGCAGGGCAGGACGATTAAAACAGCAGTTGATGGCGATAGTTGCTGAAGGAGAAAAGGGCCGGATTTATATAAGTCCTACTGAAGAGCATGAAAAAATTGCTAATTCTGCTCAACCAACATGGAAACCTGATGGTGAACTACCTAAAAAACATCGTAATTTCCAAACTCCAGCTTACGGAATGCCTAACTTGGGAGACCTTTTCACGGATCGCCAACTGGTGGCGCTGACAACGTTTAGTGATTTGGTGAGTGAGGCGAAAGAACGGGCGATCGCCGATGCCCTTGCTTCGGGTCTCCCGGATGATGATGTGCCTTTGAGTGACGGCGGCACTGGCGCACGGGCTTATGGTGAGGCGATCGCTGTTTATTTGGCGTTTGGCGCTAGTAAAGTTACTGATAGAGGCTCAACTCTCGGACGATGGGACCCAACACCAACTCAAAGTGGAATCATCAATACATTTAGTCGCCAAGCATTACCTATGACATGGGACTATGCAGAATCGAATCCATTGGGAGATGCTTCAGGTAACTATTGTGGTTCAATTGAGTGGGTTGTAAAAGTTCTTAATCTTTTATCTGGCGATGGTGTTGCCCAAGTCAATCAACATGACGCAACCACCCCTCACCCCAACGACACAACCCCCAAACTCATCTCTACCGATCCGCCCTACTATGACAATATTGGCTATGCGGATCTTTCGGACTTTTTCTATGTTTGGCTGCGCCGTTCCCTGCAATCGATTTATCCTCGTATTTTTAGTACACTTCTCGT
The DNA here is from genome assembly GCF_030068475.1 of Roseofilum acuticapitatum BLCC-M154. Lineage (GTDB taxonomy): Bacteria > Cyanobacteriota > Cyanobacteriia > Cyanobacteriales > Desertifilaceae > Roseofilum > Roseofilum acuticapitatum. The sequence goes on along the minus strand of NZ_JAQOSP010000019.1, from coordinate 39,392 downwards.
GCCTAAAGCTCAAGAACTGGTAGCAACTCCCTACCGTTTTGATGGAGATAAACAAAAGGCGAAAGATTTTTTTGAGCAGGGTTTAGGGAAAGCGTTCCAGCAGATGCACGCTATCTCTGATCGGAATTATCCGGTAACGATTTACTATGCTTTCAAACAAGCGGAAGCGGACAATAAAGGAAAAACGAATGAATCCGTGGCTTCTACGGGATGGGAAACTATGTTAGAAGGCTTAATGCAAGCCAATTTTAGTATTTGTGGCACTTGGCCGATGCGAAGTGAGTTAAGTAACCGTATGGTTGCCAGTGGTACAAATGCTCTCGCCTCTTCCATTGTCCTCGTCTGTCGTCCCCGTCCCACTGACGCACCAAAAACCACCCGTCGCCAGTTTCTGACGGAACTGAAGCGGGAATTACCCAAGGCGTTAACCACGTTGCAACAGGGAAATATTGCCCCGGTGGATTTGGCCCAGGCCAGTATTGGCCCAGGGATGGCGGTTTACTCTAAATATGGGGCAGTCCTAGAAAATGATGGCACAGCCATGGGAGTCCGCACGGCTCTCCAACTGATCAACCAAATCTTAGATGAATTCCTCACGGAGCAAGAAGGGGAATTTGATGGAGATACCCGTTGGGCCCTCACCTGGTTTGAGCAATACCAATTTGAACCCGGACTTTATGGAGAAGCGGAAACCCTCTCCAAAGCCAAAAACACGAGCGTCCAAGGCCTAGTAGAAGCGGGAATTTTAGACTCGAAAGGGGGAAAAGTGCGGCTACTCAAACGGGAAGAACTACCCCCGGACTGGAGTCCCCAAACCGACCACCGCACCCCCGACTGGGAAATCACCCAGCACCTGATTCACCAACTGCAACAAAACGGAGAACTCGGCGCGGCCGAACTCCTCTCCCAACTCGGCAACCGCGCCGAAATCGCCAGAGACCTAGCCTATCGCCTCTATAGCCTCTGCGACCGAAAAGGCTGGTCACAAGAAGGAGTCGCCTACAACAGCCTCGTCATCGCCTGGCCCGAACTCAGCCGCCTCGCCAGCGACTTCAAACCCACAGAACTCATCCAAGGAACCCTAGACCTCTAACCCCCCTCCCCGCCCTGCGTGGCTCCGTGGTTCATCCCACCACAAAGTGACAGAGAACACCCTTGAAACCGGACAACCCTTAGAGTTATAATCCAAACATCAATCCCTCCCCGCCCTCCGTGGCTCCGTGGTTCATCTCACCACAGAGCCACAGAGGACACAACGTCAACCTTCACCCCCAAAATTCCTATGGCTATCAGCAATCACGAACGGGTCGGTCGAGCGTTAACTCTCCTGCGAGAAGGTCTCTATCCGTTTATGGAACGGGAGATGAGATCGAGTTATGGTAATCGCTGGTTGAGTGCGGCTTCGGCTTGTTTGCCTGACCATTATTTGGCCCGTCGAGAGGTGAAGGAGGTGCTGGAGGAGGATGTTTCGGCACTGTTGATTGTGCTGTGGGAACAGTGGAATAATGTGTTTCGCCATACCTTGGGGCGATCGGAACGGAGTATGGTGAATGAGTTGCGGGATACCCGCAATGATTGGGCCCATAATGGCAAGTTGTCTACGGATGATGCTTATCGCGCTTTGGATACGGTGGGGCGCTTGTTGTTGGCGATTTCGGCTCCAGAAGCGCAGCAGGTGGAGCGGCAGAAGCAGGAGCTGTTACGGTTGCGGTTTGAGGAGCAGGCCCGCAGGGAAAGTCGCCGGGTGGCGATCGCCCCTACGGAGGGACAGCCGATGACCGGGTTGAAGCCTTGGCGGGAGATTATGACTCCTCATCCGGATGTGGCTTCGGGACGCTATCAACAGGCGGAGTTTGCGGCGGATCTGTGGCAGGTGTATAAGGATGAGGGGTCGGATGAGTATCGGTTGCCGACGGAGTTTTTTCGCCGTACCTATTTGACGGAGGGGTTGAAGCAGTTGCTGGTGGGAGGTCTGCGGCGGTTGAGCGGCCAGGGGGGTGACCCGGTGATTGAACTCCAGACGAATTTTGGAGGGGGGAAAACTCATGCGATGTTGGCGCTGTATCATTTGTGTTTGGGTGTGCCGGTGCAGGAGTTGCCGGGACTAGAGCCGATTTTGCAGGAGGCTGGGGTGGAGAAGCTCCCGGATGATGTGAATACGGCGGTTTTGGTGGGTAATAAGATTTCTCCGGGCCAGGTTCACTGCAAGAGTGATGGCACTGAGGTGCATACGCTATGGGGGGAACTGGCTTGGCAGCTTGGGGGTAGGGAGGGGTATGAGATGCTCCGGGAGGCGGATGAGACGGCGACGAATCCGGGGGATACTCTGAAGGATTTGTTTAATCGCTATGCTCCGGTGCTGATTTTGATGGATGAGTGGGTGGCCTATGCTAGGCAGTTGCACGAGCAGAGCGATCTACCGGCGGGCAGTTTTGATACCCATTTTACATTTGCCCAAACCTTGAGTGAGTCGGCGAAAAATGCCAGGCAGACGTTTTTGGTGGTGAGTATTCCGGCTTCGGATATTGAGATTGGAGGAGAGCGGGGTAAGGATGCCCTAGAACGACTGAAAAATGCGATCGGGCGGGTGGAGTCTCCTTGGCGACCGGCAAGCGCCCAGGAGAGTTTTGAGATTGTCCGCCGACGACTGTTTGAGACGACGAGCGATCCGAGTCTGTTTGTGCAACGGGATACAACGATTCGGGCGTTCTGCCAGATGTATCGCGGTCAGGGCCAGGAGTTTCCCCCAGAGTGCAAGGAGGGGGAGTATGAGCGCCGGATGCGGGAGGCCTATCCGATTCATCCGGAGTTGTTCGATCGCCTCTATGAGGATTGGTCAAGTTTGGACAAGTTTCAGCGTACCCGTGGGGTGTTGCGGTTGATGGCGAAGGTGATTCATTGTCTTTGGGAACGCAATGACCAGAGTTTGATGATTATGCCGGCCCATGTACCGATGGATGATTCCCAGATTCAGTCGGAGCTAACCCGCTATCTGGAGGATAATTGGATTCCGGTGATGGATAAGGATGTGGATGGGCCCAATTCTCTACCCTTGGCCCTTGACCGAGATAATCCGAACCTGGGCCGTTATTCGGCTTGTCGTCGGGTGACGCGATCGATTTATATGGGGTCTGCGCCGACGCTGCGGGCAGCCAATCGAGGGGTGGAAGACCGGCGGATTAAGTTGGCTTGTGTGCAACCGGGGGAGACGGTGGCGACGTTTGGGGATGCTCTGCGTCGGTTAACGGATCAGGCGACCTATCTCTACATTGATGGGACTCGGTATTGGGTTTCGACTCAACCGAATGTGAACCGCACAGCCCAAGAACGGGCGAATCAGGTGCTGGAGGATGGCTATCCGGTGCAACAGGAGGTGATTAAGCGGTTGAAGGAGCAGCAGCGAGGGCGGGGGGCTTTTAGTGCGGTGCATGTGGCTCCGGAGTCAACGGCGGATATTCCCGACGATCCGAGTTTGGGGGTGCGCTTGGTGGTTCTGTCTCCAGAGTATGGCCATAGTCGTGGCGAGAGTCCGGCCCGACAATGGATAGAGGAGGCCCTGAATCAGAAGGGCAATAGTCCTCGATACTATAAAAATACTCTGGTTTTCTTGGCTGCGGATAAGGGAAATTTGGACAATTTGTATAAAACGGCGGCTCAATATTTGGCTTGGCGTTCGATTATTGAGGATAAGGATGCTCTGAATCTGGATGCGTTTCAGGATAAGCAAGCAAAGACGAAGTTAGAACAGTCGAATGGGGATGTGGATAATCGACTCCGAGAGGCTTATCAATGGCTGCTGATTCCCACTCAGTTGGAGCCTCAAGGGGGGCTGGAATGGAAGGAAAACCGGTTACAAGGCCAAGCTGCATTGTTTGAGCGAGCCAGTAAGAAGGCGATCGATGAGGGGGATTTGTTGGAGAATTATGGGGCGGCTAATTTGCGTTTGGATCTGGATCAGTTGCTGTGGCGCGATCGCCATCATATTGATTTAAAGCAACTTTGGGAGTATTTGACCCAATATCTCTATCTGCCTCGCTTTAAGGATCGGGATGTGTTGCTCGATACGGTGCGAAGTGGGGTCGCGTCAACGATTTGGGCGGATCATTTTGCCTATGCAGAGGGTTTCGATCAGGAGCGGGGAAAGTATGTGGGTTTGCAGGCTGGGACGGGAACTCACCCCAGCATTAGCCCCCAGAGCTTACTGGTAAAACCGGCGATCGCCCAAAAACAGTGGGACGATGAAAAAGCCCAAACCGCGCCAAAGGTGCAACCCGAACCTGGGACTGCTGGAGCAGGGAAGAGAGAACAACGGAGGGTGTCGGAAAAGGCGGCTGATTTTGTGGTGGCTGAAGGAGTCAGCCCTGAGTCGATGGCTGAAGCGGCGGTGCTGCGCCGATTTTATGGTAATGTTGACCTGGATGCCATGCGGGTGAATCGAGATGTGTCGGCGATCGCCAATGAAATTATTCAGCACTTAACCGCGTTGCAGGGGGCAAGGGTGAAAATTACCCTAGAAATTCAGGCGGAAATTCCCGAAGGGGTTCCGGATGATGTGGTTCGCACGGTGACGGAAAATTGCCGGACGCTTAAGTTTAATACCCAATCTTTTGAGCGAGAGTAATGGGTAATATCAAGTCCGATTGTTCATGTCCGCGAAGCGGAAATACCCTAATTAAAAATCCAGGAATTAAAAATCCAGGGAGCAAGATGCTCCCACTCCAGTCATACCAAGTCCGTTGGATCAGCTATAGTATGTCATTGCGAACGGAACGCAGTGGAGTGAAGCAATCTCTTTTATCTCGGTAGTTTTGGCGTTTCCGCTTCGCGGACATGAAAAGCGAAGCTTGCGTGAAACGCGAAGCGCGAATGCTTCCCGGAGGTCGCAATGACAACTGTTTAACCGGACTTGATATTATATCAAAGAATTCGAGGAGTGCGGGCATCTTGCCCGCTTCTTCACAAATTATCCGGACTTGATATCAGTTTTCCCCCATTCCCTCACCTAGAAAAAACCTGATGCAGGATCTCTTGATGTTGCAGGGTTTGAGTCATGATCTCTTCAATTTGTGTAGGGGTGAGGGGTTGAGGATGATGATAAAAATTTGTCCAAGATTGGCTGATTTGTTGGGGGTTGGGGGGGAGCTGGTCGAGTTCCCAACCGGGAAGATGAAGCTGTTCCATCAGTTGGCTGACTTTGGGATCGTAACTGAGCGCAAAACAGGGACATCCGACAGCAGCAGCCATGATTAAGCCATGGAGTCGCATGGCGATCGCCATTTTGACGTTCTGAAAGATAGTTTTATACTGTTCTGGCCGATCGCCGATCCAAATTTGGCTCCCCTGGGGTATGGCTTGATAGAGTTTTTGGGCTATTTCTAAATCGGTTTTGGGTTGAAAGGGCAAGAATAATAGATAACTTCCGGTTTGCTCCTGAGCTTCAATTAAGGCTTCTGTCAGGGTTTGCAGACGATCGCCGGTAAGCTGAGGATGGGGACGCAAGACGACGGCAATGGTGCGATCGGGTAAATGCTCCAAGTCTTGAATAGGAGTGGGTTCTAAAGCCCAAACGGGATCGGGAGCCAGGGTAAAGGGAATCTGCCAATCGGTTAACAGTTGAGCGGACTGGCGATCGCGCACACTCACTGCCGTACATCCACTGAACAATGACCGAGCTAATTGGCGGGTTATGGCAGCCTTTAAGGGGCCGATTCCTTGTCCCCAAGCGAGGGTAATTTTCCCCATCCGTTGCGCTAGGGCCATGAGGGCGAAATAATAAAGGGGCGATCGCCAACTGGTGACATCTTGAATTAAACTGCCTCCTCCCCAGATAAACCCGTCTGCCGCAGCTATCGCACGCCACAAATCTGCTATGGAGGTGCGATCGCAAGTTTCTACCCCATACTGTTGCTGGGTTTCCTCGCCATTAGCGGAGATGACCACAGGAGTCACATTTTTGGGCAACATCTGCAAGAGCGTCACCAATAGGGCCTCATCTCCGGCATTGCCCTGGCCATAATATCCACATAAAACGACACGCATGATCAATTAAAAATTAAAATTTTTCTGGTTGGCGACTCTCCCCATCCTATTCCCCAGTACGAGGGGTTGCCAGCAACTCCCATAAGCCAACGGTTCCGACAAAAAAGGTATAAATGCAGGTTTTCAGGGGATGTTGCTGACGAGAGGGAGCTAAATAAGCGGCGGCGATCGCCTCTAGAAGATGAATACTGACTGCTATGCGCTCTAGTATAATTAACCCAGTCACCCCGATCGGCAGAGACGGAGAAATAAACGGATCGATTAGATTATAGGATTCTAAGGCGATCGCCCCGCTCATCAGCAAGGTTGATACCGTTTTAATTCCTCCGATCGCACGCTCAGGTAATGATGGTGATTTCATGATCGCAACTTATGCAGCATCAATCATTAAATCTTGACATCCTCACCGGGCGCTGTTGCCACGGTGATTCCTATTCATGTCCGCTTGCGGAAACCTCACGATTTAGGTTTCTGCTTCAGTGCAACAGCCTCCACCCACTGGTGAGCTTTGGTCTTACGTTCGCTCCACAGACTATCCCCGCAAGTCCTGCGGTTCTTATGTGTTGAAATCTCAAATGGGAAATTCCAATTTTAAGTTTGATTCTAGGGTTAAAACTTTTACAGTTTAGACTTTTTAGTGCCCTATCCTCTTTTCCCGGTCTACCGAGCTTTCTGCGCCACGGGTTGAAACCCGATTTCGTCACGTAAAGGCTTTCTGTTACGTCTGCGTCGCGGGTGGGTCATTGACCAATGTTATTATACCACAAAGCCGTCCTAAAAGGACGGGGTTTCAGGCCCAAAATTCTGATGAATCATCGCCCGATCCCCCTATTCCCCATTGGAGTCCCCTTGAATGCCAATTCGAGTGATTATTGTTGAAGATTCCCCGATTGCGCTAACGATCCTCAAGCGGATGCTCAATTCTTCTCCAGATATTGAGGTGGTGGGGACAGCACGCACCGGAAAAGAGGCGCTCGGCTTGATTGCCCAAGTTAATCCCCAAGTTATTTGTACAGACTTACACATGCCAGAAATGGACGGGTTAGCCTTAACCCAGGAAATTATGTCCACTCGACCTAAACCGATTTTAGTCATTAGTTCTTCGGTGCAGGAACAGGATACCCATCAAGTCTTCCAACTGTTGGAAGCGGGAGCGGTGGATGTCTTTCCGAAACCGGAAGGGGGACTAGGGGTAGATAGCGATCGCATTCAACAGGCTTTAATCAATAAGGTTAAGGTGTTAGCTGGGGTGACTGTGTTTACTAACCATAAGCGCTCTCGGATAGTAAGCACTCCTGCTGCACCGGTTGTAAAGCAGTCTATCTCTACCGTTCTCTCAACCCCTCCTTCCCGGTTTTCTCCTCAATCCTTCACCTTTAAAAACACCCATTTGGGCCTGATCGCTCTAGGAGCTTCCACCGGTGGGCCCCAAGTGCTACAGCAAATTTTAAGCCAATTTCCTGCCCATTTACCGGTTCCGGTGATTTGCGTGCAACATATCAGTCAAGGCTTTTTACAAGGGTTTATTGATTGGCTATCAACCCATTGTTCTCTTCCCATTAGTATTGCCCTAGCAGGCGATCGCCCCCAACCCGGTCATATCTATTTTCCCCCTGAGCTATCCCATCTCATCCTCGATCGTCAAGGCTGTTTTGCCTACAGTCGTACCCTCGGATTTGGGGGCCATTGTCCCTCGATTACGGTGACCTTTAATTCTGTCGCTCAATACTACAAGAGCCGCAGTATTGGCGTTTTGCTGACGGGAATGGGCCGGGATGGGGCCGATGGTCTATTGTCTATTTTTCAGGCTGGAGGCTTTACTTTAGCCCAAAATGAAGCCAGTTGTGTGGTCTTTGGAATGCCCAAAGAGGCGATCGCCCTGGGTGCAGTCCGCCAGGTTTTACCCCCAGAAGCCATTGCCACCGCCATTTTGAGGAAATTGGTTGTCTAGTGGATTTAGGGTTGCTCAAGGATTGCTCTGGCTAGGCGATCGCGTATCCAGAGAACTGACGCAAGAAAGGGGAATGGGAACCAAGAACAATATTATCCCGATCAACACCGCTTTCCCGCAGGCGTTCGGCGATATTTATTTCTGTGTTATTGCGCTGTATCCAGATTTTGCCATCCTTGATATCGATATGGACAAAAACGGCATAGACATATTTTCGCTCGTGCCAACCGACATCGAGCAGCAGGTAGTGGTCATGGTCGCGATCGCAAATGATTTGTGCATCCACTCCTGGAGTCTGATTACTCTGACTATAACCGTATAATTCAGTTAAGATATCTTCAATCAATTGCCGATATGTATTTAGGTTATCCATGTGACAATTACCTCATTTGGGGGGTCGTAAATCAGTAATTTAATTTGATGTTTCTGAATAACAGATTGAGGGAGTAAAGACTGAAAGAAGGTCTCATAAATTTCCTGGGGTACAGCCAAATAGAGACTCCGGGAGGGTTCTAAATTTTCGAGGGCGACTTGATAATTGATGAACTGTCCAATTGCTAGATGAAAACCGAACATCAGAGAATCACTAGCAAACGTTTTAATTTCAACCGCAATCTTTTCCTCACCCTTTTGGGCAGCTAGGATTCTTTCTGCACCTAAATCAATATAAATTTGTGAATCCCCAAATTTCAAGCTCAGGGGATCGGCTGTGATTGTCCAACCTTCCTTTTCTAATCCTACTCTAACAACATCATGAAAGCGATCCTTTGCACTCATCGGTTAAACCCCACACCCGGAGATCGGGTTCCTACGACAACATTATGCATCCTCGCCAGCCCAGACTCATTTCAGTTCCTCTAGAATCTAAACAAGGGGTGAGAGGCTCAAACCCAACCTTACCCTGCCATAGACCAGGCGATCGCCCTGGGTGCAGTCCGCCAGATCCTACCCCCAGAAGCCATTGCCACCAGCATTTTGAGGAAATTGGGTCATGGGTTATAAAAAAAATTTCTCCCAACCCTAGCCAATTTTGTAAACATTTGTTAAGATAGTTATCATAAAGAAACCCAGGAGTTAACCCCATGCCATATACCACAGAAGAAGGCGGCCGTCTCAACAATTTTGCAAGAGAGCCGAAAGTATATCAAGCAGAACCTCCAACCCAAGGTCAAAAAACCCAATACGCAATTATGGGGGGTGTCGCCGCAGTATTCGTGGGTCTTCTCGTATTTATCTCTTTTGCTGTTAGCTAGTGTGCAGCAAGCGTCAAGTTTGGTAGTAGTGATTCTCTCTCCTCTCTCCCCTCTAGATAGTATTCTAGAGGGGTTATTCTTGTTCCTATTTTCTCGTCGATGATACGCCCTCAAACCCATGACTCCAGCGATTCTGATTCAAAATCTCAAAAAACGATATGGCAACATTGATGCGGTTAAAGATGTATCCCTAGAGGTTCGACCGGGAGAAATTTTCGGTTTACTCGGGCCCAATGGAGCCGGAAAAACGACTACTCTGCGGTGTTTATGCACCCTCAGCACGCCAGATAGTGGCCAACTGGAGGTCGCTGGGATTTCTGTGGTCGATTATCCGAAGGCGACGCGACAACTGTTAGGCTATGTGGCTCAGGAAGTGGCCCTAGATAAAGTGTTAACGGGTCGGGAATTATTGAACCTGCAAGCAGCTCTGTATCATATTCCTCGCCCTGAAATTGGCGATCGCGTACAAGAGATGATTAACCGCTTGGGTATCCAAGATTTTGCCGACCAGAAAACGGGAACCTATTCGGGGGGAATTCGCAAACGACTCGATTTGGCCGCCGGACTGTTGCATCAACCCAAGGTTCTGGTGTTAGATGAACCCACGGTCGGCCTAGATATTGAAAGTCGGGTGGTAGTATGGGACTTCCTGCGAGAGTTGCGAGATGCAGGAACCACGGTTCTAATCACCAGCCACTATCTAGAAGAAGTGGATGTTTTAGCCGATCGCGTCGCTATCATTGACCAAGGTCAAGTCATTGCCTGTGGAACCCCTTCAGACCTAAAAACCCAAGTAGGGGGCGATCGCATTACCCTCAGAATTCGGGAATTTTGCCCCCCCGATGAAGCCGAACAAGCTAAAGCCCTACTGCAAGGCTTACCCAGGGTTCAAGAGGTCATTATCAATAGCGCTCAGGGCAATTCCTTAAACCTAGTCGTCAACAGCGATCCAACAGCCTCGCCATCAACCCTATTAATGGACGTACAACAGTCCTTGAATCAAGCCGGATTACCCCTGTTTAGTATTGCCCAATCTCGACCCAGTTTAGATGATGTTTACCTAGCAGCTACCGGACGAACCCTGATGGATGCAGAACTAGCCGCCGCAGGTATGCGGGATTTGAAGAAAGAAAAAAAACAAAATATGCGTTAATCTCAAAATGCCCTCTCCCTATATCCCTCTCCCACTCCAAGAGGGACTTCTGCTCCCCTTCTCCCGTGGGAGAAGGGGCTGGGGGATGAGGGCAAAAAATGCTATAAAACCATTTAACCCAGATAAACCGATGACTGTTACATCCCCTCAATCTAATCTTGACCTGGATATCAGCACTCTAAAACAACGTTCCCAATTCTCCTTTGGGGAACTGGTGCAAGAAACCCTAGCTCTGACAAAGCGCCTGTTTATTCAGCTCCAGCGCCGTCCAGCAACCCTGATTGCTGGAGTGATTCAGCCCCTGATGTGGTTAATTCTCTTTGGGGCCCTGTTTCAAAATGCCCCAGAAGGATTTTTAGGCGATCGCCTCAACTATGGGCAATTCCTAGGGGCTGGTGTCATCGTCTTTACTGCCTTCTCCGGGGCCCTCAATGCCGGACTCCCCGTCATGTTTGACCGGGAATTTGGCTTTCTCAACCGGCTATTGGTCGCCCCCTTAAGCTCTCGCTACTCCATTGTCCTTGCCAGCGCCATCTATATGGTTACCCTAGCCCTAATCCAAACCGCAGCCATCATGATCGTCGGTATCTTTTTAGGTGCAGGATTCCCCACCCTCTCTGGACTCGCCCTGATTACCCTCATTGTTCTTCTGTTGGTCTTAGGCGTAACCGGAGTCAGCTTAGGCCTGAGCTTTGCCCTTCCCGGCCATATCGAACTGATCGCCGTGATTTTCGTCGTCAACCTGCCCCTACTCTTCGCCAGTAGCGCCCTAGCCCCCCTCTCCTTCATGCCCCAGTGGTTACAAATCATCTCTAGCCTCAATCCCCTCAGTTATGCCATTGAGCCAATTCGCTATCTCTATATCCATTCCGATTGGGGATTAGGTAGTATAGTAATGGCTGCTCCCTGGGGTAATCTTTCCCTCGGAGGGTGTTTATTGGTGCTATTGGTCGTCGATGCGATCGCCCTCCTCGGAATCCAACCCCTACTGCGTCGTCGTTTATCCTAGTTCTCGATTTTCCGGAGGTTCCATGTCCATCAAACCCTTCAAGTATACCCTGTTTACCCTCCTGGCTGGCCTCAGTCTGGGCCTGGGGACTCAAGCCAGTTTTGCTCAAAATACCATCGATCCCCTCGGAGATATCCAAACTCACGACGGCGGTTCCGGTATCTTTTCCAATCAGGGCAGTAAGAATCCTTTTTTTGACTTGATGCACAATATGCAACGGGGTAACCAGATGCAAGACTCCCAACAGTTCAGCATCGACCAACAACAAAATCTCGATGATGCGGCGGCGAAATTTCGTCAACAGCAGCTCGAACGACTCAACTCCCGTCCTGAATCTACTCAACCCCCTGAAGAAGCCAATCCATAATTTCTATACTTCTGTTTAAGAAGTGGGATATTGTTTTCTGGGTGCGCTACCCTAAGCTAACGCACCTTTATTTTTCTTCAGCTTAAGTTTCTAATTGTGACTGAAGTCTTGCCAATGATCAAACTCTGCTCTAGTCTCAAGTAGGTCTGAGCATTAGCACATGAGGCTCACTTGATTAGTGATGATCGACGAATCCTCCTCACCCAGACCCCTTTAATCTGATTGAGATTGAGAAAATTATGCAAAGTAAAGAACCTGAAAAAAACCCTACTCCAGCCCCAACTCCAACTCCAGAGCCAGTATCGGCCCCTGTACCGACTCCGAAAGCTGAGTTAGTCGAGTCCCCTTCGGCTTCTCCCGTTATGGCTTCTTCCTCTGGACAAGACACGGTTAACCAAGTGCTGACCATCCTCTCTCGGTTAACGGACTATATCGGTGAATTTTTTGTTACCTATCAAAAACCCTTAGTTAACGTAGCCTTGGTGATTACCGCGTTGGTTGCGGTTTATCTTACCTTAGCGGTTTTGGATGCGGTGAATCATATCCCTCTTCTGGGCTTTGTTCTCGCACCCCTCTTTGAACTGGTGGGAATTTCCTATGCGGTTTGGTTTGTATGGCGCTATATGCTTAAAGCCTCTACTCGCCAAGAACTCTACAAGACGATTTCTGGGTTAACTTCTCAAGTTATGGGAGGGCAAAAAGCGGATTCATAAGTCCGGGTTGCGATCGGAGATTTGGCGATCGGGTGGTTGATGCCACCCGATATTTTTTTGGCTTGATACAGCGACTACTCACGAAAAGTAATGATACACTGCTATTATTAGATACTTATGTGAATCATTATCCATGCTGAATCAACCCTCTTGGATTTATCTGGCTGCACCCTTATTTACACAAGCCGAGCAAGAGTTTAACGCTAAATTAGCCCAAAACTTAAAATCCGCCGGACACACTATGTTTTTACCCCAAGAAGAAGCAAAAGACCTGACTACAACTGAAGACATATTTGAAAAATGTTTATATGGACTTAATCATGCCCATCTAGTATTAGTTATTTTAGACGGTGCGGATGCAGATTCTGGAACCTGTTTTGAAGTGGGTTATGCTTATGCTAAAAAAATCCCCATTATCGGCTTACGAACCGATTTTAGGGGAACTGGAGATGATGGGGGATTGAATTTAATGCTGCTCCAAAGTTGTAATCATTTGCTCTTAACACAACGAAATTTGCCTAAGAAAATTCCCTTTAACATTACAACAATTTCTCCAGGAGAAGACTATTTTCCCATTTTGCTGAAAATCATAGAATAATCAGCAGCAGGAATCACTGGGCTAGATATCATAAGATTGAGCATCTAAATTTTCGAGTTCCATATTCTGGAAATCTTCTTCCAGTAATAGGGAAGGATTTTGGATTAAAAACGGTAAACCAGCGCCTTGTAATCCTCGTTTAATTCGCTCTGGTGTTTCTGGAAACAGAACAAAGATCGGTAAAATTCGGTCTGAACCTTCACTAATGATATGGGAATAATTTCGAGGCATCACCCACTGATAATCGCCATCTAACCAAACCTGAGTTTGTCTCCAGCGTCCTAAGAGATCGGAAAAGTCTTCCCCTGGCCGATGAATAAATACAAAAATCTCTACTCCAGTTTTAATTTTCCACTCCGGATCGCACATCAAAAAACCCAAATCGCAGGGGAGCTGTGTTAATCCAATGGGAGGCTGATGAAGACCTTCCGAGATCATTTCTCTCGGTTTCAAGTCCACAATGGGTAAGGGGATGGAAATCAAGCTCTCTTCGGGTCTTCGGAGACTGGGCAGAAATTCGACATAGGGGCGATGTTGGCGCAACAGGGCGATCGCCGACTTCAGACTACTGTATTCTGCTAATAGCGCTTCATAATAGGATTTTTTGATCGTCATTATCCTGAATTGATACCGTTATCAAGAGATAGCACAACGGAGAATTCACCCTACCCTAGGGTCATTTCCCCGTTATACTTCCAGAGGTTACATCGTTTCAAACACCTTAAACATCGGTAGGTACATCGCCAGCAAAATCGAACCCACCATACCCCCAATGACCACAATCATCACCGGTTCGAGCATACTGGTTAACCCTTTAACCGCTTGTTCCACTTCATCTTCATAGAAGTCAGCCACCTTCATCAGCATTTGGTCAATTTGTCCCGTTTCTTCCCCAATACTAATCATCGAAATCGCCAGGGCAGGAAAAACTTGATACCGGTCAAGAGCCGCGCTAATCATCCCCCCTCCTTGGATTTCTTGGCGGGAAGCTTCTACCGCATCCGCAATCGTCTGATTTCCAGACGTATCCCGGACAATTTCTAAAGACGTAAGAATGGGAACCCCTGCACGGGATAGGGTTCCGAAGGTTCGGCAAAACCGAGCCGTCGCCGTTTTTTTAATCAAATCCCCAAACAAAGGCACTTTCAGGAACTGTTTATCCATGATTTTCTTACCTTGAGGAGTTTTGTACCAGTTATCATAAACAATCTTTAGAACAATCAACCCCACGACGACAGGAACTGATTTTTTGAAATCTGTCAAAAACCCACTAATTACCAACATCATTTGAGTAAAGGCAGGCAACTCTACCCCAATATCAGCAAAGATATCAGCAAAAGTGGGAATCAGAAACACCGTTAAGGCAACGAAAATAATCACCGCCAAACTCCCCACCGTAGTGGGATAAGACATGGCTGATTTAATTTGGTTCTCCAGCCGAGCCGAATCTTCCAGCAACTTTGCAAGACGGTTGAGGACATCATCGAGTACCCCCCCAACTTCTCCGGCTGAAACCATTGCTACATACAGGTCATCATAACAATCCGGGTGTTTACCCATTGACTCAGATAAACTTGACCCCTCTTGCACTTCTGCCGAAATTGCTTTGAGCGCTTTCTTCAGTTTAGGATTTTCACACTGTTCTGTTAAAACCCCTAGACAGCGCACCATTCCCACCCCAGCATTGACCATCGCAGCAAACTGGCGAGAAAAGATGGCTTTATCTTTAACGGTGACACTCGCAGTTGCCGCCGCAAAATTTTCGTTTAACTCATCCATGTCAAGGTTAGCAAAGTCAATGCCAAACAGCGGGGCTTTTTTGACTGTACCTACCTCTAAACCTCGACTGAGTAATTCAGCACGAGCTGCACCAACGGAGGCCGCTTTGACGGTTTCTCGCTTGGCATTTCCCATCGAGTCTCGAACATCAGCAACAAATTCAGGCATGGTTCATTATTCTTGAAATCATTGGGGTGGGCAGATTGAACTGAGAAGCCAAAATAGAAGTTTTATTTGGCTTTAGCTGGTTGAACCAAACGAGTTAGTTCATCGACTTTATTACATTTACCGATCGCATCTTCATAGGAGACTTTGCCATCATTGACCAATTTCGCCAAGGCCATCTCCATCGTCTGCATTCCCATTTTCCCACCCGTTTGAATCGCCGAGTAAATCTGAGTGGTTTTGCCTTCCCGAATCAAGTTAGCAATAGCTGGCGTATTCACCATAATCTCCTGAGCCGCACAGCGTCCTCCACCCATTTTAGCCACCAAGTTTTGGGAACAAACCCCCACCATAGAGCCAGACATTTGCGCCCGAATTTGGGGCTGTTGAATGGGAGGGAACACATCCAATAATCGGTCAATCGTACCTGCGGCATTATTCGTGTGCATGGTTCCAAAGACCAAGTGACCCGTTTCCGCCGCCGATACCGCTAGACTGATGGTTTCCAAGTCCCGCATTTCCCCCACCAGAATGATATCTGGATCTTCCCGCAGAGCCGCTTTCAGGGCATTAGAGAAGCTCTTGGTATCTTCTCCCCGTTGCCGTTGGTGAAACAAACTCTTAATATTGGGGAAAACATACTCAATCGGGTCTTCCACCGTCAGAACATGTTCAGCGCGGGTACGATTAATCAAGTCTAGAATTGCCGCCATGGTTGTCGTTTTACCCGACCCGGTTTGTCCCGTTACCAAGACCATGCCACGAGGTCGTTCCGACATTTCTCGCATGATTTCTGGAACCCCTAACTTTTCAAAGTTAGGAATTTTAGAAGCTAAAGCACGCAAGCAAGCTGCATAACAGCCCCGTTCCCGATACACATTCACCCGGAAGCGAGAGAGTCCTTTAACCCCATAAGCACAGTCCAATTCCCAGGTTTGTTCCAAATCTTTACGCTGGTTATTGTTGAGCATCGAAAAGATGAGGCGTTGACAATCTGGCCCATCAAGCATTTCCCCAAACTGAGGCTGGGGGGTTAATTTACCACTAATGCGAAAATAGATCGGCGCACCGGCTTGAATATGCATATCCGATCCTCCTTGTTCAACCAAGGATTCCATTACATCTTCGATCATGTAACTCATGGGTGCTTCTCCTAAATGTTTGGGTGAGAGTGAACATTAAGCCAGAGTCCTCTGGCTATAAATTAGGTCATAATTAGTCACTAAATCGTGGGGTCATGCAATAGGGACAATCTATCCATTCTTGCTGGAGACCGGCTGAACAGACGCGACAGGTCAAGCCCACTTTTCGTTTGGCTTTGAGTTCTGCCTCTAAACCACTATCGGTAAAGGTTACCCGCTCGACTTCTTCCAGAGTAGTCGAGCCTTCCCGAACCAGGTTTAAGCTGTAGGCTAATAGGGTAACCATGCCTTCTTCAACGGCTGCTTCTTTAATCCGTTCCGTGGGTGCGCCTTGGTTAATCAGAACTTGGAGATTTTCGGTCACCCGCAGCAGTTCATAGACTCCACAGCGTCCTTTATATCCTACCCCATTACATTTGGGACACAGTTCATCTTTTTCCTTTAACTCAGCCCGTTCATCGGGGGGGATGGTGTTGGCTTTATAGAGGGTTAAATTCCCTTCTTTGGCAGCCGATAATCCAAAGCGAGAGAGTTCTTCTGGAGTGGGGGTATAGGGAATGCGACACTCACTACAGACTCGTCGCATTAGCCGTTGGGCAACGACTCCTAGGAGCGCCCCAGAGACCATGAAGGGTTCTACGCCCATCTCATCTAAGCGGGCGATCGCACCGGATGCATCATTGGTATGCAAGGTCGTCAATACCAAGTGTCCCGTCAGAGCCGCTTCAATGGCTGTTTTTGCCGTCTCCTTATCCCGCGTTTCCCCCACCAGAATCACATCCGGGTCTTGCCGCAAGAACGCCCGCAGAATGGCGGAGAAGTCCATATTTTTTTCCCGAATCACCTGCACCTGGTTAATTCCGGGCAGGGCGTATTCAATCGGGTCTTCAGCCGTGGAGATATTGATCCCTGGATCGTTGCGTTCAGCTAAAATCGAATACAAGGTCGTCGATTTACCCGACCCCGTGGGCCCCGTCACCAGAATCAGTCCAAAGGGACGAGAAGCCATCTCTCGCACCATTTCCAGGGTTTCTGGATCGGTAATTAATTTATCCAAGCCCAACTGCGTCGAGGAGTTATCCAAAATCCGCAGCACAATTTTTTCACCGTAGCGTGACGGCAGGGTATTTACCCGGAAGTCTACTTTACGGCCTTGGAACACCCGGCGAATCCGACCATCTTGAGGCTTGCGTCGTTCCGCAATATCAAGATCGGAGATAATTTTGAATCGGGATGTAATTGCTGGCACAATCTTTTTCGGAAAGGGTGGAAACGGCTGTTGTAAGACCCCATCCTTACGGAAGCGTACCCGCAGGTTTTCTTCTTGGGGTTCCACATGAATATCGGAGACTCCATCTGATAAAGCTTTCGCGAGAATCTGGTTAACCGCCTTAATTACGGGGGCACTTTCAGCATCTCCTAGGGCTTTATTCAGGTCAGCATCAGAAACTTCATCATCCCCAGCATCTTCGAGATCGACATCTCCGAACTGACTGATATCAATTTCTAGCTGTTTAGAATCAACTTTTTTAGGATCGGGTGCTTTTTTAACTTGTTCGTCTAGATACTTGGAGATAATCGCTTGGAAATCTTCCGGGGTAATCACCATCCGGTTCATGGTCAATCCTTGGGGACGCAAGACTCGATTGAGGTCGTCCTGAGCTGCCAGGTTATCGGGATCGACCAAAGCCACTAATACGGCTGGAGGATTCGCATTATTTTTAGAGAGGGGAACCAATTGATAACGGCGACAGAGATCTAACGGAATCAAGGTATCAATGAGTTCATTGACTTGATGGGTATCAATTTCATTAATTTCCGGATCGAGGGAATCGACACCGTAGAGAATTTTGAGTTCAAAAAGTTGTTGTTTTTTGTACTGGCGAACCAGGTCTGGGGAAAGTTGCTTACCGGTGAGTTGTTCAAGTACGTCAGTGAGCGATCGCTTACTTTTGCGGCTTTCCACCAGAGCCTTTTCCATCTCATCCTTCTCAATAAAACCAGACTGAACCAGTTTATTGCCAAAGGGAGAGAGATTATTAGCCACAGCAATCAAGGCTTTAGACTGCTGTCGGCGTTGCATGGGGGATTTTGTCATAGGGGGTGGAGATCTCCTCTAATATGAATTAATTTAGATATCCTCGGAAGAAACTAGGCATTTCTTAGGAGTAACAGTAAGGGAGCTTGCAGCTAATCCTTTCATGCTACTATTATGCATGTTACCTAATGGTGAAAGGAACCGACCAGATTGAGACCGACTTCTGGAACAAAACTTAAGCCAAAATTTTATTCAATCCTCCCGTCAAACCGTCAAAAGACAGGATAAGCTAAAAAACTAGAGCTACGGCGATGGGTCAAGATTGAGATCCCTTACCGGCATGATAATTGTAGATGTAGCGAGTTAGATCAGGTTACCGCCCATGATGGATGAGTCAAAGCAAGTCGAAAATTCCCAGAATCAGACCCCTGAAGACCCCTTGAATACCGCAGAAAATCCAGGGAATGTTTCTGCACCCCCTCCAGAAACGGTCAGTGTGGAAGCGGAGCAAGGGATAGAGCAGACTCCAGGGGAGGAAAAAATCGCGAGTGAGGCAACAGAACCCTCTTCAGAGGCTGTCAATCCGGCTGTCCATGAGGCAGACGTGGCACAAGCTGCTTTTTTAGCCGAAGTTCTAGCCAGCAAGGAATCTGAATTAGCGACCTTAAAACAGAGTTACGACGAAGTGAAAGCTCAATATCAGCGTTTAGGAGCCGACTTTGATAACTTCCGCAAACGGACGCAAAAAGAAAAAGGGGATTTAGAAGATCAAGTTAAGTGTAAGACCATACAAGAATTGCTGCCCGTGGTGGATAACTTTGAGCGAGCGCGATCGCACATCAAACCCCAAAATGATGGGGAAATGACTATTCACAAAAGTTATCAAAGTGTTTACAAACAATTGGTAGACTGTCTCAAACGCATTGGCGTTTCGCCCATGCGAGCAGAAGGGAAAGAATTTGACCCCAATCTTCATGAAGCGGTCATGAAAGAGGCCACCTCAGAATATCCGGAAGGTACAGTTACAGAAGAACTGATGCGAGGCTATCTGATCAACGATCGTGTATTACGCCATGCCATGGTTAAGGTCGCCACTGCTCCAGAAGAAGAACCCGAACCCACCCCTGATGACACCAGCGAACCCAGTCAGGAACTCGAAGCAGAAAAGAGCGATCGCAGTGATAGCTAAAACCCTAATCTAGAATCAACGGTAATCGGTAAAGTCAGGAGCATCTAACCAAGTAGAGATCAAAAAAATCAACTTTGATCCGCGATCCCTGACTCCTCTCCCATTACCCGTTATTAACCTCAACATCTGGCAGCTTAACATGGGAAAAGTTATTGGGATTGATTTAGGCACAACCAATAGTTGTGTATCCGTACTAGAAGGAGGTCAACCGGTCGTGATCTCCAATGCAGAAGGGGGCAGAACCACCCCCAGTATGGTCGGATTTGGTAAAGCGGGCGATCGCCTCATCGGTCAACTGGCCAAACGGCAAGCCGTCACCAATGCCGAAAACACCATCTATAGTATCAAAAGATTTATCGGCAGACGCTGGGAAGACACAGAAATGGAGCGCTCCCGCGTCCCCTACAAATGTATCCAAGGTCGAGATAACACCGTTGATGTGCAAGTGCGGGGACGCAACTACACCCCCCAAGAAATTTCCGCCATGATCCTGCAAAAACTCAAACAGGATGCAGAAAACTACCTGGGAGAACCCGTCACCCAAGCCGTGATCACCGTTCCCGCCTACTTTACCGACGCTCAACGGCAAGCCACCAAAGATGCCGGAAACATCGCCGGTTTAGAAGTCCAACGCATTATCAACGAACCCACCGCCGCCGCCCTCTCCTACGGTCTCGACAAACAAGACCAAGAGCAACTGATCCTCGTCTTCGACCTCGGTGGGGGAACCTTTGATGTCTCCATCCTCCAACTGGGTGATGGCATCTTTGAAGTCGTTGCCACCTCCGGCAATAACCATCTCGGAGGTGACGACTTCGATAACTGCATCGTTACCTGGATGATCGAAGAATTCAAAGACCAAGAAGGTATCGATCTCTCCGTAGACAAAATGGCCCTGCAACGGCTCAGAGAAGCAGCAGAAAAAGCCAAAATCGAACTCTCAACCCTACAGTCCACCTCCATCAACCTACCCTTTATCACCGCCGACGAAACCGGCCCCAAACACCTAGAAATGGAGCTAACCCGCTCTCAATTTGAAGAGTTAGCCCAAGACATGATTCAAGGAACCCTAGAACCCGTTGAGCAAGCCCTCAAAGACGGCGGTAAAAGTAAAGACGATATCGATCGCATTATCTTAGTCGGAGGTTCCACTCGTATCCCCTCCGTACAAGAAGCCCTTTGTCAATACTTCGACGGCAAAAAACCCGATCGCTCCGTCAACCCCGATGAAGCCGTAGCCCTCGGTGCTGCCATTCAAGGCGGAGTCATGGGGGGCGAAATCAAAGACCTGTTGCTACTCGATGTCACGCCCCTCTCTCTCGGTATTGAAACCCTCGGTGAAGTATTCACCAAAATCATCGAACGCAACACCACCATCCCCACCAGCAAAACCCAAATCTTCTCCACAGCCACCGACGGGCAAACCTCAGTCGAAATCCATGTACTACAAGGGGAACGGGCGATGGTTGCTGACAATAAGAGCCTAGGAAAATTCCAACTCAACGGCATTCCCCCCGCCCCCAGAGGCGTACCCCAAATTGAAGTCTCCTTTGAAATTGATGCCAATGGTATCCTCAAAGTATCAGCACGGGATAAAGGAACCGGACGCGAACAAAGCATCGAAATTACCAATACCGGCGGATTAAGTCAATCGGAAGTCGAAAAAATGCGGAAGGAAGCCGAAGTCTACTCCGAATCTGACCGGGTACGTCGTCAATTAGCCGAACTAAAAAACCAAGCCGAAGGTTTATTCCAGAGCTACTATTCCACCTTAGAAAATAGTCGAGATGTCATTCCCGAAGACTTGCAAGGGGAAGCTCAAGGCCGGATCGAGCAACTGCGAGCCAGCTTAAATGCTCCAGATAGCTCAGTAGAAGGAGTCAAAGAAGAAATGAATGGCCTGCAACAAATCCTATTTACCATTGGAGCCTCCGTGTATGCGGGTTCAGGTTCGACCGAGGACTTCAGTCAAGGGGAAACCGTGATAGATTCAGCAGCAGCCACCGTTCAAAGCCCGGTAGAATCAGCTCCAGAGGAAGAAGATTTTAGCTTTGATGAAGAGGACGAAACCGTTTCGGCTGACTATGAAGAAATTCAGTAGATCCCCCAATTGTTCCCCCCCCTAGTCAGAAATTCAAGTCAAACTAAGCTGTCTCCATACCCCAAGAGACCGCTATAATAATGTGGAGTTTATATGCCCACTTGTTGAGAGATCCCCGAAAGACAGAGCGCCCTATGGCCGACTATTATCAAATTCTCGGTGTTTCCCGCGAAGCAGACAAAGAAGAGATCAAGCGAGCCTACCGCAGGTTGGCGCGAAAATATCACCCGGATGTTAATAAAGATCCTGGAGCTGAAGACAAGTTCAAAGAAATTAACCGAGCCTATGAAGTCCTCTCTGAGCCAGAAATGAAAGCTCGATATGACCGCTTTGGTGAAGCGGGAGTAACAGGTGGAGCCGGAGGCCCTGGCTTTGGGGACTTTGGCGATATGGGTGGTTTTGCAGATATCTTTGAGAGCTTCTTCAGTGGCTTTGCTGGGGGTAGCGGAATGGGAACCCAAGGCGCAAGACGGCGGGGCCCAGTCCGAGGTGATGATTTACGATTGGACTTGAAGTTAGACTTCAAAGAAGCCATTTTTGGTGGTGAAAAGGAGATTCGGATTAATCACTTAGAGGGTTGTAAAACCTGTAATGGTTCTGGAGCTAAACCGGGAACTAAGCCGGTAAGCTGCCAAACCTGTGGCGGTTCAGGACAAATCCGCCGAGCAACCCGCACGCCTTTTGGAAGTTTCACTCAGGTGTCTGTGTGTCCAGCTTGTAATGGTCAAGGACAGGTGATTCAGGATAAGTGTAATGACTGTGGAGGGAGTGGGAATAAGCAGGTTACTAAGAAGTTGAAGATTAATGTCCCGGCTGGGGTGGATAATGGCACTCGGCTACGAGTTTCTAATGAGGGAGATTCGGGACAGCAGGGTGGTCCTCCTGGGGATTTGTATGTGTATTTGTTTGTGAATGAGGATGCGGATTTCCGGCGAGATGGGATTAATGTACTGTCGGAAATTAGGGTCAGTTATTTACAAGCGATTCTTGGCGCTCGCGTGCAGGTGAAAACCGTTGATGGTACGGAAGAGTTAACGATTCCACCGGGTACGCAACCGAATACGGTGTTAACCCTGGAAAATCGGGGGGTTCCTCGTTTGGGAAATCCGGTTAGCCGAGGCGATCATTTGATTACGGTGGCGGTGGAAATTCCTAATCCTAAACAGTTGAGTACGGATGAGAAGGAACATTTGAAGGAGTTGGAGCGCTTACGGGGCGATCGCCAAGATAAGGGGGGTGGATTTTTCGGAGGGATTTTTAATAAATGAGTCCCCAGATGGATTTAAACACTCCTGATGCTCAACTGGATTTACGGGGGACTCCTTGTCCCCTGAATTTCGTCCGCACAAAGCTACACCTAGAAAAAATGGCTCCGGGTTCCCTCTTAGAGGTATGGTTAGATGCAGGCGAACCCATTGAGCAGGTTCCCGATAGCCTGAAAATGGCGGGTTATCCGATTGAAGGACTCAAAGAGTGTACTCAGGGTGAAGATGAACCGTTTTTTAAGCTGCAAATTCGTCGTCCCGATCTGGAAACCCCCTGTCCATAATGAATCAGGTTTGGGTGGGTACGGTATTAGCCGTTCAAGCGAATTTTTATCGAGTTCAGCTTGATGGGGAAAGCTTTACAAAGCCTTTGTTATGTACTCGCCGATCGCGGTTGAAGAAAATTGGTCAACGGGTGATGGTAGGCGATCGCGTCCGGGTGGAAGATCCAGATGAGTCGGGTTTGCGGGGGGCGATCGCCGAAGTATATCCCCGTACCACAGAGTTATCCCGACCTCCGATGGCCAATGCCGATCAAATTTTACTGGTATTTTCCGTCGAGCAACCGACCCTTGACCCCTACCAACTCAGCCGCTTTTTGGTCAAAGGAGAATCAACTCAACTCAAGTTATGTCTCTGTTTAAACAAAAGTGACTTAGTTTCGCCTCAGTGGCAAGCAGAATGGCATCACCGGTTAGGACAGTGGGGTTATGTACCTCTATTCATTAGTATGGTGAGTGGCCAAGGATTAGCACAACTGGCCGAGCAGTTAGCTCAACGAGTCACGGTGGTGGCCGGGCCCTCTGGGGTAGGCAAATCCAGTTTAATTAATGCTCTGATTCCCGATGCTCATCTACGGGTGGGGGAAGTATCGGGAAAACTCCAGAAGGGACGACACACGACCCGCCATGTGGAGTTATTTCAGTTACCCAATGGCGGACTATTAGCAGATACACCTGGATTTAATCAGCCTGATGTAGACTATCCTCCAGAAGAGTTAGGCGATTATTTTCCAGAAGTCCGCCAATTGCTCAGGGGAAATTCTTGTCAATTTAGTGACTGTTGGCATCGAGAAGAACCCCATTGTGCCATTCGGGGAGACTGGGAGCGCTATGAACATTATCTAATGTTTTTGGAAGAGGCGATCGCCCGCCAAGACCAGCGCGATCGCCAGGCCGATCCCGAATCCACCCTCAAGCGCAAAGGCGACAACACTTATGAGCCTAAACTGAATACCAAAAAATATCGCCGTCCCTCCCGGCGCACCCAACACCAACAACTCGAAGAATGGTACAAAGATGCCGACTTATAGGGGCTGAATATCTTGTAAAAAAAATGTAGGGGCGAACGGCCGTCCGCCCCTACAGATTTGGTGAATACACCAATCCTAGAATTTAGATTTGAGGAATGTAACTTTCCTTCTCCGGAACAGCCGTATATTCAGCCACGATTTGGCGGAACTCTTCCCCATCAATGGTTTCCTTTTCAATCAGCAAATCTACCAAGCGGTCAATCACACTACGATTGTCGCGGATAATTTGCAGCGCTTGGTCATAGCAATGCTCCACAATAGTGCGGACTTGGGCATCAATGCGAGAGGCAATTTCTTCTGAGTATTCAGAACGGGACATCAGATCCCGACCTAAGAACACTTCATTGGTTTGACCTTCTAAGGATAAGGGGCCGAGATCCGACATCCCAAAACGGGTAACCATTTGCCGGGCCATACTGGAGACTTGTTGCAGGTCTCCTCCTGCACCCGTTGTCACTTCTGCATCGCCAAAAATGATCTCTTCGGCCGCACGACCTCCCAGGGCCCCAGAGATCCGAGCAGTGAGTTGGGCGCGAGAAATCAGGCTTTGTTCTTCATTAGGGGTAAACCAGGTTAATCCTTGGGCCTGTCCCCTAGGAATGAGGGTGACCTTCTGTACGGGGTCGTGGTCTTTAATTAAGGTTCCGACGATCGCATGACCCACTTCATGATAGGCAATTAAACGCTTACTCTTGCCATCGATCAGGGGAGTCCCTTCCATTCCGGCTACTACCCGGTCTACCGCGTCATCAATTTCTAGCATGGTGATCGCTTCTTTGCGCCGTCTGGCGGTGAGAATAGCCGCTTCATTGAGCAAGTTGGCCAGGTCTGCACCGGTAAAGCCAGGGGTACGCCGGGCGATCGCCTTCAAAGACACTTCTGGAGCCAGTTTTTTATTGCGAGCATGAACATCGAGAATTTCTAAACGTCCCTTCACATCCGGAGCATCCACCGTTACTTGACGGTCAAAGCGACCGGGACGCAACAGAGCTTGATCCAACACATCCGGTCGGTTGGTGGCGGCAATAATAATAATTCCCGTATTGCCTTCAAACCCATCCATTTCGGTCAGTAATTGGTTTAGGGTTTGTTCGCGCTCATCATTTCCACCGCCAATACCGGCTCCCCGTTGCCGACCCACGGCATCAATTTCATCAATGAAGATGATACAAGGGGCATTATCTTTGGCTTTCTTAAACAAGTCGCGCACCCGTGAAGCGCCGACTCCGACAAACATTTCTACGAATTCGGAACCAGAGATACTAAAGAAGGGGACTCCAGCTTCACCGGCGATCGCCTTAGCCAGTAAGGTTTTACCGGTTCCAGGAGGGCCGACTAACAGCACCCCTTTAGGAATGCGAGCGCCCACGGCCGTAAATCGTTCCGGCTTTTTCAGAAAGGTGACCACTTCTTGTAATTCTTCTTTAGCTTCTTCAATACCAGCCACATCATCAAACATGACACCGGTTTTGGCTTCCATTTGGAATCTAGCTTTAGATTTGGCAAAGTTCATCGCCTGACCTGGGCCACCCGGCACATTACCCGAACGACGGAAGAGGAAAAATAATCCAGCAATTAACAATAAGGGGAAGACTAAATTACCCAGTAGTCCCCAAACGGCTCCATCGCTGCGAGGGGGATGGATGTCGAGGTTAACATCCGCTTGACGAATTTGGGAAATCACTTCTGGGGAGTTGCCCGGAAGGTCTACGCGCAGGTGTTGTACTAGGTTATCGAGTTCGGGATCGACCGCTTCTACAATGGCAGTGCGGCCGCCTTCGTAGAGGTCAACCTGATTGACTCGACCCGCTTGTAGGTATTCGATGAAGCGGCCATAGGTCATGCGGGTAGTGGCGGCATTACGACCGCTATCAACCACATTGGGCGCAAAGGCTCCTTGCCAAACAAAGAATCCAATGACTAGGGCGGGCAATGTCCACAGAAGTATGACTTTCCAAGATAATTTCATAATCAAGAAGCTCTCTCTTATATGAATACAAAACAGATATGATGACTAAGGTGCTTAATTTTTGGGCGATCGCCTAGTCGGTCTGGGGAACGAAAATTTTCATTCTCCAGGAATCTTAATTAAATTTAACGTAATTTTCATAAATCCAGCAACTCATTCTGTGAGATACTACCGCTTTGGGGGAGTTTGACCTATAATGGCAAAGGTGTATGTATCCAGACGGTGGGCTCTTAGTTCAGTCGGATAGAACAACTGATTTCTAATCAGTAAGTCGGGGGTTCGAGTCCCTCAGGGCCCGTTTAACTTAAGCTTATAACCCTACCTAATATCAAATCCTTAAATGTTTGCTACTTTCTGTGTACTGTAGAGACAGGGGTGCGATTCGTGCGGGTTTCCGCAAGCGGACATGAATACAACAATAGTTGTCAGTCTACAAGATTTGGGTATAACCCGCCCCTACAGAGATCTGTAGGGTAAATTAAGTAGATTTAATATTACTCACAATTTTAAGCTTGCCGATCCACTAAAACATCTGGTGTCTATAGGGGCTTAATCTCGGCTAAGTCCAAAATTTTGGGAATTAGATCTTCCCGTTTCACCGCCATGAGATGGACTCCATGGCAAATATTACGAGCGAGTTGAATTTGCTCGGCAGCAATTTTCATTCCTTCTAAGAGGGGTTTTTCTGCATTGGCGAGGCGTTCAATTAAAGAATCAGGAATATGAACACCAGGAACACAGCGTTTAATGAATTTGGCGTTTTTAGCGGATTTGAGTAGGAAAATTCCGGCTAAAACGGGTTTATTTGAGCTAGAAGCTACTTGGGTCATAAATTTGTCTAAACGCTCAAAATCGGTGACCATTTGACTTTGGAAGAACTGAGCGCCTGCATCTACTTTTCTTTTAAATCTTCGTTGTAGGCCTGACCAACTGTCGAGTTGGGGGTCTACTGCTGCTCCGGCTAACAGGTTCAGGGGGCCATCGGGGAGGGGTTGCTCGTGTGCGTCGAAGCCTTGGTTGAGCAGGTCAATGACTTTCAATAGGCGTACTGATTCGAGTTCAAAGACGGGGCGACCATCGGCATAATCTCCGGCTTTTGGGGGATCTCCGGTGAGGGCGAGGATGTTGTGAATGCCTAGGGCATGGGCCCCCATGAGGTCGGCTTGAATGCCCATCCGGTTGCGATCGCGGCAAGCGACTTGACAAATGGGTTCAATCCCTTGTTGCAATAATAGCACGCTGGCTGCCAAGGGACACATGCGTAAAACGGCACGACTTCCATCTGTAATATTAACGGCATGAACTCGGCCTTTCAGGTGTTGAGCCATTTCGATCATATGGCTGGTATCACCGCCTTTAGGGGGCATGACTTCAGCCGTCACTAAAAATTCTCCTGAATGTAAGGCTTGACGAAAAGAATTAACCATAAGAAAAAAGTAATGTTATTTACAAGGGAGTAGAATAGCCGAGGGCTGTTTTGACTTCAGCTAGGGTAGAAGCAGCGATCGCCTCTGCCTTTTGCCGGCCTTCGCGTAATACTGATTCTAGATACGGGCGATCGCCCATAATTTCCTGATATTGGTCTTGAATGGGTTTAAGGGATTCAATGACTGTTTCCGTCAACAAGGGCTTAAACTGTCCCCATCCCATCTCTTGACATTCTGCTGCTACTGCTTCCTTCGTTTGTCCAGAGAGTAACATATAAAGACTCAAGAGATTATGACATTCGGGGCGCTCTAAATTATCAAATTCTAAGCCCCGCACCGGATCGGTTTTACAGCGCTTAATTTTGCGGGCGATCGCCTCTGGAGGATCGAGTAAACTAATCCGACTTTGTTCGCTCGGATCGGATTTTGACATCTTTTTCGTGCCATCCGTCAAACTCATCACCCGCGCCCCTTCCTTTCTAATCAAGGGATTGGGCAACTTCAACACCGTTTCTCCTTTTCCGTATAAATGGTTAAAGCGAGCGGCAATATCGCGAGTTAGTTCTAGATGCTGCTTCTGATCTTCTCCCACCGGCACGCGATCGGCTTGATAGAGCAAAATATCTGCCGCCATTAGCACCGGATAATCTAACAATCCCGTGCCCACATTTTCGCCCTGTTTAACCGCTTTTTCCTTAAACTGGATCATATCCTGTAACCAATTTAGGGGAGTAATACAGTTCAAAAGCCAAGTCAATTCACTATGGGCGGGTACATGGGACTGAATAAAAATGGTGCTATGCTCTAAATCAATACCACAGGCTAAATACAGCGCCGCAATGGTATAGGTATCAGCCGCTAAGGTTTCTGGGTTATGGGGAACCGTGATGGCATGGAGATCCACCACACAAAAATAGTTTTCATATTCGCTTTGTCCCTCAACCCAGTTCCGGATCGCACCTAAATAGTTACCGAGATGAAGATTACCAGTGGGTTGAACACCAGAAAGAATGCGCTGTTTACTCATGCTTTTTCGGGAACGGGAGAGGTCAAAGTTGGCCAGGTTAAGCTACAACATACACCCAAAAACCAGGATTTAAGGACTCACCCGCCCAAAGGACGATAAGGAGAGCTGGTTTTTGGGTGTTAATTTTTATTACAATACACTAATGTGGAACCAATTGTTAAATTTTGAGGGTGAATTCAATGATGGAATCAAGATCGGACTCAAGAGCAGGGGAGAGCGATCGCCTACAACTGCAAGAATGCATTAAACTGGCTCAGAACCTGGCAACCCATGAAAAAGCCAAAGCAGAATTTCGGCAATGGTGCGATCGCCTCGCCGAAGAAAATCCCCAAGCGGCAGATCTGCTTACCCTCCTCTGGGAAGAAACCATCCGCGCTAACCGTTCGGCTCTCTTTTGGGAAGAACTCACCAATGTGGAAAAAGAGCTGTCCGATCGCATGACTCAGCAAACCATCCAGTTACAGCAAAATTATCTGCGCTTGGTGCAAGAGCAGTAGGGTGGGTTAAGCGGCTAAAACCTAGACTCTGACAGCAATCTCTCATATCAAGTCCGGTTTCCGCAAGCGGACATGAAAATTTGTTAAGAAGCGGGCAAGATGCCCGCACTCCTCTAATCCCTTGATATTACTGGAGTGGGAGCGTCTCGCTCCCTAAATTTTTAATTAGGGTATTTCCGCTTCGCGGACATGAACAATCGGACTTGATATCACAACCCTAGGGGCGATCGCCTAAAGCTAATCTAGCCTGTTCTCGGTCATCGAAGTGGATTTTTTCTGTCCCTAAAATCTGATAATCTTCGTGGCCTTTTCCGGCGATTAAAACCCCATCTCCCGGTTTTGCCTCTAAGATCGCCTGACGGATAGCTTGAGCGCGATCGCCAATGACAATGGGTTGGGCAGATTGGGGAATACCGGCGATAATATCTTGTAAGATTTGCTCCGGATTTTCCGTGCGCGGATTATCGGAGGTTACCACCGGCACATCCGCTAATTCAGCCGCAATTTTACCCATGATCGGGCGTTTGGTGCGATCGCGATCGCCCCCACAGCCAAACACACAAATCATCCGCCCTGGAATAAACGGACGGGAAGCCTTCAATAAATTCTCTAAACTATCGGGAGTATGGGCATAATCTACAATCACCGTAATTTCCTGATCGGGATTGATACTCACCCGCTCCATCCGTCCCGGCACGCCCAAGAATTCCGGTAAACTCGATACCATGGTTTCTAAGGGAATCCCCAAATACAAGCCAGCACCCACGGCCGCCAACAAATTCGAGACATTAAATTGACCCACTAAGGGCGACTCAAACGGCATCTCCCCTTGGGGGGTATGTAAAATGCCTTTCACCCCTTTGGGCTGGTATTGTAAATCACTTGTCCATAGGGAAGCTGAACGATCCTCAGTGCTATAACTCCAAACCTGTTCTGGGGATAAGCGCTCAATGAGCCGTTTTCCATAGGGATCGTCTAAATTAATAATCGCTTTTCCTTTCAGGTAATCTGGACTAAACAGCAGAGCCTTGGCTTCAAAATAATCTTCCATCGTCGGATGATAGTCCAGATGATCCTGGGTCAAATTCGTAAAAACTGACACCTCAAACGGACAACTCCAAACCCGCTTTTGATCGAGGGAATGGGAACTGACTTCCATTACCCCATATTCACATCCGGCCCCTACAGCTTCCGAGAGCTGTTCCTGTAGGGTAACGGCAAAGGGAGTCGTATTAACCGCCGTTTGATGATATCCCGGCCATTTCGCGTAGAGGGTTCCCAGGAGGGCGGTTGGCTTTTGTCCGTGAGTTAAAAAAGATTCAATTAAGTGAGTGGTTGTGGTTTTGCCATTGGTTCCCGTGACTCCCACCAGCTTTAAGGTTTGACCCGGATAGTTATAGAATGCGGCGGCGACTTCCGCGCATACCCTCGCCATATCTGTACCCAAAATTACACAGTTTTCTCCGAGGGGATGTTTACTGAGGGCGGATTCAGAGGCGATCGCCGCGATCGCCCCTGCCGCCACTGCACTCGGCCAAAACTCTCCCCCATCCACGCGGGTTCCGGGCATTCCCATAAACAGATCTCCCGGTTGACAAGAATGGGAATTCGTGCTTAATCCTTTAACCTCCAGGTCTAAGGCAGGATGGGAAGGGACTTCCCCTAATCCACTCACCTTAGAGAGCAACTCGCGTAATTTCATAGACACATAACCTTAGCGATTGAACGGGAATTGTTACTTACTATGCGTCAAGTGGCTAAGAATGGCAAGAAACCGGATTCTGGGGTATGGGCTTAATCTAGCTCGTCTTCGCCAATATCCGCCAGAGCCGGGGGGCCATGGTCAGGGGTACGGAGATTTTCAACCATTTCCTGGATTTCAAGGGAGGGAGCCGGGGTTAACCGAGAAACGGTCAGAGCAATCATCAGGTTCAAGATCATGCCGACTGTACCAATGCCTTCAGCAGAAATGCCGAAGAACCAAAGGGGCATCCCATAGAATTTTGCGCCGATGATATAGATGGTGGTGAAGACTAAACCGGAGACCATACCGGCGATCGCCCCTTCCTTGTTGGTACGCTTGTCAAAGATACCGAGGATAATTACGGGGAAAAAGCTGGCTGCGGCTAACCCAAAGGCAAAGGCGACCACTTGAGCCACAAAACCGGGAGGATTAACGCCAAAATAACCGGCAAGGGCGATCGCAAATCCGACCATCACGCGCCCCACCATCACCCGGCGCGACTCGGATGCACCCGGATCGATCAGGCGATAATAGACATCATGGGCGATCGAACTGGAAATCACCAACAGCAAGCCCGAAGCCGTAGACAAGGCAGCCGCTAACCCCCCAGCCGCGACTAAGGCAATCACCCAAGGGGCTAAATTGGCGACTTCTGGAGTCGAAAGAACAATAATATCCCGGTCAATGGTAATTTCATTGGTTTCGGGATCGGGGGTTAACTCAATCCGGCCATCCCCATTTTTATCGTCAAAGGCCAATAGCCCCGTATTTTCCCATTTAGTCGCCCAATCGAGTTGTTGCACCTCTTCAATGGTTTTATTGTGCAAGGTATCGATCAGGTTATAGCGGGCGAAGGCGGCTAATGCGGGAGCCGTCGTATATAAAATGGCGATAAATAGGAGGGCCCACCCGGCGGAATAGCGGGCGGCGCGGGGATTGGGAACTGTATAGAAGCGGACGATTACATGGGGGAGTCCGGCTGTACCGACCATCAGGGCAATGGTGATAAACAGGACATCCAGCATGGTTTTATTGGCAAAGGGTTGGGTATATTCAGCAAATCCCAGATCCACTTGCACTTGATTGAGCTTGTCTACAATATCGCTGAAGGTAAAGGCGAGTTGGGGAACGGGGTTACCGGTGAGATACCAGGCAATGGCGATCGCCGGAATCAAATAGGCAACAATTAAAACACCATATTGGGCGACTTGCGTCCAAGTGATGCCTTTCATGCCACCAAGGACGGCAAAAAAGGCGACGATCGCCATGCCAATGATCACCCCTGTATTCACATCGACTTGCAGAAAGCGGCTAAAGACAATCCCCACACCCCTCATCTGGCCAGCCACATAGGTGAGGGAAACAAAGATGGCGGCAATCACTGCTACGAGTCGGGCAATATTGGAATCATAGCGATCGCCCACAAAGTCGGGAACCGTATACTTCCCAAACTTGCGTAAATAGGGAGCCAATAGCAGCGCTAATAATACATAGCCCCCTGTCCATCCCATCAAATAAATCGAGCCATCATAGCCCAAAAACGAGATTAACCCGGCCATGGAAATAAAGGAAGCGGCTGACATCCAATCTGCTGCTGTTGCCGCACCATTGGCGATCGCCGGAACCCCCTGATCCGCCACAAAAAACCCTTTTGTATCCTTAACGCGAGATCTCCAACCAATATAGAGATACAGCAACAAGGAGAGGGTAACAAACAAAAATGTCCAAACCTCTACACCCATAATTTATTCCTCAATCCTAATTGAAAGGGCTATATTACTTGTCACGCTTATACTTATGGTCAATCCGATCCATCTGTATCGCATAGACAAAGATTAAAACCACAAACACATAAATGACCCCCTGTTGTGCCAACCAAAACCCTAGGGGAACCGTACCTAGGGTAATCGTATTCAGGGGAATGACCAGTAAAATACTCAAAAGCAGGGAAACCACACCCCAAACGATTAATAAATTGCGGATTAATGTGGTATTTTCGCGCCAATAGGCTCGGCGTTCTTCTTCATTCATAAATCCAAATCTCCACCGGTTTATTATTAAAGACAACAATGCTGCCAACCCGTTACTGTCCAAACCCAAATCTACAGAGTCTGACAACAGCAACGGAGTGACAGCAAAAATCACCCCATTGGGGTAGAGCTATTTAGCTGTCGGCAGCAGTGGCCAATTCGGTACTGCCTTGGTTGCGCCGTCTGGTGAGGCTATTAAACAACAGTTGTCCGATCGCCTTAATCAAGCTACCTTCGAGTTCATTAAACATTTTCATGTTCATCCCAAAGGCATCATTGGCTTCTTCCACGATGCGATCGGCCATCGCTTCATCAATGGGTAAATTATCCATCGTTTGGCGATAGTTATTCTTGAAGGCCTTCTCATCAGGGATATCAGCAAACTCATAGAAGTTGGTTCCCTGTCCTTCCGGCAAATTCATCGCAGTTTGGGCAATTTTCTTCAGAATTTGCCCACCGGATAAATCTCCCATATACCGCGTATAGAGGTGAGAAATCAACAATTCTGGTTGTTCATTGGAAATTTCTCTGATCCGGTTCACATACTCTTGGCCAACTGGAGATAGGCTCACTTGTTCGCGCCAGTTGTTGCCATAATAGAAGGCTAAATCCTGTTCGATGGACTGTTTACGGTTCAGTTCCGGAAAATAGAGGGGCCCCAGAACGGGATGATTCTGATGGCGTGCCATCTCTTCTTCCATGGCAGAATACACAAAGTAGAGATTACCGGCCAGTTGTCGGTAAGAGCCTTTTTCAACAGTTCCTTTTAAGAAACACTTAATAAAACCCATGTTTTCCGCCATGGTGTGGGCTTTTTTCGTGCCCTCGCGGAGCTTAGTCGCTAAATTGGTACTCATCCTAAAACAGTTCCCGATTTTGAAAATGAAAGACGATCTCAAAAGAATCCTTTGGGTAAGTCTCCACAAAGGGTTTAGGGTTAATTAGTCACCCTCTATAGTGTTACCTTAGAACGATTTGATTAACCTTTACATTAAGTTTCATAAACTTAGGGGGGGATCTGTCCATCGGCGATCGCCTCCCAGGGGATTTGAGGTCTACCCTTCTGCTATTCTGGAGTAGCCCCGTGTGAACCAGGAAGCGCTACTGTGATGACCGATCCCTATTTATCCGAATTTCCCCATAGCCAGTATACCCCCTCAGCCCGTCAGTCAGAAGCGCCATTAAACCCATTAGTCGAGTCTGCTGATTCTCAAGAAGATTTAGACCTAGAATTTCTCTATACCCGCGATATTGAATTTCGCCAAGAAACCCTTTACTTTATTGTTGTCGATCGCTTCTGTGATGGCGATCCGCGCAATAATGAGGGGCCAAATCCCGAACTCTACGATCCCACCCATGAAGATTGGGGCAAATATTGGGGGGGAGATTTGCAAGGGGTGATTAACAAACTCGACTATTTAAAAAACCTAGGCGTAACGGCCATTTGGCTGACTCCCTTATTTGAGCAAATTGAAGAACTCTTCATTGAAAGTGCAGCCATCCATGGTTATTGGATTCAAGACTTTAAGCGCATCAATCCCCGGTTTATTCGCCCCGAAGATAACCCCTCTTTGAACCAAACTCAGGAAGAAAAAAACACTTTATTCGATCGATTGATTGAAGAGCTGCACAAGCGCAATATGAAATTGATCTTGGATATTGTCTGCAACCATAGCAATCCTGACATCAGTGGACAAAAGGGAATTCTCTATGATGATGGGGTGAAAATTGCTGATTTTAATGACGATCGCGATCATTGGTATCACCACTATGGTGAAGTGCAAGACTGGGAAGATGAATGGCAAATCCAAAACTGTGAGTTGTCTGGGTTAGCAACATTTAATGAAAATAATACGGCTTACCGCAGTTATATTAAAGCAGCGATTAAACAATGGATCGATCGCGGAGTTGATGCTCTGCGCGTTGATACCGTTAAACATATGCCAATCTGGTTTTGGCAAGAATTTAATGCGGAAATTCAAACCCATAAACCGGATATTTTTGTCTTTGGCGAATGGATTTATTCTCACCCCTCTGACGATCGTTCCGTAGAGTTTGCTAATAATTCGGGGATGACGATTCTAGACTTTGGTCTTTGTATGGCAATTCGAGAAGCTTTAGCCTTGGGTTTAGAGGATGGATTTTACCGCATTAAGGATGTTTTAGATCAAGACTATCGCTATTGTGGGGCAACCGAGTTAATCACGTTTATCGATAATCATGATATGTATCGCTTCCAGAGTTTGAATGATGACCCGGAAGTGCTGCATTTGGCGATCGCCCTATTAATGACTACTCGTGGTATTCCTTGTATTTATTATGGCACAGAACAATATCTCTATAATAAAACCAACGTCGATCCCGATAATGCCTTTGGTAATAATGACCCCTATAATCGTCCCCTAATGACACGCTGGGATACGAAGACTAAACTCTATTGGACGATTCGTTTATTATCGGGTGTTCGTCGCTTAAATCCGGCTGTTTCTATGGGGGGACAGTGGGAAAAATATATTACTCCTGATGTCTATTGTTATGTGCGAAGATATCGAGACTCGATTTTGTTTGTAGCCATGAATCGAGGAGATACCGTTACTTTAGAAACCATTGATACGGAATTACCGGATGGCGATCATACAGATATTATGTCCCTAGAAAAATATAGAGTTGAAGCGAGTGTTTTATCCAATTTAACGCTGG
The DNA here is from genome assembly GCF_030068475.1 of Roseofilum acuticapitatum BLCC-M154. GTDB lineage: Bacteria > Cyanobacteriota > Cyanobacteriia > Cyanobacteriales > Desertifilaceae > Roseofilum > Roseofilum acuticapitatum. The sequence goes on along the minus strand of NZ_JAQOSP010000019.1, from coordinate 3,924 downwards.
AAAAAAATCAGGTAATTGTTCTAAGTCATGTGGCGGAAAGGGTAACTGGACAAACTATCATTCGATCCCAACTGAATGGGGTTTATACTCAACCGGGAGAACGGATTGTAGTGACTGGAGATTGTCCAGAATTGGGCAATTGGGATATTGCTAAAGCCTATCCCTTGGAATACATTAATTCTAATACTTGGTTTGGTGAAATTCCTTTCAATGAAAGTGTAGGGAAATTGATTAATTATAAATATGCTCTGTGGCGTGAAGGTCAATCTCCCCTGCGAGAAAATATTGTTTCTCGGCGTTGGGTGATCGCTAGTGAGGGAACCGTTAAATGGAGAGATCAATGGGCATCAGGTCGAGAATCTTAGGGGAAAATATAACTATTTCTTGCTATTTCTAAAGGTTTGTTACAGTTCAACCCAGAGTTGAGGATGTGTGCAATACTGAAAAAAGTATAAAGTAAAGCTTATAGTTAGAGCGCAGAATAAGCAATCCTCAGAATAACCAACGGTCAAGATGGGAACGATATTGCTGTGCTAAATCCTTTCAGAAACACCAAAAAAAGGTAAGCCTGGGTAGCTAGGGGCTTTACGCGATAGTGATTGCAGGGGTTATGGAGGAAAAAATAACAGTTGTTAGGGTCAATGTTTCAAAATGATAAGTTTGATGACAAAACGGTAAGGAAATAGGAGAGGGATCTCATGGACGCTAATGAATTATTACAACGCTATATCCACGGAGAACGGGATTTTCGTGGCTCAGATTTGACCTATGCCAACTTAATTGGCGTAGAGTTAGCAAAATCTAACTTCTCAGGATCGAACTTAAAAGAAGCCTCTTTAGCTAGAGCTTATTTGGAGCGGTGTTTTCTGCAAGAAGCGAACCTCAATGGCGCATTTTTGTATGGAACGAATTTGAGCTATGTGAAATTGCAAGGGGCAGTGTTAATAGAAGCCGACTTGACGAAGGCGGATTTGCGGGGCGCTCATTTGGCGAAAGTGGATTTGACGGGAGCCAAATTGAGCGGTGCAATTTTGAGTTGGGTGACGCTGTTTCGGGCAAAGATGCCAGGGGTGAATCTGTGTGGTTCAAACCTGAATGGGATTAATTTGCGAAGAGCGAATCTGGAGGGCGCTAATCTGAATTGGACGAATTTATCGGGAGCGCGACTCAGTGGGGCAAATCTGCAAGGAGCAGGTTTAAATGGCGTGAAACTCAGTGGTGCGTTCTTGAATGGATTGAAACTACCTGGGGTAAATTTCAGTGGTTTGGAATTGGATGAAGTGAAGTTAAATGGGGCAAAAATGGCAGGCTCTAATTTGGTGGGAGCCGATCTCAGTTATGCCCAAATGCGGTTTACGGACTTCGATCAAGCGAATTTGAAACAAGCGGATATGCATGAGACGATCCTTAAAGGGGGTAAGTTTATTCAAGCGAATTTGATGAAGACGAATTTGTGTGAAGCAGATATGCGGAAAGCGGATTTGACGGAGGCGAATCTGAATTTAGCGGATCTGCGGGGAGCGGATCTGAGTGAAGCGGATTTGCGCGGGGCTTATCTGTGGGGTGCTAATCTAGATGGTGCGTGTTTGCGGGGGGCGGATCTGCGCGGTGCAAGTCTGCGGGATGCGGCTTTGATTGGTGCAGATTTGCAAGGGGCAAATTTAGAGGGGGCGATGATGCCGGATGGTAATATCCATGCCTAGGGGCGCGAGAATAGTGTAATCTAGATGCTTGGAAAGATGTAGGTTGCGATCGCGGAGAAAAAAGAGCTTATGGTGATTGAGGTAGGACGGGAAATCTGCGGAGATCCGGCGATCGCCCAGTCCCGTGAATGGTTAGTCACCAATGGTATCGGGGGCTATGCATCGGGGACGATCGCCTCTAGCCTCAGTCGCCGCTATCATGGGTTATTGGTGGCAGCTCTTAAACCCCCGGTACAACGCACCCTACTGTTCTCTAAACTCGATGAAACTGTTACTTATGGTGCAAAGTCCACTCCCCTGTTCACGAATCGATGGGTGGGCGGTAAAATTGAGGGGTATGGCGATCGCCACCTGGAGAGTTTCCGTTTAGAGGGTACAACCCCCGTTTGGACGTTTGCCTTTGGCGATGCCTTACTAGAAAAGCGCATCTGGATGCAGCAAGGGGAAAATACGACGTACATTCGCTACGATCTGGTACGCAGTAGTACCTCTGTAAATCTAGCCATTAAGGCGATCGCGAATTATCGCCCCTATAATCTGCTACAAGAAGATTTAGAGTTCACGATCCACAGCCAACGGATGGTAGGGGGCGTAAAATTGGAAACGCCAGAATCATCCGTCCCTTGGTATATCTTCAGCTCTGGGGGAGACTTCACCTTAGAGGACACCTGGATACAAGGCTACGATCTGGCAATGGAGCGCTATCGGGGAGACGGCGATCGCGATAACCATTTCCACTGCTGCACCCTCACCACCTCCCTCAACCCAGGAGATTCCCTAACCCTAGTTGCCAGTACCCAAAGTAAGGTGAATCTGGATGGGAAAGAAGCCCTACAGCAGCAAAAACAGTACGAACAGCAATTACTCCACCGTTGGCAAGCTACCCCCTATTTGCACACCGAAAAGGCTCCCGACTGGATTCGACAGTTGATTCTGGCAGCCGATCAATTTATCGTCAGTCGTCCCCTATCCCATAATCCCCAAGGGCAAACTGTAATTGCTGGCTATCCCTGGTTCACCGACTGGGGAAGAGATACGATGATTAGTTTACCCGGTTTAACTCTCTCCACCGGACGCACAGAAGTGGCGAAGCGGTTATTGGCTACCTTTGCCCAATATGTGGATCGGGGGATGTTGCCTAATGTGTTCCCTGATGGCGGAGAAGACCCGGCTTATAATACGGTGGATGCGACTCTCTGGTATTTTGAAGCCATTCGCCAATATTACCAAGCCACCCGCGATCGCCGGTTTTTAGCCGAACTCTTCCCCATATTAGCGGATATCATCGACTGGCATTGTCGGGGAACTCGGTATAATATTCACCGCGACCCAGAAGATGGCCTCTTGTATGCGGGGGAACCCATGAGCCAACTCACCTGGATGGATGCTAAATATGGGGATTGGGTCGTCACGCCCCGCCAAGGAAAACCCGTGGAAGTGAATGCTTTATGGTATAATGCACTGCATAGCATGGTGGGCTTTGCTCGTAAACTAGGAAAAGAAGATCGGGAGTATGAAAAGCTGGCAGAACAGGCTGAGAAAGGGTTTTCTCGATTTTGGAATGCTGAAGCGGGATATTGCTATGATGTATTAGATACTAATCAAGGCAACGATCCCAGGTTGCGCCCGAATCAGATTTTTGCCGTCTCCTTACCCCAAAGTCCTCTGAGTGCAGAACAGCAACGGGGAGTGGTGGAGGCTTGCGGGCGATCGCTGCTGACTTCCTATGGGTTGCGATCTCTGAGTCCTGAAGATCCCCAATATATCGGGCGTTATGGTGGAGATTTAGCCCATCGAGATGGAGCCTATCATCAAGGTACAGTCTGGGGATGGTTATTGGGGCCCTTTGCGATCGCCCATCTCAAAGTCTACAACCAACCCGATCGCGCCCTCAGTTTCCTCCGTCCCATGGCACACCATTTATACACTCATGGCATGGGTAGTATCAGTGAAATCTTTGATGGCGATCCTCCGTTTACCTCCAGAGGCTGTATTGCCCAAGCTTGGAGCGTGTCCGAAACCTTACGCGCTTGGCAACTCATTATCCAACACCAAAAAGCTCCCTAGTACCGTGACACAGCTAAAATAGGGCATTAGCGTAGGGTGGGTTAGGCGGCTAAAACCTAGACTGTGAAAGCAATCTATCAATCCGCCGTAATATCAAGTTCGCTTATTCATGTCCGCGAAGCGGAAATACCCTAATTAAAAATCCAGGGAGCAA
>NZ_JAQOSP010000018.1 GCF_030068475.1 Roseofilum acuticapitatum BLCC-M154 | reverse complement strand
TCCACCGATACAGCGCAAAGCGCTGTAATATCAAGTCCGCTTAATTTGTTAAGAAGCGGGCAAGATGCCCGCACTCCTCGAATTCTTTGATCTGACTGGAGTGGGAGCATCTTGCTCCCTGGATTTTTAATTAGGGTATTTCCGCTTCGCGGACATGAATAAGCGAACTTGATATAATATGATGTCCGGTTAAATAGATGTCATTGCGACCGTAGGGAAGCATTCGCGCTTCGCGTTTCACGCAAGCTTCGCTAACGCAATGACATACTATAGCTGATCCAACGAACTTGATATAACCCCCTTCTCCCGTGGGAGAAGGGGGCAGGGGGAAGAGGGCACAAGGTTTCTGGCTACGACGCAGACATCTCTTCGTTGTTAATTGTTCATTGTTAATTGTTCATTCAAACTCCGGCACTCTTCAACCAGGGGTATCCCTAACTCGGTGGCTAATTCCAGTGCTTGCTGACAATGGCTGCGAGCGCGATCGAGATTGCCCAGCTTTTGATAGAGTACGGCAAAGTTGTAGTGAACATGGGCTTGATTGTCAACATCATTAGCACGAGTTGAAAGATCCAAGGCAGTTTTTAAGGAGTCCTCTGCTTCTGAATAGCGTTCGAGTTTGATGAGGATTTCTCCAAGATTACCCCATGTTACTCCTTGACAACCAATATCGCCGATTTCTTGAAAGATTTCCAAAGCCTGCTGGTAGTAGGATATCGCTTGTTGGTAATCTTCTTGGGAACCGTAAGCACTACCTAAGTTCATCAAACAAGTGGCAATACCAGGGGAATTGTCAATTTCTTGAAAGATTTTCAGAGCTTGCTGGTGGTAGGATATCGCTTGTTGATCGTCTCCTTGGCCAGCGTAAGCACTGCCTAAGTTATTGTAAGATTTAGCAATGCCAGAGAGAGCGGGGTTAGAGTGATCGCTGATTTGTTGTTGAATTTCCAGACACTTTTGGTAGTAGCCTATCGCTTGTTGGTAGTTTCCTTGAGCATAGTAAGCGTTACCTAAGCTGGTTAAAGAATCAGTATAATGCCTGTCTTGAGGGTTGGTTAAATGCTTGACTAATGGCAGATAGAGTTGAACCCGTAGGGAGTTGTAACCCCGTATATCCAGAAACTTGCTTACTGACTGCTCATAATTTCCTGGATTATTGTCAATCACATCAAACGCCTGTTCATACTCTCCCAACTGGCACAGATGATAAAACAACTCCAAATAATCCTGCACATCCTCAACCGTTGCCGTTTTCCACTCTTGCGGCATTTCACACCGACTCTGATACACCTCCACCGCTCGCTCGTGCGCTTCCCTTACGTCCCCAGCGCGATACTGCAAATACTCCCAAATAAACGGCTGAAACTCATAACGCCCTTCTCCCTTCACCAAAAACCCGCGCTCGGCAAGCTTTCGTAACTCCTTCTCCTTCACCTCTGCGCCTACCATTGCCGACACCAGAGCGGCATCAAACCCTTGCCGCAATACCGTTAACCGCAATAACCGCTCTTGCCAAACCGACGACAATAAACTAAAACTGCGATCCAACACCACCAGCAACTGCACGGTTTCCCGGCGATGTCTGCCTCGAATGCGCTCATCTTCCAGCAACTGCCGCACATCCACCACCTGCAACCGCTCCAAGTCTGCCAAGGTTGCCTCGTTTCCCCTCTCCTCCCGCAACATCCCGGCTACCAGACGCAACGTCAACGGATGTCCATTCACCTTTTCCGCATACGCTTCCAACTCCTCAACCGTTCCCCCTATCTTCAGCGCCTGCAATAACTGCGCTCCTTCCTGTTTCGATAACCCCGACAAGGATAAAATATTCGGCTCCACCCACACCAACTCTGGCTCCTGTTGCGTCGTCACCAAAATCTCCGTCTGAGCGCAACAGTCTAACCACCCCTGCAAAAACTGGGTATACTCCCCATCCGCCAACACCGACTCAAAGTTATCCAACACCAATAAATAGTTCTGCTTTTGCAACCGGTTAATCAACAGTTCCAATACCTGAGCATCGGGCGTTTTGTCTACAATTTCCCGCTCTATCCCCACCAACTCCTGCAAAACCCGCCGCGCCAAACTCGCAAACTTAGGGCGCTCTCCCAACTCTGCCCAATATTTACCGCTAAATGCCTCATGCTCCCGATACACCTTCGCCACCAGAGACGATTTCCCCACCCCCGCTATCCCCAAAATAATCCCCAACTTCCGATCTTGATCTTCCAACCATCCGTAAACCGTCGCCAACTCCTCCACTCTCCCCTGCCAATGGGTAGTCCGAGGCACAGTATCCCCCACAGCCCCCACCCCAGTCGATTTCTGCGGTTCCCGTTCCTGCTGTAAAAATCCAATAATCCGCCCTTCGCTCTCCTGTATCTCTTGGGTGAGCGTAATTCCTAAGCGACTTTGCCCCGCTAAAATTTCCTGTTGTCCTGCCAATACCTGCTCAAACTGCCCCCCTAACCATCCCCGCAAGCGGTTGAGAATCTCCTGAGTTGTGGCAATTTCCCCCAAAATGACCTCTATCCCCGCACCCAACTGCTCGGATAACTGCTCAAACCGCGCCTGATTTTCCTTCAACTCCTGTTCAACGTTCCCCAGTTGCACCAATACCCGGTTCACCTCTTCCCGACTCTCCTGGGGAACCCGCACTTCCTGCAACCCCGCATGAATTGCCCCCAACAGGGAAATCACCAACCCCCCAAAGGCTTTCCCTCCCTCGGAACAATCCGCCTTCAACACTTCCCGCAAGGCAAACGCAAACTTATCCCGCAAGTTTCGCGCCAACTCTTCCAACACATTAAGCGGTAATTCCAGACGGGCTTTCCCCCGCACTTCCTGCAAGAGCTGCAACCAATCCGCTTCCGTCAACACCTGCCCCGGCTCATTGCCCAGAGCCTGGCTAAATAAGCCTGGAACCTGACTATCTTCAATTTTGACAAATGTCTCAGGATAGACGACTTTCAGCTCTTGAGCGATAGTTTTCCAGTGTTTCACGGTATATTCAGCCAGGGATACCAGCCCCTTCTTCGATGCCGGATAGGTTCCCGCCTCTGCTCTGGCTTTAATCAGCAGTCCTATAGCCAACCCCACCGCTTCCGCTAAATCATGATTATGCAATTGCCCCCGACTATCTCGCAACCGCACCGTCAGATTTTCCATGTGCTGGGGAATCACATCATTGGCAATCATCCCCGCAACCACGGAAGCCACGGAACTGCCCAAGACACCCCCACAAAAGGTTCCTCCGGCTAAGAGGGCGGTAGAACCGATTAACCGAACCTTGGGTTGAGTCAGTAAATCCATCGATACGCAAACAGTAGCGTTATTTGTCTTTATTCTATCGCCTTTTTTCTAGAGGTATAGTCAATTTAAATAACAATGAGACATTATGTAAGTCATATCAAGTCCGGTTTCCGCAAGCGGACTTGAAAATTTGTTAAGAAGCGGGCAAGATGCCCGCACTCCTCGAATTCTTTGATATGAATGGAGTGGGAGCATCTTGCTCCCTGGATTTTTAATTAGGGTATTTCCGCTTCGCGGACATGAATAAGCGAACTTGATATCAATTTGTAAGGTGGGCATTGCCCACTACTGGACTCCTATAATTACGTTACTTTAGCCTGGTTACGGTACTACTGTTTCATTGTCCATTGTTCATGGTTAATTGATCTCAGGATAGACATCAAATCGGCGCATAACTCGACCCTGTAAAGTGTGGTACAACCAAGGAGTATTAGAAGCCAGAGACTTGAGGGTGGTGCGATCTGGAGTCCAGGATACTTGGGGATCGAAGACAATTAACTCGGCCGGTTGTCCTATATTTAAGCTGGGTGCAGTTTGATTCAAGCATAAGGCCGGATAGGTACTCAAACTGCGCCACAGTTGCACGGCAGACAGTTCTCCCGTGACTACTAATCCTTGCCAGAGTAGGGGTAGAGCTAATTCTAACCCGATCGCCCCCATCGGAGCTGTTTCAAAGCCTACGGTCTTTTCTTCGTAAGTATAGGGGGTATGATCGATCGCGATCGCATCAATCACCCCTTGACGAATACCCCAAATCAACGCTTCTCGATCCTCTGGATTGCCCAAAGGCGCAGCTAGACGGAAACTGGGATCGTAGGGCATAAACCCACCTGTATTCTGGGAAGAAATAGCCTCTGTATCCAAGAGTAAATGCATCCAAGGGGTACTCGCGGTTACCGGTAGTCCCCCCTCCTTGGCCTCCTGGATTAATTGCACAGACCGAGCCGTAGACACCCGCATAATATGCACGCGGGTACGGGTTTGGGCCACCAGTTCCAACAGGGCTGCCAATGCTGCGGTTTCGGCGGCTGCGGGAATTCCCGGTAAGCCCAAGCGAGTGGACACATGACCTTCGCGCATCACCCCATCGGCCGCTAAATCGACCGCCAACGGCCAGATAGCCACCGGTTTACCCAAGGGCCCGGCATATTCCAAGAGTCGGCGTAATAATAGCAGATTGGCGATCGCCTGACCATCACTAAACCCCACCACCCCCGCACCTGCCAACTCGCCCAACTCATTCATCTGTTGCCCCTTTGCCCCTTGGGTGAGCGCCCCCCAAAATGAGAGTTGCACCCCCAGATATTGGGGCGTTTTCCCCTTCAACAGAGCCACCGTTGCCGGGTTATCGATGGGGGGGTCAGTGGTTGGCAGTACCCCCACCCGAATAAATCCCCCCGCCCTCGCTGCATGGACTAAAGACTCCAGGGTTTCCCGCTCCTCAAATCCTGGCTGCCCACTTTGACTATATAAATCTACCAATCCCGGCCCGACAATCAACCCCTGACCATCCTGCACTTGGGTTTCTGGGGGATACTCATGAATTGAGTCCCCCATGGCTTTAATTTCGCCATGGTCTAACCATACATCTTGAATTTGGTCAGTTTGGGCGATGGGATTAATGGCCCGTACTTGTTTAAGTAGCGTACTCATGGCATGTTCAGGCGATGGGGGCATAATGGATTCCCTCTCCCTCTATCCCTCTCCCACGGGAGAGGGACTTTCACCCCCTTCTCCTGTGGGAGAAGGGGGCAGGGGGATGAGGGCGTAACCGTTGGATAAATAGGAAAATGTTATAGTTGGTCTTTAATTTTCCATTGCCCATTGTCTATTGTCCCTTGTCCCTTGTCTACTTGAAAGATTATGATTTTGGCTAATCTGGTGCGATCGCGTTGCTCTAACCTCTCTGAACACATCGATTGTCCGGTGATCTTGTGGTCGGGTGCGCCGAGTCCCCGCAATTTTCCGGCTAATATTTATCCCTTTCGCGCCAATAGTCATTTTCTCTATTTTGCCGGTCTCTCCATTCCCCGTGCTGCCATTCGTCTCTACCAGGGCAAGCTAGAATTATTTATGGACGATCCTGCCCCTGGTTCGGTCTTGTGGCATGGCCCGGAACCGACGGGCGCTCAATGGGCAGAACAAATCGGCGCGGATGCTCATTATCCCTGGTCTGCTTTGGCTGAGAGGGCGAAGGATGCCGCGACGCTACCGGTGCAAGATGGGGTGACTCGCCAGCAACAAGAGCAGATTTTAGGCCGTTCTCTGTCTCCTTTGCAGGGGAAAGATCTAGAGTTGGCTAGGGCGGTGGTTGAGTTGCGTTTGTGCCAGGATGAAGGGGCATTATCGGAAATTCGGGAAGCGGTGCAGGTGAGTGTGGAGGCACATTTAGCGGGGATGCGGGGGACGGCTCAGGCGAAAACGGAGGCTCAGGTGCGATCGCTCATTGAAAGCGTATTTATTGCCCATGAAATGACCCCAGCTTATTCGAGTATTGTCACCGTTCATGGGGAAATTCTACATCATGACCGCTCCCCCCATCCCTTAACCCCTGGCGATTTATTGCTGGTGGATGCCGGAGCGGAAACCCTGGGAGGATGGGCTTCTGATATTACCCGCACTTGGCCGGTGAATGGCCGGTTTTCGCCAACGCAACGGGCGGTTTATGAGGTGGTTTTAGCCGCTCACGATCGCTGTATTGCCCAAGTTCAACCGGGTCGAGAATACGAGGAAATACACTTAGAGGGAGCCTTGGCAATGGCAGAAGGTTTGGTCGATTTAGGCATTTTAATCGGCAACCCAGAAAGCCTCGTAGAACAGGATGCCCATGCCCTGTTTTTCCCCCATGGAATCGGTCATTTACTGGGCTTAGATGTCCATGATATGGAAGATTTGGGGGATTTAGCTGGTTATGCTCCAGGACGAAAAAGGAGCGATCGCTTTGGCTTGCAGTTTTTGCGCTTAAATCGTCCTCTAAAATCGGGCATGGTGGTCACCATTGAACCCGGATTTTATCAAGTTCCCGCCATCTTAAACAATCCCCAATTCCGCGCCCAATACGATAGCGTCGTCAACTGGGAAAAACTCAGCCAATTTAGCGATGTACGGGGCATTCGCATCGAGGACGATGTACTGGTCACAGACCAGGGTTCCGAGGTGTTAACGGTGCAACTCCCCACCGCTCCAGACCAGATTGAACAGGCGATTGTTGAGTAATGAGTAAATAAGTCATATCAAGTCCGGTTTCCGCAAGCGGACATGAAAATTTGTTAAGAAGCGGGCAAGATGCCCGCACTCCTCGAATTCTTTGATCTGACTGGAGTGGGAGCATCTTGCTCCCTGGATTTTTAATTAGGGTATTTCCGCTTC
>NZ_JAQOSP010000017.1 GCF_030068475.1 Roseofilum acuticapitatum BLCC-M154 | reverse complement strand
GTCCGATTGTTCATGTCCGCGAAGCGGAAATACCATGATTAAAAATTTAGGGAGCGAGACGCTCCCACTCCAGTAATATCAAGGGATTAGAGGAGTGCGGGCATCTTGCCCGCTTCTTCACCCTTTATCCGGACTTGATATTACCCATTACCAGCGCAAAGCGCTACTTAGTCGTCGTGGGGTCATCAATTTCCAACTCCGCGAGTCGGAAAGTGACTAACTTATCCCAATTTCCTCCCTCAAACAGTACGGCAGCCTTACCATCGGTTACCCGTTGTACTTGGCCAGTGAATCCATAATAGGTATCCCCAGTATTTTTAACTCGTACTGCTACACCTGGTAGGATCATCCTTTTTTACCTCAATTTTATAAAATATCCATTAAAACTTTAGCCGATGTCGGTGATTCGCGACCGCTTCCACCAAGCCGATCGCCAAAAAATTCGTCAGCAGAGCCGATCGCCCATAACTCATCCAAGGTAAAGGAATCCCCGTCACTGGAGCCAGGCCAATGGTCATGCCAATATTGACCATCACCTGAAACACAATCATCGATAATACCCCGATCGCCAGCAACGAACCAAAATTATCCTTCGCATTTTGGGCAATCATCACCAACCGAAAACAGATTAACCAGAAAACCACCAACAGGATCGCCGCGCCAATAAATCCCAACTCCTCACCCACCGCCGAAAAGATAAAATCCGTATGTTGTTCGGGAATAAAATGGAGTTGGGTTTGGGTTCCTTGATTTAATCCCGTGCCATGGAGCTGTCCAGAACCAATAGCGATCCGAGATTGGATCAGATGATACCCTCCCCCTAGGGGATCTTTTTCTGGATCGAGAAATAGGATTAAGCGGTCTTTCTGATAATCCTTGAGCAGTCCCCAAAACACCTCACCCAGAAATCCGAATCCAGTCGTCAGGGCTAGGGTAACCCCAGCTCCGATGCGCGGCCAAGGTAAACTTGTCCAAGCTAACAGAACCAGTAAACCCGCCCAAGCAAACCAGGCGGGGAGATAAAGATTAAACAGGATAGCCGATATTAGGGGAGAGATCAGTAAAATCAGCCAACTGGGATTAGTATTGGCCCAGTAGAGCATTCCCAAGGCGATCGCCCCAAATACGAGAGAGGTTCCTAAGTCCGGTTGCAGGAAGACTAAGGCCCACGGGACACCAACAATAGCCAGAGTTTTAAACAGGCTTGATAGTGTGGAGGCTCCCTTACTGTGCAGGAGAGACGCTAGGGTAATAATGACCCCTAATTTGGCAAATTCCGAGGGCTGGATATTAAATCCACCAATGGTAATCCATCGTTGCGCCCCTAAAGCTGTTGTCCCAATAAAAATAACCGCTAACAACGAAACATTGGTAATTCCATAGATGACCCATTGCCACTGGATCAGCCGTTCATAGCGCCAACGGGAAATAAAGAGGGCTAAGGTGCAACCAATGCCCCCAATAATCCAATGTTGCAGCCAATCGGTGTATTGGAGATTAAGCTGAGTTGAGCGAATCATGATCCCACCAAAGAGGGTTAGGCCAATCACCAGAATCAGCAGTAACCAATCTAAGTTTTTCCAACTGTTGAGTTGGGAGAGCCAGCGAATCCTAGGGCCTGAATGGCCGGAGTGAAATAGGGATCTACGCATGATAATTAACAATTAACAATAATGAATAGATGAGGGGGATTCCCCCATCTTCACTCTCTACTGCCTAGGGGAGTGCTTTATCCGGCGAGGACGGCGACGGAGATTTTTGCGGCGATCGCCTTAGCGACCTTAACCAATGCTTGGGCTGAGGCAGATTCGGGATCGCTGACCACAATGGGTAAGCCGCGATCGCCCCCTTCCCGTAAAGATATTTCTAGGGGAATACAGCCGAGCAGGGAAACGCCGAGTTCTTCGGAAGTTTTTGCGCCCCCTCCCGAACCAAAAATGTCATATTGGCGATCGGGCAGATCCGGAGGAATAAAATAACTCATATTTTCCACCATTCCCAGTACCGGAACCCCCATCTGTTCAAACATTTTCAGCCCCTTGCGCGAGTCGAGAAGGGCTACATTTTGGGGGGTAGTGACAATTATGGCCCCAACCATGGGAACAGCTTGCGTGAGCGTTAATTGGGCATCTCCAGTTCCCGGAGGCATATCCACAATCAGATAATCCAACTCGCCCCAGTCCACCTGATAGAGAAATTGACGAATCACCCCATTGAGCATGGGGCCGCGCCAAACCACCGGTTGGTCTTTTTCAATCAAAAAGCCCATGGAAACAAGCTTCACTCCATGATTAAATGCGGGTTCTAGGACTTCTTTGCCTCCTCTTTCTTGTACCCTCACCTTGGCTGAGTCTAAGCCCAACATGGTAGGAGCATTGGGGCCATAAATATCGGCATCAATCAATCCGACCTTGGCCCCCGTTTGGGCTAAAGCCACGGCTACATTCACCGCTACCGTGCTTTTTCCCACTCCCCCTTTACCACTGGAGATGGCAATAATATTTTTCACACCCTCAATACCTTGGCGATCGGGTAGAGTATTTTTAGCCTGGGGGGTTTCTGCCGTCACCTCAATATTTACAGCTTGTACCCCTGGAATCTGTTTCACCGCCTTCGTACAGTCTTCCATAATGAATTCCCGCAGGGGACAAGCTGGAGTCGTCAGCACCAAGGTAAAACTCACATTTCCCTGGTCATCAATCTCAATCTGGCGAATCATATTCAGTTCCACCAAACTTTTCCGCAGTTCTGGGTCTTCCACTGGTCGCAGGACTTCTAAAACGGATTGGCGATCGAGGGTCAAAGTCATAATTTTGCTATTGGCTATTGATTATTCCGGTGTTACTTATCAAATCTTAACGCTCTTGGGCCGTTCTCATGGGTTTTCATACCGGTTGACTTAAAATCCAAAATCCACAGAATTTCCTGGCTGGGTTTTCTTTCCAGAGCCTCCTTGAAGGGCCGCTTTCTCGGCTGCGTTCGCTAAAGCTTCAGCAACTTTAGCCGCATAGGGACGAATAAACGACCAAATTACAGGAGAGAGCCATCCTCGCAGGGTAACCGAATAGGAGATGCGAGTGCCCCAAACTGTGGATTCGACTTGGTAGATAATTCGCTCTTCAATGCCGGGCATGGCCAGAATTCTAATGCTCAAGAGTTCCCTCGGTCTGACTCGTTCGACAAAAATGCGGATGGGAATGGGGCTAAGGCGGGTCACTGCACGGAAAATCAGTCCCGGTTTGGGAACTAAACCCCTAGGGACATTGGTTCGGGCTAAGAGGGGATGCCAAGAGACATCAGCGAAATCTACCACGGTTTGCCATAGATCATCGACCGAAGCTGAACTAATGACACGATAGGTTTTGGCTAGGGTACAGCGAACTTTACGACTGTTGCGACCCAATAGCTTAGACAAAAAATCTGGCATTGTCTATTCAATACTCACACTAGAAAATAAGGGGATAATCGATGCAGTTAGGTTTGAGCCGGATTGGGCGGTTTGAATGTCAACTCGCATAGGTAGTGGGTCATTCACGCTAGGTTAACATTGGAGGTGAGTTCTTCGGATCGTGGATTAAGAATTGTTGCAGTTATCCGTGGCTCAGGGGGCCAGGCAGCTAAGGATCTGCGCTCTATGTCCCTGAAATTGGCCCAAGAGAGTCTGATTTTTAGGTTTGAATGCAAGAAGTCTGATTTATTATGGGTCTAAGGCTTGTTCCAAGTCGATTTGAGATACTACAATCAACCCAGAAGTCCACAATTCCTAGTAGAGAAGGTAGACGATCCAAATGGAGCAAAGAACACACGCAACTGAAGATGGAACAACGGTTATTGTTTTAACGCCAACCGGACGTTTGGATATCACTACAGCCTGGCAATTTCGTTTGAAGCTACAGGAATGTATTTCTAAGCTCAGTAGGCATGTGGTAGTGAATCTAGGTGCAGTAAACTTTATTGATAGCTCAGGTTTAACCTCTTTGGTGGCTGGGATGCGGGATGCGGAAAAGGTTAAAGGCAGTTTTCGGATCTGTAATGTTCATCCAGAAGCTAAATTGGTATTTGAAGTGACGATGATGGATTCTGTATTTGAAATTTTTGAAACGGAAGAGGAAGCGTTAGAGGGAGTGCCAAGGGTGAATAGTTGATCGGTAGGCGAGCAAAATTGGCTGGTGCTAAGGGAGGTCAGATGGTTGTTCTTTTTGTCTCTGATTGGGGATAGCCAACTGTCTTAGCCCCCCTTTTTATTCTGCTGTTGGCCAAGATTGTAGACTCAACTCTTGGCAAAGTGACCTTTAGGGGTGACAATGGGATCACCCACTCTTGATAATTGTAGCTGTGAATACTGTCCGCACTGTCTCAGACACTAAGCGATCGTTTTATACTCATCATACCCGGCCCATTAATTCTATCTACCGCCGTGTGGTAGAGGAGTTGATGGTAGAGATGCATTTACTATCGGTCAATGTGGACTTTGAGTATGACCCTATATACGCTCTTGGGGTTGTTTCGTCCTTTGACCAGTTTATGGAGGGATATTTACCGGAGGGTGATAAGTCTTCTATTTTTGCGGCTTTGTGTCAAGCGTTGGAGAGCGATGCTCATGGGTATCGTGCAGATGCTCAAAAAGTCCAGGAAGAGGTGAAGGACTGGTCTGGAGAGGCGGTGGTGGCTCTGCTTTCCGATCCGCATCAGGGTGAAGGTGCAGATGTTCTGCGAGAGCGGTTGAAGGCGATCGCCGCTAATGGGAAGTTTAAATATAGCCGTTTGTTTGCTATTGGTTTATATACTTTGGTCTCTACTGTCGATCCCGAACGCCTCCAAACTGAGGAGAGTCGTAACCAGGCTTTTGAAAAGATCGCCGAAGGGTTGGGTATCTCTTTGGAGAAGCTTCAAAAGGATATTGAGCTGTATCGGTCGAATCTGGAGAAGGTGAAGCAAGCTCAGGCGGTGATGAAGGATATTTTGGAGGCTGAACGCAAAAAGCGTCAGCGCGCCCTAGAGAAGGAAACTGCTGCTGCGGGTTCATCTCCTGAGACGGCAGAGAAGGACAAAGAGTCATAAAGCTCAAGCGTCATCAGGTTAGTCAATACCTCAAGTAGGGGCGAAAGAGTTTTCGCCCCTACTGCTTTTCTGGGGTTTCTTGTAGGGATTGAATGGCCCAATGGATACGGGCGCGAATGCTTGGCTCTTCTTCTTGATCTTGGAGGTGCTGTAGGTAATTCAATAGGGTGGGTTGGAAATTGGGGTCGGCAGTTTGTCCCAGAGAGTCTAAACCCACGACTGCTCCATAGCGCACTACCCATTCTGGATCTGTGCTGACCTGAAATAAGGTTTCCATGACTCGCTGTTGGGCGGCAACGGAGTCAGTAGGGGGCATTTTTTGCCATTGAATCGCACCGAGTCCCCTGGCTGCTCCCCGACGAACACTCATGGAGAAGTCGGTGGTGGCTGCTTCGATGAGGGTTTCTAAGGCTTGAGGGTGACCAATTCCAGCTAGGGCACGAATCGCCCAAGCTCGTCCGCCATAGTTATAGTCGTCAAGAAGTTCGAGTAGGTCATTGACGGCTAAATCTCCAAGGGCAATTAAACCATCGACGGCAGCAACGGCGGCTCCAGGGTTGTTGTAACTGAGAACGCGAATGAGGGTGGGAGCGGCTTCAGGGATTTGAGCGGCGGCTAATTGTTCGACGGCATCAACTAGAGTATCAGAGGAGTCGGCTTTGTCAATGGCTTCTAGGAGATGGGATAAGGGGGACATGGCAATTCAAAATTATGGGTTAGAGGAGTGAGTCCATGAGGGTCATGAGGTGGATGGCGGTTGGACTGGGAGGATCTTGGGGATGGCTTTCTTGGAGATGATGTTCTAAGAGTCCTTTGAGGGAAATGAGTTTGAGGCTGTTTTCGGCTAGGGTTTGGGCGATCGCCTCGGCTGCGGGCAAATAGCCGATCGCCCCTAAATCCGAGAGAACGGCGCGGCGCAGTTGCAGTTTATCTCCTTGCAGGGCGGCTATGAGGCGATCGCCATATTTTCTCTCTCCGGTTAACTGATAGAGGGCGCGGGCAGCTCCATATTGCTCGATTTCTAGGGGATGATCGAGAAAGGGTTGAATTTGGGGAATGGCTTCTTTTACCCCTAAAATACCCAAGGTTTCAATCACTGCATTGTAGGGTTGAGCCAGATGGGGACAACCGGGTATCGGTTGAGCCGCTTCTAGTCCACCGTCGAGCAGGTTGAGCAGTTCGGGAATAGCGCTTTCAAAGTGAGCGCGATCTAGATCTTCTCCCAATTCTCCCAGGGCTTGGGCTGCCGTTTCCCGCACATAAAAATCGGAGCAGTGTAGGCATTCAATTAAAGCGGGAATCACTCGCGGTTGGGCCAGTTTGCCTAGGGCACGGGCTGCATTGCGTCGAAGAGCATAGCCCCCCTCTGGAGTGCGATCGCTTTCATCTTGCAGAGCAGCAACTAGGGCATCAATAGCTTCTGGTTCTTTGACTCGAAACCGTCCTAACCACCAAGCCGCATAATACCGTTCTCCTCGGTCTCCCTGAAGTAGATTTCTAATAGCCTGGTCTACGGTTAGTTGAGTAGCTTCAGAACTCGATGAAGGGGCGTTAATCATGGCCAGGGATGCAAACACAAGAGATTTAAACACAACTGTGCCCGGAACTCCAAACAGATGTCAGCTTTTGACATTCACCTGTCTAAAGTTCCGGGCCCTAATCATTCAAGCGATGACTAGCTTAAAGCATTGATCGCATAGTCAATGTAGCTATTAGCAGCAGTAGCACCATCTCCGGTCAAACCATGGTTCGCTTTGATGTACTTCAGCGCTTCGACGTACCAACTGGGGGACAGTTCAAAAGTCCGGTTGATTTCATCGATACCAGCAATCAGATACTCATCCATGGGGCCAGTACCATTAGCGATTAAGCAGTAGGTAACCATCCGCAGATAGTAACCGATGTCACGGGCACATTTGTCTTTACCCCGTTGGTCAGCAGCATAGTTAGCACCAGACATTTGAGTGGTGTAAGGGAACTTGTTATATACCGCTTGAGCCGCTCCGCTAACGAGCTGGTCTTTCTTCTGGGTTAAGGTTTTAGCCGCATCAATGAAAGCCGAAGCTTTTTGGAAACGACCAAATGCGGTTTGGATTTCACTGTTGCTCAGAAAGCGACCTTGGGAGTCAGCAGCAGCAACTGCTTCAGTCAGAGGGGTTTTCATGGTTGATGTATCTTCCTACGAGTTGTTTTGCAAAAGTTTCAAAAATAGAAATTTTGAAGCAGAATCAAGACCGAATGGGACGTTAAATTCAATTCCCAACGGTGAAATTTAGCCCACTGCACTAGCGGCTTTATCGAAGTATCCAGCAATTTCAGATACTAAGGCAGAGCAGTCTCCGGGGGTGATTCCATTGCGGTCGTTAACAATCGCAACTGCTGCATCTTTCATTTTGCCTACGCCTACAGCTACGGAAGCACCAGGAGTTCCTAGGGCTTGGTAGGTTTCACGGAGACCATTGAGGCAACGATCTTCGAGAACGCTGGCATCTCCAGTGAAGATAGAGTAGGTTACATAACGCAGGATGATTTCCATGTCGCGTAAGCAAGCAGCCATGCGACGGCTGGTGTAAGCATTTCCGCCAGGAGCGATGAGCTGGGGCTGTTCTGCAAATAAGGAACGAGCTGCATCAGCAACAATGGTAGAAGCGTTACCGGTGATGCGGTTAACAGCATCCATGCGCTTGTTGCCATCAGCAACCATTGCGCTCAGGGCATCGAGTTGGCCATCGGTCAGGTATTCGCCTCTAGCGTCAGCCTGAGAAACCACCTTTGTGAATGCATCGAACATTGACTAAATCTCCTATTTAAGTAGGTCTAGATTCTGTAACCAGAATCGGTTCAACAAGTGCAAGCTGGTCAGCTACTTGGAAAGACCTTCAAAGACAGACCTTATTCCAGAAGAGTATTGGGTATTTCTCCATCGGTTTACCCTCTATCGAGGTGAAGTCCGGGTTCTCAGGCTTTTGAGAAATCTGAGAAAATCCACACTTCGGATGAGAAAGCCAAAAAGCATTGGAAATCCTTGCTTGGTTTCTGGTTGGACTGTTCTTTGTGCCCTCCACTTAACTCTTATACAATGATGTTGATCCTTTATTTGTTACATATTATTAAGATTTTAATCTCAGCTATTCCCTGCCCAATCTCTAGGATCTGTACCTCAAAAAGTCACTGTACCCTTGAGTTTGGAGACTTTTTCGGGTCTTGATGGGCAACTGTCGTGGATGAAGATGTAACTTTCTGGATGGGTTTTCTGTTATGGAGTCCGATCGAGGTGGAATGCTCACAAATAGGGAAAGTCACCCTAGATGACTGTTAGGGTTAGCGGTTTTAGACTTTTCAATTTTTGATACAAAGCTTAATTTATTTTTACTAAACTTTACATTGCCAGAGAATTAGGGCACTCGATCTCGCCCCCTCCCCTATTCTCCGCTCTTACTCCCTCATTTTTTGTTCTAAATCAAACAAAAAACCATGGATATATTTTTCAGTCCACTCTGAGCCATAAAACCTTGTAAACATTCCCCTAGCGGGATCTTTTTCGGCTCGATAGTGAACATATCTTAACTGAGCCTGTTTTATTTTTAGCAACTCCTCTTCGCTCTCAATGGGGGCAGCTCCTTGGACAAAACTGACGTAAGCAGACAGATAATCCTGAAAGGCCGCAAATACTCGCTCTTGAACCACTTCCGTTTTTTGGGGACGAGTCCATAGAAAAGCGGGGGAGAAAAAGGGTTGAGCTTCTTCGGGAAAGTCTCCCCCCCAGGGCAAATACTGCTGATGAGCTTCAAAGATGGGCCAAATGGGTTGAGTGTATTTTTGCTGATAGGAGGGGTCATCCCGAAACAGGGGTTGCATGTCTAAGGCAATCAGATGGCCCCCCGGTAAGGTGACTAAATCCGCACCAAAAAAAGGTAAGTCGGTGTTGAGACGGGGAAAAATGACGAAATTGAGAACTTGTAGCCCTTCTCCTCCTTGGACATGGGCTGCCCGGATTTGACGGAGCTTATCGGTTTGAAAAGCGGTGCTGGTGGTGAGTACCTCCGATTGACGCGCACCCTTACCGATAGTCCCTTGTTTGCATTCAAAGCCTTCGGGGATGGGATAGGGTTCTAAGTCGAGGTGTTTTTGGAGATAGGCGATCGCATAATCTAAAAAAGGTTGATATAAACCGACCATAGGCTCTCTTTTCGATCTCACTTTACTGGTGTTTCCTACTCTCCCATTAAGCACTCATGGCTAAAGGTTTGGCTTCAGAGAACAGGAATTCATATAAAAATCGCTCTGACCATTCATGGCCAAAGTAGCTACTAAATAACCCCGATGCGGGATCGCGATCGGCACTATATTGGTCGTAATCTCGTTGGGCGGTGCGAATTCTTTCTTTGGCCATTGCATCGCTGAGGGGTTGAGCGCGATCGAGTAACTCCCAATACAAATTCAAGTAATCTTTATAAGCCTGAAATAGCTCAGTTTGTACCGTTTCGGCATCCGTTTTCGCAAACAAGAGATATTGGGAAAAATATTGATTAGCATCATAGAACTTCATCTCTAAATTTTGCGCCAGATCGCTATAGCGATCTCGCACCCCTTTCATCGGTTCAATATACTTTTTCAAGTAGTCTGGATCGCGAAACAGAGGCTGAAAATCCATCACCACTAAAATTTTATGCTTCCCAAAAGAAAGAAAATCAATTCCCAGAAGCGGTAAATCATACTGATAACTGGGATAAATCACACTGTTAAAGACCTGAGAGGCTTCCCCCCCATCAATATAGGTGTAACGAATCTTCCGCAGTTCTGGACATTGATAACACCAGCTCTGAATCGTTGCCGGATGCTTGCCACGGGTACTCACCTGACGTTCTAGACCGGGCGGAATGGGTTGACTTTGTAAATCAAACCGCTTAAATAATTCCTGTTCTAAAAAATCCATAAAAGGTTTATACATAAGATCCGGACTCATTCACACGACTGTTAAACCCTAACAGTAGAACAGACAAACCAGCTCTGTCCCAGCTATGATCTACAAAGACACAATCCTTAACACTCTTAACCCATCTCAGCTCACAGGCATCTTGGCTTAATTCCGAAGTATCGATCACCCCCTTCTCTTCTATAAAATGTATTAAATCATACTAATTTTTATCTAGAATTCCCGTATATGCCCAGCTTTACCTTAAAGACAATTTGCCACCTTGTGGAGATCTCAGTACCATAATCAAGGCAACCTGTTCATCCTCAGTACAATTTCGATCATGCAACCCATCCGACTCAGAAGAGCAATTCAACCTTTTTCTAGAATCTGGAAACCCCTCCTAGGAGTCTGCATGGCTGCTTTGATCTGCTTTACACTCTCCATCACTCCAGCTCTAGGACAAATCCCCCTCCTCTCCACACCCGAAACCCCACAAAATCAACCCGGTCTAGGCTGGAACATTAACCAGATGAGTGATTGTGGAAACATTTTATGTAGTCCAGTTTATTTAGATGGCCAATTCTTATTTTATGTCACCTCTTTACCCGAAAATCAGCTCAACAGTGAAGATCAGTACCTTCCTTCCGCAGAAGAACGGGCCAAAAACATCCAAAATACTCTCTATAAAATCATTCAATCCAAACAGGAATATGAGATCCAACAACAATCTCTAAACCCCAATTACACCCCCGAACCCATCACCACGGAAATCGGCACTTTATTTAGCCAGACCGTAGTCTTTTTACCCGATCAAGAAGGTCTGGTTTCTCGTAAAATAGTCACCATTACTGAACTAGATGCTCGATACTCAGAACAACAAATTTCTGCTTTAGCCCAAGACTGGAAAAACATTCTGGAAGCACAACTACAAAAATCCATCTCTGAACGTCAAACCTTACTCACTACTCCCTGGGAACCAATCAAAAAAATGGTTCAACGGTTCTTATGGATCGTTTTTATTAGTCTCTCCATTTATCTAATCTATCGATTGCTCAAAGCTTGGGATCTAAAACTGCGTCGTACCCTACTAGAACTCGAATCCAGTTTAACCTTTAATCCAGAAGCTGTTTCATCAGAGAATTTAAAAACCTTCTCTAGCAACACGGATTCATCTACTGCTCAGACTTCCTTATCTGACCACTTACCTTTGGCCTTAAAAAACAATATGGGCTGGCAAGTCATTTGGAAACAACTGAATACCACAACAACGCAATTAGAATCGATGTTGCAAACCGTACCTCAATTATTGCTCAAGCATCGTACCTTGCTCAAGCAACAGCGTAATGTTCTGAACCTAGTTTTACAATTACTTTTAGCGGTACAGTTTCTGATTTGGTCTTGGGGAGCTGCCGCTTTAGTCAGCGTTTATCCTCATACCCGAACCTATAAACATTTTTTTGTAGATTTGAGTTTCAGTTTACCCCTGTTGTGGGCTGTAATTATTATCCTCAATAAACTCTGTGATTTTTTGATTGAATGGTCTTTGAGTCGATGGGCAAGATATGGTTCGCGTCTGGAGTCGGGTTCTTCTTCCCGTTATGCCTTAAGAACCAATACTTATTCAACTGCGCTCACCCAACTGACCACTTTTATTTTTATCGCGGTGGGTTTACTGATGACATTGCGCTTACTGGGTTTTCCTCCAGCTCTATTAGCTAGTTTTGGGGTGATTGCCGTGACGATCAGTTGGTTTTCTCAAAATACCGTTCAAGATTTACTTAATGGTGCGCTGATTCTCTGGAATGACCGCTATGCAGTCGGAGATGTGGTCGATATTAATGGCGTTGGTGGATTAGTCGAAAAGTTGAATTTATATATGACCCAGTTGCGAAATTTGGATGGAGAAGCGATTACGATTCCTAATGGTTCGGTGGGGATTGTCCGCAATATGACGAAGGATTGGTCGCGGGTGAATTTTAGTGTGGTGATTGCCTATGATGCGGATCTCAATCGGGCGATGCAGTTGATTAAAGAAACAGCAGCAGCGATGAGAAAAGAGCCAGCATGGGAGACGATCATTACTGATGAGCTGCAAATGTTGGGCGTGGATGAACTTTCTCATCAAGGGGTTTTGATTCGTGCCCTGATCCGAACTCAACCGATTAAACAATGGGATGTGGCTCGTGAGTTTCGTCGCCGACTGAAGTTGGTGTTTGAGAAGGAGGGAATTGGTATTGGTGTGCCTCAACAATCTTTGCGAATTCAGGATTATTCTGCTTTGCTTGCTCTAGGAGAGCAACCAGAGAAATACAGCACTTCCCATGGTAATGGCTCATAGGTAATATCAAGGTATTTCAGGAGTACGGGCATCTTGCCCGCTTTTCTTTTCCCAGTAGTCTAGGAAAACCATTACCTAATCGCCTATGGCTAACAGAGGCAACATTAATTATCGGAAAAATGGGTTTAAAACCCCGTCCTTCTAGGACAGCTTTTCTTGTTCTCTAATGTACTGCTTTAAAACCTCTATCGGCGCACCTCCAACGGAGCTAACAAAATAGCTCGGACTCCAGAGCGCATCTTTGCCGTAGGGCTTAGGGTAGCCAGCTTGACCATATCGGCGGCTAGAAACGCCTTTAAGTGTATTCACCATCTGAGAGATAGAAAGCTTAGGTGGGTACTCAATCAGCGTCTGAATATGGTCAGACTCTCCATTGAATTCGAGGATCTGAAAATTCATTTTCTTAGCCACTTCATTAAAAGAATTTCCGATAATTGCAAGGCTTTCAGCAGTGAACACAGCCCTACGATACTTAGTCACACAGACCAAGTTAACTTTAAGGCTTGAAATACTGTTTCTTTCCTTGCGTAAATGGGTTGACATTTCCTGTAGACCAAGCTAGAAAAAAATACAGACCAATTCTAACACAAGGAATGAAAGCGAGATATCAATACCGTTTCTATCCAACTGACCCAAGTTCTGTATAGGACGGGGAGTATGTCAATCTCCTACTCTCTCGGCATCTTGGGATAAGCGATTTTCGAGCAGGGCAGCGACTACACGATGATCTTGATCCTGGGAGAGGGTTTGTAGGGCTTCCTGAGTGGTTTCTGAGTCCGCAAATTTTTGGAGTGCCCAAGCGACTTTGCGGCGAATACGCCATTGGGGTGAAGTGATTAGGGGCAAGAGGGCGTTTAGGGCGGCCTGTTGTTTGGGGGTATTGGCTAGGCAAGCGAGGCCTTCTATGGAGGCTTCGGTAACGGTGATATCGTCGCCGTCTAAGCCGCACAGACAGACTTCTAATAGGGCTTCTGGATGGCCAAGGTCGGCGAGGGCGGCGATGATACTGCGCCGGAGTAGCCAATGGTCGTCTTGATGAAAGGCGATGACTAAGTGGGAGATGGCGACTTGGCCGGCGTAGGAGAGGGCGTTGGCAGCTTCGGAGCGCACGTTGGGGTCTGGGTCTCGTTTGAGCAGTTCGAGTAAGGCGGGAAAGGAGTCTGGGGATTGTTTGCGCCCTAGTCCCATGGCAACGAAGGAGCGGACGAGAAAATCGGGGTCGTTGATTTTACTCATGAGCAAGGGGACTGCATCTTCACTGCTGTGGTCTTTGAGGGCGGTGACGGCTCTGAGTCGGTCTTGGGAGTTGGAGCTGTTGAGGGCAGTTTGGATTTGATGCAGTTCCATAGGTGTTGGCGATCGCAATCTGTTACGTTTCTTAAAATTTTAACCATAATTTCCAAGATTTGGGAAGATGATAGATACTATAAAATGTTGAATTGAGTGTTAATACCCTAATTAAAGTCCTATGTCTGAATTGAACTCTACTCAAGCTTCGGCACAAGAAATTGAAGAAGTTATTCGTGAATTAGAGCAATATCGCGAGCGTCTAGTTAATGATGTTTTGGGGGTTTCTCGTAAGGTTAAGTTATCTCAAAAGCAAGCTTTAGAAAAATTGGCTAATCATCCTGAAATCATCAAGATCGATCATGCACTCCAGCAGTTACGAGGAAATCAAAGTTAACTGCATTTTGAGTGGGAGAATTAAGTTGATTCTCCTCTTGATTAATTTTCAAATTGAAGGGGGAAATACAGAATCATGTTAAGTCCTGTGGTTCAAGAATTAATTACCAAAGCTCAAATTGTTAGTTTTGAGAGTTGGATGGGTAAAGTGAAGCCGGAAGTGATTCAGGTGTTTGAAGAAGCTAATAAAGAGCGTCAATATTTAACGGATGAAGAGTTGAATCAGTTGGCAAGAGAAGGGGCGCAAAAGGAGGAGTGGTTAGAGATAGCGAGGCAATTGCGGGATCGATCGCCAGAGATTATCGATCGCGCTAGGTCTGTGGTGTTAGAACAGTTTCCGAACATTACGAAACCGGGAGGGGCGTTGTATCCGGAAAAACGGGCAGAAAATTGCTGGCGAGATTTTTGGCATTTTTTGCGCTGTATTCATTATGGAATTGCGGGAAACTGTGACCAGTATACGAGTGCTGAAGGGCTGCACTATATGGATTTATTGTATCAGGAATTAGCAGTTCCTTTAGATGCGATGGTGGTGGGTTTGGAAGCGATGAAAACCATCGGTATTGAAGAGTGTGGGGGAAATAAAAAAGGAGAATTATTACCCTATTTCGATCATTTGATCGATCGACTTAAGGGATTTGAGAGTTATAAAAGTTAGAGGAGGAAGGGAGATGTCCATGGATCGATTTCGGTATTTTTTTGATTGTTGTGTGGGGCAATGGGTGACGGAGCGGACTTATCATTATTTGACGGTTCAGGAGGTGGAGCGATCGCGCACAGAATTTGCGATCGCGCCCTTATCCACCGCAGCGAAAACCCAAGTCCTTAAGGATAATCAGCGGCCGGATGTAGATAATATCGAATCTCTGTGCGGTTTTCATTTAGGGTTTGAGACGGTTTCGGAAAAAGGGGAACGGGTTTCCCAAGAGCTTAATATGCTGTTTGTACCCCAGGAGGAAGTCTCTGGAGTGTTGATAGGGGATTATTTGCGCGATCGGGCCTACGAAGAGAAACAGCCCAAAGTCGCCCAATTTCGCTTTAATCCCGAAACTCTGGAATTATTGATGACAACCAATTATACTCGCGTTGTTTCCGTGGACTCGATTACCCTGATCAATCCCACACTCAGAATTCGGCGCATTTTCAACACCCACCGCCCCCCAGAAGGGCAACCTCTAGATCAATTGACTCTTGTGGGCTTTGGGGTGGAACAAAAACAGATCCCCATCTAGAAATTAGGAATAGCCCAATGGCTCGTATTCTGAGAAGATCGAGAGGATAAGTCCCCTTTGGGAGGCTGGAAATTTACAATTCTTCACACTTTCTCGACCGACCCTCGGTGTATAAATGAGGAGACGGAAACTAGGAATAAACTGGAAACAACTGGGATACAGTCAGAAAACCAGCTTAATTCTAGGATTCGGGTTTTCTGAACCAAAATGTTAAGTTTCTTAACGTTTTTAAGCATCCTTCCCAGGAATTAACCCTTTTGTAGACCCTCTTTGAAAGGAGATTAGAATAAATGCCTTTTGGACCCGCGTCGGAATTAGGAGTTTCTGTATACGAAGAAACCGACCCCATTGAACTCTGGCCAGGACAATCGGGTGAAGAAGTAGAAGCCGTCATCCGGGCAGTCTACCGCCAAGTATTAGGCAATGCCTATGTGATGGAAAACGAACGGCTGAGTGTCCCCGAATCTCAATTGAAGCGGGGAGAAATCAGTGTTCGTGAATTCGTGCGTCAAGTCGCCAAATCTGGCTTGTATCGCTCTCGTTTCTTCGAGACTTGCCCTCCGTTCCGCTTAATTGAGTTGAACTTCAAGCATCTATTGGGTCGCGCTCCCGATAGCTATGAAGACATGCAATTTCATGGTGCAATCTTGAATGAGCAAGGCTTTGAAGCGGATATTGATTCCTACATCGATAGCGACGAGTATCAAAACACCTTTGGGGAAAATATTGTTCCCTATGTGCGCGGCTACAAAAGCGCAAGCGTCAGAAATCTGGTGGGCTTCACCCATATGTTCCAACTCATGCGTGGCCCTGGAAGCAGTGACCTGAAAGGAAGCTTATCCGGTAATCGTCCTCGCCTCAATAAACTGGTGATTCAAGGAACTCCAACCGCCGTTGTGCCTCCCTCTGGTGGGGTTGGCGGTTGGTCTTTCCAAGAACCTCCCTCCAGCGCTCGGACTCGTCTGGGTACAGGAGCTACCGAAGGAGGAACGGTTTATCGGGTTGAAGTAACCGGTTATTGTTCGCCACGGGCTTTCAATAAGATGCCCAAATTCCGTTGGAGCAACAAAGTGCTGTTGGTTCCCTTTGATGAACTCTCTGATACCTATCAACGGATTCATAAACAAGGGGGTAAGATTGCCAGCATTACTGCGGTAAATTAGTCCCGATCGGTTGATGATGGATAGGTGGCAGTAGGACGGATGCCGTTCTGCTGCCTTCTGTGAAGTAGTCGCCTAGGTTATCAGAAAAATGGGTTCACCCCTGTGCAAGGGTGGTGGGATAGGAGAAGAGGGCGATCGCCTAAAAAACGCAAAAGCAATCAGATGTTATGGGATTAGATGACAAAGGCTTAGATCAACCCATGGTGCGTCTACAAGTGGAGGGAGGAAGCTACCCCCATCAGCGCCGCTCCCGAACTTGGTTAACTGTGCGGCAAAGTGAGTTATCTCAAGCGATACAACGGATTC
Organism: Roseofilum acuticapitatum BLCC-M154; assembly: GCF_030068475.1. Classification (GTDB taxonomy): domain Bacteria; phylum Cyanobacteriota; class Cyanobacteriia; order Cyanobacteriales; family Desertifilaceae; genus Roseofilum; species Roseofilum acuticapitatum. The sequence goes on along the minus strand of NZ_JAQOSP010000017.1, from coordinate 10,918 downwards.
ACCGTTTTGGAGGGAAAATCCTAGAGGTTCAACCGGTAACCCAAGCGCTAGAGAGATCTCAAACCCCGATGGAGGATGGGAGAATCTCAGAGTTGACCTCACAAGCATCGTCTGCGGATGAAAGAGAGGAGATGAGAGGGGAGCCAGCATCTCCCAATGCTCAATTAACCCCACCCTTGCCGCCAGAAGCTCCGATGTCTCCCCCAACTCAAACACTCACCCAATCTGTGCCAGTTGAAGCCGTTAAACCGCTCTCGCCCGTGTATTCCTGGTTTCCCCAGGGAAAAGTCGATCCGTCCAGGATCAAACCGGTGCGTCGTCAGCCGATCAAACGCCCTAAACGAGATCGAAGGCAAGGGAGAAAGTTATCTCTAGGAAAGCAAAGACGGCAATTTTTCCGCAGTCAACCCCTGAAAAGACGGCGGAGAAGGTATCGGTAAGATTTCAGTTAAGATTATGGATCTCAAAGAATTTGTACAACAGTCCATTGGCCGATGGAGATCGCAACGGAGTGCCCATCATTTGGCTTTTGCCCACTTTGAAGAAGTGCGATCGACCATCGATATCATAGCCCTAGACCCCCAAGATCCTGGAGTTCTGGAAGTCTGTGGCTTATATCAGATCGATCCAGCCAGTATGGAGTCGCCGTTTAAGATGACTTGGGAAGGTGAATCGGATTGGGATGATGAAGAAGATCTAAGCGGCTCTTGTATTTTAGTGCCCATTCCCGATCCCAATTATCCCCAGAAAGGGAAACTGCTACGCGATCGCGGTTATGCGGAAACGATTCCGGCGATCGGTCAATATTCCCTCAATGAAGAGGGTATTTTTACCTTAATCACTGAATACGATCGGGCGGCCGCTGAAGAGAGAATTTGGTTTGCAACCCCCAATTTACGCTTTCGGGTTTCCCAGATTAAAACCCGTGATGGTCAAGGGGTGACGACGGCTTCTTTCTCGTCTGAAATTCGTTCTCTGTCTTCCTAACCCTTGAGAGCGCCCTCTGAACAGTCCATTTATCTTTGATCCCCGATATGGATTAACGCCACAATTTGAGATATAATCAGGAGATCATAAATAACAGGTTAGGGCCATGAAAGGCCGAGCAAACCGATAGCAAACTTTTCCATGACCTCTGGTGTATCCGCATCCTATTCCCAGGAGCTGATTCGATTGGCTCATTGGTTAGCTGGAGATTTTAGCAATCATCAGCAAGCCTATAACCATCCCACATTATATGCCCATATTCATGTCCTGTGGCGACCCTTGCCCTGGGAATTTTTTCAAGGGATTGGGTTTTATTCCGAGCAAGTCTATGATTACGACCTCTGGACACCCTATCGTCAAGGTGTACATCAATTAGTCGATCGCGGCGATCGCATCTATATCGAAAACTATAGCTTACAAGACCCCATTCTTTATGCCGGTTCAGGACGAGAACTCAGCATTCTCCAGACCATTACTCCCCAAGTTATCCAACGACGCTATAACTGCTCCATGGTTTTCCAATGGGACGGAACTGGCTACCGAGGAGCGGTCGAACCCGGAAATCAATGTCTGATTCATCGGAAAGGCCATCAAACTTACTTAGTCAGTGAAGTAGAACTGACAGAAACGACTTGGAAAAGTCTGGATCGGGGCATGGATGTAAATACCCATGAACAAATTTGGGGGTCAAAAGAGGGAGCCTTGGAATTTGAAAAAATCACCAGTTTTGCCCAGGAACTGCCCTCCCAATTTCGATGAGTCTTCGCCAGAACCGAGAGAGACTGAACCTGAACAACTTTCCCCTTTGAAAAGCAAGAAGGATAAACGAGTGTAAAAAAAAATAAACCTTAACCCCCAATTTGCTAAAATGGCTAAAGAACCAAAAAATAACCGCACCCAATACTCAGAGTCAAAAATGAAGTTAGGAATTTCAATTACTCCCACCGGTAAAGAGCTACTCAACGAGATGGCTAAAACCACAAAGTTATCACGCTCTGAATTAATAGAGCGCATGTCTAGGGGATATATCAGCGTTAAAAGTGAGCTGACGAATACGATTCTAACTTTAGACTTTGAGTCCAAATCAGCAGAGGCCAATGGTTCAGGAAATGAGGGCAAGTTTCCCACCCTGAAAAATATTGCAGTGAGTCAAGTTTCTAGCCAAGAAGCTCCGCCGACTTCGGCAGACCTGGCGGAACTGAACCAAGCTTTGGCAGAAAAAGACAAGACGTTGGCAACTCTACAGGAAAAGCTGGCGGTTTACCAGAAAGAGGCTTCCAGGGTGGCCTTGCTTAAGCAACAAGTGGCGGAGAAAGAATATACCATTTCTGAGTTGCACGGCCAAGTTAAGCAGCTTCAGCATAGCCAGGATGTAGTAAAAAATGATGCTGAAGGGAAAAATCAAGAGGCGATCGCCGCTTGGGAGCAGAAAGTCACTAAACAAGAACAAACCATTGCCCAACTGCAAGCCCAAGTCAATGAACTTGAGCAAACCCATGAGGCGCTGAAAAAGACCACGGTGGCTAAAGAGCATTATGAAGCCCTTCAAGCTCAGTTATCCCAAGCACAAGACCAGCAAAACTCGGCCGCGCTCATCTCTCGTCAAGAGTATGAAGCCCTAGAACGGAAGCTGCAACAACACTGCCAAGTCATTGATAGTCTCCAGTCCCAATTACAAAGCATGAAAACGCCCCATGCTAAAGAAACAGAATTGCGATCGCAACTGTATCTCCAGCAGCAAACCATCCAAGCGTTAGAAGAAAAAATGCAGCAAATGCAGCAGTTTTCCTCTATCGGTGAATATCACCTCAACCGGTGGCGCACTCATACCTTTTAAGCTTTGTAGGGGCGAAAAATTTTTCGCCCCTATTTGGACTAGGCGATCGCCGAATAGTTCTCATTCAACTCTTGCAACTGACTCGGAAGAACACACCGACGTTCAGAAGAATAACTCATCAAATTCACCCCATTCATCATTTTCACCGTACTCACGCGCACCCGGAAATTATCCGTAATAAACCAAGCCCTTTCCTGTCCTTGGTTGCGCTCATACTCCGTTTCAATCGTTAACACCCCATCCGGGGCAAAATGGTATCGCCCAATCACCGGAATCCCCTCAACATACCCCCGATTTCGTAAAAAATAGCCTTGGCGAGGATTCTCCGCATTCGGGATATCTACTAAAATAGCCGCATAATTGGGGTTCGGTTCTTTTTCGGCATCTAAGTTATCTTGCCACATAAAACTTGCCCCCCCAGCCGCTTTTGCCGGATCGGTATTATTCGTCTCACAAAGTTCCAGAACTTTCGGGTCATTGGGGCCAAAAACTTGGACAATCAGATTAGAAAGTCCAGACTCATTAATCGTCGAATCAAAATGATGAACAGTGCGCTCCGAGTACCAAACCCCTTCACTTTTGCGAAAGAAGTCCATCATCGTCATAGGATGCTTTAGTAACATGAATCTTTAAACCTTCTGTTGGCAGATCGAGATGTGGTTTTAATTAAGAAAAGTTAACAAAACTCTAAGTTATGTGCCCTAAAATTTTAGGATAAACCCAATCGGTTTATATTGATCAATTAAAACATGGTTTCTACAGATTATTGCGAGACAGCCAAGCAACTCGGACTGCATCCTGGAGCCGCTTGCCCCGGAATAGACGCTATGCAAATGGATTTATCCGGCATAGACTTAAATCAAGCCAACTTAGCCGCAGCCAATTTGATTGGCACAAACCTGAGCGGCGCTAACTTAAGCGGAGTTAACCTAGAAGGAGCAGATCTACGAGGGGCAGATCTCCAGGGTGCAAACTTACAGGGCGCGAACCTCAAAGGCGCATACTTAAATCGATCGCAACTTCAAAGGGCAAATTTAAGCACTGCCATCTTAGATCGTGCCAGACTCCAACTGGCACTCTATGACAGTGAAACTCAATGGCCAGAAGGTTTTCACTATCGGAAATCTGGAGCAGTCGGCCCCAAAGCCAGTTTAGCCGGAGCCTTTTTGAATACCGCCAACCTCCGAGGAGCCGACCTACGGGGAGCTAATTTGCGCGGCGCTTACCTCAGTGGAGCCGACTTAACAGGAGCCAATTTAGAAGATGCAGCCTTAAGTGGAGCCAATTTACAAAAAGCCTTTTTAACCGGCGCTAATTTGCGTAACGCTCGCTTGAATAATACGGAACTGCAAGGGGTCGATTTTCGCTGCGCCGACCTCACTGGAGCTAGTTTTGATCAAGTACAGAATATTGCCGGAGCTGATTTTAGCCAGGTTAAGGGCTTAACTGAGTCAGTCCAAAGTATTCTCTGTGGACGGCCAGCGCAAGAATTGGGCACTTGGAACTGCTTTACCCGCAATAGCACAGCTCAGAGTTTAGGGATTACGTTTGGCTAGAACTTTTCTCTAGCGGGCAAGATGCCCGCACTCCCTAGAGCTTTTCTCTAGCGGGCAAGATGCCCGCACTCCCTAGAGCTTTTCTCTAGCGGGCAAGATGCCCGCACTCCCTAGAACTTTTCTCTAGCGGGCAAGATGCCCGCACTCCCTAGAACTTTTCTCTGGCGGGCAAGATGCCCGCACTCCCTAGAACTTTTCTCTGGCGGGCAAGATGCCCGCACTCCCTAGAACTTTTCTCTGGCGGGCAAGATGCCCGCACTCCCTAGAGCTTTTCTCTAGTGGGCAAGATGCCCGCACTCCCTAGAACTTTTCTCTGGCGGGCAAGATGCCCGCACTCCCTAGAACTTTTCTCTGGCGGGCAAGATGCCCGCACTCCTCTAATCCTTTTATATTACTGGAGTGGGAGCATCTTGCTCCCTACTTTTGTAATTAGGGTATTTCCGCTTCGCAGACATGAACAAGCAGATTTGATATTCCTTGCAAAACGAAGTCATACCGACTATGATTAATAAAGGTCAGATCCAGGTAAACCAGGATGATTCGGATTGCAGACATTCCCTTAAACCAGATTCGTCGTCCCCTACCTCGGCAAACCGATCCCGCCAAGGTAGAGTCCTTGATGGCATCCATTGCCGAAATCGGATTACAAGAACCCATTGACGTGCTAGAAGTCGAAGGCAACTACTATGGATTTTCCGGTTGCCATCGCTACGAAGCCCATCAACGGCTCGGCAAAGAAACCATTCAATGTCGAGTGCGTCGCGCTCCTCGTGCCGTATTGCAAAAACATCTTGCTTAAGTAAACCTTACTCCTCATCACAGCTTATGAATACCAAACTTTATGACACTCGGATCGATCTTTCGAGAGACATTCAACTTGTTAAGAAGCGGGCAAGATGCCCGCACTCCTCGAATTCTTTGATATGACTGGAGTGGGAGCATCTTGCTCCCTCGGTTTTTAATTAGGGTATTCAAGGGGTTTCTCTTGCCAACTCTGATAAACTGTAGAGATCACATCAACTGTATTTCTGCTATGGATACCCAATCTTCATCTCTGAGCGCCGAGCAATACCAGAAAAAGATGCAACGCCGCCAAGAGGTGCAAAAGGAGCGAGTGGGCAAAGCGAATAAGGAGAAAGGTTTAATTGTTGTCCATACGGGAAATGGGAAGGGGAAAACGACGGCGGCTTTGGGGATGGTGTTGCGATCGCTCGGTCAAGGGTATAAAGTAGCGATCGTGCAATTTATAAAAGGAGCATGGGAACCAGCAGAAAAGGCAGTTTTACAGCCCTGGGTTCCCCAGCAACTGGAGTTTAAGGCGATGGGAGAGGGGTTTACCTGGGATACTCAAGATCGCGATCGCGACATTGCCAAAGCGACAGAAGCTTGGCAAGAAGGACTCAGCTATATCCAAAACCCAGAATTTCGCCTCGTATTACTCGATGAAATTAATGTGGCACTTAAACTAGGATATTTGCAAGTAGAAGAAATTCTCGCCGGTTTAAGCAGCAAACCAGAAGATTCCCACGTCATTCTCACGGGAAGAGGTGCGCCAGAAGCCTTAATTGAAGCCGCAGATTTAGTCACAGAAATGAAGTTAATTAAACATCCTTTCCGGGAGCAGGGAGTGAAGGCACAACCAGGAATTGAGTATTAAAATCAATTCAAAATTCATCAAATTAAGTCCGGTATACAGGAGTGCGGGCATCTTGCCCGCTTCTTCACCCATTTCTCCCTACTCATTCCCCATTCTCCGCAAGTTTAGTCGCCCGATCACCTAAAAAGCCCCATTGAGCGATCGCCTCATTCGTCCATAACCAAGTGTTGCGTCCCAGAGATCGAGGCTCAAACCCCAAAGGATCGCTCTTCATTACCGTTTTATATAATTCAATGCCCTCTTCCTCTTGATTATCCTGAGCCAAAACCAAGGCTAATCCAGCATAAGCCGTTAACACTTCTGGGGAAGCCTGAGCCTCAGCGATACGTCTTGCCCTAGAAAAATTCTTGCGAGCCTCATACCAATTGCCCTGAGCAGAATAAGCAAATCCTAGAGCATTGTAGTATTTTGGCTCTTGGTCATCTCCTTTAATCGCCCATTCCCAATAGCGTCTGGCATCATCAGCACTGAACTCTAAATTTCCCTGTTGCAGGGCTTGCCAAACCAAACGTCCCCAAATATAGTTGATCTCTGGCTCATTTTTGAACTGATGAGGAACGGATTCTAGGGCTTGCTTTGCATAGGAAATGACTGCATTATCGCTATCGAGCAAAGCTTCTACATGGGTAATGCCCTGCTCTATATTACCTTGATTAAACTCAGAGATGGCTTGATTCCTCAAAGTCTGATTGGCATTTTCTGGATTAGAGGACTCCACTGGAGACGGAGAAGGGAGGACAATGGTAGACTTTTGCTGGAAATTAATCCAACTCCTGTAGGCTGGAAATGCAGCAACAATTAGAAGAGAAAGTGCTGCTACAATGCTCATACCCATCCATCCCAAGCGTATCATGGGCAAAGGAAAAGCGGGGAATTTTATCCATCGCTTTTGGTCAGGTAATTGTTGTTCTTCGGGAATCTTAACCGGTAGAGCAGCAACCGCTTGACTGTGGGACAAAGCTTGATTGAGGGCAAGATTGGCTTGGGGATGTTGGGGATCGATATTCAGGGCTTTACGATAGAATTCAACAGATTCTTGTATTTGTCCTTGATCATAAAAAATACAGCCTAAATGGTAATAAGCATCTGTATAACTCCCATCGATTAATAGGGCCATCTGATGGGCAGCAATGGCATCTTCAATTTGACCTTCTTGATAGACAATCAGTCCTAATTGATCGTAGGCTTCGACATCTTGGGGATTGTTTTGAATGCGCTGTTGATAATAGGCTTTATTCTTCTTGGCGGGGGGGCGATCTCCCGGTGTAGGAGCAGCAAGAGGTAGAGGAGAGGGTGCAGAATGGGGGCGATTGTTTACCGGTGAAAACTGTTCAAATCCCGGTTGTAAATAGAGAATGGGCAGGGCAAAATAGAGGGTATCGGAACCATAGGTGGCAATGAGACCTTGGCGAGTACGATTTAAACTTAAATCAATGGCATATTCTCGTTTGAGGTTGCGATAGAATAATTGGCTAAAGGTAATGGCGACTCGATCGGGGATGCGATCGCCCATTGCCAATACGCTGGGAATGCCGCGTTTAAGCAAACTTTCGGCTAAACTGGTATCCCCGGTTCCGGCACTAGAACAGGAGTTGAAGAGAGCCATCAAGATGCCATTATTGACTAATAAACCGGCTAAATCTTCTCCATGAAGTTGTTCGGTTAAGCCATTGTGTTGATTTTTGAGATAGATTTCCCCTCCCCAGGCATTGGCTTGACTATGGCCGGAATAGTGGAAGATATGATATTGTCCTTGTTCTAGGGTTTCGGTCAGTTGTTGGCGATCGGGAAAGGTGAGAATATCTAGATGTATATTTAGACCCATGCCTTCATGACGTTGTAATTCGTCTTTGAGGCGTTTCATTTCTTGATCGAGAGCTAATGCTTGTTGATCGTTTGGAGCGGAAAGCACCATCAATATTCTTAAGGGATCGACAATGGGATTATCCGGTAAAGGGCGGACTCTGGGATTGATATGGTAGCGAGAAAAGAGGATTTCGGTATTGGTGGTGAGGGGGCGATCGCCAGCATGGAGAATTTCCCAAGGGAGTTTGGCAACCAAGGGATCTTTTAGGTACAAACGAAAGCGTAGAGGTTCGTTTCGATTACGGGCAACACCTTGGGCAGTATGCCAACTTTGGGCGATCGTGCCTTGAAAAAGGGAGTTATACAAGCTTTTTCCGAAGCTCAACACATCCACTGCATCTGAGGAAAGGGGAGTGGAAAACAGGGGATCGCCAATGAGATATTCGGTTAATTCTAGCCAATTGGCGATCGGCCATTCTACCTGTTCTTCCCCTAGAGGAACTCCAGGAACAGCATATTCCGTTCGCACTAAGTACGTTTTACGCAGGGGTAGATGTTCGCTGGCGCTTTCCCTGACATAACCCACTGGCGTGACCGACAAATGAAATTCTTGAGTCACCGCTTCACCTGCACCTTTTCCTGACTAGAGGCTCTAACTTTCTTTACAAGGCTTAGAGCCTAAAGTCAGGGAACTTTTGTAGATCGGGGGAGTATGAGAAGGAGTGCGAGCATCTTGCTCGCTAGAGGAAGGCAGCGAGCAAGATGCTCGCATCTTTAATCTTTACTTTTGAAGTGTATCAAAAGCCCATGGCAGCCGCAACAGATTGTACATCGGCCTCAATGCCTTGATGACAGGGGTTGTTACTATGATTAATGGCGGTATCGGGGTCTTTTAAGCCATTGCCCGTGAGAACACAAACAATTTTTGCTCCTTCGGGTACTTGGTCTTTGATCTTCAATAACCCAGCCACAGATGCCGCAGAAGCGGGTTCACAGAAAACGCCCTCTTCGGATGCTAACAGGCGATAGGCAGCGAGGATTTCTTCATCGGTGACGGCTTGGAATTGCCCACCACTGGCTTCTTGGGCGGCGACTGCCCGATCCCAACTGGCGGGGTTACCGATACGGATGGCGGTGGCTAGGGTTTCCGGGTGTTCAATGGGGTGTCCGGCAATAATGGGGGCTGCTCCAGCCGCTTGAAAGCCCATCATTTTGGGCAGTTGACTACATTTTTGCTCTTGATGGTATTCACAAAAGCCCATCCAATAGGCGGTAATATTACCGGCATTACCGACGGGAATACAGAGCCAGTCGGGAGCATCCCCTAATGCATCGACGACTTCAAAAGCGGCAGTTTTTTGTCCTTGCAGGCGATAGGGGTTAACGGAGTTCACGAGGGTAACAGGATACTTTTCAGACACTTCCCGCACGATCGCCAAGGCTTGGTCGAAGTTGCCTTTAATGGCGAGGACTTCTGCCCCATAGAGTAGGGCTTGAGCCAGTTTACCGAGAGCCACATAACCCTCCGGGATAATCACAAATGCCTTTAAGCCTGCCCGTTTCGCATAGGCTGCGGCTGCGGCTGAGGTGTTACCGGTGCTGGCGCAGATGACGGCTTTCGAGCCTTCTTCTTTGGCTTTCGAGACTGCCATGGTCATGCCCCGGTCTTTGAAGCTGCCGGTGGGGTTTAATCCATCATATTTTACCCAGACCTGAACCTGCTTCCCGATCTGATTGGCGATCGCCGGAGCCGGAATTAGGGGCGTATTCCCCTCTAAGAGGGTGACCACAGGGGTATTTTCCGTTACGGGAAGGTAGGCACGGTAAGTCTCAATTAAGCCTTTCCAAATGCTGCGTGCGGACGAGTTTGGATGGGTTTGGCCGATCTGGGTTGATAAAATGGCAGTCACGTTCGCTTGGTTAATCCAAATGAAGGTTAAGATATCTATTCTCTCTAGTTTAATCTATGGGTTCCTTTTAGGAAAACGATTGGCGATCGCCAGTGGGGGAATGGGGGAGATACATGATGGGATCGGCAATAGAAGACGGCGATCGCTCCCTAGAGATGATAAAATACCTCAGCGATCGCATTAAAACCCCTCTTTAAGCCCTCATTTCCCGATTAGATCCCCAATCAAAATGACCCATTCTACAGATATTGCCACCCTAGCTCGCTGGATGGCCGCTGACTTTAGCAATCAAGAACAAGCCTTTGAAAATCCGCCCTTTTTTGCCCATATTCGCGTCTGTATGCGTCCGCTCCCCTTTAATCTCATGGGCAATATTAGTTTATATCTAGAGCAAGCCTACCATCTAGATGTCACCCAACCCTATCGTACCCGCATCCTCAACTTTGTCCTCAAGGACAATCAAATTGAAGTCGAAAATCATAAAGTATTGAATGAAGAAGAGTTTTATGGTGCATCTCGACACCCTGAGCGCCTCCAAAAACTCACCGCAGAGCGGATCGAAAAACTGCCTGGATGCACCTTCAACGTTGAATGGACGGGTCATAGCTTCAAAGCCAAAGTCGAACCTGGAAAAGGTTGCGTAGTAGTTCGTAATGGCAAAACCACCTATCTCGATAGCGAATTTGAAGTCAGTCCAGCAGGACTCATTAGCTTAGACCGGGGACGCGACCTCGAAACCGATGAAAGGGTCTGGGGTTCTATTGCTGGCCCTTTCGAGTTTGTGCGCTGGGAAAACTTTGCTCATGAAGTACAAACCCAATAATATCAAGTTCGCTTATTCATGTCCGCGAAGCGGAAATACCCTAATTAAAAATCTAGGGAGCAAGATGCTCCCACTCCAGTCATATCAAAGAATTCGAGGAGTGCGGGCATCTTGCCCGCTTCTTAACCAATTTTCATGTCCGCTTGCGGAAACCGGACTTGATATTAGAGGTGCTTATATCAAGTTCGCTTATTCATGTCCGCGAAGCGGAAATACCCTAATTAAAAATTTAGGGAGCAAGATGCTCCCACTCCAGTCAGATCAAAGAATTCGAGGAGTGCGGGCATCTTGCCCGCTTCTTAACCAATTTTCATGTCCGCTTGCGGAAACCGGACTTGATAT
>NZ_JAQOSP010000016.1 GCF_030068475.1 Roseofilum acuticapitatum BLCC-M154 | reverse complement strand
TCCCAATACCGTTTTTAGTCGAATACCAGTGTTGCGCGATAGGGGATGCCAATTCCCACTACTCTGTCCGGTGTTGCCACCATTCAGGCTACTTGTAAGTATTTTGCTTCACTCACTCAAAGTCTTTGCTTGTGGGGGCTGGGGCTGGAGTGTTTCCACCAAACGGATCATTTCGATCTGTCGTCTTTTAACCAAGCTGTCCCACCACTGGGAGTTTCACCCGCCTTTAAGGTCAATGTGGCTTCTCCCTTATTATAACGTAAAGCCGTCCTAGAAGGACGGGGTTTCTACCCACATTTTTCGATGAAGAAGTGAACCCCTACCAGCCTGTAACACCATAAGGTATGATTGCGCTACAGAGTCTTAATTTTCACTTATTTTTAGTTTATCTCCATGACCGCCCCGATCGTTACCCTCAATTTAATTGGCCCTGATGAAGATTTGATCGTTCAACCCCCAACGACTGGGGTAGCGCTACAGGGCAAGATTCGAGTGCCTGGAGATAAATCGATTTCCCATCGGGCACTGATGTTGGGCAGTTTAGCCCAAGGAGAAACCACGATCGCCGGATTGCTGATTGGAGAAGACCCCCAAAGTACGGCCGCTTGTTTTCGCTCCATGGGTGTAAACATTACAAAACTTAACTCCCAACAGGTTCAGGTCAAGGGTTTAGGACTCGGATCGCTCCAAGAGCCAATCGATATTTTAGATTGTGGCAACTCTGGAACCACCATGCGCCTGATGTTAGGAATTTTAGCTTCCCATAAAGAGCGCTTTTTTAGTGTAACTGGAGATCAGTCTTTGCGATCGCGGCCCATGTCCAGAGTCATCAAACCCCTACAACAAATGGGCGCTCAAATTTGGGGACGCAAAAATCATACCCTCGCCCCCCTAGCCGTCCAAGGAACCCAACTTAAACCCATTCATTACCATTCCCCCATCGCCTCAGCCCAAGTCAAATCCTGCATTCTCCTCGCTGGACTGATGGCCGAAGGAGAAACCACCGTCACAGAACCCGCCCTATCCAGAGACCACAGCGAACGAATGCTACAGGCCTTTGGCGCAACCATCAAACGAGACCCCGAAACCCATTCAGTCACCGTAGTCGGGCCAGCCCAATTATCCGGTCAATCCATTATTGTTCCTGGAGATATTAGTTCAGCCGCCTTTTGGCTCGTTGCAGGAGCCATTATTCCCGATAGCGACCTGATCGTTGAAAATGTCGGTATTAATCCTACCCGCACCGGAATTTTAGAGGTATTAGAAAAAATGGGAGCCGAGATTGAATTTCTCAATCCAAGAACCGTAACCGGTGAACCCGTAGCCGATCTACGGGTCAAATCCAGCCGTTTACAAGGATGTGAGATTGGGGGAGAGGTGATTCCCCGGCTCATTGATGAAATTCCCATCTTAGCCGTTGCTGCTGCCTGTGCCGAAGGAAAAACCGTGATTAAAGACGCGGCCGAACTGCGAGTCAAAGAAAGCGATCGCCTAGCGGTTATCGCCTCCGAGCTTGGCCGCATGGGAGCCAACATCACCGAACACCCCGACGGCCTAGAAATTATCGGCGGCACAGCCCTCAAAGGAGCCGAAGTAGACAGCCATACCGACCACCGGATCGCCATGAGTTTGGCGATCGCCGCCCTCAACAGCCAAGGACAAACCACCATCCACCGCGCCCAAGCCGCCGCCATCTCCTATCCCACCTTTACCCCCACCCTAGAGGAGCTAATTGGCCATTGAGCAATAGTCGATCCCTCGCCCAACTCCCAACCCTCCACTGAAAACTGGCCTTAAGATAGAATAAAGGATAACAACCCTAATTGATTTTCCCTTAAACCTCCGGTTAAAAAAAATGATCCCAGAGACATCCCGTATAGTTCGCTATTTTCAACCACGGGATTTTTCAGTTAAGCTCTGGGTAACCTGATGTGTCCCTACTCGCGAATGGACAGTCCAAATTCTCCTCTAGAGTTATTGCAACTATTTGTTGAACAAACCCCCGCCGCCGTGGCCCTGTTCGACCAACAAATGCGTTATTTACTCACCAGCGATCGCTGGCTCAGTGATTATGGTCTTAGGGATACCCCCCTAAACAACCTCACCTTCTACGACACCTTTCCCCATTGTCCCGAACAGTGGAAACGAATTCATACTGAATGTTTATTAGGAAACTATGAAGGGTGTGAAGAACATTATTTTTTCGGCGAAGATGGAAAACTGCAATGGGTCGAATGGGATATCCGCCCTTGGCGTAACTCTTCTGGAGAAATTAATGGTCTGATCCTGTTCACCAAAAATATTACTCAACGTAAACGTGCAGAGGCGGCCTGGATGAAAATAGAAAACCAGTTTAACAAGCTGACAGCTAATGTCCCTGGAATTATCTGTCAACTCATTCTTAAACCCGAACACCCCATCCAATTCACTTACGTGAGTTTAGGCTGTACCAAAATCTGCGAGATCGATCCAGACGAACTCCAGCAACATCCCCAATTATTTGAGGAATTAATCCACCCCGACGATCTCCCAGAATATAAAGCCTCCATCAACAGAGCCATTCAAAACCGCTCATCTTGGTCTTGGGAAGGCCGCATCATCACCACCTCCGGTGAAATTAAATGGCTTGCCTGTAGCACTTCCCCCCCAGAGTCTAACAACACCCTAGATCGCCAATTTTTAGACGATATCTCCTATGACCTCACCACCAACGAACTGCTTCTAGATGGCCTATTCATTGAAGTCACCGAACGCAAACAGGCAGAATTAAGTCTTCTGCAACAGGAAACCCAACTTAGGGCCCTGTTTAAAGCCATGACCGATCTCATCCTTGTCCTTGACCGGGAAGGTCATATCCTAGAAGTTGCCCCAACCAACTCCAATCTCTTTCCTCAAGATCGGATAGAACTCTATGGGATGAAGCTCAACGATCTGATGCCCACGGAAACAGCCCATCGTTTATTGGCGAACCTGCGCCGCGCCTTAGAAATCCAAAAAACCATTGATGTAGAATATTCCCTTACCCTAGAGGAACAAACGTTTTGGTTAGCCGCCAAAGTCTCTCCTTTAGATCTCGATACCGTCGTTTGGGTCGCCCGTGATATTACTCGTCGCAAAGAATCTGAAGGAAAATTAGAACAATATCGAGATACTTTAGAAGAGCGAGTCGAACAGCGAACGGCCGAACTAGAGGCCGAAGTCAGAGAGCGTCAACAGATTGAACAGACCCTAAGACAGCATGTTCAGATGCTGGATTTAGCCAATGATTCCATTATGATCCTCAACTTAGATGGAACCATTACCTATTGGAATTATGGGGCCCATAAACTCTATGGTTGGACAAAAAAACAAGCCATTCATCAAAATATTCATACGCTCTTACAAACGGAATTTAGTACCCCTTTATCCACGATTCATCAGATTTTAAAAGACCAAGGATATTGGGAAGGAGAACTGCAACAAACCAAACGGGATGGCAGCTCAGTAACTGTAGCGAGTCGATGGACGCTTCAGCGAGATGAGGAGGGCAATGCAGTAGCCATTTTGGAAATGAATAATGATATCACTTATCGCTTTGAAACCGAGATGGCCTTACGCAAAAGCGAGGAACTCTATCGCACCTTAGCCCAGAATTTCCCCGATGGTGCAGTCGTCCTATTCGATCTTAACCTGCGCTTTACCTTGGCAGAAGGCCGAGAATTGGCTAAATTGCGATTAGCGAAAGAAAAATTAGAAGGGGCAACTCCCGCAGAGATTTTTCCTCAATCGGTGAGCCAGTTGATGGACTATCATTATCAAAATGCTTTGGCGGGAGAAACGGAGCATTTTGAAATAGCTTTGGGAGAAAATTTGTATTTAGTGCAAACCTTGCCCGTGAGAAATGATGCAGGAGAAATCATGGCGGGGATGGCTTTGATGCAGAATATTACCCAGCGTAAGCGTTCTGAAGAAGCGATTCGTAAAAGTGAGGCTCGCTATCGGGAAATGGCTCAACGGGAGGAGTTGATTAACCGTTTGGCTTCTCAAGTCCGCAATTCTTTGAATCTGGATCAGATTTTGGAAATTGCGGTGGTGGAAATTCAGAATTTGTTGCAGGTGGATCAGTGTTTGTTTAGTTGGTATCAGTCCCAGGGAGAAGAGCAACAGCAAACCCCTGAATCTTCTCCCCATGGCTATCTGAATGTAGTGAAGGAGGCAAAAATGGAAACTTTACCCTCTGTATTGGGGTGTTTTCCGGTAGCGCCGGATGATCCCCTATTGGGTAATTTATTGAATTTAGAAATGCTACAAGTCGATGATGTTTTAAGCCATGAGGATCGGGGAATCCATCAGCTTTATGAAAGTCGGGGGTATCGATCGATTTTATTTTTACCCATTAAAACGGCTTATGGGGAGTTGGGTTGTGTCAGTTGTGCCCATTTTGATGGCCCCCGTCGCTGGACGGAAGATGAGGTAGAATTGTTACAAACGGTGACGGATCAGTTGGCGATCGCCATTAGCCAAGCTGAACTCTATCGTCAGGCAACCCTAGCTGCCGAAAATGCCGATCGCAAAGCGAAAGAACTTGAAGAAACCCTCAGACAACTGCAACGCACCCAAGCCCAACTGATTCAAAGCGAAAAACTCTCTAGTCTCGGTCAAATGGTAGCCGGTGTTGCCCATGAAATTAATAACCCCGTCAACTTTATTTATGGTAATTTAGTTCCGGCTAGAGACTATACAGCCGATATCCTGGGATTATTAGAACTGTATCAAGAAACCTATCCCGATCCCGCCGAGCTGATTCAAGAAGAAATAGAAGCCATTGATTTAGAATTTATCAGTGAAGATTTACCCCGACTCTTAGATTCCATGCAAGTGGGAGCCGAGCGCATTCGAGAAATTGTCCTCTCTCTACGAAATTTCTCCCGTCTTGATGAAGCCGCGATGAAAAAAGCCGATCTTCATGAAGGCATTGATAGCACCTTAATGATTCTCCAAAATCGCTTAAAAGCTAAAGGCGATCGTCCAGGAGTAGAAGTGAGCAAAAATTATGGTCAGTTGCCCAAAATCTTCTGCTATCCCGGACAACTCAATCAAGTCTTTATGAACTTACTCAGTAATGCCATTGATGCCTTAGAAGAGCATAATATTTCTGAACCCAAAATTACGATTACGACTGAATTAACGGACAATACTCATGTTGCGATCCGATTGACCGATAATGGGCCAGGTATTCCCGAAAAAATTCGTCAACGGCTATTTGACCCCTTCTTCACGACTAAACCGGTAGGTAAGGGAACCGGCTTAGGACTAGCCATTAGTTATCAAATTATTGTGGAAAAACACCAAGGACAACTCAGTTGTGTTTCTGAAGTGGGTCATGGTGCTACATTTGTGATTCAAATTCCCGTTATTTCGGGTTAAATAGAGCATTACCGATTGCTAAAGAGCCAAGCAAGTAAGGGGCTTGGGGCCCCTTGGGTTCATCCTCAAACAAGAGCTTCTTCTGTCAAGACTTGACAGCCTTCTACCCCTAATTCTGGTTGTTGGCGATAAGCGTCTAACGGCTCCATAACAGTGACCGTAAAATTGCTTCGGACTTGATAGAGATAATCTACATGGGGATCATACTTTAAGCCGACACGCAAGTTAGAAAAATCATCTTCGCATAATTCAAAACCAAAGCGAACAATAATTTGGGCCACGAGGCATTCAGGAGTATTAACTGTTTCCCCCATGGTGTCGCGCTCTTGCGTAAAGGTATCTAAAAATCGTTGCAATTTGGGTAAAACTTTCTTAGGATTGCCATTACGACTAGCGTAGACAATTACCGGGTTACCTTCAACGATGAAGTGACAGGAGACAGCCATAGATTTACTGCGATCTAGTGTTTAAGTCCGATCCGATCATATGCTGGTCTGGGTCATTTTGCTTGACGAGATTTTGAATTTAGGTGGGTACATTGGGAATCAAGACTGCACATATACAGGGTTTCTCGCTGACCAAACCACTCATAGCGATGGTCGCGTATTTGTTCATAGAGGCGATCGCCCAGTGTTTTCAAGCCAGGTATTTCTCGATAAACTTGGATCAAGCCTTCTCCTCCAGGAAGGAGGCGACCGATCTCTTCGGCTGCTTCGCTACCTTGCCATCGCTTTTGGGGATCTGCTGTATCAATTAGAATCATCCCTAATTCACAGTCTTCGGAACTGATTCCCCATTGGGCTAACGCTCCCCGATCTTGCATGGGACTATAGGTGAATCGTTGCCCTTGGTCTAACTTCGCCAGCACCTGAACCAAAGAGGAGCATAAATTACAGTTGCCATCATAAATAATTTGATATCGCATGATGCTTTAAATCTAACGAGCTGGGAGATCTGACTTCAGGATGTTGACACTCGATCTAAAATAATTTCCTAACCCGGAGGTGGCAAGTTGTAAAGTGAGTGGAATAGGGGTCAGGAAATTCTAGATCAAGTGGGAGTGTGCTGATTCATCTCCTAACCTTCTGGGTTAGAAGGGGGAAGACAAATCAGGTTATCATCCAAAGTAATAATCAGCCCTTTCGAGCGCAACTTACCCATTAAGCGAGTAACGGTTACCCGTGTTGAACCAATGGCGCTACCAATTTGGGCATGGGTGAGCGTCCAAGGCAGATAATAGCCCTGTTCGCAAACTTCGCCATACTCTTCAATCAATAACGTTAAAAAGCCCAACAGCCGATCGATGGTGCGTCGCTGGCCCATGGTTCCTAACCATAGGAGTTTACGCTGATTCTGATAACGGAAGGCTTCCATTACTTCACGACGGAAATGGGGCCAGTTATCTAAGTCATGCCAATACATCCATAAAACGGTGGTTTTATCGACATGGGCATAACTGGAAATGGTAAACGGAGATTGGGAGACAATTTCAAAGGGTTGACCTGCTCCGACAAATCCTAAGAAGGATTCATCAGGAATTTGATTATCGGGATCGCTGTTCGCGCTCAAACGGGCGACCAAACTGGGAGTTTTAGTCGAAGCGCTAATTTGGGCGCTGACGAGTCGAACGGAACCGCGTTGTACGAGATAGAGTAAGCCCGGACGGACAGGAATTTTGTCATCCTTGTTAAAGGTGCGGGTGCGATAGTGATCTTGCGCCCAGTCAATAATTCGCTGCCATGTCAGAAATGGGCGAGAGGTAGTAGATTCGGATTCTGGAGACACTGAAAACATAGGTTAGAAATTGTGAAAGAATAACAAAGACAACAGTGGATTGTTGCTAGATTCAAGGATATCTTGTTTCTAGTAAAAAGGGTCACTGATAGCCAGAGGCTATTGCTTCTGTTATTAGTCCTCTAGTTTACCATGAGAGTAGCAAAAACTACTTTTTCATGTTAAAACTTTATCGATGTAATAAAAATGTATGGTAATGATTGATAATTGGTATTGGTCATCCAGTCACTGGGTCATGGTAGGATTACTGATTGGGTTTGCGATCGCCCATAGTGGACTGGCCAGCCTGAGACCTTGGGGGGAAGGGAAGATCGGTGCAAGACTCTACCGGGTAGGTTTTGCCCTAGTGAGCATCCCGTTTGCAGTGGTGTTGATTATTTATTTTTTTAATCATCGCTATGACGGAATTCAATTGTGGCAAGTGCAAGGGGTTCGGGGAGTGCGATCGCTGGTTTGGGCTTTGTCGGCGATCTCGTTTCTGTTTTTATATCCAGCCACATTTAATTTACTGGAGATTGCGGCGATCGCCAAACCGGAAGTTCATCTCTACGAAACGGGCATTATTCGCATCACCCGACATCCGCAAATGGTGGGTCAAGTCATCTGGTGTATTGCTCATACCCTCTGGCTCGGCACAAGTTTTACCCTAGTGACTTCCCTAGGCTTAATCCTCCATCACCTGTTTGCGGTCTGGAATGGCGATCGCCGGATGTACAATCGCTATGGTGATGCTTTCCTCAAAGCCAAAGAGCGCACCTCGGTGATCCCATTTTTGGCGATCGTTCAAGGTCGTCAAACCCTAGAGCTGCAAGAATTTCTCCGTCCCGCCTATCTCGGTGTAATTCTATTTATTGCCCTCCTCTGGTGGGCCCATCCTTGGCTGATGCAAGCTACCCTCAAGGTTCCCATTTGAGTTGGGGATGGGATGGGGAGATAGGGGAGATGGCCTATTGCCTAATTGCCTTTTGCCGATTCCCGATTCCCGATTCCCGATTCCCCCAAACTCTGTTGCTCAATCCAATCCAAATGGGTGTAGCATGATCCCAAGAGCAAGTATAAGAAATACAGATACCAAGAACGGCATAATTATGGTGGTACAAATCAGTGAACGCGCCTTTAATCACGAAGTCCTCGATGCTCAAACCCCGGTATTAGTCAATTTTTGGGCCCCCTGGTGTGGAATTTGTCGGCTTTTAAACCCAGTTTTAAGCCGCTTCCAAACCGAATGGGGACAAACCATTAAAATAGTTTCCATTAATGCCGATCAAAGCCTTAAACTCGCCAATGCCTACCGACTGCGAACTTTACCCACAGTCATTCTGTTTAACCAGGGGCGAGTAAAAAATCGGATCGAAGGCTTCCACAGTGCAGAAGACTTATACCGACAACTTGAAGTGAGTTGTCAATCTTTGTCTGCAACCAGAGCGGGCGATCCGATTGACTTGGAAGCGAGTCGCTAATCGGTAGATATCCAGACCGGATCGTCTGTCCCCTCTGAATGTCTAAAAGATATGCTCCATCATAGAGCATATTTTTTTTGGCTGGGGTAGGGTGATCGAGTGGGGGAATGGGGGAATTCTTATAAATAGAGGTGTGTCGCTTGTTTTAAACCGGCGATCGCCTGTTCTATGGTTTCTCCTTGATCCACTGTACCGACTTCTGGACATTCGGCAATATAAAGATCCTATTCTTTATACACCATTACAGTCAAGTGACAACTGTTCATAACACTACCTCCTACTACTTATTACCAATTTCTCCATAACTAGAGCTATTGTGAGCGAACAATAATATCATTCTGAATAGCTTGTTCATCATAAACCGTTGGCTTTTTATCGGGTCTCAAGCGGCCATAGTGTAATCGACCTAAATCAAGAACTAACCTCTTAGCTTCTTGACTACTTGGGTTATCTTTTAGTGTATTTAAGGCAGTTTCATAAAGTTCTTTTGTCTCAGATTCAGGTATGCTACTTATTAAATTTATGAGAGATAAAATACGCTCTTTGATGACCTCATTTTGTAATTCCTTGAAAAGATTATCAGAGAGAACTCTAAGTGTATTATTTTTTTGGCGTTTTCCAGTAGAATTTATGCCAAAAGCGCTATCAACCCTTTGCAGGACTTCGCCTAATAGCTGCCAAGATTTAACATGAGAAGAGTTTTCTTCACACAGTTTTAGTAAGCGATCATAACACCCACCGCTAAATAAATCTTCAGACTGAATCCAAGTATTTTTTTTCCAAATCTCAATACAATGGTCATAGTCACTTGGAGAATTAGGATTTTGTTCTAGTGTATTGAGAGCATCTTCAAAGTTTTTTAATTCAATTGGCCCTTGAGTATTCGCGTTGTGACCAACCCAAAAGAAAAAAGCAACGACTACGATAATGAGGATGATCCAAAACATATAAACTCCTAAGTTTGAGAGAATTGCTTTGAATAATTATATACAGAAACTAAATTATAACACAGCCAGCGATCGCCCCCTCTCTCCTGCTGTTCTCCTGCTGCACCCTTGCCCTTTTGCCCTAAAATCAGAAAGGCACTCTCTGTTGCGAATCGATCATGGTTGAAACTTCTGACTGTCCGTTTTCCCCCCAAGATATTGCCTCTGAAGGCTTGAAACCCTCGGAATATGAGGAAATTGTCCAACGGCTCGGTAGACACCCCAATAAGGCGGAATTGGGGATGTTTGGGGTGATGTGGTCGGAGCATTGTTGCTACAAAAACTCCCGGCCGCTCCTAAGTCAGTTTCCCACGAAAGGCGATCGCATCCTCGTTGGGCCAGGAGAAAACGCCGGAGTCGTGGATCTCGGTGATGGACTGCGGTTAGCCTTTAAGATAGAGTCCCATAATCATCCCTCGGCGATCGAACCCTTCCAAGGAGCAGCCACCGGAGTCGGTGGTATCCTTCGCGACATCTTCACCATGGGCGCTCGACCCATTGCCGTCCTCAACTCCCTGCGCTTCGGTTCCCTGGAAGATAGCCGCACCCGTCGCATTTTTACCGGAGTCGTCGATGGCATTGCCCATTATGGCAACAGTGTGGGCGTGCCCACCGTGGGCGGAGAAGTCTATTTTGACCCCGCCTATACCGGCAATCCCTTAGTGAATGTGATGGCATTGGGATTGATGGAAACCCCAGAAATTGTTAAATCTGGAGCTTCTGGCAGAGGTAACCCAGTTCTCTATGTCGGTTCGACTACCGGGCGCGATGGCATGGGGGGGGCAAGTTTTGCCAGTGCCGAACTCAGTGAAAGCTCCATGGACGATCGCCCCGCCGTGCAAGTCGGCGATCCCTTCCTGGAAAAATCCCTGATTGAAGCCTGTCTCGAAGCCTTCAAAACCGGTGCAGTGGTGGCTGCTCAGGACATGGGAGCCGCCGGAATTACCTGCTCGACCTCAGAAATGGCGGCGAAAGGCGGGGTGGGCATTGAGCTGGATCTGGACAAAATTCCGGTGCGCGAAACGGGCATGGTTCCCTACGAGTATTTACTGTCGGAATCCCAAGAGCGGATGTTATTTGTAGCTCACAAGGGCAGGGAACAGGAACTGATCGACATTTTCCACCGTTGGGGACTGCAAGCAGTGGTTGCGGGCGAAGTGATTGATGAACCCATTGTGCGGATTCTGTTTCAAGGGCAAACGGCTGCGGAAATTATGGCTACCGCTTTGTCGGATAATACGCCCATTTACCACCATGAATTGATGAGCGAGCCGCCGGAATATGCCCAGACTGCCTGGCAATGGACGGAGGCTCAACTGCCTGAGTGTAAGGCTGAGGGGATTGAAATTGGGGGCAAGTTCAAGTCCTGGAAAGACTGCCTGCTGGATCTTTTAGATACACCCACGATCGCCTCGAAGCAATGGGTCTATCGCCAATATGACCATCAGGTACAGAATAACACGGTGGTCTTTCCCGGTGGCGCGGATGCCTCGATTATCCGCTTGCGTCCGGTGAATGATGGCGCTGAACCTCAACCGTTGCCTGCTGTGCAGTCGGGGGTGGCTGCAACGGTGGATTGTAATTCCCGCTACGTCTATCTGAATCCCTACGAAGGCGCGAAAGCGGTGGTGGCAGAAGCGGCGCGAAATTTAAGCTGTGTGGGTGCAGAACCCATTGCTGTGACCGATAATCTGAATTTTGGCTCCCCGGAAAAGCCCATTGGCTATTGGCAACTGGCACAAGCCTGTCGGGGACTGTCGGAAGCGTGCGGGGAATTCTCGACTCCCGTCACTGGGGGGAATGTGTCCCTGTATAATGAGACCCTGGATAGTTCGGGAAATCCCCAGCCCATTTATCCCACGCCTGTGGTGGGGATGGTGGGGTTAGTGCCCGATTTGTCGAGGATTTGCGGTCAAGGATGGCGTAAAAAAGGCGATCGCATCTACCTGTTGGGTTCCGGTGTAAATCTGACCTTGGGCGCGTCCGAATATCTCGCTACTTTGCACCACACCGTCGCCGGACAACCGCCAACCGTCGATTTTGACCTAGAACGTCAGGTGCAAGCCGCCTGTCGCCACGGCATTCGTCAGGGATGGCTCAACTCCGCCCATGATTGCGCGGAAGGGGGGTTAGCCGTGGCGTTGGCAGAATCCTGCATTGCCGGAGGCTTAGGAGCGCAAATTGAGTGTCCGTCTGGAGAGCAACGCCCGGATCTGAGTTGGTTTGGGGAAGGGTTAGCCCGCATTGTGGTGTCAGTTGCGCCAGAGTTTGTAGAAGCTTGGGAAGCCTATCTTCAGGAACAATTGCCCCACCAATGGCAGGTTATGGGCACAGTGCAAGGAGAGACCTTGGAGATTAAGGGCATTTTAGCCGCTACGGTGTCCGAAATGGGCGATCGCCATCAACAAGCCATCCCTCGCCGTCTCCACATTTAGCCCATTCCCTCCTGCAATGATCCCCCGTAGGGGCGGGTTAACCCCAAATCTATAACACCCACCGATAACTTACCTGAACCCGCCCCC
>NZ_JAQOSP010000015.1 GCF_030068475.1 Roseofilum acuticapitatum BLCC-M154 | reverse complement strand
AAATTAGGAATCAGTACCGTGGGGCACACGGGAACTTACGCTACAGGAGATTTGCCCTCTTGGGCAGTTGGGGCAACCCTGCTGTCTAACGGCGAGTCTGTGAATGTAGAATCCTCATGCCTTTAGGCTGAGGAGTGTCAAACACAGCAGACATTAGATAATGCCAACTCCTTTACCTCTCTTATCCTCTTTCATCGAGAGATTACCCTCTTCATCAGTTTCCTTGACTTCTCGATAAGTCTGTTGGCGTTGAGATTCTAACTGTGCATTTTTATAATCCAAATCTCCGGGAGTTTCGACATACATTTGCGGCTCAATGGCAAAGTTATTCAATTTCCCTTCCCGATCGACTGTATAGCCACCGGTGGTATCGATTCCCCCTTCAGCATCGGGGGTTTGTTTGAAGTTTTCTCCTTCCCGCTCCTGACGAGTTGCGGTTTCTGTGGGTGCGATCTCGCGATCGTATTGAGGTTCAAAGCGGTTTTTAGGGGTGCGTTCGCTATTGTTCGTAGCCATAGATTCTATTCTCCAATTCGACAGTTTTGATTGAGGGGTAGATGGGTTTTAGCGATCCAAATCAGGAATAATATCTGGACGCTCTTTATCTTTCCAACCCACTAATCGAGTGGAGTTATACCAGGCGATCGAGCCTAAAATGACGGCGGCTAAAAAGCCTCCAGCATAAACGAGAAGTACGGATAACGGAATGGATAAACTATTTGAGCTGGCTTGAATTTCGGAAAGCAAAAACATATAGTTAAGTTGACCTCTATTTTGAACGTCACCTATAGACTATCAAGATTAAGCAAGATAACTCATCGTTCGGGGGATAGAGATGCTCTCTACCGAAGGAAAGATGATTGATCTGTGTCTTTGGGTAGAGGGGAGTTTTTAACCGACTAAACCAGAGCGGAGAGCGCGAACAGCAGCTTGGGTGCGATCGTCAACACAAAGTTTGTAGAGGATGTTGCGAACATGGGTTTTAACGGTTCCCACAGTAATATAGAGTTGCTCGGCGATCGCCGCATTATTGCATCCAGCGACAATCAGTTCTAAGACTTCTAATTCGCGATCGGTTAGGGGTTCAGACTCTAGGACTTGTCGATATTCGGGATCGACAGAACGGATCAGGGTTTGTTCGGACTCTGGTTCAACAGAGCGCGGTTGTTGCACTTGATGGAGGACGATACGGGCGATCGCCGGATCGATCCAAGAATTCCCCTCATAGGTAATCGAAATGGCTTCCACTAACTGCTCGATACTGGCATCTTTTAAGCTATAGGAATCTGCACCGGCTGCAAAAGCCGCTAATACTGTATCTCGATCGTCATGCATCGTTAACATCAAAACCTTAATGGGTGGGAGTGCTGCAAAATCTTCTGACTCTCGAAGGTGTTGCGTCACTTCAATGCCATCGCGATCGGGTAAACCAATATCAATTAAAGCCACATCCGGAGCCGTTGCTTTGAGGACTTCCAATCCTTGTTTACCATTGGCTGCTTCACCAACAATTTCAATGCGTTCTTGTTGTTTAAGCGCCGTGCGTAACCCCATGCGCGTCAGATCGTGGTCTTCAATTAATACAACCCGGATAACCGTCATGGTACTCTAGACTCCAAATAGACAAACTGGGCGATCGACCGATTAAGTCAATTAACCAGCAACCTCAACACTATACGATCTGGTTTTTATCTTATATTTACTATCATGGCAACCGATCCGACTGCGAATCGCCGACCCTCTCGAATTTTAGCCGTTGATGACGCTCCCGACAACTTAATGTTAATTGAGCATATTTTGGGTGAAGAGGGATATGAAATTAATTGTCAATCCGATAGTCAACAGGCACTTCAAGAACTGGAGCGCTTTGTTCCTGATTTAATTTTATTAGATGTGGTGATGCCCGACTTAGATGGGTATGCCTTTACGCGACGGATTCGGGAGAATCCCTATTTACCCTTTATTCCCATTTTACTGATTACGGCCTACGATCGATCCAGTGTGGTGGAAGGATTAGACGCGGGGGCGGATGATTTTATTCGTAAACCCGTTGATGTCAATGAGCTTTTAGCACGGGTGCGATCGCTCTTACGCTTAAAGCAAACGTTAGATGAACGGGAAGATTTTGTTTCCCGACTCACCCATGATTTGCGAACGCCCCTAGTTGCTGCCGATCGCATGTTTTCTTTATTTCTACAAGATAGCTTTGGGGCGTTAACTGGGGAGATGGCGGAAGCGCTAGTCACCATGAAGCGCAGTAATCAAAATTTGCTCAGTATGGTGAATACTCTTTTGGAAGTGTATCGCTATTCCGGAGGACGAAAAGCCTTAACGTTTTCTAAGTTTGATTATCGAAAATTAGTTCAAGAAGTGGTTGAGGAGCTGAGTCCCTTAGCCGAAGAGAAGGGACTCACTTTAATTTTTGAAACGGCGGATGATTCTCCTGCGGTTCAAGCCATGGGCGATCCCTTAGAATTGCGTCGAGTAGTGGTCAACTTAGTGGGCAATGGGATCAAATTCACTCAAACCGGTTCAATTGATATTCATTTAGAATTAATCAAGGATTCTGAATTGAATCTGATTCGCTTGCAAGTTCAAGATACGGGGACTGGGATTATTCCTGAAGAACAAAGCCTTATTTTTGAACGATTTCGCCAAAGTAAATCCTTGGCGATCGCCGGTAAATCGAAACGTTTAAGTAGCGGTCTCGGTTTATATCTCAGTCGTCGCATTGTGGAAGCCCATCATGGAAGTCTTACCCTGGAATCTGAACCGGGAAAAGGCAGTATTTTCACGGTAGATATTCCCCAAAAAATTAGTAGATCTTCTTCTCATTTTTGAGAGTTAATCTAAGGGTGGATAATATTCCTCAATCAACTGCTCCAGTTCCACTAACTTTTGTTTTAAGAGAGTCAAGCTCTCTTCACATTGTTTGTGATTTTGGTCTTGAGCGCCAGTTTCTAGCTCCGTTGCCACTTGGTGAACGGCGATCGCCCCAACATTAGCACTCGATCCCTTTAACCGATGGGCGGCGATCTCAATCCCTGTCCAGTTTTCATGCTCTAATTCCATCAGCAGTTGATAGCGATCTTGATACGCAATAGCTAAAACTTTCTGGAGTAAACGTCTTTGAAAGCTTTTATTACGACGGGAAATTGAATTTAATCGCTGAAAATCTAATCGGTTAATAGTATAATAACACACTATTTTAGCGCTCAATTGATAGATGAGTTTTGAGTCTAACAGCATGTTTACTCATCTTCCTCTATCTCTAGATAGAGAGATATCAACCCGTAGATAGAGAAAATAATTACGATTAATCTGGCCACAGATAGAAGCCTTCAGCCTTCAAATTCGCTTTAATGGGGTATAGAAGTCATTGAGGCAAATAACATTATGGTTACCCCAACTCAAAATACATCTCATCAATCTCGCAAAGAATATCAAGAGAAGATCAACGCGCAGTTAGATCATCTAAATGCCAAAATTGATGAATTTGAGGCGAAAGCCAAACAAGCTCAGTCAGATGCTTCAGTAGAATATCATAGTACCTTAGAAGAACTCTATGCCCAGCGAGATGCGGTTAAACTCAAATTAAATGAATTGTATCAGTCCAGTGAAGATGCTTGGTTAGAGTTACAATCTGGATTTGATAAGGCTTGGCAAGAATTTACCCAATCCGTAGACCAAGCGATCAAAAAGTTTCAATAGATAGATTGAAATAAGATTCAGTTTGATATCAAGTCCGGATACAGCGTTTTGCGGGGTAATGAGGTACAGCAAAAAAGATCCCCCCTTGCCCCCCTTTTTAAGGGGGGAATAGGAAAGTCCCCCTTTTTAAGGGGGGAATAGGAAAGTCCCCCTTTTTAAGGGGGGGGAATAGGAAAGTCCCCCTTAAAAAGGGGGGAATAGGAAAGTCCCCCTTTTTAAGGGGGATTCAGGGGGATCTAGATGTACCGCATAGCAGCGAAAATTGCGGTAAAGGGTGAAGAAGCGGGCAAGATGCCCGCACTCCTGAAAACTCTTGATATTACTGGAGTGGGAGCGTCTCGCTCCCTAGATTTTTAATTAGGGTATTTCCGCTTCGCGGACATGAACAGTCGGACTTGAGATGACGGGATAAAGAGAAGCGGGCAAGATGCCCGCACTCCTGAAAACTCTTGATATTACTGGAAGGGGAGCGTCTCACTCCCTAGATTTTTAATTGGGGTTTTTGAGTCAAGCAAGCTAATTTGTACAGAATTCTGGCTCCGACATTGCCATCCCACTGATCGCCGGGTTCACCGGGAGCGACTTCGCACAAATCGAAACCGATAATCTTTTTACCGGCTTTGACTAAAGCTCGGATTAAATAGATAGCTTGATTAAAGTCTAATCCCCCTGGTACGGGTGTACCGGTATGGGGACAATAGGAAGGATTTAAGCCGTCGATATCAAAGCTAATATAAACTTGGTGGGGTAAATGGGAGATGATTTGCTGACATTGAGTTGCCCAATTCATGCCTTCATAGGTGTTGGCTTTGAGTTGCCAATCATCAAAGAGGATAATGCGGGAATCGTCATTTATCTGGTTGATTTCTGCTTGACAAATATCCCGAATGCCGACTTGAACTAAGCGACTAATCTGGGGAATTTTGAGGGCATTGTCCATAATTGAGGCATGGGAATAGGTAAAGCCTTCATAGGCTTGACGCAAATCGGCATGGGCATCGATTTGTAAAATGCCGTAGTTTGGGTACTTTTCGCCGAGGGCTTGCATTAATCCGAGGGGGGCACTGTGATCGCCTCCGACAACGGCGACAACCTTGCTTTGGTCTAAATATTTCTGGCTTTGAGTATAAACCCAATGATTGAGATCGGCACAGGCTTGATTTACTTTTGCTAGGGAGGTGGCGATCGCCGCATCATCGACTTCTCCCCCTTGTTCCAGATGTTCTATAATCTGTTTGGCGATCGCCCGCATCTGACCATTTTGAGCTAAAATCTCCCCCTCAATGGGTAGAGTTCCCAAAGGAATTGTCCAAGCATTCGGCACATCAAAATCATACCAATCCAACTGTACCGAAGCCTCTAGAATAGCTTGCGGCCCAAGGGAGGCCCCTTCCCGGTAGGAAGTGGTCACATCCCAAGGAACGGGTAAAAACACGAATTCCGCTTCTTCTACCGAATAGGGCAAACCAAAAAAACAACCATTGGGTACACTAATCCCATTAGGATTACAATTTTCTTGAGTCATGAATCTTTTCCCCACCCATTTGTGTCTCTCTGTTATTTGAATTGGTAAGATGGGCAGTGCCCATCCTACTGGATTGTTTCAGCTAATTTGATGCAAAGCAAGGAGTGCGAGCATCTTGCTCGCTAAAAGCAAGGAGTGCGAGCATCTTGCTCGCTAATAAGTAATCTCAAGTCCGGTTAAATACCATGATGAAAAACCTAGGGAGCGAGACGCTCCCACGACTTAAAAAGAAACTTCACCGTACTAACCTCTGAGAAATCAACCGAAAAATAGACATAAACAATCCTAAACCCGCCCCCACACAAACAGGAATAATTAAAATCACATCTAAGGGCTGGTTTCCTCGCACTGGGGGAACAAATAGTAAGATTCCCCAAGAAATAATAGCGATAATGGCTAAATCTACCCGTTCAATCCAACGGCGAAATTGGGCATAAACCAAGAGTCCCATCGCTGCTCCCCAAAGACCCATACCGATCCCAGTAATCCCAAAGAGATTGGTAAAAGCTAAAGCTAAAACTACCGATTCAAACCCTGTAAATGTAGAAATCATCAACCATTCTGGGGTTGAAAAATTAGGCGTTTTGGCTACAGGTTTAGGTGGTATGGGTGGTGGAGTGGCTACCGCAGGCGTTGCAGCCGCCTGAAGAGTCGTTGATGGGTTTATCCCTGGCATAGATTGGGGGCGCAGGCTCTCTAAAACTTCATTGGCACTGGCAAACCGTTGATAGGGAGACAGAGCCAGCATTTTATCTAAAACTGAAGCCAAGGGTTCCGATAAATCAATTTCCGATCGCCAGTTCCAGCGATTATTATAAGAATCATATAACTCCTGAGAAGTCTTATGAGTTAATAAAATTAAGCAAGTCACTGCCAGAGCATACAAATCCGTAGAGGGGTAGACCTGACCTCCTGCCATTTGTTCGGGGGGGGCAAACCCTTGGGAATAGATCTCTGTAGACCGACCTGCTGATCCTTGACTAATCTGCTTCACTGCACCAAAATCGAGCAATACCAATCGCCCTTTTTTATCCCGCATGATATTCGAGGGTTTGATATCTCGATGAATGGCATCACGGTCGTGAATAAATTGCAAGACGGGCAAAATTTGCCGGAGCAATAAGAGAATGTCTTGCTCAGAAAATGTCCCAGTATATTCTAATTCTTCCTCTAAATTTTGACCATCAATCCATTCTTGAACTAGATAAAAAAATTGGCTTTCTTCACCTTTAGCAGATGGGGGAACCAACAGAGGAAAAAAGGCATAAAGCCGAGGAATTTGGGGATGTTCGTTACCCAACTCCTCCAACACTAGAGCCTCTTGCTCAAAATGCTGTTGGGCGATCGCCAATTGTTGGGCTGATAACTGACCGGCCGGCTGAAACTGCTTGACTACACAAGATCGCAACGTCGGCGTATAGCGATCCACTGCCAAATAAGCCGCACCAAACCCCCCTTGACCCAATAATCGTTGGGGTAAATACCGTCCTGCCAAAATTAAAGGCATTCCACAGCAAGTACAATACTTCTGGGAAGTCGTTTTCAGTTTTTCGGGATGATCCAGTTCCGGAACTGGGTTGACAGGACGCTGACATTTGGGGCGCGTGCAATGAATATCCATAGACCAGACGGCAAAGTATTGATCGCTCCAATCATAAACCCCAGTTAATCCAAGGATACAGATGATTCCTCCTCAGACCCTGGAGTGGCATTGAGATCGACCCCAATCTCAGTGGGGGGAGTTAACCCGACTTTACCCTCATTGGTGAAAGCCGGTAGAATTTCAGTCCGAAAGGCTTCAGCGGCCTTAGAGCGATAGCGATTGGGATTGAGAATCACCGAGAGGGTACGGCGGATAGATACGCCTTCAATGTGCGATCGATGGAGTAAATTAATTTGCAATTCCTTTTCGATCGCCGAGATAGACACAAAAGCCGCCCCTAAATTCGCTTGTACCGCATTCTTAATCGCTTCAATCGAATTGAGTTCCATTTCCACTTTCAGGCGATTGGTTTCAATGCCACAACGGGTTAAAACCTGGTCAATCACCTTACGAATCGTCGATTGGGAGTCGAGAGCAATAAACTGGAGTTCATAAAGATCTTCTTTTTGAATCCTACTTTGGGCGGCTAGGGGATGGGAAGGGGCTAAAATGAGGGCTAACTCATCTTCAGCATAGGAAGAAATTTCTAAGGTTTCTTGCAGTTCCGTGGGCACTTCGCCGCCAATAATGGCTAAATCAATTTGGCCATTGGAGACACTCCAACAGGTGCGACGGGTAGAATGAACATGCAATTGCACGGCCACATCGGGGTATTTGTCCCGAAATGCCCCAATCATCCGAGGTAAGAGATAGGTTCCGGTGGTTTGAGAAGCTCCGACGATCAGGGTTCCCCCTTGTAGATTTTGTAAATCTTCGATCGCCCGACAAGTTTCTTGACACAGAGAAAGAATTTTTTCCCCATACTGGAGGAGGAGATGACCCGCTTCCGTGAGCTGGGCCCGTCTTCCTCCCCGGTCGAATAGGGGAACATCAAGTTGTTTCTCTAAGTTCTGGACTTGGAGACTGACGGCCGGTTGGGAGACATAAAGACTATCTGCGGCCCTTTTAAAGCTGCCCTCAACGGCAATAGCCTTGAGAATGCGTAATTGATCCAACGTAAATGGAAGGTCAGACATAAGCGATCAACCTAAAATAGGATATCGGAGAGTTCAGTGGACGGAAAATTAAGACAGACCCTTGGGAACATGAGAAAATAAAATTGGGTAAAATTGAGACCAAACTCATAATTGACCCATAGCAGACCTATACCCTTGATGTCTAGACTTGAACCCTGCCGACTTAAAAACCTCTCCCCCCTACCGTTGTGACATGAAGTCCCAAAATAAATAGAGTGAAGACCGATAGCCCCATAATTAGGAGACGATAGATAAGCATCTACTTATGAAACGGGAGGTAGTTGAGGATTTTCTGAATTTACCAGGAATTGCGGGTATCGCCCTAATCGATCGGCGATCGCGTCCCTATTTTTGTGGCGTGGATAATACCCTCAACTTCCAACAGAAAGAAGCCCTCGCCCAGGGTTTAAGACAGGTGGTGGAAACCACTCCAGAAGGCTTTGAGTCCTTTGAATTTCAGTTTGCCCAAAATCAGGTGTTTATTTATAAGCTCCCTGAAGGCATGATTTTACTGGTGCTGACCACCCTGGATCTGGTCTATAGTCATTATGCTGATGCCCTGAATCATCTGAAAGCGGAATTGATTGCTGATAGTGCCACGGCGATCGCCACAGTCCGACTCCTCGCTGGTAGTTTAACCCTCTCCAACCAAACCTACTGGAAAGATTCCCCCTCCCCCAGTCCTTCCCCCACTCCGGTTCCCCTAACCTCCTATCCCCGTGTTCCTCCAGTCCCTCCTACTCCAGAGGCCGCTTCCCAGGTTACTCTAAAAGAATTGCTCGAAGCCCTCAACCAACTGAGTCTTTATACCACCCAGTATTTGGGCAAAGCTGTGATTACCAACTATTGGAAATCCACCCGTCCCGATGGGGAATGGTTACAGAGCTTTGAAATCAGTCGCACGGCTGAATTGACCTTTACCCGTTCTACTGCGCTCACGCAAACGGTGACCCCTGAACAGTTATCCTGGATTCAATCTTGGGTTCAGGCTTTTATCAGTCGATGCATAAAAGTGATCCGGGATTTTCCTGCCTTAGTGGAAAAATCCCTCAAACCCGAATATAAACAGTTACTCTTACCCTAAGCAACTTTGGAGACTTAACGATTATGGTAAAAACAGTCAGACTTGAACCGATCGCCCAAGAGACTGAGGTAGAAACGAATGGCAATCTGTTATCTATTTTGATCGACAAGGATTTGGATGTCCTCAAAGAATGTGGAGGACGCGGCATGTGTGCCACCTGCCATGTGTATATAAAAGATGGGATGGACTTCCTAACCCCCATGAACCGCAGAGAACAGAGGACTCTAGAGGTGATTACCTCCTGTAAGCCCAATTCCCGCTTGGCCTGCCAGTCACGGGTATTGATGGATGGGGTAGTGGTAGAATTACCTCCAGGGATGTATGTGCGATCGCTACAAGATATTGAAGCCCTCATCGGTAGACGTGCCGATCAAGATATGCTTCATCCCGTCACCGGGGAAGTCTTAGTCGAAGCGGGTAAACTGGTCACCCGTTCCACCCTCAAACAACTCGAAGAGACCAAATTTGAAATTGGAGCCTACTTAACCCAAACCAAAGATGCTTAAGAAGTTAATCACGACCCTATGCTAACCCAAACTCAAAACCTATATCGAGAAACCGATGGCCGCTATGCCACAGATGAAGAACTGCAATTTTTCCAGGATTATCTCCAATCCTTTCCCTTACGCTTGACCACCTATAACAAAATTCGCACATCAGAAGCTCTAATTGTTCAACAAGTCCAATCCCAACTCCGGGCCAAAGCGCCCCAAGTGCTAATGCAGGGCGATCGGGACTTGAGTAATAAATGGAAACAAGATACCCTTCGTATTCTCCGTCACTCAGCCTTAGCTCTACTGATTGACGATCGCGACGGGTTACGCGATCGCCTGCTCCTCTGGTTTCAAACCGTTATGAGAGCCTTTGAAGCTCAAGATGGTTGTGATTTCACTTATTCCATCATGCAAAACGTTATAGAATCCTTGTTAACCCGCGAAGAAGCTGCCCTACTGCGTCCGATTTTAGAATATAATCGCCAAATCCTCTGCCAAGTCTCTACCCCAGAAGAATTCACGCCCTAAAAGCCAAATTTGCTTGACTTTCATTACAACTTTGCAGTGGAGTCGTCAGCAACCGATACAATGAAAATCGGACAAGTAAATCCATCCCGGTCATAGCTTCAGCCCCCTCTCGTTAGAGGACTGCACAACATCACCGATCTGAACACTGCCATGGCAAACGCAACTAAAACTCAACATTTACTCAATAGTAAACAGCCCAAAAAACATAACCACTATGGTTTCCAGGACTTTTTCCAGTTCGATCCAGAGCGGGGAACTGTACTCGATTGGAATGGGGCCCAAAATGTCCTCACCAGTGAAGACTTTATTATTGGGTTAGTGGAAGGACTCGAAGAAGAAGTAGGAGAGGCTTCGGCAGCCATCATGTATACCATTGGTGTGGAATGGGGGCAAAAAGATGCTTTTTTCTTTGAAAAATGGTTTGAAAAAGAGTTCGATCGCAGCATCCGTCAAGCCAACTTAATGTTTCTCTTAGAAACCTGGTGGTGGCCCTTCACTTCCCAAGGATGGGGACGCTGGGAGGTCGATATGGGCGATCGCAAACAAGGCTTTATGTTTATTAACCTCTTTGATTCTGCCGTCGCTCGTACCCTCGGTGATGTCGGTAAACCCGTTTGTCATATCTATGCAGGTCTCTTTGCGGGCTTCTTTACCGAATTAGTCAAAAAACAACTCAGTTGCATCGAAATTCAATGCTATTCCATGGGGGAAACCTATTGTAAATTCCTCATTGGTGGTAAAGATCGCATTGATGCCGCCTCATTCTGGTTCAATGAAGGAGCAACAGCTCGTGATATTGAAAAACGGTTGCGTTCAGGAGAGCGATTAGGATGAGTCCAACCCAATCTAAACCCAGAGCAAAAAATACCCAAGAGACTCTAAAAACCTGGAGTCGCCTCTCAGTTCATGACTTTTTTAGCCAAATTAACTGGGAACACGATCCCGAACCGATCCAGAAAGTTAAACAAGCCAGTTTAGAAGGACGCAGTGAAAAACTTTCCTTAACGTTAAGTGTCAGTCAATTCTTCACTTGTATTGATTGGGAAGGGCACGGAGCGATCGCCCCTAGTGCCCCCTTACCCCTAGAAGAATCAGAGTCCCGATCAACTCAAGTCCAAGATGAAGTCACCCTAGAAGACTTCTCTAGTCTGTTTTAATCCCTTTCTAAGTTTTACCCATTAGCTATGAATATAGACCTAGAATCCCTATTTGCAGAAGCAGAAAATCGTTACCTCAAACCTGAAGAACTCAAAGGTTTAAGTCAGTATGTTGACTCCTTACCCCAACGACTAGAAACCTACACTCAGATTCGGGAAAAAGAAGTAGAAATTATGCAAGCTGTTGCCGATCAGCTCCCTCAACATTTTCCTAATCCATCTGTTGAAGATATGGAGCGATCCATTAAAAATGCCATGCTCATGTTACGCTATTGTGCTATGGCCATGTTGATCGATAACGATCAGTTGGTGAAACAAAGATTCGTGGATTGGCTCTCCCAAAGCATCGCCATGTATGAAACTCAAGATTTAGATAAAGTGCTGTACAAATTGCTCAATCAACAGTTAATGAAAAGCTTAAAAACAGAGCAAATTAAGTTGATTAAATCACCTTTGATTTTAGCCCAAACTCAATTAATCAATAGTGAAAAATAAAGCACCAAATTAACCCTAGAGTTGATGAACCCATTGTGAGAATAAACCATGATTTCTGTTTCTGATTTAGTCACCAATAACCGTATTCCTAGTAATTACTTTGCTACGGATGTTTATGTGCGGAGTGATTTAGAATTAGGGTTGCTAGAAAATCGCCGAGGTGACCGCCTTTTGGCGATGCCAGAACCCCTGATCAAAGCCATTTACTCCGGGTTAGATAAAGAAACTGGACAAGCTTCCAAATTAGTCCTATATAACTGCGGTCGCTGGTGGGGAAAAAACTTTTATGCTCGGTTTGCCGAAGAAGTCTCTGAATACTACGAAAAGCCTTTAGCAGATATGAGCATGTTAGACTTTTTGCAGTCCCTAAAACAATGTTGGCAAACCCATGGATGGGGAAAAATAGACCTAGATCAAAGTTATATTTCTCAAGGTTTTTTAGTCGTCAAAACCTGGAATGCTCCCTTCGCGACTCATGGGCCTAAGCTCGGTTTTCCCATTTGTTTCTTAGATGCAGGGGTGTTTAGTGCATTCTTCAGTCAGTTGAGTGGAAAAGATCTCTATTGCGTGCAAACATCCTGTGAGTCTTTAGGCGCAGAATGTAACTATTTTGTGGTGGGATTAGAAAAACGTTTGAGTCAAATTGAACAGCAGATTGAACAGGGTAAATCTCATGCAGAGATTATCCAGAAGTTAACTGAAGTTTAAGTGGAATTCTCTGCTCATGACTGTCCCCAGAATGCCTAAAACTAAATACCTCATTTTAGGACTGATTGGACAAGGACAGTTTGGGCGTGTGTTTTGTGGGTGTCATCGAAAAACGGGTAAGTTGGTTGCTCTTAAAGATTTAGATAAATACCGCTTTCCGACACACCAGTTCCTACGAGAATTAAGGTTTTTACTCCAACTTTCTCATCCTAATATTGTTACTTGCCGTGCTTTGGAACATTCTCGCCAAGGCCGTTATTTGGTGATGGACTATTGTGAGGGTGGAACGTTGCGAAATTGGATGGATCGCCAGGAAAGGTTTCCTTTGGGGCTGGCGATTCAATTGATCCAAGATGTCTTGAAGGGGATGGAACATGCCAATAGTCGAGGGATTATCCACCGGGATTTGAAACCGGAAAATATTTTGTTAACCCTGAAATCGGCGGGTTGGATGGCTCGGATATCGGATTTTGGCATTGCTCGGTTAGTTCAAGAGAGTCAAGAGGCTTCAGATAGTACGGGATCGCCAGCTTATATGGCTCCAGAGCGCTTTTATGGGCAATATTCTCTTCAGTCGGATATCTATGCGGTGGGGGTGATCCTCTATGAGTTGGTGGTGGGCGATCGCCCTTTTTCTGGACAACCCCAACAGTTGATGACCTATCATCTCAATCAACGGGTGAGCCTTCCAGAAACGGTTCATCCAGCCTTACAAAAGATTATTCTCAAATCCTTAGAAAAATTACCTGCCCGTCGCTATAAGAGTGCTAGGGAAATGCTCGCGGATCTTGAGCGTCTTTCAGGATTAATCGATTTATCTTCGTCAGCCAGTTTGATGAGTGTGATCTCTTATCCCCCCAGTCGCCCCCTGATCGATCGCCCGATCGCTACCCATGCACTGCCAGGATTGGTGGCGGATTTGGCGGTCTCGTTGGAGTCTAAACTGAATCAGGACGATCCTCTTTGTGGCTCTAGTCGTTGTATCTACTGGGCGATCGCCGACTTGATTCAATGTCAATGCTATCAAGAAGCTTCTCAATTGGATACTTTAGTGGATGTGGCTAGGGTGAGCTTACCAGAGCCGGTGCGTCAACTCAAAGTAACCTCTGAAGGCTGTTTTGCTTTGACCGATCGATGTATCTATTACGTTAGTCCTTATGGTTCTGCTTCTAGTTGGCTCTCGGCTGAGTTAATTGCCCATATCCCAATGCCTTTTAAGGCAGATGTCCATGCTCAAGGGGATTGGATCGCTGCTATTACGGAAGACCTTTACTTATGGATTTGGCATCGCGGTGGACAAAACCCGGAGATCAAAGGGGGTAATCAGAACTGGTTATCTCGTCCTCCAGTAGCCGTTAATCGTGAAGTGGATCAGATTCAAATTCTTGATGATCGCTATGGACTCTTTTGGCGAGTGGAGGATGGCAAGTCTTGGATAGAAGTGTTTACTCGTCGGGGTAGCTTTCTGGGGCAATGGAAATTGTATTTAGAAGTGGATCGGGTGATTCCTAGTGCTATCCCCTATCGGGTGTTGGTTATTCCTAAGTCAGAAACCCATGCCCCCTTATTGATGGATTTGAAGCCTTTCCGGGTACGACCGATTCCAATTAAAGTGCAATTCCCGGTTTGTGCGGCGATCGCCTCTTGGGGATATATCATTGGCGATCGTCGCGGTCATTTAATTTTGTTAGATGAGTATGGCCAGGTGTTTGGCCGGATTTTAGGCCCCTGTTATCCGGTGGCGATCGCCATCATTTCTAAAACGATGCTACTGGTTGCTACCAATGTAAATCAAGAAGGGGAACTCCATTTAGTCGATTTAACCCAGTTTGATATTGACTTTATTTTTTAATAGCAACAAAAACTGCTGTATCATATCAAGTCCGGTTTCCGCAAGCGGACATGAAAATTGGTTAAGAAGCGAGCAAGATGCCCGCACTCCTCTAATCCCTTTATATTACTGGAGTGGGAGCATCTTGCTCCCTAAATTTTTAATCATGGTATTTCCGCTTCGCGGACATGAACAATCGGACTTGATATTAAGTGCTTTTTAGCCATTACAGCAGTTTTCGCTGTTACGAGGTACATTAATGACTGTTTTGAACGATAGCTAAAATGGCTCAAAGTGCTACCCAGTCTGCTGTTTGTTCCCCCCATTCCCCCATCCCCCCATCACAGCGCGAAGCGCTGTATTAGGATTTTACCGAAAATTTGGGTTTAGAGCAACGTCCTTTGAGGACGGCTTTTTAAATTTCAAGGTTGTCAAGTCAACTTTTGGTGCGTTATACTAATTTTATCCAAGCAAGTTCTGCGTAAAATGTTTGTTTTAGAGTTCAAGGTAAAAGCTAAAACCCAACAGTATCAAGCGATAGACGAGGCTATCCGTACCGCTCAATTTATCCGTAACAAGTGCTTAAGGTTATGGATGGATACACCAGGAACGGGTAAAAATGATTTATATCGATACTCTAAAGTTTTAGCCCATAACTTTGAGTTTGCTGACCAATTAAACTCAAGTGCTAGACAAGCAAGTGCTGAACGTGCTTGGAGTTCAATTAGTCGGTTTTACGATAACTGTAAACGCAAAATCCCAGGAAAAAAAGGCTATCCTCAGTTTAAGAAGTTTAGTCGCTCT
>NZ_JAQOSP010000014.1 GCF_030068475.1 Roseofilum acuticapitatum BLCC-M154 | reverse complement strand
GAAGCGGAAATACCCTAATTAAAAATCCAGGGAGCAAGATGCTCCCACTCCAGTCAGATCAAAGAATTCGAGGAGTGCGGGCATCTTGCCCGCTTCTTAACAAATTTTCATGTCCGCTTGCGGAAACCGGACTTGATATCACCGCCTTAGAAGGGCGGTGATTTTCAAATTCCTCAATCAACGACAAGGGGTTGGAGGGGCAATATTACGACCTCCGCCTTGAATACCACTAGAAATCCAACCCGCCATCGGTTGGGTAATTTCGATCCAAAACCGATTGCCGGGTAGTTGAGAATCAAAAATCACCTTTTCTTCCCTAGATCTCAAGGTAATTTCATCACCATAGCGCAGCGTCGCCACAGCATTTCCTCCGGCTTCTTTGCGAATTCCCAAGCCTTCTTCCCCTTGCCAAGTAACCCGACTACAGTAGGTCGCGGGAGGAGTTGGGCTAGTTTGGGCCGGTTGAGCGCTTTGGGAGGTGGGGCCGCACTCTCCTAAGTTTGCACCCCCACCAACGCCACTCGATACCCATCCCTTAACCGGAGCAGTGATCTCGACCCAAGACCGTTTATCCACAACCGTTACCGCATCGGATTTGAGGGTAACTTGTTGGCGATGAGCCACCGATCCAACAATTTTACCTTCTATACTGGGTTGATCCCGCACCACTAACCCTTGCACAATCGTCACTTGGCGACATAAATTGGTGGGTTTGGGTGCAGGGGGTGCGGGATCGGGTTTGGGGTTAGAAGCACTGGGACAAGGTTTGAGGTCTGCTGTTTGCACAAATCCTGTTGTCGGGGCACTAATGGCAATCCAACCATTATTACCATTATCGGCTAGGGTAACGGCTTCATTGAGTTGTAGAGCGCGAACTCTAGAGTTGGTATTGGCTTCTCGATAGATAAAGATATCCCGTTTAGCGGCTCGACATTGCCCGGCTAAACTTTGGGCGATGAGGGTAGGAGGGGAAGATTGACCGATCGCCCCTTCTACTCCCATGATATTGAAACCGGCGATCGCCACCATCGCCATCCCCGCCGTCAGCATTTCTCGCTTTGATTTCATTGGCTTTCACTCCTCAACCACAATAAATGCGCTTATTTTATCGACTACTGTCACAATAGACCGGTCTTAAATTGGTTTGATTTCCCGGAAACCCATCAGAAACCCAACCCGATACTGGAGCAATGATCGGAACCCAAGATCGCCCAGTGCTATCCATTTGAGCCGTTGTCGATCTGAGCCTAACTACTGTTCCTGGCATGAGGGTATCGACCACTGTGGCTGCTTCTGTTGGCCCTGAGCGCACATTTAATCCCGGATCAACTAAAGGGGTGACTCGGTGACAAAAGCTCGTGCTAGGGGCAACACTAGCCCTAGAAAGAGGTCTCACTGTTGACGAAGAAGTTTCACGTTCACACTCTTTTAAACGAGCTTGTTGAATAAATCCCGCACGGGGTTCTAGCACCGTGCGCCATCCTTCCACCAGTTCTGTAGTGACTACAACCGATTCATCGGGTAGAACACTTCTAATGTTTCTCGATCCGGTTGAGGGATTTTCATAAATAAATGTGCCCACCCTCGCACAGAGGGTAATTTTTTCCGTGGTACAGAGTTTAAGGTCTTCGGTTGGCACAAATCCCACGGTGGGTTCACTGACGGCAACCCATCCCCCTTCTCCGTTCCCGGCTAAGATCACGCGATCGTTCGTTTGCAGGGCGCGAATTTTACCCGACTCTGAACTGCGCTCGTAGTAGATAAAGGTTCCCTGACGGGCTGCCCGACATTCTCCGGCGATGTTTTGGGCGACAGACAAGGGAGGGGAAGAGGCGATCGCTGGTAGCGATCGACTGGGAAAATGAGCCATTATTAATCCGAACATAACTAACCCACGAAGGCCGTATTTCATACTGCTTTACTCCTGAAGTAGTTCTGAACCCTGAGCAAGCGATGATCCACTGCTGTTCGAGTGCGATCTTCTGCCCTTTCATCTTTCCTGTTAAGGATATATCATCTCATCGCCCTTTATCTGGACTTGATATCATATCAAGTCCGATTGAATACCATGATTTAAAACTTAGGGGGCGAGACCATGATTTAAAACTTAGGGAGCGAGACCATGATTTAAAACTTAGGGAGCGAGACGCTCCCACTCCAGCAATATCAAGGGATTAGGGGAGTGCGGGCATCTTGCCCGCTTCTTTACCCTTAAGGGGCATCTTGCCCGCTTCTTTACCCTTAAGGGGCATCTTGCCCGCTTCTTTACCCTTAAGGGGCATCTTGCCCGCTTCTTTACCCTTTATCCGGACTTGATATCACCCCTTTTTAACGCCGTCTTCCGCGACTACTGCTAAATCCAGAAGAGCGACGAGAGGCTCCACCACTGCCAAAACTGGGTTTGCGCTCCTTGGATTGGGAAGTGCCAGAAGAGCGTAAATTAGAACTACCATAGCCGGAACCGGTGGAGCGATTGGCATTGGTCGAATTGGGTTGGCGGTTGGTGGTGGTGCTGGGAGAACGCAGATTTCCGGTGGTGCGGAGGGTTTGACTATTTTTAACGGCGGCTGGGGGTTGATTATAACGGCTTTGGTAGCTGCTTACGGCTTGGCTATAGGTGCTGCCATAG
This sequence comes from Roseofilum acuticapitatum BLCC-M154, assembly GCF_030068475.1. Lineage (GTDB taxonomy): Bacteria > Cyanobacteriota > Cyanobacteriia > Cyanobacteriales > Desertifilaceae > Roseofilum > Roseofilum acuticapitatum. The sequence goes on along the minus strand of NZ_JAQOSP010000014.1, from coordinate 27,237 downwards.
CCACCATAACCCGTCATCACGACACCGGGTTGATAGACAGGGGGTACATAATAGCTGGGACTAAAGAGCATATTGGCGACGACTTGTCCTGCTAATGCACCGGCAAAGGGTGTCCAAAAATTAGATTCTCGACGAACAATTACGGTTTCGGTTTGTCCGGTTTGCGGATTAGGGCGCTCTTCGGTGACATTATGAACATACTGGATTTGAAAATCTGGAGTCATATAGAGGGTAGCGCGATCGCCCTCAATCTGAGTGTAAGTGCTTTTCCCGGCTTGGATTTGCTCATCGGTGAGCCGTGCCATCTGCACATCGGTGGTGCGAAATAGGGGGCCAGTGCCCGCAGGAGTATTGAGTAACATTAAGCTATATTCGCCCGTGCCATCATCATAGGTGGCTTGTTGTACGGGATATTCTCCACTAGAAACAGGGTTGCGGATGGGAGCGCTGACATTTTGCGTGGAATTGACGCTTTGCTTGGATGAACCGCCACAAGCGGTTGTCGTCAGCAGTAGGGTAAAACACAGAAAGACCGTTAAGAATTTACGCCACATACAAATTAAATCCGGTAATGTTATTAAGGGTATTGTGCCATGAACTAGAGGGGGATGAGTTCGGAGAAGTTGAGTAATAATTGATCGTCCGTGAGGCGATCGCCCAATCGAGCGGGAGAAAAATGCACTTGAATTGCTCGCAGTCGGTCTTGATAATGGAGATTAATCATCGCTTTTAATCCCTGCTGTAGGGCGCTGAAACTGGCTAAATCCGTTTCTAGATCGGGGGATTCTCCTTCAAAGGCGATCGTAATCATCACCACAATATTCTCCGTAATCGGCAGTGCCAGCAGATCGTCCTCATCCTCATCATCCCCTAAATCTGGCTGACTTAAATAACGCTGGGCAGAATCCGTAAATAACTCTTGCACATAATCGGCTGCTTCTGCTTCCTTCCCCATTACATCCCCTTCATTAGCTGCCGATCGCCAATAGGATTCATATTGCAGCAAAGATTCGGCAATATCTACCAATCCCTCACCCAAAACCCCTAAATTTCCTTCTGCATCGATGGCATCTTGTGCTTTTTCATTTAAAACACCCAGCAAAGGGGCAATCCGATCTCCCGCCAAATGGAGCATCAACCGACAAACCACAAATCGAGTTCTAGCCATAGAATATATAGTATCTCCCATTGATTCATAACTGTACAAGATTATTAATTATTTTGACTAGCAAACGCACCGATACCAACCAATTTTTACGCCTAATGCCGATTATTGTCGGCGTAATCGGGGGAACTCTGTTAATGGTGAATCGGCTTTTTACTCCAGAGTTAACCCCTTCCCAAGGCCGTTCCGATGTTCTCGGAGTGATGATTTGTGCTGTTTTAATGTTAACCGGATTACTCTGGCAACAGATTCAACCGATTCCCCCTGAGCGGGTACAGTTAATTGGCGAAGAAGGCTTTGAACTCTCTCCAGATTTACCGGATGCAGTCAAAACTGAGTTAGCTTGGGCTTCCCAATTATTGCTCACGAATACCGCAGGGCGATCGCTGGTGATTTATTATCAAGGTCAAGTGATTTTGCGCCGAGGGATTTTAGGCTCTAAGTCTGAGGTTAAACCTGGCCCAATTTTACAACGGGTTCTTGATAAAGGCAAACCGGTTTATTTAGTTAATCTGAATATTTATCCGGGCAAAATTGAATTTGATTATTTACCTGAAAACACTCAAGGGGTAATTTGTCAACCTTTGGGAGAAAATGGCGTTATGATTTTGGGCGCAAATGCACCGCGCAGTTATACCCAACAAGATGAAGCTTGGATTGCTGGAATTGCGGATAAGATGGGTCATTCTTTAGAACAGGTCTAGGATCTCATTAAGTTTCAATTTCAATCCCTAATAGGGATTTATGGGTGTTTCAACTCGGCCCAAGCCGGTTTAGGGAGAAGGATAAAGTTTCAATCCCTAATAGGGATTTATGGGTGTTTCAACTTTGAGATAACTTTTTTAATCCCCCTTGGAACATCAGTTTCAATCCCTAATAGGGATTTATGGGTGTTTCAACTCGATTGCCCTGGCTGCATCAGAGACGCTGTAGCCGACGTTTCAATCCCTAATAGGGATTTATGGGTGTTTCAACTTGTGGAAAATCCAGTATTAGCACCACTCTTTAGTTTGTTTCAATCCCTAATAGGGATTTATGGGTGTTTCAACAATCAGTCGGAAGTTCCCCCTCTATTTCAAATTGCAAAATGTTTCAATCCCTAATAGGGATTTATGGGTGTTTCAACCAAAGTCTTGTCCCTCCTTGTCTCCGGGGAATTGATCGTTTCAATCCCTAATAGGGATTTATGGGTGTTTCAACTTGGGTGATCGATAAAGTCCAGGAGGTTTGGCATTTCGTTTCAATCCCTAATAGGGATTTATGGGTGTTTCAACGGTTGTAAAGCTTCAAAATGCCGGGTGGTTACGGAGTTTCAATCCCTAATAGGGATTTATGGGTGTTTCAACAACAGGCGATAGACCGGCTCTACGCCCTAGGAGTAGTTTCAATCCCTAATAGGGATTTATGGGTGTTTCAACGTTAATGTGCCTCTATGCCCCCGGTGGGGTAGGGAAGTTTCAATCCCTAATAGGGATTTATGGGTGTTTCAACTGATAATAACTTTGAAAGCTGAGTAGCAATTTTTAATCGATGTTTCAATCCCTAATAGGGATTTATGGGTGTTTCAACATGGGGTAGGATTCGCTTAGTCTATAAGCGCCTCCCGTTTCAATCCCTAATAGGGATTTATGGGTGTTTCAACTCTTCTTCCGATTATCCCAAGTAGCCGCCATATTTCGTTTCAATCCCTAATAGGGATTTATGGGTGTTTCAACTCCTGGAATCTTTCAACCCCTTTTCTAGGAGGGATAAATGTTTCAATCCCTAATAGGGATTTATGGGTGTTTCAACGTTGGCAGCCGCAAGAGTTTGGCGATGTGCCCCATGCACTTGTTTCAATCCCTAATAGGGATTTATGGGTGTTTCAACTTCTAATCATGGAAGCTTTTACTCTTACACAGTTCAAATTCGTTTCAATCCCTAATAGGGATTTATGGGTGTTTCAACCGCTTGCTCCTGAGACCCTTATTGTATTTGGTTTTCAAGGTACATTTCCGACGCACAAGAATAATCATAGCAGAGAGCGACTGAAAAAACAACCCCAAATCCCTGAAACCCTTGCTCTGTAAGGGCCGACGCTGCTTCAAGCTTGACAAGGGCTAGACCCCATACTGGATAAGGGATAGAGCGATTTGACTGCCCAGGGCATTTTCCACACCCCCCTAGCGTCGGAAATTGGGGGGCGCAGATGGAGATGGACATCATTACTGATGATTGATAGTCTTCACAGATAAAGAACGCAGTCGATTAAAGGCTGCTGCTAATTCAAAGGGGCGAAATTCGACTAGGTTGCCTTCTCGAAATCGGGTGAGCGCGTCTAACCCTCTCTGGTCAATATCAGCGAAAATGCCTTCTAGGGTTTCTTTGAGGGTGTGTTTGCCGTCGAGATAGTTTTCTTTAGCATAAACCATGGCTTCGGCGATCGCCTTTAACTGCCCGACTTCCACCAATTGCTCCACATCGGCTAAGTCAATGGAGTCTGCACCAAAAACCACTTGATTCACATCTCTGACCTTGAGCTTCACCGGTTTATGCCCCTGACTGGGGTCTACACTCGCTCCTAGGGGGATGCGGGGCGAAATTTGCCCAAAATGGTCTCCGCCTTCGATTTGTCGCTCTGTAGGGTATTTTTCGGCGATCGCCTTCGCTGTTGCAGTCAAGTCTTCGGGTACAAAATGATTCATGGCAATCACGGTATCAGCCACATCAAAATAGTCCCCACTTCCGCCAATCACCAACAGGGTAGATACCCCATAATCTGCATAGAGTTGGCGCACTTTATCGATGAGGGGGGTAATGGGTTCGGAGGTTTTGGCAATTAAGGCTTGCATTCGCCGATCGCGGATCATAAAATTAGTGGCAGCCGTGTCTTCATCCACTAAAAACAACTTCGCCCCGACTTCGAGCGCTTCAATCATATTCGCCGCTTGGGAGGTACTCCCACTCGCATTACTGGTAGAAAAGGCTTTCGTATCCAAATTTTGCGGTAAATCCTGAATAAAGGGAGAAATATCCACCCCAGTGACGGCCCGGCCATCTTCTGCCCTAATCTTAACCGAGCGGCGATCGCTGACTACAAACTCCCGCCCATCTCCGGGAATATGATTATAAATCCCCAATTCAATCGCCTTCAATAGAGTCGATTTCCCATGATATCCTCCCCCCACAATCAACGTTACTCCCTGGGGAATTCCCATACCCGTAATTTTGCCCCGGTTGGGAGTCTCTAGAGTGACGCTTAGGGACTCCGGAGACTGAAAGGGAATGGCTCGATCCGACAAAGCCCGTTGATCGACTCCACTGCGACGGGGTAACATCGACCCATCGGCTACAAAAGCGACCAACTGATTTTCGCTCAACTGCGATCGCAATGCTTCCGCATCTTCCACCGTTTCGATATGCCCTTGCAATTCCTGGGCCGATAAGTTCTCGTACTTCAGGGCTTGTTTCACAATTTCCGGTAAATCTTCACACAACAATTCACCCGCCTGATACCCCAAAATCCGCCGCCCCTGAGCCGGTAAACCCACAGTAAACCGAGCTTCAATCCCCTGTTGCGTTAAAATTATTGAAGTCCGATATAATACCTCTTGTCCCACCCGCAGCATCTGAATCAGACCGCTATTTCCCGTCCCCCGGCGATCGGTAACCTGGTAACAAACTTGCCCAAATTGACGAGTTAGATAGTCACATAAGGCGATCGCCCGACTGCGATTTTCATAGGTTTGTAGAGGAAAACCCGCCACCTCATAGGACATCAACACCCGCACCTGACTAGGAGCAGCAAAGGGATCGCCCTGCACTCGGTCAATACAGAGGAGAAATTCTGGAAACTGGTAGCGACCGCGAATATCCTTATACGCTTTGTAGCTGCGATCGTTCAATTGATGGAGCAGTTGACGTAAATGCAGTTGATCGGCCATGGAAATCTGAAAGCAAAAATCAGCCTACATTGTATCACATTTTGCGCTAGTAATCGGTAATAGAGTTAGGGTAACGAGTTCTGCTTTCTTGACTTCTGGCATGTTACAATAGCGACGCTCAAATTCTAGGCGCGTGAGGCGATCGCCATTTTCCAAAGGTGGAATAGAGGCTAAAGTAATATGGCTCTGAGATGGAGGAAATGTTCAAGGCATAGAACTTAGAGTATAGCGTAAGACTATCTTTATCTTAACTGAGGCGTAATCAGGGGGCGATCGGCTTCACAGAACGTTTTTTCTATCCCACGTTCAAGTTATTCTTGAGCTTCTTCAAGCTTTAGATCTTCCATCGTGCTTTTCTCCCCTTTACCTTTAACTCATCCACCGAACAAAATTCACTTCTGTTTGCGATCATAAGGTTCAGGTTCTACATCAGGCACTTTGGCTAAAATCCGATCGTACTTTTCTCGACTACCTCTCTGACCCCGTTCTTTCAGATAATCCTCCGTCATTAGAGCCGAAATTTTTTCAGCTATTGCTGTAGAAACGAGTTGGTCAATCGATATTCCCTCACGATTAGCCAGTTCATTTAAACTTTTTTGTAATGAATCTGGGATCTCAATCTTAACAATACTCATAGCTAACTTCCCATTAAAAGCAAGAACTCCAGAGGCTCAAGCACAGTTACACCAAACTCCTCTACCCCTGCAAAATCACGAAGGTTATATGTAATTATACTGTTACATCCAGCTTTAACGGCTAGTTCTAGGATCATATCGTCTTTTGGATCGCGCAAAAATGGCCTCCACAGGAAGAAAATCTTGTGATGACTAGCGACAGCACACAGGAAATCAATGAACTGATCGATTTCTTCACGACTTAAACCAAGATTCAATGATTCTCTTGACAAAACATCAGTATATTCCAGTACCAAAGGAACAGATAAGTGAATTTCAAATCGCCCTGTACCAATCAGTTTTAGCAGTTGAAAAGCACTTCCACGTTGAGAACGTAATCCAGCAACAAGAACATTAGTATCGATAACAACTTGAGGTAATGACATCCTTAACTGAGGCGTAATAAGGGGGCGATCGGCTCAAGGTCAGCAACCGGGTTTCTTGTTGCTGTTTCAAAATTCTCCCAGACTCTGATAGAAACCCGGTTTTTTGCTGTTTCCCTAGACTTTACACCTCAACCGGTTCCGCTTCTGCTTCAGACTCTTCTTGTATTTCTTGCTTAATCGTCAGATAGCGAATCACCTCTTCTGATAGACGCATAGCCCGTTCTAACTGAGCGATCGCCCGGCCCTCGACAGTATAATTCATCTGGATATAGATTCCTTCCCGTTGCCCAGCAATCTCATAGGCTAAACGCCGTTTACCCCGGTGTTGGGTTTCCACAATTGTACCCCCTTCATCGCGAATGAAGGCTTGATACTTTTCAATCATCTGACTCACCTGTTCATCCGTTAGATCGGGACGCAGGATATACATGGTTTCGTAAACAAAATTTCGGATCGTCATTGAAATCTCCTTATGGACAGGGCTGACTTAGCACTGGGGAATAATACCGACTTGCTCAATCAGCAAGGACTGACTATTGTAGGATGTCAAGTTAAAATATTTGAGTCTTTGTCGCTCAGGTAATGCCGAGCTGCCAAAGCCTACAACAGCGAGATAGATGGGTTCTTAAAAATTTCAGACAAAAATTTAAGACCGATCTCTGATTATACACAAAAAGTAGCAGGTAAGGTAATGGCCCAACGCTATGTCCGAGTCCAAACCACCGAAGGCAAAATCTATTATGGATTGCTCAAGCTCAACCGCGAGGTACAAGTGCTTGATGCTCCGCCTTGGTTGCAGGGACAACCCACTGAGTTAATCCTAGAGGTCGATGCCTATCATTTTTTGGCCCCCTGCGCTCCCTCAAAGATTGTGGCAGTGGGGAAAAATTATGCTAATCATGCGGCGGAAATGGGAACCCCTGTACCAGAGGAACCCCTGCTGTTTATGAAGCCCTCAACGACGATTATTCCTATTGATGCTCCCATTTTGTATCCTCCCCAATCGGAACGGGTGGATTATGAGGGAGAATTGGCGGTGGTGATTGGAAATCGTTGTGTAGATTGTAGTCCGGAAGAGGCGGCCAGCAAAATTTGGGGGTACACGATCGCCAATGATGTGACGGCACGGGATTTGCAACGTCGGGATGGCCAATGGACAAGGGCGAAAGGCTTTGATACTTTCTGTCCATTAGGGCCTTGGATTGTGCGGGAAATTAATCCAGGGGCAAGATTGCAAACGTTTCTCAATGAGGAGGAGCAGCCCCGTCAATCGGCTCCGATTAGTGATATGGTCTTTTCTCCAGAGGTTTTGGTCTCTTACATTTCCCAAATCATGACGTTAATGCCTGGAGATTTGGTGTTAACCGGGACTCCGGAGGGCATTGGCCCCATGGAAGTGGGCGATCGCGTTCGCGTAGAATTGGAAGGTATTGGCTCCCTAGATAATCCGGTGATCGCCCGCTTAGGAGCAACTTCTTAACGGACTTGGGTATAGGCCGCTTCCGAAATGGTCGGGATTTCTGCGTAACGTCCTATCACTGATTGGGCGATCGCATAACCAACAGCAGCTAATACTCCCAAAAAGATCGTATTGTTTAAGGTCTCAATTACTAATCCTCCCCCAAAGACGGGCTGGAGGATGTAACTCATCACCAAAGAACAGAGAAACAAAACGATATCCATCAGGATCGCTTGCATGGTATTGAAGCGAATAAAGTGGTTAATATTCGGATTGCGAACCACTGCCATAAATAAGACAAAGAAGATAATCAGACTGGCAAAGGGGATGGTATTGTAAATTTGCATCAAGGGGGCCAAAGGAATCAGCAGCAGTTGCAAAACCGGGAACTGCCTCATCAATGAGATGCCGAAGGGCACTCCATACAGCAGAGGCATGAGGTAGGGTAAACAGGCAAAAATGCGATCGGGTACAGTGGTGGTTCCACGCCAGGTCATGGTTGAGTTCTCCTTGTGCATGAGGCAACATCATCCCATCCACCATAGCGCAAGTTCTCCCTCAACGTGAGAGCCAGATTAACCCGTTAAAAGCCTAACTAATTTGGGCGATGCGGAATCCCATTTGACACTCGTATTGATTGGGTACGGGGCGATCGCCGGTTGCTAAAGGATGACCGCAGGTCAAATGCCCCTGTCTCCAACGGGGTTGACCACTGCGATCGGCCCAGCAGCAGCTTTGACAAACCGTTTTTGGTGAAATAATCCGATCGTCCATCATAATGACTAACATGACTCAATCTCCCAAAAATTTGATTTGGCGAATGCCTTTACCCTATATTGTAAGTGAATCTTAAAGTAAACCGTGCCCAACGATACAGAGCTTAATATAAAACCAGTTCTTACTCTTACCCCGCGATCGTCCAGATAAACCTCTAGGGTTCATCTGGATGATGTCAGGATCGCTAAAGCAAACCCAACTTTTCTAACACCGGTTCTGTAGAGACCACATGACGCTCTAAACCCAACTCTTGGGGAGAAAGTCCCAGAGCTAAACCCACCAACTGGGGTAAATGGAGAACCGGTAGACCCAAAGGCCGATCCACAACCCGCGCAACTTCCGGTTGTCTTGAGTCTAGATTCAGATGACATAGGGGACAGGGAGTGACCAAACAATCGGCTCCAGAGGCGATCGCCTCTTGCAAATGGCCTCCTGCCATCTTAAACGCCTCCGTCGTTCCATAGCTAGAAATCGGCCAACCACAGCATTGAGTCCTGCCCCGATAATAAACCGGAGTCGCCCCCACCGCCTCAAACAGGTTTTCCATCGACTGGGGATTATGGGGATTTTCCCAAGGCTTTTCCTGTCCGCGCAACAGATAACAGCCATAGAATGCCGCACACTTTAAACCCTTAAGGGAGCGACGCACCCGTTTCTGAATCGCCTCCAGACCATAATCAGCCACCAATACCCAGAGTAAATGCTTGACTGCCGTCGAACCTTGGTAAGGGCTACATCCCTGCTGTTTCAGCAACCCATTCACCTGTTGCAAATACTCTGGATTCTCCTCTTGAGCGTGCTTTAACCGCTCATCCACATGGCCAATCACCCCCTGACAAGTGCTGCAATGGGTCAATAGCGGTAAATTAAGTTGCTCTGCCAAAGCAATATTACGCGCATTTACCGTATCTTCCAACAATTGTGAATCTTCCTTAAACGTGCCTGAACCGCAACAGGAGGCTTTTTTAAGTTCCAACAACTCAATTCCTAGAGCTTCGGCGATCGCTCCCGTAGATTGGTATAGCTCTCGACAAGCACCTTGGGCAACACAGCCAGGAAAATAAGCATACTTCAGGGAGGATTTTAGAGCAGATGTAACCATGGGCTGTTCTCTATTCAAACAACAAAAGACCTCTAACACTCTATCGCTCTAGCAAGCGACTGGAGCAATCTTCACTTAAAGTTAAGGTCTAACCCCCATAGGAACCGTCCTGACCCCTATTCAAAAGGCTTTACCCCGTCACCCAGAATAGCATCCTCAAAAACGAGCAGGAAAATTACCTGCAAAGTAACCCTTTCCGATAAGATCAAAAAATGCTTAGAATAATAAGTTGCACAATAACTCAGTTTAAGCCAATCAAGTAAGGAAGAGATTAAGCCATGTCAGATTCAACATTCGAGAAAGTGAAAAGCATCGTTGCCGATCAGCTTGGAGTAGATACAGCCAAGATCACCCCCCAAGCCACCTTTGCTGAAGATCTCGGCGCTGACTCCCTAGATACCGTAGAGCTGGTTATGGCTCTAGAAGAAGAGTTTGATATTGAAATTCCTGATGATGCTGCCGAAAAAATTGATACAGTCCAAGCGGCTGTAGACTACATCGAAAAACAAGGAACCCCTGCCTAAAATCTCAACCTTACCGATCGCTAACGAAAGTCTTTCGTCCTTTGTCCTTTGTCCAGATGACAAGTGACGAATGGCAAATGACGAATGACGCAAGTTTTAAGAAGAACCCATGACAAATTTGGAAGCAAAACGGGTAGTCGTGACCGGACTCGGAGCAATTACCCCCATAGGAAATACTCTAAAAGACTATTGGGAAGCCCTATTGCAGGGCAAAAGTGGGATTGGCCCAATTAGTCATTTTGATGCATCTAACCATGCCTGTCGGATCGCCGGAGAGGTCAAGGATTTTGATCCTCACCAGTGTCTGGATCGCAAAGATGCCAAACGGATGGATCGGTTTGCTCAATTTGCCGTCTGTGCCAGCCAACAAACCCTGAAAGATGCTGGCTTTGAGATTAATGATTTGAATGCCCATCAAGTGGGAGTCATTATTGGGACAGGCGTAGGTGGAATCAAAGTCCTCGAAGATCAGCAGGAAACTTACTTAACCAAAGGGGCAAAAAAGTGTAGTCCCTTCATGATTCCCATGATGATTGCCAATATGGCTGCTGGTCTGACGGCTATTCATACAGGAGCAAAAGGGCCCAATTCTTGTACCGTAACTGCCTGTGCAGCCGGTTCCCATGCCATTGGTGATGCCTTTAGGCTGATCCAACAAGGTTATGCCCAGGCGATGATTTGTGGAGGCTCAGAAGCACCTGTGACTCCCCTCTCGGTAGCGGGATTTTCCAGTGCTAGAGCTTTATCGACTCGCAATGATGACCCCAATCGAGCCTCTCGTCCGTTCGATCGAGACCGGGATGGGTTTGTGATGGGCGAAGGTTCGGGGATTTTATTACTCGAAGAACTTGAACATGCTCTCCAGCGCAACGCCAGAATTTATGCGGAAATGGTCGGCTATGGCATGACCTGTGATGCCTTCCATATGACGGCTCCTGTTCCTGGAGGAGAAGGGGCAGCTAGGGCAATCTCTCTCGCCTTAAAAGATGCTGGACTTAGGCCGGATCAAGTCAGTTACATCAATGCCCATGGAACCAGTACCGCAGCCAACGATCCAACTGAAACTCAGGCAGTGAAAACGGCATTGGGAGAAAGTGCTTATCAAATCGCTATGAGTTCGACTAAATCGATGACGGGGCACTTATTGGGAGGCTCAGGGGGAATAGAAGCGGTGGCAACGGTAAAGACGATCGCCGAAGATCATGTGCCGCCTACCCTTAATTTAGAAAACCCAGATCTAGAGAATGGGTGTGACCTCGACTATGTAGCCGACCAATCCCGAAAAATGCCCGTAGAAGTCGCCTTATCCAATTCCTTTGGCTTTGGGGGTCACAATGCCACCTTAGTCTTCCGTAAATATCGTTCCTAAACCTTGCATATAACCTAAATCGATTGCCCATCGATCCCCCTAATGGGAACATGGGTGTAGAACTGGGCTAATTCCCAGCCCTTGAACTTGGAGTGCCTCTCCAAGTCCAGCCCCTGTACAACAGTATAATCAGCAAAGAACTATGGCCGTTGCAACCCAATCCGTTGAACAACTCTGTATTAACTCGATCCGCTTCCTAGCTATTGATGCCGTTGAGAAAGCCAAATCGGGTCACCCTGGCTTACCCATGGGAGCAGCTCCCATGGCGTTTGTGCTGTGGGATCAATTCATGCGGTTTAATCCCAAAAATCCGAACTGGGTGAACCGCGATCGCTTTGTCCTCTCGGCGGGCCATGGCTGTATGCTTCAGTATGCCCTGCTACACTTGACGGGCTATGACCAAGTGAGCTTAGAAAGCTTACAACAATTCCGTCAATGGGGGTCGATTACTCCCGGACACCCAGAAAACTTTGAAACGGAAGGTGTAGAAGTGACCACTGGCCCCCTGGGACAAGGGATTGCCAATGGGGTCGGTTTAGCCATGGCGGAAGCCCACCTAGCGGCAAAATTCAACAAACCGGATGCTCAACTGATCGATCATTACACTTATGTGATCCTAGGGGATGGCTGTAACATGGAAGGGGTATCCGGTGAAGCCTGTTCCTTAGCTGGACACTTAGGGCTGGGTAAATTGATTGCCCTCTATGATGATAACCACATCTCCATTGATGGCCACACGGATATCTCCTTTACAGAAGATGTGTGCAAACGATATGAAGCCTATGGTTGGCATGTACAGCATGTGACCGATGGCAATACGGATCTAGAGGCGATCGCCGCCGCGATTCAAGCAGCCAAAGAGGTCACCGATAAACCTTCTCTGATCAAAGTTACGACAACCATCGGCTACGGTTCCCCCAACAAAGCCAACAGTCATGATGTGCATGGGGCAGCCCTAGGAGCTGATGAAGTCCAAGCCACCCGCGACCATCTGGGTTGGTCTTATCCTCCCTTCGAGATCCCCCAAGACGCTCTCGCTCGCTTCCGTCAAGCTATTGATAAAGGAGCCAGTGCTGAAGCTGAATGGAATCAAACCCTAGCTACCTACAAAACTAAATATCCAGAAGAAGCCGCCGAATTTGAGCGCATCACCTCCGGAACCCTACCAGAAGGTTGGGCGGATGCTCTGCCCAGCTACACCCCAGAGGATGGGGCTATGGCTACCCGTAAACACAGTTATACCGTCCTCAATGCCCTGGCTCCCGTCCTGCCGGAATTAATCGGTGGTTCGGCTGACTTGGCTCCCTCCAACTTAACCCTGATGAAAGTCTCTGGAGACTTCCAAAAAGGACAATATCACAACCGCAACCTGCGGTTTGGAGTACGGGAACATGGCATGGGAGCCATCTGTAATGCGATCGCCCTGCACAAAACCGGACTGATTCCCTATGGCGCAACCTTCCTGGTGTTTACCGACTATATGCGGGCGGCTATTCGGATATCTGCTCTTTCTCAAGCGGGAGTGATTTGGGTGATGACCCACGACTCCATTGCCCTCGGAGAAGATGGCCCCACCCACCAACCCGTAGAAACCGTGGCTTCCCTGCGAGCGATTCCCAACCTGTTGGTCATGCGTCCCGCAGACGGAAATGAAGTCTCTGGAGCATACAAAGTGGCGATCGAAAACCGCGATCGCCCCACCCTATTAGCCCTCACTCGCCAGAATGTACCCAATCTCCAAGGTAGCGGTATTGACAAAGTGAGCAAGGGTGGATATGTGCTATCCGACTGCGAAGGCACTCCTGACCTGATCCTGATCGGCACAGGAAGTGAAGTCTCTTTATGCGTGAAAGCCGCAGAACAACTCAGTGCTGAAGGTAAAAAAGTGCGCGTGGTTTCCCTGCCTTGTTGGAAACTCTTTGACGAGCAAGATGCCGCCTACCGCGAATCCGTATTACCCAAAGCGGTAACCAAACGGTTAGCCGTTGAAGCCGGAACGAGCTTTGGTTGGCATCGCTATCTCGGTTCAGAAGGAGATATGGTCAGCATTGACCGCTTTGGAGTGTCCTGTCCCGGTGGTACAGCCATGAAAGAATTTGGCTTTACGGTGGAGAATGTGGTTGCTCGTGCTAAGGCTCTATAGGTTCAACCGACTCTAACCTCAGATCGGGAAGGAGAAAGGGTCAGCTTTCTCCTTCCCGATCCTCCGATCCCTCACTCCCCCTGTTGAGCAGAAATCAGGATCAAAATAATGCAAAAAGAAACCTGGGGACTGCTCCTCAAAGTCCTATCGGCTTCCCTCCTCATCTCTTGGGGCATTAAGTATGGATTAAGTTGGCTGCCCCTAGCGGCAACCTCCATAAACGCCCTGATTTTAATTCTGTTACCCACCCTGGCAATGTCAATCGTTTTTGCTTGGCGAGGCTTTCCCTAATACCCCTATTCCCCTTACCCTGAGTGAGACTTCCTAACGAGTCGGTTTCTGTTAGGCTCAGTAGCCGAACGAGTGGTTCGCCATGCTCACTGTCCTGTTTGAATTCTCAGACATTAGGGGCAAAATTTTGTGCGAATGAAGAATAAGCCGGTATTCTAGAGTTAGAGCGAATTATCCATGCAGATTATATTCGTACTTAAAATCTCTGTGCGATCGCTCAAACCGGTAGCAAAGGCTTGGGTCTAGCTCCGGAATCAGCTAAAATCTGCCCCAGGAGGCAATCTATCTCAGACCGTCTCGCTCAACGGCCCTCGCCCATCCTCTTCCTCTGATAGGAGTCAACCAGCAGCGCCCATGTTTATTCTCAAACGGCAGGATGTTGAACTCTCTAAAGTTCAGCACCCCAGCGCAGAACAACCCATCCCCATCCTTACCTATCAGGGACAAACCTATCGCCTGCTCAAAGTATTTGAATCCCATCAAGCAGAAGAAGCGAAAGCCCTGTGGCGGGATTTAATTGATAATAAAGGGAAAGTCTCTGTATTGCTCCAAGAACCCGAACGTCATAGTGTTTGGGGTAAAATTCGCCTGGATCAATTGGGTGGGGAAGCGTCAAGCACCGATCAGGCTCTACCTTTCCTGTTCACCCAAGGGTGTTTTTTGATGGCCCAAGCCGTGGCGATCGATATTGAAGACCTTTTGGGGCCCAAACAAGCTAAATCCTTTGAAAAAAGCCTGAGTTCAGTCTTTCAACAATGGAATTTACCCCATGCGGACTCGCAGCAAACCATTGTGCAAATGATGACTATTGATCCCTTAGAAGATGGTTTTCCGACCAGTGCTTGGAAAGAAGTCGATCTAAGTAACTTTTTGCGGGAAGTGCATCGCTTAGGGAAGGAATCTTTTGGTAACACCAGTTTTACCGTAGGAGCAATGGAAGTCTTAGAGGATTTACCCAGTGGCGATCGCCAGTCCTTTATGAAATGGCTACAAAAATCAGGATTAGCCAAAGTCTGGCAAACCTAAAAAACTTATGCTCCCTAGGGATTAACGACCTCAATGTAACTTAAGATGATGTCAATAACCCCTCAAACCTGGTAACCTTGTGGTTTACCTCCAGCGGCTAAAACACCTGTCATTGTTCAGGGAATTTCTATGAGTAGTTCTGCCCAAAAATCATCAAAATCGATTCTCAACACCCAATCCATTATCTTAGCTGGAATTACTTGGGGAATCCTCTCTCTGCTATTCTTTCTCCTCTTTAGTGCTAACCCCCCTGATTGGTATTCTCCCCTAACCTACATTTTTGGATTTGTCAGTAACCTAGCAGCAGCCTTCCTGTGTTTTAGAAACTGGCAAAGTCCTCAAATCGTCAGCGGCCGAAGTGTTTGGCTCGGTATTGGTCTAGGGATGTTCTTTTATTTCCTGGGTGATATCCTCTTCGGCATGTGGGAGTTGGTGTTTAATCAAGACCCGGCGGTATCTCCGGCTGATTTCTTCTATCTGATTTCCTATATTTGTCTGTCGGTGGGGATGTTTTTAGCGGTAACCACCCGGCGACTGAATCTCGAACCCAAACAATGGATGATTGTGGGGGCGATTTTCTTGATCTCAACGTTGTTAGCGGTTTGGTTGTCTCAACCCACGGCAGTGGAGCCAGAAGTATCGGTCTCCGATCCACAGACTCAAGCCGTAACCGCAGCTCCGGCAACAACAGAAGAAGCGCCATCCGCGAATGTGCCTAAATTGGTGGTGCAAATGGAAGAGAGCTTACAACCCCTAGAGCCGTTTGTAACTTTGCTCTACACCATTTTGGATGTGTTGCTTTTGATTGCAGCCAGTACCGTATTACTGGCGTTTTGGGGCGGGAGAACGTCCCAGTCTTGGCGGATGATTGCAGCAGCAGCCCTATCTCTGTATATTGCAGATATGTGGTTTAAGTATGCCTCGCGATCGCCAAACTACGAAAGTGGTGGACTTTTGGAAATTTTTTGGATCTTTAGTCCGATTCTATTTGGCATTGGTGCGGCTTTAGAATATGACCTTTCGACCCGTTCCTCTCGTCGCAGTCGTCGGCGAGGATCGAGTTAGGGTTCCATCGAGACCTTTGCTTTGGGGTCTCAGATTCGGTATGGTTGTCAAAGGATCGTTTGTCCTTTGGCAAATGAGTTACTCAAGGTTTCCCCTATTCTTGTCTGCGGTAAAGTAGTCTTATGTCTCCAAGAAAGCTAACGGAATCAGAAAAAGTCGATATCATCAAAACCTATCGTGAGACAGCAGAGACGACTTCAACCTTGGCCACTCGCTACAGTGTGAGTAATTCTACGATTAGTCGCTTGCTCAAAGCCCGTTTGCCAGCTACTGAATATGAGAATTTGGTGCAGCAAAAACGGGCTGCTGCGGGCAAGGGAAAAATGCCGACGGCTTCGAGTGAGCAGGAATCCGATCCGCCGAAAGGGACTAAACTCCAAGTGCAAAAAGTTGAGTCTGCCTCTGCTAGTCCAGCTTTGGAGGCAAAAGCTGAGGGGGATGAGCCGGAGGATGTATCGGTGGATCGCCGACCGAAAAAAGTGCGATCGCGCTCGACTTCAGCAAGCCAGAGCGCTAAGGGGGTCATTCATCCTTCTATACCAGGGTTGAATCTTCTCTCCTCCGATCTTGATGGAGATCGAGGGGAAGAGGATGAGGATGAGTATTACGCCCAAGCGAGTACCTTACGAGAATTGCTCGGAGAAGATTTGGATGAGGAAGATCTCGATGAGGATGAGGATGAGGATGAGGATGAGGATTATGAGAGCGATCGGTTAACTATACCGGGGCGGGTTCCAGCGAAGGTGGAGGTTCTTCCCCTCTCAGAAGCCGCCTTACCCAGAATTTGTTATTTGGTGATCGATCGCACCGCAGAGCTGATTACTCGTCCCTTGAAAGAGTTTGCACAGTTGGGACAAATTCCCTCTTCAGAGGTGGGTGAGCGGACTTTACCGGTGTTTGATAACCATCGGGTGGCCCGTCGGTTTTCTCGGCGGAGCCAGAGGGTGATTAAGGTTCCGGATAGCCGGATGTTGCCGAAGACAAGTCCCTATTTATACGCGAAGGGGATTACAAGGTTGTTGTTTGATGGCCAGGTTTATTCTTTGGATGATAATTAATCCCACTGTGAGTCCTCTAGATCTGCGGGTGGGGAAAAGGGGGAACGCTCTCTCCTTCCCCAAGGCAGTATCAGAAGACCAGCGAGGAGTCCAAGGGAAGCACTGAAGGCCAAGAGGATGCCTACCGGAATCTGTACGGACTCAAAGAGAAGGAAGTTGAGAGAAACCGGGGTGGCATTCTGAACGGAGAGAATGGCGATCACACTGATCCAAAAGCTCAGAAGTAGGCTTAAACTCAGATGACGGGCTATCATAACGAGGAAATATTGAGGAAACAGAATCATCTGAAGGGATTATATCCTGACGATGGATAGGCAATGGGGAAATATCGCAAAACGTATCGTTTTCTATTGTTTTGTCAACACAGTAGCCTGAATCTCTAAGGAAAGGCTATTATCAGGATCTACGTTCCTTTAGTTATGCACGAGTTATGGGTGATGCCAAACGCCGTAAAGCGGCTCTCGGAGAACAGTATGGCCAGGAAAAGACGATTTTGCCTTGGCTGCCAATTACGCAATCTCAAGCGGATCGGTTTGTGAAGTGGACAACCACGGGGGCTTGGATTGGCATTGGGCTGATGATCGCTTTATGGGTCATTGTTCGGTTTATTGGCCCCGGTTTGGGCTGGTGGCAAGTGAACTAATTCTGGGCATAATCCCCTGAGTGTATCTCAAGATACGGTTTGCCCCAGAAAAGGCTCTTAAGGTTGAGCGAAGTCCATAGAGTGAAAGAGGATCTTAAAATCCCTAGATTCAGTGCAAGAAAGTTCGATAGAATTCTTAAGAAATCATAAAACCGTCTAGAATAGTGTGGTGAGTGGAGGAAAATAAAGGTGTTTATCCGATTAGCGCACCAGCATAGACAATTTGTTCGAGATTTGGTCATGAGCCTTCAGGCATTGGCCGTCGTCCTAGAGCGCCAAGGCTATTTAGCATCCTGCTATACCTGTGGCGATCAAATGAATAGCGCATCCTTTATGGTGAGCTTGGGGGATAACCATCTGATTCGGTTTTTGGTTTCTGATTATGGGATTACCTGGACAGAAATGCGCGATGACCGAGAGTTGATGAAGCTAGAAGGTGCAGAGGCGATTTCTCAACTGCAAGAGTTAGCGAATTTAGCTAAACAAGAGAAACTCCCGGAAGAACCGCGATTAGCCGGTGTACTTGCCCAAAAGCCCACCTCTTCTGGAGTGACTATTCTCCCCAAAGTGTAATTCGGAAATCATCTGTTTTTCGACTGGGGGTACTGGTGGTGTTTACGCCAGTATGCTTTGTGCGTCGTTGCAAAACTAAAATGCTAGGGAGTGTCTTTTGAGATGCTAATCTAGCAAATCCAGTAATTGCGCTTCGGTGAGTTGAGTAATGTTTAATGCTTGTGCTTTGGTCAGCTTAGAGCCAGGATTATCGCCAACCACTACATAATCCGTTTTTGTACTGACGGAACTGGTGACTTTTCCACCGGCATTTTCTATGCGGGTTTGGGCTTGCGATCGCGTTAAACTGGGTAGTGTACCGGTAAGCACGAAGGTTTTGCCGGTTAGAGAGGTTGGGGAAGAAGCCTTTCCCTCTCCTAGGGCAGATAGGGATAAGCCTAATGCTTGCAACCTTTGGATGAGGCTTTGATTTTCGGGAAGTTGGAACCATTGCACGATCGCCGCGCTCATTTCTGCACCAATGCCATGTACACTCTCTAAGTCGCTTTCTGTAGCTTGGGCGAGTTGTTCGACGGAGGGAAAGGCTTCACAGAGGAGTTTAGCATTGACCGCTCCTACATGGCGAATGCCGATCGCATATAAGATCGAGTGCCATGGGCGAGTTTTGGACTTAGCGATCGCCTCTACTAACTTTTGTGCAGACTTTTGACCCATACGATCTAACTTCATTAAATCATCAATGGTCAATTCATACAAGTCCGAGAGCGATCGCACCAACTGCTGCTCCACCATCTGCGCGGCTAGTTTTTCCCCCAAACCATCGATATCTAGGGCATCTCGACCGGAAGCATGGAGGAGAGCGCCGCGCAGAATGCCGGGACAAGCACTATTAATACATCGACTAACCGCTTCTGTTGCCAGATTTACGACCGGGGAATTGCACTCAGGGCAAGTAGTGGGCATTTTGTAGCGGGTTGATCCGGGGGGGCGTAATTCCGGTAAAACTCGCACAACTTCCGGTATAATTTCCCCTGCTTTGCGGACGATCGCCGTATCACCAAGGCACAAATCCAATTGGGCGATGCGATCTCCGTTGTGCAAGGTAGCCCGTTTGACCGTAGTTCCTGCCAGTTGGATCGGTTCGAGTTCAGCTACAGGGGTGAGCGCACCCGTCCTGCCCACCTGCACCGTCACCGATTTAACCACCGTGGGCAACTCTTCGGCGGGATATTTTAGGGCGATCGCCCATCGGGGGAACTTTTGCGTAAAGCCCAGTTGGGTTTGCAACATCAAATCATTCAGTTTCACCACCACACCATCGGTCAGATAGGGGAGTTGGTGGCGCTCCGTTTCCCAGCGCGTATAATATTGCTCCACCTCTGCCAAAGAGGGGCAGCAGGTACGGTTCGGATTGACCTTGAAACCCGACTGGGTGAGCCATTGAAGGGCTTCCCACTGAGTTTTTGGCTGATTTGAGGTTTCCGGTAAATGGAGCGTGTAGGCGAAGAAATCTAACCGTCGCGCCGACACCATGCGCGGGTCGAGTTGGCGCAGGGTTCCGGCTGCTGCATTGCGGGGATTGGCAAAGGGAGGTTCGCCCCCTTGCGTGCGCTCCTGATTGAGTCGGGCAAAGACTTCTAGACCCAGAAATGCCTCTCCCCGCACTTCGACGCGCTCCGGGATAGCTTCCCCAGTTAAGCGCAGGGGAATAGAGCGAATGGTTTTCACATTGGGGGTAATGTCCTCTCCCATAGTGCCATTACCGCGAGTGGCTCCCCGCAGGAGTACCCCATTTTCGTAGGTTAGGGCGAGAGCCGAGCCATCAATTTTCAGTTCGCAGATATATTCGGGGGCATTGGCAGCCGGAATAGAACCCCCATGACGCATCCATCGGTCTTGCCATTGGCGCAACTCGGCAAGGTTAAAGGCATTTTCCAGACTGTAGAGGGGAACATGATGCTCGACCGAGTTAAACTGCTCTGCCGGTTGGTCGCCCACGCGCTGGGTAGGACTCTCCGGTACAATCAGGTGGGGATATTGAGTTTCCAGGTCTTGGAGTTGGCGATAGAGGCGGTCATAAACACTATCCTCCATGATGGGATGATCCAGCACATAATAGGCATAACTCGCCTTTTGCAACTGTTCCCGCAGCCGACTCACCTGTTGCACAATTTCCGCAGAAGCCACAATACCTTACTCCATTGAGGGATGATTGATTCATCTTCCAATTCTAAATCAGTTCTAGGTTGCCCTCATTTCCCCTGCCCTTTTCCCACGAGATCAGGGGGTTAAAAGGTGAGAAAGACAATCGTAAGGGGGCTGGATGCTTATCTGAAAGAAAACTTTACGTTTTGTAACCAAAATATCGGGCGATCGTTAAGCTTCATTGCGAAAGGTTCACCCTAAAAATAAAGCCATGGTAGTCTCTATCCATGTTGGTAAACCCTAGAGCGTAACGGAAGGAGAACACCTTGAATTCACAACGGAACTTAACCCAAGACTCGTTACATCGTGAAGACTTTAGTGAGTACGTGGCCCACCTCCAACTTCATATGGCCCTACAAGCTCGCAATCTCCTCCCCAACTATAAACAGGCTGCTGATAGTCGAGAACAGCTTCTTCAGCAGACTCAAGCTGATTTAGAAAAGCTGGTTTCTCGCCAAGCGGTCTAAAAGATTTCGTGGTTTCCATCGTTTCCAACTCCATCTTCACTCCCAGGGCATGATTGCCCTGTTTTTTTGTCTTTTCCCAGGACTCGGTATCCATGACTATACTGAATAAAGTCGATCCTAGGGAGGTCTATGAAGGTTTTTCTCACGCTGAGTGCCAGTGAACGAAAGAACCTGCTGTTGATGTTTGCAGCAGGTTTACTGTTTTGGTCGAGTATTGGCTCTTTGTTACCTACCTTACCGCTTTATCTGCGATCGCTCGGAATCTCCGATCGACAACTAGGCTTTGTCATGGGAGCATTTGCCATCGGACTTTTATTTGTGCGGCCGTGGGTTGGGGCGATCGCCGATATCCATAGTCGCAAAAGAGTAATCCTGATCGGTACATTCGTTTGCGGCCTTGCTCCCCTCGGTTATCTCTTCATTACCTCCTTTCCCTTCTTGATCGTCCTGCGAAGCTTCCATGGCATTAGTCTAGCCGCCTTTACCACTGGATATATTGCCCTAGTGGCCGATATCACGCCCCCTCAAAATCGGGGTGAAGTCATTGGCTATATGAGCTTAATTAATCCCGTTGGCGTAGCCTTTGGCCCCGCTTTAGGAGGATTTGTACAGCAGGCCTTTGGCAATGAGTATCTGTTCATTTTAACCAGTACTTTTGGATTCCTAGCCTTTTTGATTATGACTCAAGTGCAAGAACACAGCCGCACTGAAGATCAAAAAAGGGGGGCTTCTTCAGTGGCGATCGAACCGGGATTATGGCGTTTGCTCCTAAGTCCCCGAATTCGGGTTTTAAGCCTGGTACTGCTCCATGCGGGTTTAGCTTTTGGAGGAATGAGTTCTTTTATTGCCCTCTTAATTTTGTCCACAGGAGTGAACTTTAACGCCGGATGGTTTTTTACTGCTGCTGCGATCGCCAGTTTTAGCATTCGTTTAGTATCCGGGCCATTAAGCGATCGCATCGGTCGAGGTCTCTTCATTACTCTGAGCCTCTCCCTCTACAGCAGTTCCATGTTTCTACTCATCTTCGCCCATACTCCTTGGATGTTTTTACTCTCCGGATTCTTAGAAGGAGCTGGTTTTGGCCTCTTAATCCCCACCACTTCCGCCATTATCGCCGATCGCACCCATCCCCATGAACGGGGACGCTTATTTGGTCTGTGTCTCGGAGGCTTCGATCTTGGTATCGCCCTCGCCGGCCCCATCGCTGGTATGATTGCCCAAGACTTTTCCTATCAAACTGTCTTTATCTGTATTACCCTTATCCTGATCCTCGGTCTACTGGTCTTCTTAACCCAATCGAGCAAAGACTTACCACACTCCCTACGCTATGCCTTGGGACGAGGACGAGATATCTATGCACTCTAGGCGATCTCGTCCCTTACCTTTAGCTTGGTATAAAGCGCGATCGGCTTGAGCAATCAGCATCTCTGGGGATTGACTCTCCCCAGGAATCAGGGCACTAATGCCTAAACTGAGCGTTACCCAAGAACTCACCTGAGAATAGGCATGATCGAGCCTGAGTTTATGAATCCCTTGGCGAATCGTTTCCCCCACTTGTGCCGCCTGTTCTAAACTCGTATGGGGAAGAATGATACCAAACTCTTCTCCCCCATACCGAGCCGCCAAACTTTCAGCAGTTGGTAAATGACGGGAAAGAGTCCTAGCCACTTGAATTAAACAGCGATCGCCCGCTTGGTGGCCATAATTATCGTTATAGAGCTTAAAATAATCCACATCCGCCAAAATTAGCGCCAAAGGTTGTTGCGTATCCTTCAAATCCTGCCATTGTTCAGCCAAATACTGATCGAAATAGCGACGATTAGCAATTTGAGTCAAACCATCTAAATTCGCTTGATTACTTAACTCTAAATTCGCTTTTTCCAGAGCTAACTCAATCTGTTTACGCTTGGTAATCTCTCGAAACGTCACCGTTAACCCATCTCCAAGCTTCACCAACAAAATCTCAAACCAGCCTTCAATCCCATCATGGGCATAATAAATTTCTTTTTCTATGGCTTGTGAGGTGTCAACCACCCAGATAAACTCATCGAATAACCCATCGAGTTGCAAACCGGGCAGAGATTGTAATAAGGATTTACCCTCTAAGTGCGATTTTCCCAATAATTGATAGGCCATAGGATTAAGCAGCAAGCAGCGAAAATCGATAATTTTTGCTTGTTCATTCCGGATCGCTTCTAAGGCCACAATGGCATCTAGGGAGCTATTTAAGATACCCGATAGTAGGGAGCGAGATTGAGCTAAAGAACCTTCGATCGCCTTGCGCTTTTCAATTTCTGCACACAGATGTTGATTTTGCCTTTGCAGTTGCTGTTGCAGCGATCGCAACCGGAGCTGATTTTCAATTCTTACTAAGACTTCTATACTTTCAAAAGGCTTGGTAATATAGTCCACTCCTCCCACTCCAAAGGCAGTTACCTTATCTATAATTTCATCGCAGGCACTCAAGAAAATAACCGGGATCTCCTGGGTTTTCGGGTTGAGTTTCAGACGCTCACACACTTGATAGCCATTCATTTCTGGCATCATAATATCGAGTAAAATCAGACTCGGAGGAGAAGAGAGTACCGAACGTAAGGCAAACTCACCATTACGAGCAACTCTAACTTTGTAGCCCTCTTTAGATAACAATTGGGTGAGTACACTTAAATTAGTTGAAGTGTCATCAACCACCAAGATATCGATTGGAGCCAGATGGTTCTGATGGCGATCCATAACCAGTAAATAGTGAATAGTGGACATTATGAGGATCGAAACTTAGTTTTTTTTCGTCTCATGTCCAGCATGAGAAGCACCCTTTACCCTCTCAACTCTAAAATAAGACTTTATGTTTAGACTTCCTGAAGGTATTCCCAATTTACCCGATCTTACCCATGCCGACGAATTAATGCAGTTTGGCAGTTACATTTTTAATACTTTTCTCATTTTGATTGTGGTGGTGGCAGGATTTGGTTTAGTCTTAGCTGCTTTGGGTTTTGCGCTGCAACGAGATCGAGACCCTTCGGCTTGGACGCATAAATGGTTACAGCGCTACGATGTACTATTGGATATTTTACAACATGGGGCGATCCTATCGATCGCGATCGCCATGGGCTTTTTCTTTTGTACCACCTTAGCCAACCGTTATCATCATTGGGAACAAGCCAAAGTAGTCGCATCTGCCCAAATGCTCACTGGGGAACGACTCGAACAAGCGGCTCCCCAAGTGCGCTACACCATTCCGGAAACCTATCGCTTTAACCAATATGTAGAGGGTAAATACATGGAGGTGGAACAAGTTCAAGAAGTGAACCGCTACTTGAGTTTAGAAGCTTCTGAGATTAATGTATTGCTCAATCAAATCATGGATGTGCAAAGGAATCTGCCGATTTATCAAGTTTCTTTTGATTCTCAGTATCAAGTCACCAATCTCCTCGGAGAGAAAGAAGATTTTTTCTTTGAAATCCAACCTCCCTATGGATATACCATCCTCCAAAATTTCCGCGTCGAGCGGGATGGACAACGGTTAGAAGCCATTAATCCGGGAGATTATGGTTTTCCCTTCAGCTTAGAATCTAAAGAAACTGCCCAGTTTCGGGTCACCTATCAGGCACAAGGGTCTCCACGATGGGTCTATAATGCCAATGGGCAATTGTTATCTAATTTTCAGTTAACGGCGATCGCCAATTTCCCCAAAGCCGATTTTGCCAGTGGTATTGTTCCCACCCAAACCCTAGAAGAAGGGCAAGGCAAGCGCTTTATCTGGGTATTTGAAGATAACGTTTCTGTCCGTAACCCCTTCGGTGTATTTACCGCCACCAATCCCCTAGGCAGAACCGGAGTCTTGCCCCGTCTACTGTTGCTCAGTCCGGGCTTACTCCTGTGGTGGCTGGGATTACTGTATTTATCTTTACCGATGCAATTGCGTGATGTGGCGATCGCCTGTGGCGTATTTTTCGCCTGTATTTTCGCCCTCACCTACGCCAGTCGCGTCATTCACCCAGAACTATCCTGGATTCTCCTCTCCTGCATTCTACTGCCCCTAGCCTGGGGATTAGGCGACAACCGCCGCGAATCTTCTGCGGCACTCATTGCCACCATTTCCGGAGCCATATTACCCGTTTTAGGGCTACTGGTTCCCTACAGTGGGTTAACCTTAAGTTTAGCCGCCCTCCTATCTGTCACTTGGTTAGCCGTTCACCATTGGTATGGGTGGTATCGGATTCCACCTAGAAGCTAGGAGATGGGTTTTGGGTCACCGATACCAGTGGCGAGAGACACTATATTACGGTGAAGACTGCTGATAGGGTGTCCCGTCCTAGCAAAATTTGGAGGGAAAGCTGGTGAGGAGACTCGAACTCTTCCCTGCTAACCAGTCTACCGCAATTGCGTAAGCTGTAACCCTTGCCTCACATATGTTTCACACTTTGAACCTTGAAAATGTGTGAAAAGTGTGTGAAACATGAACACCTACATAAAACAGGCATGGTCATTAGTTAATGAGTATTTCCACTCTAACGCTATTGACCCGTCCAAACTGGTAGACCATGAGCTAGTCCGTGGTTATCTTAAAGCTTGTCAAAAGACAAGCCCGAAAGGGATTCGGATCACGAATACCAGGAATAGGCTTAATCTTCGGTTTAAGACGGCTACCAAGTCCGGTAACTCTGATATTGCTTGCAATGAGGATTTTACCCGTGATGGTTGCGTTAATGCCCTAGCCAAGTCTCTGGCAGTCTCTGACAAGCTCAAAGAGCTTGAGTCTGAATCAGAGTTCTGGGAATGGTACGAAGTTGAGGTCAAGGGAGTTAAACCCCTTGAAAATGACATCATCACCATTGGTGAAGCGATAGAGCTGGTGAAGTCTACCTACTTGTCAGGTTATGACAAGTGTGGACGGGATAGGAGAGACCCAAAGCTTTCTACGAGCGTTAAGGGGAAATACCATAGTGCTTATGGCAAACACCATCAAAAGCTCAACCCAGAGCTACGCTTAACTGCTGAGAATCTCATCTCTGAGATTAAGAGGAATTGGGGACAGTTAATTATCAATACTTCTGGTTCTCAAACTCTTTGTTCTAAAGGGTTCAAACATGCCTACAATGGGGTTCTGAAGTTGCTAAGAGATACTCGGTTAATTACTGAACTCGATAAGGTTCAATCCCACTTTGGGACACTTCGAGTTGTCAAGAAAACAGAGCAACAAGATGTTGACCTTGAGACGTTTCTAGACTTTAGGGCTAGGGTACTTGGACTCAATGGTTATGAATTAACCAAGTCTCAGTTGCGCTATCTTGGTAGCCGACAATCGTGGTTCAAAGCAGTGTCAATTAATTTGCTTTACGGGTTTAGATGTAGCGAATTTAAGGCAATTCTAAACCTAGATAGACCCGTGACTATAGATGGCGAATATTTCCCCGCATTATCTGACCCAAATAATGAATGGCATGAGATAGTGCTTGATGACGGGTTCTGGGTTACCGACACTAACAAGGGGAGGCATTTTATCACCATCAAAACCAGTAAACGGATCTGTACTCCAATGGCTCACCCTGACTACCCCAATCTACTAGAGCTTTTGGATATCAAAAACCCAGAAGTCAAGTTGCCAGATGTAACGCCTAAAGCTAGTTCTAAACCAGAAACTATGGAGCGGTGTTATGTCCATGGGATGAGAGAAGCTCTCAACCGCTATATTGACCAAGTTGGCATGGGTTTTACCCAGACCCATGCTCTGAGGCACTTGGCTAATTATCATGGCATTATCTCAGGGCTAACCGTAGACCAACGTTCAGCAAGCCTTGGACATTCAACCTTAATGAATGACACCACTTACAAGGGGCATCAATCAATTAAGAACAAAAGGGGTCTGTTGAGGCGAAAGGTGAGCAAAGAATCGGAGATAGCTGAACTTAAGGCACAACTCCAACACGCTCAAGAAACTATCCTTTTCCTCAAGAAGGAAAACGCCAGGTTGCGTGAGCAACTTTGGGGGAATGACGACATCCCTAGAATTGGTGAGTAACCCCATACCCTAATTCACGGTGTGAGTCACACCGTGAATCCAGAAGGAGACACTATAGACCCCTATTAACAAATTGATTATCCTTTTCAAGCTGAGATTGCCGGACAATCGGCACAAGTTCATGGTCGGGGGCTCTATCCATCTCCTTAATCTCAGCCATTCTCGTCTCAATCTCAGCTCTCCTTGCCTTCTCCGATTCTCTCCAGGGATGATTCTCGCCCAGAAAACTGGGCTTGCACTTGCGTTTGTATTCGGGAACTGTGTAGCCTTGGGATTCAAGCTCCTTTTTTATTAGAGCTAGTTTCTGTTTTCCTGCTTCATGACTTTCGGGAATATTAGTCCTTAATATTCCCCTGAGAATAGCTGTAGGACTCATCTCCCCAGAAAGTAATGCTTCTTTAGCTCTCTCAACTTTGTCATCAGAA